>CAZLFA010000062.1:0-23453 GCA_964558665.1 uncultured Syntrophaceae bacterium
TATTTTTCTTGTGAAAAATATTCTGAGCCGCGGAAAGCCTTTTTGACCAGGATGCCAAAGGGTATTACTTTTTTATTGCGTAATCCGGGATAATTTCTTCATTCGTTACATCGATTGCAGAAATGATTTTCCGGAATTCAGCCCCCGCTTCTTTTTTCCTGTAGTTTATAATGCCAATTTTCCGCCAATCATGCTAAAGTACAAAAAGTTATGAATATGGCTGATTATGCCTGCTTTGTCCGGCAAGAAATTGTTGGATTGCGTTTTTCTAGTCAGATTATTTTAAGTCAGACCGGTTCGAAAGGCGATTGTGCTGCATTACCCCGGCTTATAATACTTGCCGGAGAGATTGAAGCCGGCTACAGGTCAGAAAAACGGAGGAAGATATTTTATGAAGGACGGATATGCTTTTGATGAAAATCCCCGTGCTATTTTTCTTTTCTGTCTGATCTACGCCCTTCACATGGTCGAGGAATTTACCCTTGGCTTTGTTGAATGGGGTGATCGTTACTTCGGCAATTTCGACTGGACACAGAATTTGATAGGAAATTCTATGTTCTTTGCGATTCTGGTTTCAGCCTGCTATGTATACTACAGGAATCCGACCAGATACCTGTGGGTCGGCATGTCTTGCGCCATGTGGGTTCTGGCCAATGCATTTTTACACATTTCAGCCTCTATCCTCGGCGGTGAGTATTCTCCCGGTGTGGTGACGGCAACTGTTCTTTACGTACCCGGCGGATTATATTTCCTTGTAAACTGGGCAAGGAAGGGATTGGTGACCAGGAAAAATCTTGCACTTTCGTTTGGCGTCGGAGCGCTGATTTTCATGCTCGTTCCCACATTCGCAAGATCAGTAATTTTAAATGCCGAGCTGGCCAGGCTCTTTCACCTGATCAGGTAAATTATCCTTAGATTAAAAGCTCTCCTAAAAAGATGTATATAATGCAAATTATTCCGTGAAAGGAAGGCCTGTGAGAGATGAAATCCATTTCGACAAGAATTATTCTTCTTTCGCTTCTGATTGCACTATTTATTCCACAAACGGCTTTTGCCGAAGCAAAGACATTCATCAAGGAATACTCTTACCGGGCAAGTGAGGATGACAGCAGAAACTCCAGCCGTGTAATTGCCATGCGAGAAGTGAAAAGACTTCTCCTGGAGGAATTAGGAACATATCTTGAAAGCATAACCGAAGTGAAAAACTTCAACCTTACAAAAGACCAGATTACCTCATTAACAGCAGGTATTGTGAAGACTGAGATTGTAGATGAAAAATGGGACGGCCATACATATTGGATAAAAACCAGGATAGTTACGGATGAAAACGATGTCATCAAATCGATAGACAACCTCCGTAAAGACCGTGATAAATCCCGTGAGCTGGATGATACCAGAAAAAGAGTGGATGCCGTTTTAAAGGAGAATGAGAAACTGAGAGAGGAACTTGCGCTTGCAAGGGGTAATGCAAAACAGCAGGTTCAACAAAGATATGATAAGTCGATAAAAGAACTTTCTGCATTTGAATGGCTGGAAAGCGGATATAAAAATCATATGCGTGGCGATTATGATGCTGCAGCTGCCGATCTCACGAAAGCAATAGAATTAAATCCAAAGCTCGATCTGGCTTATAACAACCGGGGAATTGCCTATCATGCACTTGGCAGATACAATGAAGCGATTGCTGAATACAATAAAGCAATTGAACTGAATCCCGGATATTCAGACGCTTATAACAACCGGGGAATTACCTATCACATGCTTGGCAGATATAATGAAGCGATTGCTGAGTACAATAAAGCAATTGAGCTGAATCCCCAATACGCAGATGCTTATAACAACAGGGGAATTACCTACCATGCACTCGGCAGATACAATGAAGCCATTGCTGAGTACAATAAAGCAGTTGAACTGAATCCCGGGTATGCAGACCCGCATAACGGCATCGGAGTCACCTACCATATGCTTGGCAGATATAATGAAGCGATTGCTGAGTACAATAAATCAATTGAACTGAATCCCCAATATGCAGATGCCTATAACAACCGTGGAATTACCTTTCATGCTCTCAGCAGATATAATGAAGCGATTATTGAGTACAATAAATCAATTAAACTGAATTCCAAATATGCAGACCCGCATAACAGCCTTGGAGTCACCTATCACATACTTGGCAGATATAACGATGCGATTGTTGAGTACAATAAGGCAATTGCACTGAATCCGCAATATGCGGACGCTTATCTCAACCGCGGGATGGCTCTTTATACACTCAGCAGATATAATGAAGCTCTTATTGATTACAATAGGTCAATTGAACTCAATCCGCGAAATGCATATGCATATGAATGCCGCGGGATGGCTTATCATGTACTCGGCAGATATGCTGAAGAACGTGCTGAGTATAATAAGGCGCGTCAATTAAAATTAAAATAATGAACTTTTTTAGATAAGATTCTTCAAGTGCGCTGGAGTCAAGCTATCATAGTGTCTGGCGCAATATGCAGACAGGGATTCCATATCGATGCATGAACAACTTCCCCGGAATATTTCCAGGCGGGAACTGCTTAAATATTCGGCAGCTTCCGCCCTGTTTCTTTCCATGCCCGGACTCCACGGATGCACGTCCGTTCCCGGATTCAAGCCCGCCCATCACAGTGACGGCAGAAGACTGATCCTGGTCAACTGCAACATCATAGATGTGACCGCCGGATGCATCAGGGAGGAGAGAACAGTCGTCATAAGCAACGGCATGATCGAGTCGCTGTCCGCGCCCCTGCGGACTGCCGGGGAAGACACCACAGTCGATGTGAAAAACGGATACCTGATCCCCGGACTGATCGACGCCCACTGCCATATGACCATGACGTCGCAGTCATCTCTCGATCCCCTGATGGTCGGCTCCGCCATGCGCCAGATCAGGAGAAACTTCCCGCAGCAGCTTGCCGCAGGTGTGACAACCGTGCGGGACATGGGCGCGTTTCCGATTCTGCTTCACAAACACCTGGCCATGCTCAATTCGGGGAAACTGGCGGGCCCCGGAGTTGTCTTCTGCAACGCGTTCACAAACATAAAGGGCAGCCACCCCGATATCAGACCATCCGATGCGGGCGCACTTGCAGGACTTGCCATCTCCTTTACCGGCAATCCCAACCTCTGGTTTGAAAGCGACCATGAACTTACCGAAAAAATGGAGGAAAACACCGCGGGAGGGGCATCCTTCATCAAACTGACAATGGACGACACTTCTCTTATGTGCGGAAAGAACGCGATACCGTTCTACAGCGGCAGCCACTGGAAAATCATCAAAGACTTTGCACAACAGCACCGGCTTCCACTGGCCGGGCATGTCAATACGAGATTCGGTTTTGATCGCGCTCTCACGCACGGGATCGATTCCCTGGAGCACATTGCAGATATTAAGATTTCCGACGGAGACATCGAACAGATGTCGAAAAAGAAGATTGCGATCATCCCCACCCTAACAGTGGCGCAAATGCTTGCTGCGGAAGAGGCATTCCGTGAACTGCCCGCAGAATTCAGAACGCCTTACATCGATGGAGAACGGCGGGAAAGAAAACAGTATCTAGACTCTTCTGCAAAACGTTATATCGAGCCGGCAATTTTCGAGAGAAGCAGGGCGGTACTGGACAACTATCGGAAATACGCCTGCTCAGATTTTTATGGTAAACGAATCTTCATGCCGAAACCGGACCTCTTTTTCCGGATACTGCTTCATGCCCCGGCAAACCTGAGCAGAATGAAGGACGCCGGGATTCTGATCGGATGCGGCACCGATGCCGGCGTCCCGCTTGCTTTTCATGGAACTCTGTGGAGAGAGATGGAGATGATGGTAAGGACGGGCTTCAAGGCATCAGAGGCGCTTCGCTCCGCCACAATCAACAACGCCAGGATTCTTCGCATGGACGGCAAAATCGGAACCATTGAAAAAGGAAAGTGCGCAGACATGGTCGTTCTGAGCAATAACCCTCTGCAGGACATCGGAGCCTGCCGCGCGCCCCTCATGGTAATCCGGAACGGACGTCTCTATGATGATCCTGCAGGCATGTCGGCAATGTAAAAAAGATTCCGGGCTGCGTGCTCCGTGAATACCGGCACTGTATTTTCCTTATCCATCAGCTTAACCCAGATTACGCAATAAGAAAAGTAATACCCTTCAGCATCCTGGTCAAAACGGCTTTCCGCGGCTCAGAATATTTTTCACAAGAAAAATATTTGATTCGCCGCTTGAAAACCCCTTTGACCAGGATAATATTCACTTATCCAAGTGCATATGCATTCTATTGCGTAATCTGGGTTTAATCAATTTTAAACGGCTGTTTGTAAAATGAGGTTGAAAATTCACTCGATGCGACAAGAGGGATAATGCCCCGTAGTTTGCATAAAAAGGTTAGAAATCTTCTCTTCGAAAAGGTTCCCTTTGGTGCATTCCGGGTTTGAAACAGAAACTGTTGGCGGGGAAAACTCAAAGAGGTTTGTTACTGTCGGATCTTATTTCCGTGCATGCTAACTTACTAATAAGCGTCATTCTGTTGCGGAGTTGCAGAATGACGCTTATTAGCTGCCTGCATGGCATATGATCTGAAAACATATGTCCGTACATATAAATCTTTCACACCGAAATCGCATTCAAGGCATAATTCCCACTTTAACAATCAGTTATCCTCGAATCCACATTAAATGGATTCATATTTTAAACATGATGCTATTTGTTTTCTATCCAACTCCATCATTACACCCAAACCGAATCAGCGCAACATTCAAAGTATTATCTTGACTTTATACAATTAAGAGAGGATGCTTTAAAAAAGTCGCATAGCGAGGAGGAGGGGTTAACCTCTCTGATACCTCTACCCCACAGAGGGGCTAAATAAAAAACCGAAACCCTGTCTATTACGATTAGATGGGTTTTTTGTTTTTTGGGTACGACATCAATAATTGGAAAAGGAGAAGAAAATGAAAAATTATACTGTTTGGTACAGAAAAGAGCCGACCTATTGGTTCGATGATGGTTTAAAGGTTGAAGAAATTTCCAGCAAGTGTTTCTCAATCGGTCAGATTCAAGCTGATTGTTTAGATGAAGTATTTAATATTCAGCAGGCTGAGGTTTGGACTCCCCGTGTAGAAAGAGAAATGACAGAAGTCATAAAAAGATCGGGATTACGTAATACCTCGATGAGTGTAGGAGATGTAGCAGAGGTTAATGGTAAATATTATCAAGTTGATCTGTCATGTTGGAAAAAAGTTGATTAGTAACGGAGAGGACATACAACACCTTTGGTATAAAGTGGCCATGCTGATATTTAGACTGTCTTTCCCGTTCGTTCCGGTGAAACCTTGTTTAGCGCATCTGCCGGAATACTTTCCACACATCATAAATATCGGCATAACGCAATGCCTCCTTGATGCTGGTATTTAGGATTTCCTAAAAATGGAGGTGACAGCATCTGTGCCTTCTTTTTCAGCCCTTTTTCTTTTCCCGCTTTGCCTGTTTCTTCTCTTTTGCTGTTTTCAGCGGTTTTTTCTTCTCGGATTTTTTTGCATCTTGGGACTTTGACATACCGTTTTCCTCCCGGGCGTTATATACATCTACAGCATTCTGTTTCCCTCTTATAGACACTCATACATGCTTGCGAAGCATTCATTTACATCTGTAAGATTCTATGAAGATGATATTGCGTGTCACTTAAATTAGCCATATGGGTATATTGCTACCCAGTCGTCACTACTGTGGCCGTTTATAATTGATCGTCTCGCTCACCTCAGGAAGCATGCTTTTTGTGTTTACCTGATCTACAAAAAAATACCGTCCCTAATTTATTCTGTCTTTTTCTTTTTTTCCTTGCCCGCAGCAGGGGTTTCCTTTATCTTTTTTTTCTCTTCTTTGACGTTTTCCTGTTCTTTAAAAGGAACCGCTGCCTTTTCTGCCTTCATCTTTGCCAGTTCAGCCGTCTTTTTTTCGTTGGTGTCAATGGCCTTCAGCCTGTTATTGATGGCCTCAATATTTGCCCGCAAGTTCTTTACTATCGCATCTTTATCTATCTCCCGAGATTGGATCCCTTTTGACAACAGGAGAGTCATTCTCTTTTTAAGAACCCGCTCGAAGGACTCTTTTCGTCCGTTCTGCGCCTGCCTATGCTTTGATCCCATATTATCCTCTCTCTTTCTGTAAGATAACCTCACCCAAAAAATGGAAAATCAGGGAGATTTCCCTATTCCTCAATCATAGTTGTTCTCTTTGTATCATAAATATTTAGGAAATAAAACCCATGATAACCACAGGACGTTATCTTCTTCTTGTTCTTTCTTGCCAGGCCCTCAGACGTTCATCCCTTTCTTTCGTCTTTTCAGTGATCATATTCCTGTACTCATATTCTTTGAAGGCTCTGTCCCTTTGTATTTGTTCAATCAATCTTGCTCGCGACTGCTCTCTCAAGGCCTGCTCAATAAACGCAGTTTCCATTAGTTTCATGTTTTCCTGTTCCTGGGTTATTGAAGCTTGTGGCAGGTTATTTTCATAGTTATTATAGATTGCATTTTTGCCGGTACTGTCTGTAAACCATACTGCATATTTCCATTCTTCTTTATTCCATTTACTCCACATAAGAGTCTTAATTATGTAACTTTTCAAGAAGTCATCATACATAAGAATGGCCTTTCCTCTCAAACTTGAGTCATCCGCAAGCCACTTCAGATCGTAATCTCTTGCCAGGCTTATCATTGCTTTTCCTAAGTCGTTGTATTTATACAGACAGGAAAATGTAACCTCGAATTCTTTTTTACTGTCACCTTTGTCGGTTTTATTATTTTTTTCGATTTTGTTGATAGAAATAATATTCTCGATTTTATGTCCCGAGATTAGAAAAAATGTATTACCGCGCTCATCCAGTAAATGGGAAGTGGCCTTTCCCTTTTCTGATAGGGCAATATCGAACTTATCGCCGGCTGTGGTTGTTTCAAGAGTACGCTCGATGCCACCCAGGTTAGGAGTTACCGCTAGTGTCTGTTTCTCTGCAATAAGATTCAGTTTCTTTGCAATTGTAATGTGTAAATATCTTTGATTCGTGTTTGACGTATAGACAAATGTATCTGGTATAACCAATCCGTAACAGTCTTTTAGTTGCTTCTGAAGCGCTTCTTTAGCCTCCCGCTTGGATGGTCCCCCATCACCACAGGAATAAAGCACAAAAATTATTGACCCTAAACAGATAAAAAATCGTATAAATCTTCTATTCATACCAGGATTACCTCCAGTCAAAAATTCTATTAACGTTCGTAATCTACTTAAAAGGTGATTGACTTTTACTCACAATAGCCAAGAATTTCAACAATTAAGAATATTAGCAAGAATATAAGGGTGGTCTTTTGGGATGGGCTCAGTCAGCAACAAAGCTAAGTATTGATGTCTGCAATTACTAAGGAAACCATTTGGAAAGTATTCACTCAGTTCTGAGTAGATTTAAACTATATTTTGCAAATAGCCTTTTAAATATAATCGTTGACATTGAAAGACAGACTCCTATAAATTTCTGCTGCCTGTTAAAATCACCAGCGGGAGGTGTGATCATGAAGAAGTTGTTCATCATAGCAATAATGGCGATAAGTCTCCTGACGATGACGTCAGGAATCACAACGGCATCGGCTGCCGATGTCATCGAACTGAAGCTTGCCCATTTCATGCCCACTACGCATATCCAGCATCAGAAGACATATGTGCCCTTTGCACAGAATGTTGAAAAACTGACAAACGGCAGAGTGCGAATCAAGATCTATCCGGCCGGAACCCTTGGCGCTCCGGCTCAGCTCCCGGAAATTGTAAAGACCGGCGTTGCCGACATGGCCTTTATCTTCCCATCCATGACAGCCGGGCGTTTCCCCAGAACATCGGCATTTGATCTGCCGTTTCTATTTAAAAGCTCAACCCATACTACAAAAGTAGCCTATGAGCTGTTTGACCGTTATCTGGCCGATGACTACAAGGACTATAAAATTTTGTGGTTCTACGCTTCCGATACAGGGCAGATATATTCCGCCACCAAGCCTGTCAAAACCATCGACGACCTCAAGGGGATGAAGATGCGCACCCCCTCCGCAGTTATGACCGATGCCCTGAAGCGCATTGGCGCAAACCCGATAGGCCTTCCGATTACAGAACTGCAGATGGCGCTGGACAAACATGTTATTGACGGGGCGCTGACACCCAATACCGTCGTGGCGGATTTTAAATTATACGATCAGATCAGGCATATTACTCAGGCCGACGTTTATGTGTCGCTCATGGCAGCGGTCATGAACAGAAAGAAGTTTGATTCCCTTCCGACGTATGCAAAGAAGGCCATCGAACAGGCTGCAGGCAAGCAGTGGGGCCTCCACGCCGCCAGGGTGTATGACGATTACGCTGCGGAAACCGTGAAGAAGATGCGGACCGGAGGAAAGGTGGCCATATACGATCTGCCGCCGGCAGAAAAGAAAAAGATGCAGGACCGCCTGAAGGGTATGGAAAGCGACTGGATAAAGAAGAGCAGTTCCAGGGGAATCAAGGCGCGCGAAATGGTTGATGCGCTGCATAAGGCGGCAGACAGGATGAAATAGATTGTTAAGGAAGCCAGTAGCGTCTTTTTTCGAACATATACCCCGGCAGGGGAATTCGTTTTCGCTTCTCGTCTTCATGCATTTTCGCCCAATTAACGGCAACGCCCCTGAGCCATAATCGTCCCAGCGCCCGCAGCAGTTTTTCACGGGCGCGCTCCGCTCCCTCCATTTGCGGCAGCACAGGAATGATCGCCATGTCAGGATGCTGCGCAAACTCTTTTATGTACCCGTCCTCAGCACCAGAACCGATATCCATCAATACAACCTCGGGCAGCAGGGACAGGGTTTCGGCTGTTCCGGATGCATTGAATCCGGCCGACAGGGCTCGCCGCCAGTAATCAGGATTCCCTGCCTCATCAGGATTCAGCCAGGCGCCGGTCGGTCCCGAAACAACGGGGATGACGGACTGCTGCAGCGTTCCCGCATCATCGACACCGCCGGGACTGTGATCGAGGAGCGCGGCGACTGCATATTCGATCTTCATTATTCCGGAAACGCAGGCGGCGGTATACTCTCCTGTACAGCATCCGACAAGCGCATCCGGATAGATGCCCCAACCCATGAGCAGGCGTGCCAGTGAATATTGCACGGCAAACACCGCAACATTCAATTCGCCGGCAGCGGCAGGATTCATCTCTGCTTCAGTTATTTTCTGCGGAGACTCGAAAAGCAAATGCTGCAGGTCTAGCCCGAAGCTGTCTTTAATCAACCCGCTGCAGAAATCAAGATGTCGTCGGAAGAGAGGTTCCTGCCCGTACAGCTCTCCGGCCATCCTGAGATATTTCCCGTTCCCGCCGGAAAAGCAGAACACAACCGAAGGCTTTACACAAGGCTGCACGGCGTATTCCAAATGCGGTGACACTGTTTCGATAATCCTGATCGCCTCATCTAGGCCGCCGCACACAGCGAAAAGCCGGTGTTCAAAACTCCTTCTTCCAACCTGGAGAGTATAGGCAACATCCGCTATCTCCTGCCCACGGTTCATCTTTAAATATTCGAGCAAACCTGTCCTGGCTGCCTGCAACCCGGTTTCTGTCCTTGCCGACAGCAAGATCAGTGCTCCGGGTTTAGCGCTCCCCGTGCTGCAGCCGTCCTGCCATTCCTCGACAATCATGTGAACGTTTGTGCCGCCGATGCCGAAAGAACTGACACCTGCCCTTCGCGGCTCCTGATCCTCAATCTGCCAATCCTTCGCGGCGGTATTGACAAAAAAGGGACTTGACGCAAAATCGATTTCCGGATTCGGCCGCAGGAAACCGGCAAGCGGCGGAATAGTCCTGTTCTTGAGAGCCATAACCGCATTGATCAGTCCGGCAATTCCCGCGGCCCGGCTGGCATGGCCGATGTTTGCCTTCACCGATCCGATTGCACAGCAGGCGGTCCTTTTCGTGCTTCTGCGAAAAGCCTGAGTGAGAGCCGTTATTTCTATCGGGTCCCCCAGCGCCGTTCCCGTCCCGTGCGCCTCCAGATAGCCGATGCTGTCCGCGGACACGCCGGCATTCCTCTGGGCGGCGGAGATAACAGCAGCCTGTCCGTCGACGCCCGGCGCCGTGAAACCTATCTTGAAGGAACCGTCGTTGTTCACCGATGAACCCTTGATCACCGCATGGATGGTATCGCCGTCGGCAACCGCATCGCGGAGCACCTTCAGCACCACCAGACCGGCGCCATTGCCGAGCACGGTCCCTCTCGCTTCCGCGTCGAAAGGACGGCACACTCCATCGGGAGAAAAGAGCCATCCTTCCTGATAAAGATAACCTGTCTTCAGCAGCGATTCCAGAGACACTCCGCCTGCCAGCGCGATTTTGCATTCGCCGTCGGCAAGGCTGCGGCAGGCGATGTGAACCGCGGCCAGCGAAGTGGAACAGGCTGTGGCTACATTGATGGCCGGACCCGTCAGGTTAAGTTTGTAAGCCAAACGGGTTGCCAGAAATTCCGGATCGTTGGAAAGCCTGATCTGGTTATCGCTGACCTCCTTCAGCGACGCCCGGACGGGCGCTATGTGCCGCTGAAGATAAATGCTGCCACTGGCGCCGGCAAATATGCCGATACGGCCGGGGACATTGTCCGGAGTGTATCCTGCATGCTCCAGGGCATGCCAGGCCGTCTGCAGCATCAGGCGATGCTGGGGGTCGAGAATCATAGCCTCCTCTTCCGCAATACCGAAAAAGGGTGCATCGAACATCTCCACGTCGTCGATCAGCGACCCGGCATTCACATAGTCCGGATGCCGCAGCAACTCCTTATCCACACCGGCTTCGGTCAATTCTTTATCTGTATAGCGGCGGATCGACACCACGCCGTTTTTTATATTTTCCCAGAATTCGTCTATATCTCCGGCGCCGGGGAACACCCCCGCCATGCCGATGATCGCGATATCCCTGCGCTCTCCCGCCTTCTCCCGCTTTTTATTCTGAAGGCTTTCCTCATCAGGGACATCCGCCCTGCCGGTGTCTTCATCATGGCCCGCGCCTTTTCTTCCCGTGATAAACCGCGCCAGGCTTGCCACCGTCGGGTACTGAAAGAGGTTGACCATCGAGACTTCCACAGAGAACAATTCCCGCAAATGGATGTGCACCCAGAAAAGCGCCAGCGAATCTCCTCCCAGATCGAAGAAATTGTCCGCTGCCCCTATCTTCCCGACATCCAGCGCCTCCGACCATATGGCCGCTATTTCCCTCTCCGTCTGCGTTCGCGGCTCCACGTAGGAACTGCTGAGCAGCGGCCTCAGCTTCTCCGCTGAAGGGAGAGACAGCCGATCCACTTTTCCCGTCGGCGTCAGCGGAATCTTCTCGACCACGACAAAATTTCCCGGGATCATGTAGTCGGGGAGCGTTTCCGACAGCGCTCGCCGCAGGCTTACCGATGAAGGCGGCAGATGCCCCGCGGGAACGAGGTACGCCACCAGCTTCCGGCCCCCCTGTTTTCGACCGGTATCCTGCACTTTCACCGCCGACGCTTTAATCGCGTCCAGGGCGTTCAGCGCCGCTTCGACCGCGGACAGTTCTACGCGGTATCCCCGCACCTTTACCTGGCTATCTTTTCTTCCAAAATATTGCAGTAGGCCGTCCTGTCCCATGCGCCCCAGATCGCCGGTGCGGTAACTGCTTCTCCCTGCACTGTCTGCATTAAACGTAAATTTAGCCTTATTCTCTTCCGGCAGTTTCCAGTAGCCCGTAGAGAGGTAGCGGCTTGTCACCACGATTTCGCCGATCTGTCCCGGCCCGGCGGGATTGCCCTGTTCATCGGCAATGGATACCTCCTTGTCGTCATCGGCATAACCGGCAGGCACCAGCCTCTCCGACAGCTCGCAGCCGCTGTCGATTATCAGCCGCGATATGGTGAAGGCCTCGGTGGAAGTCAGGCGGTTGACCAGGACCGTCCCTTCCGGAAAGAAACGCCTGAAGAGCTCCACGTCCTTGCGAAAGAGGGTATCGCCGCCCAGAACGATCAGACGCAGATCGGGAAAATCATATCCCTCCTTCATCAGCGTCAGGAACATGCGGAAAAGAGAGACCGGCAGCTTGAAGGCGGTGATGCGCTCTTCAGTCAGCCATTTTGCCAGATTCTCCAGACCGGTCTTTCTCACATAGTTCAGGCTGAGAGACGCGCCGTTCAGCAGAGCGCCGAATATCTCCGACACGGAAGCTGCAAAGCTGCAGGAAAGAAGAAGCGCCTGGCGGTCGTTTTCGCAAAGGTTAAAGGTACGCGAGTGGCTCCAGATGTGATGAAGGATCGACCTGTGGCTGTGCACGATTCCCTTGGGCAGGCCCGTGGAGCCTGACGTATAAAGGATGCAGGCGGGATCGTCCGGCCCTGAATCAACCGCGGGGTTGCCGGCCTGTGTTGATGCCGGAATGTCGCCGGTGTTTACAACGGCTATTCCCCCGTCTTTAGCCAGTTCACGGGCCACGGCATCGGTTGCCGCATCGGACATAATTACCGCCGCCTCCGAATCCGCCAGCATATGCTTCAGGGTCTTTTCCGGGTACATCGGATCCAGCGGCACGTAATACCTGCCCGCCTTCAGGACGGCGAGAATCGCGGCGACAGAGGATATGCCGTGATCGCAAAAAACGGCAACGGCACTCCTTTTTCCGCCGGCTGTCTCCATGAGAACGGAGGCAATCCTGTTCGCTGCTGAGTTCAGTTCCGCGTAGCTGAGCGACCGCAAGGCATCCCTGACAGCGGTACGCCCGGGAAACAACCGCACCTGCTTCTCAAAACGAGCAATGATCGATTGCTCAATCTCCTTCTTATCGAATCTGTATTCCATGGTTTGCCTGTCACCGTCTGCCGGTCCAGCTTCCGTCCGAAAAGGACTCCTCAACCCTCTCCCCTTTATCCCCCTGAGACTGCGTCGCCCTTGTCCCCCTCACTGAGGGGGTGCAGGGGGAGGTTACCGCATTGCTATCATCCCTGATTGAGAACCGGAATAACCGGTTTTGCCGGTCTGCGGAATTTCCGGTGCGCAAAGTTCCTATCCGGAAACCGAAAGTTTCAGCGTCCGGAGTTTCGTGATGGAAACGAAACATGTCTTTTGAATTTTTTACACCTGGTTTGGCGGAGGTTCGTTCTTATCCTGCTGCTCTTTTTCCTTCATCTTTTTCTGCTCTTCGAGAAGCGCTTTTCTCATGGTCTCATTGAGGCGCAGATCCGACTCCTTCATCCGAGCTGTCGTCTTATAGAAGCGGTGGCAGAAAACCGCAATGATGGCAACCATGAAGACGAAATAAAATATCATGATCATTTCAAACATTATCTATCTTCTCCCGGAGAAACTGAAATGCATATAAAAATTTGCCGATTCCGGATTATGCCCCGCCTCACCGCCTCAAATCCGCAGTCATGTAGTCGAGGGTGATCGGCAAATTCATCTTCAGTTTGTCCATATGCTGAATGCCGACTTCCGCCCGGTCAATGATGCATTCATGCAGATGCCCCCCGTGCTTCCTGTCCGATGTAACAAAATGGAGATGGAAACCCGGCATGATGAGCGACTTCATGAACACGGGTGCGAAGAACCCCGCCAGAGTCCCTTCAACATCCTCATACTCAAAGGCTGCCTGCGCCTCGGAAGGCTCCAGGATCGGCTTGTAGTTGGCCTGCCTGCGGACGGACCATACTTTCATCTGGCGGAACCTGCCTTCCATCCTCAAGGCATAGAACATGTTGCGCGACGGGATAAGCGTATCGAGAAACGCGTTAAAATCATGGTAATGCATCTCCCTGCCGATCACCTCATGGCTGTAGGGCCTGAAGAATGTAACGCAGGCGAAAGGCGTCTGCACGCTGTCTTCAACCACGTAAGTAAAACCGTCCGACTTCAGTTGATAGACGATTCCGTCCAGCATGATCATCTCACCGTCCAGAGAGTTGAACGTCCCCAGCCCGAAATCGCCGTGCTTCTTGAGGTCTCCTATCAGGGTATCCTCCTCGTAGAATCCTTTCATCATGGCATTCACGGGAGCCGATATAAAAATGGCATTGTCCGCTTCTTTGCCGTCAAGACAATCCTTTATTGCATTCCCGACGGCTTCCGACGGAGACATGCCCTCTTTTTGCGCGGATGCCGCCAATAATCTCCGCACCAGATCAGCCGGCAGGCTGACGTCTGTCATGTCCTTCCGATCCATTTAAACAATCCTCTCTTCAAACACACAGCGTGGAATATACTTACCGGATTCCGGGGATTTGCCTTTTGCGTATCTTTGCAAAATTCGAGCAACCTTCGATATCAGACAGTATCCTGTTTTTCAACTGTATCTCATGCCGGTTTCTTTTTCAAGAACGTCTCGAATCACTTTAGCCATGACACCTTTGCTGATCGGCTTGATCATAAGCCGGCTTATGCCGAGGGCTTTCAGTTTCCCGACATCCTCCTTTTCCTGAAAACCGGAACAGAGGATTACAGGGATATCGGGGCGAATGCTTTTTATTTCACGGGCCACATCAAATCCCGTCAGATGCGGCATCGTCTTGTCCGTGATAATCAGATCAAAGGCGTCGCTGTCTTCCTTGAAAATCTCGATTGCCCGGGCAGGATTTGTTTCGGCAATCACCTTGTAACCGAGCGCTTCCAGCAACTCCCTGTTCAAATCGACCATCATCATTTCATCGTCAATAAACAGGATTGTCTCGCCTTTCCCCGGCATTATCGCTTCTTTAAAGTCTTCGCCGCTCTTTGTTTTACTTTCTATTAACGGCAGATAGATTTTAAAGACGGTGCCCTTTCCCGATTCGCTGTAAACAGAGATCTCCCCGCCATATTCCCTGATTATGCCATGCACAACGGCAAGCCCCAATCCGGTTCCTTCTCCCTTAATTTTTGTCGTAAAGTAGGGGTCAAAGATTTTATCGATATGTTCCCTGGAAATTCCCCCGCCGGTATCACGGACGGACAGTTCCAGGTGATGCCCGGGCTTCAGAGATTTATGATGTACAAGGTTATCCTCATCCATGATGACCTCTTTTAATGCAATCGAGAGAACTCCGCCGCTGTTCTTCATGGCATGCCAGGCGTTCGTGCAGAGGTTCATCAGCACCTGGTGAATCTGCGTGGGATTTGCCAGAACCAGATCGGACGCTACGCTGATCGTCTGTTTGATTTCTATTGTTGCCGGGAGGGAAGCACGCATGAATTTGACCACTTCCTTAATGATGGGAGAAAGCATAACCGGCTTTTTCTCGTGCTCCGTCTTCCGGCTGAAGGTCAGAATCTGCGTCACCAGGTCTTTTGCCCGGCCGGCCGCCTTGAGTACTTCCTCCATGCCGCGATATACTTTTGGACGGTCGCTCACCGACTCCAGATACAACTCCGTATATCCCATGATGCCGGAAAGAATATTGTTGAAGTCATGGGCGATGCCGCCTGCCAGGGTTCCAATGGCCTCCATCTTCTGGGATTGAATGAGCTGGCCTTCCAACTTTCTGCGAATCTCCTCGTCCTGCCTGCGTTTGGTAATATCACGGAATATTCCTTCAACACCGGCTGTGTTGCCCTCGTCATCAAAGTAGAAATGGCTGTTCGTTTCCACGGTGACAGGGGTGCCGTCCTTTCTTTTTAAAACGACTTCATAGTTTGTAACCCGTCCTTTATCCCTGATCGCCTTCAGGAATTCGGTCCGTTTCTCCGGATCGTAATAGAAAGCATCGGCTATCGGTCTGCCGAGGCATTCATCAACGGAATCATATCCCAGCATGGCAATGAAGCTGGGGCTTGCCATGATAAGGTTCCCCTGTGCATCGCTGCGATAGAAGACGTCCTGGATATTTTCGATTACGCTGCGGTAATTGGACTCGCTTTGCTTCAGCATCTCCTCAGCCTGTTTGCGTTCATTTATATCTCTGATGCACTCGATGGCTCCTATGAGCTGTCCGTCAGAATCGCGCAGCGGTGATGCCTTGGCCCATACGAAGGCGCCTTTACCTTTATAGAGTTCAGGACAGAACACCTCAATGACGAGGTTTTCCCCCTCTTTTTTAAGAATGGGGTACTTTGCCATGACCTCATGCTCCGGCTCCCAGAAAAGATCCATCAGTTGCGGCCGAGCCACTCCATAAAAGGGGATTGTGTAAACATAGTCTCCCTTGCCGATCATCTCGCCGGCGGGTATGCCCGTCATCTCCTCGATGGCCCGGTTCCATATGATGATCCGCTTGTTTTTATCGATGGCCAGCGTTGCATCGGGAAGAAAATCGATGAACGCAGCCAGACGCTGCTCCGAGATTTTTAACGCTTCCTCAGCTCGCTTGCGTTCCGTGATGTCGAAGTGAGCGCCGATGATCCCGCCAACGCTTCCATCTTCATTGAAGAAGACACTCTTTCTGAAGATCACGTCTCTTATCTCGCCGTTCTTATCCACCACCTTGAACTCGTATGTCTGGGCTCCCCGTTGCTGAATAAGCTCCCGATCCTTGAGATCATACATTTCCGCCAATTCGCGCGGCCACAGGTCATAAGCGGTTTTACCTTTCAGTTCCTCCTCGCTTATCCCCATGTACTCGGCATAGGCTTCATTACAGCCGAGATAACGAAAAACGGCATCCTTGTAAAAAACGGGAATCGGCATGGCCGAAAGCAATGCCTCCAGGAAAAGCAGCTGGCTGTTTATTTTCTGCTGCGACGCCTGCAGATCATCTGCGGCCTTCTTGCGCTCGGTCATGTCGCGGCCGACGCCGAACCTTCCGACGGACCTGCCGTCCCGGTCAAAGAGCGTCGTTATGAGAAACTCCACGGGTGTTTCTTTTCCTTCCCTGTTTTTGATCAGCACTTCATAGGGTGCATGAATCTTCCCCCTGATCCCGCTTTTGAAACGGTCAACCGCCGCTTCCCTGAATTCAGGAAGCAGTATGTCTGTAAAAGGTATGCCCTGCAGTTCCTGCGCAGAAAGCCCCGTCAATGCCTCCAACCTCGGGTTGGCAAAGGTAAACAATCCCTGCCTGTCGACGATGAAGATCAGATCCTGGGTCGTCTCGACGAGGGTGCGGTACTTTTCCTCACTCTTGAGCAGCCCTTCCATCGTCTCTTTGAGCTTTTCGGTCATGCTGTTGAAGGTCCGCGCCAGCGTCCCGATCTCATCCTGCGAAGTGATATCCACAACATGATCGAGATTTCCTTTCATGATGATCTCTGCGGCTCTGGTCAATTTGCCTACAGGACGGGTGATCGTCCAGGCGATAAAGATGCCGAACATGCCGACGCCAAGGACGATCATCAGACCTGCCAGCGCCATGATCGTGGTCATTCTGATTCGTCCGCCGCTCAGAACGGTCCGGTAGCTTTGAAGTTCATCCTCATAGACACTCGTGCCTATAACCCAATCCCACGGCTCGTAATAGGCAAGACGGGCTATTTTCCAGCGGGGCTCCGACTCACCCGGATTCTGCCATCGATAGCGCTCGGTCGCAAATTCGCCGGACTTGAGAGCAACGGCTTTGCCGATTATCGTCTGGATGACATAGCGGCCATCGCTGTCCTTGTTGTCCCATATGTCTTCACCATCGCGTTCTCCCTTCTGGGATATTATATAGCGTCCCCGGTCTTCGCCTTTTCCTCCCAGAACGTAAACATACCCGGTCTTGCCGACCTTCGTCTGTAATATGGCATTGCGGATGCGCATTTCAACAGCCTTCTGTTTGAGTCCGACATACAGCATGCCGACCAGACGGCCGCCTTTATCCCTTATCGGTTCGTAGACGGTGAGATACCAGGTATTAACAACAAAGGCACGTCCGTGATAGGTTTTCCCCTTCAGAATGGCCGACACTACGGGGTTGGGTTTTCCATCTGCATGCACGGCAGGGATAAAAGTGCCTATGGCCCGCCTGCCTTTTGAATCCTTGACTGTGGTCGCCACACGTATCATGTCGCCTTTTTCGTTCATGCGCTGGAAGACGGTTGCCGTTTCACCGACCAGTCTCGTAATCTCATCAACAACGGGAGTCCTGACGTCGGGGCTGAAATTCTGCCCCAGCCATCTGTCTCCCGCCAGCATTTTCGGTAATTGAATCAGTATTTTTTCAGTGGTGAATTGATCTACAGCATTCCAGGCAACCGTCTCTTCGGAAAGGCTTATGCGGCCGGTATTTGCGAGGACGTGGCGCGCCACGTTCAGGTTGTAGCTGAGCTGTTCCTGGACTGCCTCATTCTCCGTCCGAACCAGGTTGTAGACACCTGACGTTATATGATCAAGGTCGGCGGCGATCAGTTCATCCACTTCGTTTTGAGCCAGCGTGTTATACTGGCCGCTCTGCCAGACTGCCAGGAAGACAAGTGCCGCTGCCGTTATCATTACACTGCCTATACCCAGCAGTGCTACCTTGACGTCTAATCTTAAATTCTTTAAAAACCTGTCCATATTCATCTCTCTATGTATATCTGTCCATTATGTTCCGTTATGCCTCATCGGCCGCTGCAGAGTGCATGCCATTGCACCCGGGGAATGGCTGCCTTTTGTCGGGCGGCAAGAACACAAAACCCCGTTCTCTTTTGAGATACGGGGTTCATTGAGTCGCTCCATACAAGCCTCGCTGTAAAAGTTGAAGGATATATTTAATCAGGACATTTCAGGACCTCACAATTTTGTTACAGGATAACATGATTGACGCCGGAAAGCCATAATCAAAGTAAAAAATCGCGGTGTGCAGATTGCGGAAATCTGGACACCGGACAGAATTATAATCATCTTCTTTGCACAACGCCAATTTATTTTGGGCTTTCAAGCCTTTTCAAACTGGGATTTATCCGCTCCGCAGACGGGGCAGGTCCAGTCCGGCGGCAGATCTTCAAACGCCGTGCCGGGCGCAACGCCATGCTCCGGATCTCCCTTGGAGGGTTCATAAATATAGCCGCAGATACTGCAGGTGTACTTTTCTTCCACCGACTCCTTCTGTTTTGCTTCTTCCCTGGGGACATAGGTCGGGGCGTTTTTCGACGACTTGCCCTTCATGACATTGCTGTAGTAGTCATAAGTCAGCGCAGGCCCTCCGGCGAGATTTTCAAAGTCAACCAGTTCACCGATAAAAATAACATGGGTCCCGCAATCAAGTTGCCGGATGACTTTTGCCTCGAGCCAGGCCACACTGTGATCGGTGACAATGGGAACGCCCGTCGCGCCGGTTTTATAGCCTGTCCGGGCAAACTTATCCACGTCCCTTCCCGACTTGAAGCCGAAAAGCCCGATAAACTCCATGGGGGCGCTGACGGCAAGCATGGAAATTGAAAACAGCTTGCTGGCCTGAATATAGTCATGGGTCAGATTATCCTTATTGATGCTGACAGCGACTGTCAAAGGTTTTGCAGTTACACGAAAGAGGCTGTTTACAATCTGTCCGTTGAATTTCCCGTCTTTAAAGGAACTGGCAATATACACGCCGGAAGTGATTTTCGCGAGAGATGATCTGTCCATAAATATTCCTCCTTTAATGGTGGTTTTTAATATCTTGATACAGTTTTTTTGGCCAGCACGCTGCGGATGGCATCAGCCAGGTCTTTTTTACTGACCGGCTTGGTCAGAAAACTGCCTATGTTCATGGCTGAGAGCTTCTCCACATCACTCTTGTCCTGATATCCCGAACAGAGGATGACGGGGATGTCCGCCCTGAGCTGCCGCAGTTCCTTTGCAACATCGAATCCCGTCATGTACGGCATGGTCTTATCGGTGATCACCAGGTCAAAGGCATCCCTGTTCTCTTTAAACTTTACCAGCGCCACGGCTGGGTCGGATTCGGCGACAACCTTATACCCGAGACTTTCAAGCAGTTCCCTTCCGAGGTCAACCAGCACCTGCTCATCATCAATAAAGAGGATTCTTTCTCCATTTCCACGTAATATTAATTCCTCTCTATCTTCTGTTTCCTCCTCCCGCCGCTCAATCAGAGGCAGGAGTACCTGGAATGAACTTCCCTTGCCGACTTCGCTGTAAACCTTGATCTCACCTCCGTGATCCTTGACGATGCCGTGCACAACCGCCAGCCCCAGGCCTGTCCCCTCTCCCTTGACCTTGGTTGTAAAATAGGGCTCGAATATCTTTTCCATGTTCTCCGGCGCGATGCCGCAACCCGTATCTCTGACGCTGAGCTCCAGATAACTGCCGCTGTCCAGAGATGGAAAACGCGACCAGTCATCGCTGTCTATAATAACATCTCGTAATCCGATCTCCAGTGTACCGCCTGTTTCCTTCATGGCCTGTCCTGCATTCGTGCACAGGTTCATGAGTACCTGATGTATCTGCGTGGGATCGGCCATGATGAGATCTGAGGTTACGTTCATCTTTGTTTTAATTTCAATGGTTGTAGGCAGAGATGCCCTTAAGAACTTGGCAACCTCTTTCACGACAGGAACAAGTATGGTGGGTCTTTTTTCATGCGAGGTTTGACGGCTGAAAGTAAGGATCTGCTGCACGAGATCCTTTGCCCGCTTGGTTGCTTTTAGCACCTCTCTCATGCTTTCGTACACCTGCGGGCGGTCGACCACCAGCTCTTTATACAGTTCTGTATAACCCATGATACCGGCAAGGATATTGTTGAAGTCGTGGGCTATGCCGCCGGCCAGTGCGCCGATGGCTTCCATCTTCTGGGCCTGGATGAGCTGTGTTTTTAATTTATCCTCCTCTTCCTCCATGTGTATCCGGCGGGTGATGTCCATTGTACTGCCCAGGACTGCGGGTTTTCCTCCGAAGTGGATGGCAGCGACAACCTCCATGAGCCATTTGACATTGCCTTCCCTGTCGATGATCCGGTACTCGTACGGTTCGGAGGATTCTCCCTTCAGCATGCTCAGGGCGCTTTGCCTTACCCTGCCGCGATCCTCGGGGTGCACGTACTCAATAATTCTGGAACCGCTGAGTTCTTCGTTGGTATACCCTGAATACCTGGGAATATGGGCATTGTTAAAAACAATCCGGCCTTCCTGGACGATATACACGCCGATCTGGGCGTTGTTGGCCATGCTCCTGTAAAGCTCCTCGGCGTACTTCTGTTCCGTGATATCCTCCAGGGTTTCTACAGCGCCGATAACGCCTCCCTGTGAATCTCTTATAACGGCCGCCGTAAAACGCAGCCACTTGCCTTCAGAACCAAGATCGGGGAAAAAATCGGTCGCCTCATATGCTTCATCGATCAATCTGGAGCGGATATATTTCCCCGCATACCAGTCATCCATCCGTTCAAAATTCTCATCAACCAGCACATCCGCTATACAAGGCCTCTCTTTGCCGTAAAAAGCCCTCCAGTGTTCACCGGTGCCTGCAATATCTTCAAACCGGATTCTGCTCATTTCCTCCAGAGCCTTGTTCCAGTATAAGACACGATGGTCCTTCCCTATGACAAAGGTAGGGATAGGAGAGCCGTTGATGATCCTGTTCAACTGCTGTTCGCTTTCCCTGAGTGCGTCTTCCGCCCGCTTGCGGTCGGTCACATCCCGCCCCACGCCGTAGCGGCCCGCCGGTTTGCCTTTGCTGTCACAGATGGTTACCACATTGAATTCCACCGGAAACCGTTTTCCATCCTTACTGAGAAGATAAACCTCATAAACAGGAATTGACTCCCCCCCCATGGCTCTTTTGAAAAGTTCCTTCACCAATCCGAAACATCCGGGATCGACCAGTTGCGTAAAGGCCTTCCCCTTCCATTCGTCGCTCGTATAACCTAGGGTCTTCTCCAGAGTCGGATTTATATAGGTCAGGAAACCTTTTCCGTCGGTTGTGTAGACCAGGTCCCTTGTCGTCTCGATCAGTTTGCGATACCGTTCCTCGCTCTCCTTCAGCAGTTCCTCTGTACGCCTGTCTGCCGCCTCCAGGCGCTCCAGTTCCCGGATCCGCTGTTTCAGCAAAGCGTTCTCATCGAGCAGTTTCTTGTATGTTTCGGACGGTTCCTGCATGTGATGTCCCTGTTGAGGCTGATAATGCCGGTTGGAGGTAACATTGACAGTGCATTTCTGAATATGCAACCTGAATGAAAAGTACCGGATACCGGGAAAGATGTCAAAAGGAAAATCTTTGATAAGATAAATTGTGATATTCTGAGCTGCGGAAAGCCTTCTTGACCGGGGTGTCAAGACAGGCATAAATTATCCCGGTTAAGGAGGTTTTCAAGCGGCGAATCAAATATTTTTCCTGTGAAAAATATTCTGAGCCGCGGAAAGCCTTCTTGACCGGGACGCCAAGACAAGCATAAATCTTTCAATCCATTATTATTCCGCACCGCTCCAGAAACTCTTCACTCTCCTCATACCCCAGATCACGCGCCGTATTGAAATCATCCGCCGCCTGCTCTTTGTCTCCGGACAACAGGTAACATGCCCCCCGGAAACAATAGCAGCTTCCTTCATCGGGTTCTATCTCGATGGCACGGTTAAAATCCTCTATAGCCGGATCGTCCTGTCCGAGAATGAAATAAACGAGGCCCCGTTCAATATAAACATCAGCCGCTTCATAGCCGTAATAGACAGCCCTGTTATAGTCCTCTATTGCCTCCGTCAATCTGCCCAGCGAGGCCAGGATAATCCCTCTCTTAAAGAAGGCCGCATCATGAAAGGGATTGAGTTTAAGGGCCCTGCTGTAGTCCGCGATTGCTTTTTCTCCGCTGTTCAGTTCGCTGTAGGCAATCCCGCGATTGTAGTATGCGTCGGCAAATGTCGGCATTAATCTGATGGCCGCGCTGTAGTCTTCTATCGCCTGCACATATCTGCCGAGTTCACAATACTCGTTTCCTCTGTTGCTGTAGGCTACTATGTTGCCGGGATCGATTTGTATGGCATGATCAAGGTCGCTTACCGCTTGCATGTGATCGCCCAGCTTTCCGTAGCATATTGCCCTGTTGATATATGAGGCAGGCTCGTCGGGATCGATTTCCACCGCCCTGTCATAATCCTCCAGTGCCTGAAACTGATGCCCCAGATTCTCATGAGACAATCCCCGCATGACGTAGACAGCCGGCCATTCCGGCCGGAGTTCAAGTGCACGGGAGCATCCACGTATTGCGTCTTCAAAATTTGCCGACTGGAAGGACATCTGTGCCTGCTCACACCATTCCTGCGCTGTCAGGCCCTGATTTGTCTCCTCGTGGGTTGTCGTTCTCATTCGCTCCTTTCTCCTGCTGGAAATGGGATGAACAAGGTGCTTCCACAACTGGTCTTTATTCAAGCGGGTCGCATACAGACTGCGCGACGGTGGTATCGGGGTGAATATTTTTTATATGGGAGGAAGAGTGAGAGATAAAGGATCACAACTTCAGAAGCAGCGATGGCCTTTTGCGTCTCCCCGTATTACCAGTGATAAATAAAGTGGCTCTTCTGACTTTTTAGTACAGCAATACAGCTATAAGTAGCTGTTAATATA
>CAZLFA010000063.1:0-23167 GCA_964558665.1 uncultured Syntrophaceae bacterium
GTAACTAGCTGATATTACCTCTTTCACATTTTCCAACTGCGGAAGATGGGCTAACGGGTTCCCAAGCTGCGAATCGAATGTTTTTCTTGTGAAAAATATTCTGAGCCGCGGAAAGCCTTTTTGACCGGGATGCCAAAGGGTATTACTTTTTTATTGCGTAATCTGGGTTAAATCCTTACTGCTTTTTCACTTTGAACACGATGACGAAATCCAGGGCGGCAAATGCCGCCTTGCTGGAACGGAAAGGAAGTCCGGGACCTTCCATCTTAAAATAGCCTCCCAGTTCGAGTTCCTCCACACCGTTTGACGTTGCATCAACGATAAGACTGCCGCTGATGGCGGTCAATGTCACCGAGGTATTCTCTTTCTGGGTCGCTGACTCTATTGCCGGATTGTGTACCTGGAATTCCGAGACCCCGGGTCCGGCGCCTACAGCGATCACAAAGTGTCCGCCTTTCCGGATGTATCCACCTTCCCCGTCATCCCTATACCACCCGTTGTTCAGGATAACTACGGCATCAGGATCATTGGCCGCTTTTCGCAACCATTGCATGTCGGGCTTTCCGGATATCAGGTACCCCTTGTGATCGGCGTCGATCCTCCGCCAGCCGGCGATTTCCAGGCGGTCGAGTGAAAAACCTTTTGACTGCACATATTCATCAAGGCCGTATAGAATCTTGCTTGGATTCGTGCCGATTTCCGGGTCGGTCTCCATGTGTTCGGCCAGTTTCTTGATGAGCGCGATCTGTGTGTAGCGGTCCGTTCCGTCAACCAGGCCCGTCATGCCCCTGGCTTTGGCCAGGTAGATCAACCCGTTCGAAACCGCAACGGGCGCACAGAAGTTGCTGCCGTCGCCGTCAAAACCTGCTTCAGAATCCAACTGCCAGAAGGTGTTGGTCTGTTCTTTCTTGGCCGCGGGACCGGCTGTGACGGCCTGAGGAAACGCCAGGAAAAGCAGAACCAGGATTGTAAGGCAGAGACAAAGTGCACGGGCTTCTTTTCGAAATCTCACGGTTGTGTTCAGCATGGGTCAATTCCTTTTTTGAAACAGTTTTTAATCACAGGGGGGGCAAATTCAATCCAAAATACTTCCGTAGTGGTCATGAAGGACAGCCGTTATCTTTTTCCTGCTGCCATAAGACGTTTTTTGTTTGATAAGAATCACTTCTGTGAGTTGGATGCATACGACGGCCGGTCTTGTGTGTCAATGAAATATGTTCATCAGATTACCAACTGAAAGATTGTATGCCGGAGGTAATGCTATTTTTGTGGTGTAAAAAGAAGAAAGGAAGTGAGTATATTGGGTCGTCTTTACGACTACTCATAATAAAACACGATCCAATGACACATTAATAGAAAATAGCCTTCGATCTGAATGCCTCAAGATCGGTCATGACCGCTTCACAGTCGCTTGCGCGCTGCTTTACTCGTGATTCAATCTCAACTATTTCCGCGGTTCTCCTGATTTGCTTTCCTGCATAATTCTTGTTCCATTCCTCTATCATTGCCTTCGCCTGTCCGCATGTTTCGTTTGCCTTGTTTCGAAGAAAGACGTATCGCTTGACCTGGCCGGGCGTCTCAAATTCCACGCCCTTCATATATGCTTTATATTCTTTCATTCCGTTTTTGACCACCCTGCCGGCGGTAGTCTCGACGGCAACCTTTTCATCCGAATCTGCTTTAGCAACCACCCAGGCATGATTGCTTCGCTGAACCAGCTCTCTGTAGTCCATGCCGGTAACATATTCATTTACATTGCCCGCCATGATTTTCGCGGCAATGCCTTTCGTAATCAGTTGATTCCAGACACTGATAGCCATGTCTACGCACACAAAATCTCCTGTTAATGTATAAGTGTGACTCTTGTGAAAGTCGGAGGCAATCTTCTCTATGATTTGCATTTTAACGCCACCTTCTGCGGCAGCAGCAGGTGATGCATTGCTCGTGGAGGCGGGCAGAGAAGCAGTCGGTTGAATACCCGCTGGCTGCTCCGCCGGTTTAAGAGATGTGTTTACCCGGTTCAATGGACGGGAGGCATCTTGCCTGCCTTGAAAAAAGTACAACATGACAGCCAGAGCAACACCAGCGATGATGATTGTAAAAACGGCATATTTAAAAACAGGTCTGCCGGATTTGATCCCCACTGCCTCCGCTCGAGGGGAGAGGATGTTTTTATGGCAAACAGGACATCTAAGATGATTTTGTTTTCTGGAAATCTCGGCTTCTTCCTCTGAGAACTCCATATTACAATATGGACAGTTGATAAGCATAGACTTTTATTAAAACACCTTATTATGATTGAGAAATAAAGGTTATCTGCTAATTTAACGTTTTTGGAGTAAACATTCTATATCGAATGACATAATCCCTTCTCACTCTCAAGAGGTTTATGATCCTGTCAGAATACTCTACCACAGAACCACTACTCGTAATAAATTAGAAATTCAACCACTAAGAATATTAGCAAGAATAGCAGGGCAGAGATTGCAGGATGGAGCGTTGATAACGATTTGAAAGCTTGCCTGGTGGAGGTCGTATCACTTTTGTTGACTGGAAGACAAAAATGCCTTTGATATTCAGAAAAGCATCTTCTGAAAATTGCACCTTACCCCCCGTATTTATTACTATGCGCAGTTCTGCCTGTGAGGGGATAACTATGTGAGGTTAATTGGTGAGGTTTTCAATCCGGAGCAGAGAAACATAATTACCCAGCCTCGGAAAAGACATCAAGTGCCGGCTTCAAGCATGCGAATAGATAGATTCCTGATTTTAAATGTGGCACAAAATTCATGGCGGGCATGTTGTTAAGCTTTTGTAAAAATTCCCCGGTCATTTTATTAATCCACGCAACAGGAGGACAGAATAAATATGGCTAATTGTCGATGCAAGAGATCAGAAGTTCGTTTTGTATGAATTGCTGAAGATTCAGGAGCTCTGACAAACGTCGATGTACGACGATTTCTCCCGGGAGACCTTTGATATGGTTCTGGCGGAAGCGGAAAAATTCAGCACGGAAGTGCTGTTCCCGACACTGGCGGAAGGAGACCGGGCAGGCTGCAAACTGGAAAATGGCGAAGTTTTATCAGATGAGAGATGTAAAGAAAGCCATAGAGAAGATGGAGGCAAAGAAAAGTGAAGAATGAAATTAAGAAATATACATACCGTATAGAGTGGTCGGGGGAAGACAATTGTCATGTTGCCGGATGCCTGGAGTTTCCATCTCTCGCCGCCCATGGGAATACTCTTGAAGATGCGTTGCGTGAAATCGAGTATGTTGTTGCAGAGTAAATAAAGTGGATGAAAAAAGATGGGGAAACAGTTCCGGAACCATTGGGTTTGAAGAAATTCAAAGGGCATCTCACTTTGAGAACTACTCAGGAAAAGCACCGGGAACCGGCTATACGCTGCGCGGAGGAAGGCGTTTCAATCAATCGATTCATACTGTCGCGCTGTCAATCTGCTGATAGCTTACAGTAATATCCTTCACCGGGAAGGCCGTATAGGGAGACATCCTGTGAAAGTCAATGAAAAACCGGCCGCTGACGCCATACAGGTGCAGGCCGGTATCCGGAAATCACGGACCCTGTTTTTTAACGGGGTGACGAAAAAGGTATGTTCTTACCTGATTACCAGCTTGAAAGATTTGAGGCCCTCAACGGGATTGTATGATCTTTTCGACCTTGCCAATTCGGGGATTCCCATGTCGCTTTCCTTGTTGATGTACGTGTAATCGCGGAATAGGACTCTCGCACATTCCCTGTCAAGAAACTGATACAGCCCGCGGATGTGCGAAAACGCCTTTTCAAAATTGAGCACACCCGTCGCCGCATTGAGGCGGGAAGCAATCCCCAGCGCGTTGACGGCACCTTTAATCCGTACCAGCAACCCCGCGCCCTCCAACTCCTCTATCTGGTTCAGGGCGGCAACCAGAGCACGTTTCTCACAGGCCAGGGTGTTGTTCTCGACGCCCCGGCAGCCGTCGCGCTCCTCACACCACTTATCAAGGAAGGTCAGGCACTCCCCGCTGTTTTTCCCGGTAACTGCTTCCACGGAAACAAAACCCTGTTTAATGTAGTTATCATTGAACCAGTTGATGTGGTTTCTCTTCTGGATAAAACGATTGCCTTTCAGGAGGCTCAGATCTTCAGTAAGATATATGTAGTCTTCGTACTCTGCCTGCTCGACGACGTGAAACCGCTTCTCAACATCCTTCCGCTGATGTTTCACAAAATAATCCCCGGGGACGAACCAGTATTCCGGATAACCGAGATCTGTTGCTAAAGAGCACAGGGCATCAGGAGCGATGTCCGGCTCTGCGCCGACAGGCAGGACCAGATAACGATCACACGGGTCGGCTGTCGATTCGTTGCCGATGACCACGGCATCGCCGGCGACGGCATAAGACGAACGATACTGCTGGCCGCTCCATACAATAATTGAAAGGAGGGAATAGACGCTGAGGCGATGCACCTGATTGAAAAAAAACGGCTTCAGCGTCCTGTAATCTTCAATGCCGATCTTTTTTAAGTTCATCATGCCGCTACACTTGTTTCAGCGCCGCCAGCCTGCCTTGTAAATGCGGCTTCATGACCTCTTCTAGATGCCTCCTTTGACGTTCAAACTCATCACTGTCATCCGTGGGGGTGCATGGTATTATCCTGTCGAATATGATCCTTACTTTGGCAAACGGTTTAGGAATGAAAAAATTGTCCCAACTCCTGAAATACCAGGCCCTGTCGGCGGACGTGTAGAACGGCACGACAGTCCCGCCCGCGGCGTGCGCCAGACGGATCACACCCGCCTTTACTATTCCCGCCGGGCCCCGCGGTCCGTCCACGACATGACCGACCAGCTTTGTATTTTTCAGGTTTTCTATCATCTCTCTCAGCGCTTCCGCACCGCCGCGCGATGAGGATCCCCGCACCGTCCGCCAGCCGCTCCTGTTGGCAACTCCCGAAATAATCTCTCCGTCGCGGCTCTTGCTGATCATAAGCGACGGCTTGAAGTTACGGTATGACCTGAAATGCCCTATCGCGGAGAAGAACTGCTGATGCCATGTGCAGATTATGACCGCTCCGCCTTTCCTGAGATGGTCCATCCATTCCTCTTCGTTTTCGATGGTAAGACGGAACGTCCAACTGTACATGCGGATAAAACGGTAAAGGAACCGCAGAAACCATTTTGTCGTCAGAACGTCTTTTAATTCAAAGGCCATTTACGCTCATTTCCCCTTGTATATGAACCGCTCAAAGAATCTGTTGAACGGCGTCCAGTCGGACTCTTCACCATGCGCCGCGTCATTGATGAATCTCTGAAAAGAGTTGACCTTGGCATCCATGTCATCGACATAGTGAACGATCAGCGCCTCCACCGTTTTCGGCCTCTTGGGCGAACCGAATTCCAGCGTCCCGTGATGGCTGAGAATAAGATGCCTGAGCCCCATCGCCAGCTGCGGCGGGAAATTATCCAGCGTTTCCACCTTGCGATCCAGCATCTCCACACCCATGACGATATGGCCGACCAGTCTTCCTGCATCCGTATAATCGATAAGGCTGTCGTAGGAGAATTCATAAATTTTGCCGATGTCGTGCAGCACGCCGCCGGTAATAAGCAGATCGCGGTTTATGCCTTCGTAATGCTCCGCAATGACATCGAGAAGCTTAACAACGGAGAGGGTATGCTCAAGAAGCCCTCCGACATATACATGGTGGAACCCCTTGGCCGCCGGCGCCCGCTTGAAAAGCCGCAGGATCTCCTCATCCAGGAAAAAGGCGTCCAGAAGTCTTTTCAGGTTTTCATCCTTAATGCGGGCGACGAAAGTCATCATCTCCGCAAACATCTCGTCGGCGTCACGCAGCGCCACTGGGAAAAAATCGGCGGGCTCGACATCCTGCTGGTCGGTTTTCTGCACATCCGAAACGGAAAGCTGCACGGCGTTCTTGTAATTCAGCGCCCGTGCCGTAATCTGCACCACATCTCCCTTCCTGAACAGCTTGTCCCACTCAAGGGCGTTCTCCCACACCTTGCCGTCCAGCTCGCCGGTCTTGTCCTTGAGCCGCAGATTGAGATAGGGCAGCCCTTTCTGAGAGTATGCCAGAGTTTTTTCCGAAACGAGAAACAGATCGCTGACTTTGGCCCCTGACCTGACATCCTTCGCATATATGTTCTTTTTCTTCACGTCGCTATTCTTCCTTTGCCGTTATAGATTTTCATTTTCCCTCCCCTTACGCCGCATACCAGAGTCATGCCTGCCTCTGCCGCATGCCTGACGGCTGACGACGTAGGAACCGAGATGGAGACAACAAGCCTGATGCCCATGTTCCAGATCTTTTTTACAATCTCTGAAGAGACCCTTCCCGTGCGGACAATAATCTTGTCTTCACAGGCAACGCCGTTCAGCAAAACATAACCGGCAAGCATATCTATCGCATTATGCCTGCCGATGTCCTCCCGGCTTACGATGATTCCTGAAACGTCCGCCAGGGCCGCACAGTGCGTGCCTCCCGACACGTTATGCAGGACCGCGCCCGCTATCATGCTTTCCATAAGCATGTAGATCCTCTCCGGCGTCAATTTCAGCGCCTCCGGGTCTGCATTGCTTAAAGGACGGAGCACAGTCGATGCCGCCGCGCCCCTGGCACCGCTCGAAGCAATGGATTCCGCGGCATCCGTTCTTTCCGGTGCAGCACCTTCTTTCTGCATACAGGTTATTCTTACCGCGTTCTCAGCCGCCGATGCCTCGACTTTCATTATATCAGCCGCTTTCCGTACGATGCCTTCGGAATAGAGATATCCTACCGCAAGCTCCTCCGGATAATTGCCGGTGCAGGCGATGACGGCCATTTTTCTTCCGTTGGCAAAGACATTAAGCGGGATTTCGCGGATGACGGTAGTTTTCTCCGCTGAAAGCCTTCCCCCCTGAAAGACCAGCGCATCACTCCACTCTATTCCTGCGGGACCGGCGCCATTGCTCATTTGTTGTCCCTCTCCCTGAGGACGCGGTGCTCTCCCGCTCTGATCGTAAGTTTGGTCATGTCGAAATATTCCATCAGCGGAATGATGAACTTTCTCGTGAGTCCCGTCATGTCCTTGAAGCTGGCCGGTGTTGCCTTGCCTTCTCTTATAAGGAGCTTCTTATAGTTTTCGCGAAGCTCCGCAATAATGTCGCTGTGGTAATACAGGTCTTCACTGATTTTTACCAGAGCCCCCTCCTTCAGCATGACGTTCATCACGCTCAAGGCCTGTTTCTTCCGGTCCGAAAATTTCTCCGTCAACTCCCTCATCGTCGGCGGCGCCAACTGCGCATTCCGGTATAGGACGGCAATCTCACTCTTCAAGTCCTCCATGTCTCCCTTGAGGCTGACCTGGTGCCCGGCCAGACGGACGGTATCCTTTTCAACAGCGATCTTTCCCGACTTTTCTGCATCCCTCAGCGCCATGTTGAAAAGCCTGCTGCCCAGGTACTGCCCCATCGTCGTCCGTAGTTCCTCTTTCTGGATGCCCTCCTTGAGGGGAAACCTTTCATGATAGCTTCCGGCTTCCCTGATCAGCTTTGCCTGCAGCTCCTCATAGACGGAAGCCATGACAACCTTATAACTGTCCGTTTCGAGAAGAATCGCCTGCCGGCTCGAAAACATATCCTCCAGAATCTTTCTCAGCCGGTTCGGGCTGACGGATGTCCTTACGACCAGGCCGGCCAGCTCAATGCCGCCGATGCCGGCTCTTCTGATTATTACGGCAGCCTTCCCGGCGGGACTGCCGGTTTGCAGAATCGCAAACTCATCAGCCAGCCCCGGCGCATGGCGCTTATGCTTTTTCGGCAGCGGATCAACTATCATGCCGCCGCCGATTGTCGTCACCGGAGAATAGCTGCGGATTACAAACCTGTCCTCCGCCATAACCACCGCCGGAGATTCAAGAAACAACTGGGCACAGCAGTTATCGCCGGGTTCCGCTTCTTCCCTGTCCAGCAGAGTCATGCGGGCAATGATTTCGCTTGTTGCGGTGTGAAAACGCACGAGCGCACGGTTTTTCAATTTTTTGCCCACGGTCTTAAGATAACTGAAGGAAATGTCTATCCGCCGCGTGGCTTCAATCGTTCCCGGACGGGCAAGCACGAACCCCCTCTCGACAGCCGCCTTTTCTATCCCTTGAAGATTGATGGCGGTGCGCTGCCCTGATTCAGCCGTCTCGACGGCATGATTGTGCACCTGTATCCCTCTGATTTTGGCCTTCAGTCCCGCAGGCAGAATCTCTGCATCATCACCTGTGCTTATGCTCCCCGAAGCCAGGGTTCCGGTTACAACCGTTCCGAAACCCTTCATGGTGAAAACCCTGTCTATAGGCAGTCGGAACAGCCCGGCATCAGCATCTCTCTCCACCTCCGCCGCAATGCGATTGATCTCCTCCGCCAGAAGAGGAAGTCCGTCGCCGTTCAGCGAGGAGACAGGAACTATCGGCGACCCCGCCAGGAACGTCTGATCGATGAATCCCCGCACATCGTCGATCACGAGCGCAAGCCAGTCTTCATCCACCATATCCTTCTTTGTCAGGGCGACAAGGCCGCTGCGGATGCCGAGGAGCGAACAGATATCGACATGCTCTCTCGTCTGCGGCATTACCCCTTCATCGGCGGCTATCACCAGCATCACGAAATCTATGCCCGCGGCGCCGGCGACCATGTTTTTAATGAACCTCTCATGCCCGGGCACATCCACGATACCCAGGGTGCGTCCGTCTTTAAGGTCAAGGTGGGCAAAACCCAGCTCAATGGTTATTCCCCGTTCCTTCTCCTCCTTGAGCCTGTCGGTATCAATGCCCGTCAGAACCTTGATCAGCGATGTCTTGCCGTGGTCAACATGCCCGGCCGTTCCCATGACGATATTCTTCATTTTACTGTTGCCGAATTTGGATTATGAGGCTATCTAACAGAGTAATTTGAATTTCACAACGGCTAAAAAAGATTTCCCATGCCCATATAAACGAGACTGTGTCTCAATGTCATTCTGAAGGCGCCAGCCGAAGAATCTTTCTTTTTAACATGTCGCAATAATTAGATTCTTCACTTCGTTCAGAATGACACCCTGGGTAAATTTTGTATTTCGACACAGCCTCATAAACTGCACAAGGGGCTTCCGGCAGCGTATCTGATTTTTTTACTACAAGATACTCTCAGCCGCGGAAACCCCTTTACAAAGGCGGAGTTACCTGTGATCGATTCTGGTTCCGGCAGTCCCTCGAAGATTCTAATCCGAGGCGGCAGCATTGCTGCAGGCCACGGTGTTGCGAAAAGCTATGCAGACCTCCTGCGAGACAAGCTTTCTGCGCAAGGGACCGGTGTTATCAACAATTCCCGCTACCGTGAAACATCATTCGACGGAGTGGACACCTTTTACACTGACATTTCCCCCTACCGCCCTGACATCCTCCTGATTCATTTCGGCATCGATGATGCCTTTTTTCCCGTTTACCGTTCCGAATTCAAGGAGAACCTTGTCCGCATCATCAAGATGGCGAGGGAGCGATTCACTCCCGGCATCTTTTTGCTGACATCACATCCCCTTGACGACAAATATGAAATGGATGCCGTAAATATTTACTACCGGACGATAAGAGAGGTGGCTGTCGATCTTGACTGCGGCCTGATCCCTGTTCATACCTGGTGGGCCGGCTACGTTGAAGAAAACGGGCTGCGCAACGAGGTCATGGTCCAGGCCGATGCGCGTTATCCCAATGAAAAAGGCCATGAGATTTTTTCAGAGGCTGTCATCAATCACTTGAAATTCTATTGATTCCCGTCCTCTGGAGATGATGACTGCTTCATGAAGGCGGCGACGTATTTCTTTATAACATCTATCTTATCCTGATCATTGTCAACAAAATCAACCCCCGCATGGAACAGCTTTTCGCCGCTGTCTCTGCAATGTACAACGATGCCTTTTACCGCGGCAATATCCTCCTCCAGGCCGATATCAAGCAGAATGCTGCTGTGTGAAGCCAGAGGCACATGCGTTTCCAGCATGATGCCGCTTTCGCTTACGTTCAGCGTTCTTCCTATTTCCCCGGCGATCTCCTTATTTTCACGATCTACACCGGTGAATACCAGGAAATTCAGCGACTGCATACGGTCGTGTTTTCTGCGCTCCATGGCTCCTTCCATGATGCCGCTTCGCATTCATTCTCCTTCCGGACGGCTTTGCCTTCGGCTGCAGAAGATGCGCTTATGCGCGCCTGCGTCGCCCTTCACCTGCCATCCCGGCATATTTTCAATGCAAACCGGCATGAATTGGTTTTTCTGTATAACCTGATAGTACATATTTCAGATAAATCTGCAAGTCAAGACTTCCATTAAACATTTACGCTATTAATTTCACAGGATAGCCTTTATACGGCCGCATATGTCTTTTATGTTCAATGACTCTGCTGTGATTCCTGACCGACATCAGAAAGGACCGCCCCCCGGCGATCCACATATTGCGGTCGTCCGTTCACCGAAACAAGCGCCTTCCCGTCTTTAAAATCCTTCACTGATTCATAAACCGGCTTTATTGCCCATTTTCCCCTGCGGTCTATGAACCCCCATTTCCCGTTAACTACGGAAGAGTGTTCCCCGTCGCGTTTGAACCGGCAACCGACGCAGGCGGCGGCAAGCCCCTCATGGAAAGGCAGCACAAAGTCGTACTGCGCCCTTATTGTTATGCCGCCCCTCTTATTGAAAAAGCCGAACTTGCCGTTTTCCATATAACGAGCCAGCCCCTCACTGAAATAGTCAGGACCATTATCGGTAATAAAGGGCCTGACAAGAACAGTCCCCTTGCGGTTAATAAAGGCCCAACCCGTTTCGTCCACGACGGCGGCAATACCCTCCCTAGAAAAAGAACCCGCCATCCCGTACTGCGGCTTAATGACTACCCTACCTTCCGAATCCGCATATCCCCATCTTCCCTCTTTTTCAAAGGGCTCAAGCGATCCCCGGGCATTACCCGGTGTCGGTAAAAGCAAAAGCAGCAGTAATACAAATACAGTGACCGCCTTCATTTTCATTCCCGGCCTGACAGGCAATTCATTTGCATTAAAGTGAAACGGCATTTCTGGACTCCCGTTTGCACGGGAGTGACAAACCACTCTGAGCATGAGAAATCGCCGTCGTACAGCTAATAACCATCGCAGGGCTGGGTTTTTACCGGCCCTTCTTCGACAAAGCCGATGCAGCAGGGACGGAAAAGAACCCTTTCCAAATGGGAACTATTGATAACGCCTGCCGTCGACAGTAATACTTGTAACGTATATTATTTCACAGGAGCCGTCCGCCGTGTCTTCCCGGCTTGTAGATGAATTCCACCAGACTTTCCTGCCTTCTTTGTTGCCGGCGCGCACGTCGGCCAGGAATCCTTCTATCTCCACTTTCTTGCCCACTGACAGATCACCGATAACCCCGGCGAGGGCGGGTTTAGAAGGAATAATGTGGTTGTTGGAACTGTTGGGTATGACGAGGCTGTTGTCATATCCGAAGTCCGACCCGTAACGCCAGTAGTACCAGCGCCCGCGTTGCGACCAGGAGAGCTTTTTGTAAAGATTGTTCTGAGCAAGCACCCCCCAGCAAAGAGCAATATCGTAAGGGGAGATGGCGGACTGCCAGTCGCTTGAATATTTCGTACGGCCGACGACAATCCCCCTGACGACATAAGATGCCTTGAGAGTGATTGTCCCTTCATACCCTTTGCCCGAAAACTTGACAACCTTGGGAGTTGCCAGCATTTCCTGGGCTGGAGGCTGCGAGACATCAACCGGTTCGGCCGCGGTGCTTTCCGGCTTCGCCCCGCAGGCAAGCAGAAACAGCAAGGCCAACAGGCAGACATACAGAGCGGATTTTCCTCTTCTCACAGACTCCATTCTCAAGGCCTCCTCATCCTTCCCTCTTTAAAAGGCACCGCGCAACATGAGATGCACTTCCCTCTCCGCCTCCCCTGCCTTTCTGAGAAGGCCGGCCACAGCGGCGAGATCAATCCTCGTCTCCTTCGCTTTAAACGTCCGCGCGCACAACAGTGCGAAGTTGCGCCAGTGATGCCCCGCTTCGGTCATCTTTTGTGAAGCCTCCTTCAGCAGCGGCATGCCCATGACATCGTAAGACTCCTGGAGAAACGCGGCATACATGTAGCGGAACCCTCCTCCGCCCGTCCCCGTCTCCTCCTGCATCAGCGCGATATGACCCAGCAGTGTGCGGATGTACCTGTCATCGCGCCTGTTCGTCAGTTTTTCGAGATAACCGGCCAGATAGAAAATGCCGCGCACTCCGCACGGAGTGGGCGCTTTGAGCATCATGTTTGTCGTCTTCTTGATCGCCTTTCCGATCAGCGGCCTGACATTGACGCTTTCCGGAACATATGTCGGATAGTACATGAAGCCTTTGGGCGCCATAACGCCCTTGGCAAAGCGTGCGTTCTGCAGATCAGAAGGTTTGACCCGATTCGGCTGCTCCAGAAACACGTCGCTGACCAGGAAATCACCGTTTTCCTTTCCGAACACGACCAGGTTGTGGGCGTTGAACTGCACCCTCATCTCCTGGGGGATAAAGGGAAGCCAGAACAGCGAGGCCTGCACTCCGACCACACGGCCGCTGTCTATCAGCTCATCCAGGTCCGCCATGGCTTTAGTTTCATCGCTATAGGACTTCTTATAAAACTTCACACCCAGCCTTTTCTGAACGCCCCTGATGATCCACTTGGGAAATATGCGGTAGGCGATCACCGGCATTCCCCCCATCATCTTGGCAAACGGCAGGAAGGCGAACATAAGTCCGCCGGCCAGACCGAAGATCATCGGTTCCGAGAGCTCCAATCCGTAATGCCTCAAGAGGGAGGCGACCACGCCTGTTTCGCAGTGTGCATACAGCCTGTGTTCATATTTATCCCTGGCTTTCAATCTTGCATATCCCCCTTGAAGTTTTTCAGTTCTTCGACGTCTATATTAAATATCTTTGCATAGGCCTTCAGAAGCTTCTCGTCCAGTTTTCTGAACGCATCCGGCTTCAGGTGACGCTTCACCCGCCACACCGCAATGCCCATGCCCTGGGCGAGGGCTGCCGGATCCATCAGGCGCTTGTACATGAAATACTCAATCGGCGAAGACTCATTGCTAAGCACCCTTTTTCTCGCCTCTTCCGCTCTTTCCTGGGATGATTCTGAAAAATAGGGCGTCAGGAGAAATTCTCTATCCTCCCGCTCCAGGGTTGTAGAATACTTTCCCTTCTCATCAGGCGTATAAATCACATATGCCGCATTCTTCCAAAGCGTATCGCGCTTGGGCTCCTGCCTGCCGCCTTCATCCTTTGGCTTCATCAATTCCACCTCTTTTTTTAAAAAACGACATCACGTTGCTTCTATGGTTATAAAAGATGAACGCCGCCGCCGTTAAAACACCCAAAACAGATATCAGCGAGTTGCTATATTCGAAAATCGTTCCCGCGGCAAGCATCAAGATCATAAAGAAGGAGGCGATGAAAGGTATCCTGAAAACCGCGTATGCGGCAACCCAGACGGCGCATGCCAGCCCCGCCGTGAAAGGGGCGAGTGCAGCCGTAAAGCCTATGTAGCCTGCCACACCTTTGCCGCCGCGCCAGTTGTGAAAGCAGGGATACCTGTTTCCGGCAATCAGTGCAACAGCTACCCACGGCGCCGTCGGACCTTCCGTCAAAAGCACTGAGGCATAGCCCAGTGCCCATGCCCTGCCGACGTCCAGAATCAGCACTCCCGCGGCCCAGAAAACCCCGGCCAGCCTGTAGACGTTCGTTGTGCCGGCATTGCCGCTGAATTTCGTCCGCGGGTCCTCTTTTCCCAGCAGCCTGAGGACGATAATGGCGAAATTTATTGATCCCGCTACATATGCAAGAACACTCAACAAAACAACAGGTGTCAAAAGCATCCTCCTTACAGCCGGAGCGGAAAAGAAACCTTTCCGGACGGAAATCAGATATGTTATAATTCACAAATATTTTCAACGTGAAAAATCTTGTCTCTGAATTCGCCGCAGTCGCAGATCTTTACACTATAGGAAACCACCGGAGGATCTGTAGCCATGTTCAAGCAATTATGTCTGTGTTCATTTATAGTGCTGTTGTTTCACCTGTCTGGTCCTGGTCACGCCCTTGCTCATTACTCCGATCAGTCCGGTGAAAAGGCATATTCTGAAGGGAAGTACGGCGATGCGCTCAGATATTGGGAAGAATCTGTCCGCTTCTATCGGGAAAGGTCCGATCAAGAGAAAGAAGGAGTATATCTGGGCGGCGTCGGCTGGTGTTATTTCAACCTCGGATATTTCAACAGGGCGAGAGAATACTTCAGCAAGGCACTTGATACGGCTTACAGGCTGCAAAACAATTATCATGTGGCGGAAAGACTCAACGCCCTGGGGAATGCATTCTACCGGCTCCAGGATTTCAAAAACGCCGGGACTCATTTCCGGAATTCACTGAATATCTCCCGTTCGATCTCCTATAACGCATACGTATTCCGGAATATCACCGGCCTGGGATGGACTTGTTACGGGCAGGGAGACTTCAACAAGGCGCTTGACTACTTCCGGCAGGCCGTAAATCTCAGGCAGGATGAGAAGAAAAAGGAAGAGGAACTGGAAATAGTCTCCGGTCTGGCCTGGTCCTTTTTAGGCAAGGGCGACCATGATGGATCGCTTGCCAATTTTAAAAAAGCGGCAGACATAAGCGCCGGGCTTCGCCTGCACGGCCCTCTGGCCAAAGCATATGCAGGCATGGGCAATACAGCCATGGCCAAAGGAGATATGAACGCGGCGCTTGCTCATTTTAAAAAGGCCGGGGATATTTTCCGGCAGTACGGCATGCGGGCGGATTACGCATGGATACTGCTCAGCATCGGATCTCTTAACAGAACCACCGGTTCCTGGGACAAGGCTCTCGATAATTACCTTGAAGCGCATAAAATCTATGACTCTCTTTCTCTTGATGCCGACAAGGCAGGGACCTTGTATCATATCGGCTGGATATATTTCGAATGGGGCATGATGGACGAAGCCGGATCATACTTTGCAAGAAGCATGGATATCTATCGTAGAAGAGGCTTGCGGCAGGGCATTGCCTGGAGCCTTTGCGGGCAGTCCACCATACTGCGGTTCGAAGGCAGTTATGCCAAGGCGCTTGAGGGCTATCGTGAGGCGCTGCAGATTTTCCGGGAGACGGAAAACCTGACGGGCATCATGTCCTCACTGAATTATATGGGTCTCGTTTATTACTACATGGAGGATTTCGACAAGGCCCTAGCATTTTATCAGGAAGCGCTGGGAAAGGCGCGCTCGCTGAATCTTGCCGCCAGTATCGCTCTCTTCCGGAACAACGGCGCCTATGTGAATTATGAACGCGATAGATACGAAGAGGCAATGAAAGGCTACGCCGAAGCGTTACCCGCAATCCGGCAGGCAAAAAACATGGCCCTCGAATCCTTGATTCTCAACAACATGGGTGAGGTCTATTACAAGCAGACAAGATATGCTGATGCCGAGCAGCACTTCAAAAAGGCCGTCGATATAAAAGAGACCCTCCGGCAGACGGCAACCGGTCCCGTAAGACGCAATTATCTGAAGTCGCAGATTGAAAGTTATCAGTATCTCGTTTCCACCTCGGCCAGACAGCAGAACTGGGAACAGGCCTTTGCCTACCGGGAGCTTTCCAGCGCCAGGTACCTGGCTGACCTTCTCAGAGAGAAGATGCGTACCGCGGAGTTCAGGTTCAGCGGCATCAGGAATTATGCATCTAAGCTGGACGATAAAACGGCCGTGATCAGTTTCGCCAATCTGAACTGGAATGATCTTGTAATTCTGGCAGCAGATAAAAACATCATCTCCGGCAGAGAAGTCCCCATAAGAAACTTCTTTAATCGCATCATTAGCGAGAAGCGGCTGGACATGAAGAGATCCCTGCAAAAGGAGATTCCCGTGCGGGGCGTAAGCCTTCGTCAGAAAGAAACTCCCGGAGGAACGGAAAACAACCTTCTCGGCATCCGTTTTCTCAAACTTCTGAATGACAACCGGTCATCAATGGAGAGCATCGTCAACTATTACCGCTTCCTGATCAGCAAACCCTTTCATGACGGCAATGATCGCCGGCGTTTCCAGTTCCTCAGCCGTGAGTTTTACCGCCTGCTGATTGCCTCCGTGGAAGATGTGATCAGGGAAAAGGAACATCTCATTATTCAGCCGGACGGAATTCTGGGGTTTCTCCCCTTTGAGACGCTCCAGGATGAAACAGGCCGTTTCCTGGTCGAAAAATATCAAATAAAATATGCCCAGTCGCTGACGGTAAATGAACTTATTGCTGAGCGAAGCCTGACGGGAAAGACAGGATTACTGGCTTTCGGCGGAGCCGTGTACGAAACCGCAGCACACGAATCGACGGTGGGAAAAAGAGGCTTGAGCACCTTGAAGAAAGACGTTGATGCCGCTCTGGCAGGGCAAGCTAATCTGCGCGAGTATTATGGATACATGGGGCTCAACAGATGGGAAAACCTGCCCGGCACTCTGCAGGAGGTTCAGGCGCTGCAAAAAACCTTCAAGGAAGCCGTTGTTTATACGGGAAAAGATGCCAGTGAAGAAAAAATCAAGGAACTGTCCGGAAGGGGCGAACTGAAAAAGTACGACACGATACATTTTGCAACGCACGGTCTGGTCATATCGGATATACCTGAATTGTCAGCCCTGGTTCTGTCTCAGACTGAAACCGGTAAAGGCAGAGAAGACGGATACCTGACAATGTTTGAAATAGCGGCGCTTGACATCAGGAGCCGCTTTGTCAATCTGTCCGCGTGCGAGACCGGGCTTGGAAAGATATATGGGGGCGAAGGGGTGGTGGGGCTTATCCAGAGCTTCATTCTCGCCGGCGCAGACGGCCTGTCCGTTTCTCTCTGGCAGGTGGCTGACGAATCCACCTCAGAGTTCATGAAGAGCGTATATCGCCGCACTGTAAACAAAAAGGAGTCCTATCCCGAAGCAATTGCACAGACGAAGAGGGCTTTTCTGAAGGACGCCGCTTACAGGAAGTACAGGGATCCCTTCTACTGGGCTCCCTTCGTTTACTATGGTCAGTGAATTAGTCGAAGAAGGGCGGGTTTAAAAACCCGCCCCTACAATGCTTATTAAATATACGACTGCGTCGCCTTTGTCCCCCTCCCTGAGGGGGTGAGGGGGAGGTTGCCGCCTTGCTATCGACTATGATTGAAAACCGGAATAACAGGGAGTGACGATCTGCTGTATTGCCCGTGCGCAAGGGGTTTTCAGCGGCTCAGAATTTTTTACCGTGCTGATGGCATCCCGAAAGGAGGAAAGGATATGTCATATGCAATCATGTGGGTTGGAAAGCTTATAGGCAGTCTTCTGCTGACTGCCCTGTTTGTCTCCCTGGCATCGTTGTGTAAAAAAACCCTGCGGCAGAAAATTCTGTCTTATCTGGTTATCGTCATCTTCTCCTCCGGATTCATTGCCGTTACCGCGGGGACATGGATTCTCTTCGATGAAAATATCCAGCCCAGATGGCTCTTTCCGTACCTTCTCGCGCTTACCCTTTCCTACATGGCCTGCTCTTTCATAATTGTCAGGATCGGCATCAGGGGTGAACAGCCGGAGACGGCTGCCGCACGTGCCTGGCCGCGCCTGATAATCGCGGCGGCTTTCGCCGTCGTGACCACAGGCAATGCAGCCTATTTTTTCTATCTCGATTCCGGAATGATCAGGGAGCTTAATGTTATCCGCACCGAAACGACAGAAAAACTCAAAGGTGTGATACCGGCAAGGGCGCCGGATACGCAGAATGCACGCCTGGTATACGAGCAGGCAGCCAAAGCGATGGGAAGTGATAAGGACCTCCCCAAATGGCTGAAAGATATGCCCCCGAACGTATCCGGAGAAGAGATGAAGGCCTTTCTCGTAAAGCACCGCGAGGCCCTTTCCCTGATCTACAAGGCATCCGCCCTTCCGTTGTGGGGAATGAACATCGACATCTCACAGGCCGCTTATCAGTGGCCGCTACCGTCTTTCGTGGTATACCGCAGCCTGGCACACCTGCTGTACATCTCAGCCTGCGACAAAGTGTCCGGCGGTGATACCACGGGAGCGCTTCAGGACCTGACGCTCATTGAAAACATCTCCGGACATATAATGAGCTACCCAAGCCTTCTTTCACTGATGATAAACGTTGCCCTGGACGATGTTCGTGTTCGCGGCGTCGAGCATGTCCTTGCCGGCAATTCCAAACCCCTCGCCGGACTGATAGCACTTCCCGTAAAAGCACACGCATCCGGTCTCGACATGTTCCGGAAAACCCTGGTTATAGACGGGCTGGCCATGACACAGGGACTGGCTTTTATGCTTACCTCCGACGACCGTCTGTTCGCGGGCATCCTTATGGAAACAAGCATGTATCGTGTTTTCTTCGCTTCCTACGATATCGAAAACGACAGGAAGAAAACGGAAATCCTCGCAAAACCGGCCGGGACCTACGAAGAGCTTTTCAATAACCTGAAACAGTCGCAAGAGATCATGAGAGAACGAGGAGGTCTTCTCACCAGAATAGCTGGCCCATCTTACGATAATTACTTTTCACGGATAATGAGCTGCGAAGCGCGCCGTGCCTTCGCCGACACGGCATTTGCGGTTGCGGCATACAAAGCGGCCGGAGGAAGATATCCTGAAAAACTGGAAGAGCTTGTGCCTGCATATATTGATCGCATCCCCCTCGATCCCTTTACCGGCAAACCCTTAATGATGAGGCCTGTCCAGGGAGGATTGGAACTTTACAGCGCGGGGAAAAACAGTTTCATCAAGGCCGAAAGCGTAAAAGGCCCTGTAAACTTTTTTATCGGCAAGGAGGCATATGAGGAGTTTCGTGTGAAAGCAGACCGGGAGTCAAGGATAAAGCAGGAGGAGTCATTGAAAAAGAGAAGCGCCCCAAAAGCTCCTCCGGCACCGGATGCGGCAAAGCAGTGACTCCATGTGACTTTGATATCCGACAGTGCATGTTGCCTGTCTGCGGTACCGCCTGTGCGCCCCCGAATAAATGGACTTGTTTTTTCCGGATAAGTTATTATAAAATGAAATAAAAAAACCAGCGAGGCGCATACTATGCTTGAAAAGGTTAAAGGTCTTTATAACGACTATATGGATCAGTTTTTGACTTGGTACGACGGGCTGAGCCAATTGGCCCAGTACGGTGTCTTTTTTGTAATTTTTGTCGCTGTAGGTCTCATCATCGCTTTTTTTATTCTGTCCCGGATAACCAAAAGATAGACAAACAGTCACCTCCCCTGCATAATTGAAAATCTCCTGAATAATTTGCACGGAGATTTTTAAGAGGAGGCTTGAAAGCTTTAAACTACGCCAAAATAAGCCTGTACTTTCCGGAGCGACACAGGATCCCCGATATCCAGCAGTGTAAAGCGCTTATCTATCCTTTTAATAAGGTTGGAAAGCGTTTTCTTCGGTCCTATCTCAACAACAGTGTCAACACCCATGGCCGCCATTTTTTCTACCGTTTCCTGCCAGCGTACCGGAGACACTATCTGAGTCTGCAGAAGTTCTCTGGCGTTTTCTCCCGTGTAAAGAAGGTCGGGGTTGCAGTTTGGAATAACCGGAATTTTGAATTCACCGAAGTTCACGCGCTCCAGATCGGCTCTCAGCAGAAATGCAGCCTGATCCAGAAGGCGGCTGTGACACGGCACACTGATCGGCAGTTTGATCACGCTCATCGCCTTTTTCTCTTTGGCCCTTATCATGACTTTATCTACAGCGGATGTATGCCCCGATATAGTAAGCTGTTTAGGTGCGTTGATGACAGAGATGTCGACTGTTTCGTCAGCACCCTTTGCGCTGACACAGATATCCCGCACTGCTTCCGTTTCCAATCCGAGAATTGCGGCCATGGCCCCCTCTCCGACGGGAACAGCGTTCTGGTGGTACTGAGCCCGCAGGTGAACAAGCGAGAGAACATCATCAAGGCTGATTGCTCCCGAGGCATAGATGGCGCTGTATTCGCCCAGGCTGTGGCCCGCCGCTACTGCCGGCATTACAGGGATGAGTTCGCGGACAAGGTCATATAGGGCCAGTTCCATAGTGAGGATCGTGATCTGCGTATTGACCGTAAGGTCAAGGGCTTCCTGCGGCCCTTCCAAGCAAAGCCCGGCCACATCCATTTTCAGTACCTGTTCCGCCCGATCAAAGACCCTGCGCACGGTATCATATTCATCGTACAATTCCCTGCACATGCCCACATACTGGGTGCCCTGGCCCGGGAAAACAAACGCGACTTTACTCATTCATACCCCTGAATAATTTTTTATTGCTGAAAACTGACAGATCAGATTCTGTGGCCTCCGTCAACCTCAATGACCCGTCCATTCACAAAGTCACAGTCGATGATGAACCTTACGGCCTTGGAAATTTCACTCATTTCACCGAAGCGCCCCAGGGGAATCTGCGCCGTGATTTCATCGATGACCTTCTGATTCATACGCGCCGTCATCTCGGTCCGGATGTATCCCGGGGCGATGGCGGCGGCGCGAATCCCGTACTGAGCGAGCTCCTTAGCCCAGGTTACAGTCATGGCAGCCACGCCGGCCTTGGTGGCGGAATAGTTTGTCTGCCCCGGATTGCCCGCACGGCTGATGGATGAAATATTTATGATCAGGCCCTTAACTCCGTGTTTTACCATCTGCACAGCCGCTTCTCTGCCGCAGAGAAAAACCCCGGTGAGATTGACCTTCATGACGTTGTCCCATCCCGAAAGAGGGAATTTCCTTACTATCTCACCTTTCTTTTTTACAAAATAGGCATCAGCCGTAATGCCGGCATTGTTGATCAGTATGTCGGGGGCTCCGTAAGTCGAGGTGAATCTGTCAAAGAATGCCTCCACATCTTTTTCATTCGTAACGTCCACCACTTCGCCGGCGATGCCCGCTTCTCTGTTCAATGAATCGAGATTGTCCCTGACTACATCAACGGCATAAGGTACTGCTCCCAGGGCTTTCAGATCAACGGCAAACTGCCTGCCCATGCCTCTTGCTCCGCCTGTAATCACGACCTTCTTACCGCCGATTTCCATTATCAACCTCTCTTGATTAATAGAATTTATAATTCCCGGGCATAGCTTCCCGGCGCTTTTCCCAGAGGCGGATATTTTTTTGATCCCATTGCCGGAGGGCTGCCGGGCTTTCCGCTCCTTGGGATAAGCCATTCCACCCAGTCAGGCCACCACGAACCCCTTTGCTCCTGCTGCTGGGACTGCCACGCATCAGGACCGGAACTCCCTTCAAAGCCGCCCGCCCAGAATTTTCTTCTGGAAAGTTCGGACGGAGGATTTACTATGCCTGCTATGTGCCCTTCGCTGGCCAGGACATACCTGACCGGACAATTCACCAGACTGCCGATCCTGAAGGTGGAGCGCCAGGGACTTATATGATCCTGCTGCGCGCCCACTGCGTAAAGAGGCTGTTCGATACACTCCAGGTCTATCGGGCATCCTCTCATTACCACGCTTCCTTTCCTGATCAGTTTATTATGCAGATAGCACTCGCGCAGATAGAAGGAACACATTGCTTCGGGCATGCGCGTACTGTCGTCATTCCAGTAAAGCATGTCCGACTTGGGAGGTGTCCCGCCGTACAGATAGTTGTGCACATAATTGCGCCAGACGAGACTGTCCGACCGCAGCAGGCGGAACGTCTGGCTGATGTATTTTGAATCCAGATAGCCGCCTGTGGATTTCATGAGCGACTCAAGGTACGTTATGGATTCCTCGCTGATGAAGACCCCTATCTCACCGGGGTCGGAGAAGTCGACCAGCGTCGAGAAGACGCTCCAGTCTGCAACCGGAAATGCATCTCCTGCCTTGCGCATCCCGTTAAGCCAGGCCATCATTATCGCGAGAGCCGTGCCGCCTATGCAGTAACCGGCGGCATGTACACATCCGGTGCCGCATATCTCCCCCGCCGCTTCTATCGCTTCCCTTACGCCTTTGAACACATAGTCTTCAAATGTGATGGAGCGCATGTCGGCTCCAGGATTTTTCCAGCTTATAATGAATACGGAAAATCCCCTGTTCAAAAGGTACCTGACAAAACTCGTCTGTTCGGTAAGATCAAATATATAGTACTTGTTTATCCAGGGCTGGATAAACAGAACAGGCACGGGGTAGGTTTCATCCGTTACAGGGCTGTATTGAATCAGCTCGATAAGTTCATTTTTAAAAACCACGTAGCCTTTGGTAGTTGCCAGATTCTTTCCCAGTTTGAATGCCTTGTCATCGACAATTTTCAGGAGATTGTCCTGACGCATGGAATCCTCAAGCCAGTTTATATACCCATAGATGAGGCTGGCTCCGTCGCTTTCAATGAATTTCTGCACAGCGCCGGGATTGGTCCAGAAAAAATTGGAAGGTGCGATGGCATTCAGATACTGATTGACCCAGAAGATTGCCCGGCGCCTTTCATTTTCTCCCAGACCCGGGACTGTTTCCACAAAATCCCTGAGCCAACTGCTGTACAGGGAATAGTATTTCCGCGCCAGTGTTGCGTTCTCCCGGATGTGATCGATAAATTCCTTTTCTTCCTCCGGCCCCGCAACTCCATTCTCAGGCACATACTTCCGGACAACTTCAACACTGAGATCTTCAGTGCGCGCAATCAGATCAGACATCTTCTGCTTGAGCTCTTCGCTATGCTGAAGCCAGTTGTCGCAGACCATTCTCAATGAAGATATCATACCGAAAGGATCTACGATGTTCTCCAATGATTTCATTGGCAAAGGTCCCTGCAGTTAATCCGGACGCTTCATGGAAGAAGGATCTTCTATAAAGCCTGCCAGTTCGCCTATCGTCGTGTCCTCATTCATAAGATCCAAAGGAACCTCCACACCGAAAGTCTCCTTTAAAAATGTCTGCAGATTAACCGCGGCAATAGAGTCCCATTCGGGAATCTCGCTGAGATGAGTATCCGCAGTGATCTTCGCGTCGGCAATCTCGGGAAAAATATCCTTGATGCCGTCGGTGATTCTTTTCAGCGTTTTGCTCATACTACTTTCCTCCTCACGTGTGTTATTAATTAGGGGTCTTCTGGGTTTGTTGTGCATAAATCATGTTAATTTTGGTTCTTTGATAAAT
>CAZLFA010000064.1:0-22443 GCA_964558665.1 uncultured Syntrophaceae bacterium
TCCAGTCGACGGCCTTGTATCCCTTGGTTATGAGGCCGCGGGTGGTGGGAAGAATAAAGGCCTCGTGGAGAACATGATGCTTCCCTTCCATATCGGCCGCGGCGCAGAAGTTGTTGCCGCACATGATCGCCTGGTTCCATATCTCGATATTGTTCACCTGCCCGGGGCCGTCGCCGAGGCGCTCCGCCAGGGCCTCCATCGTCACGAACGTATCCGCACCGGGGCCGCCGCGGTTGATCCAGTCGCCGGACTTGACCATCTCCGCCCATTTCTTCGCGGTGATTGTCTTGTCCCTGAGTTTCTGCTGTACCGGTGTTGACATCCAGATTTTTTCTTTGTTTTCGATTTTTTGCTGAGCCATAGTATAATAACTCCTCCTTATAAATAAGATGTTGATCTTGCGAAAACTCCTATCCGCTTTATGAAGAACAAAGACTTCGTCCCATAAGGGCAAACCAAAATTAATCTAATAAACAGGTAGCAGGATCCCCCCTTTCTATACAGAATTTATCCTAACTATGACGAAAGTCATTCTAACAATACGAATTGAAAGAAAAAATAAATGTTAAAAAAATTAAAAAGATTTTTTAGTTTCTTAATAACTATTGGCGATAGGGCAAATACAACTACAAAACAACATCAGCGGTAGCGATATAAATATGTTCTTGGGAAGTAAACTGGTGCTTTTATTAAACCGTATAACCGTTTATGTCAAGGAAAAAACAAATGTTGCGGTATCTATAAGTAACTCAACTTTAGCACACCCTTGAGTGTGTCCACTTAATTGATAATTAACAAGAAACAGTTTGTCTATGCCCTGGAAGAAGCAGCCGGGTTTTATAAATCGGCGGCAGTTCTTCCAGAAATCGTTCCACGAGGGAACGTATCAGCTCTTTGGAAATCCCGACGACGGTACTCAATGCCTGTTCAAGTAGCGTGAGCAGGAGTGCCAGGGCTTCAGCGAAGCCGACCTGCTTCAGTTCATCGCAACTGGCATGAAACAATGATCCGAGAGTTCGGGGATCATTGTTCATCCTTCTGACAAGGGCCAGCATCATATATCGACAGCAGACTATGGTGGCATGGGCAACCAGCACTTTCATGTTGGCTGCGCTGGTCAGTGGTTCGATCTGCCTGCCAATCATCCGTGAACTCAGGAGAAGCAAGAACCTGCGCCAGTTGGCATGCACAGAATTGAGAAAACGATACACCGTGTCCTTGGCCATACAGCAACTCCCATCGGGTGATTCCAGTGTACGAAAAAGATTCTTCCCGGTAAAGACCAGGGTGAACAGCATTCGGAACACGGCAACGGGAGCAATCCCCTTCTCCTTGTTGATGTTGCTGCGCTTCAACAGACTGCCGATTTTTTGATTGAGAAAGAACTGATGAATCTGGTTTTCACAGGACACAATCTCTGTTACAATGCGGTTCATAGCGTCACCTTTGCGGTTAATGGATTTTGTTGGCGAATAAAACCCTTTATACCACACTTCGTGACGCTATACTACTAATAATTACAATATGTTATAAATATTTTCCACCTGCGAAAGTTGAGTAAGTAATCCTTCTTTCCTGCCTTCATGGCTGGAGAATGATTAAATATCACAATCCAGCCATGAATCTCTAATGCCTCACGAATGCGTTTTTTATTCTTCTATAAGAAATGGCCGTTGCTAGAAGTATGAAATTGATAATCACAATAGAGACTCCTGTTGGGAGACCAAGATAGTATGATATGATGATGCCTGATACAACAGAAACAACTGCCGACAAAGATGAGATCACAAAAGTTGCACGGAAGCTTTTTGACAACTGCAGGGCTGTAACGGGCGGAATACGCAATAAGCGCCGATATCAGCATGATTCCTACAATCTTCATGGATAAGACGACTGTGACCGCAGCCATTAATACAAATAAGGTATTGACTAACTTGGTGTTTATTCCTGAGGCTAAGGCCGACTCTTCGTCAAAGGTTAAAGAGAAGAGATCATTGAAGTAGATGGAAATCAGGGCAATTAACAGTACAGAGTGAACTACCGAGAGGATGACTTCGGTGCTGCTGATGGAAAGAATGCTGCCAAAAAGGTAACTGAAAAGGTCCACATTAACCCCCCTCGCTATGCTGGCAAGAAGCACACCGGTGACATTTTCGTGACTGATCCTTTCATACGAGAGAGAGTGATTGATGGGTGATGCCTGTAACGAGGAAGATATGAAATGCAGTTGCCAATCGAAAATAAGGGTGACCCTGCACGATATCGGAGTCACCCTTGATCATTGAATGGTCTTTAGCTTACTCTGCTGCGCTTGTGTCGGCAGAAGAATTACCGGCTGTTGTTTCCGTGCTGCTGGAAGTCGATGAGGTATCTTCTTTTTTAGCTTCGCTGGACGGCGCCGTCTTTCCGCCGTAGTCGGTTACATACCATCCGCCGCCCTTCAGGTGGAATGTCGTCTGGGACATGAGTTTGTTTACACGGCCCTTGCAAAACTTGCAAGATTTGGCCGCCGGCTCGGTGATGCGCTGGAATAATTCGTATTCCTTCCCACATTTTGTACATTTGTATTCGTAGATAGGCATATGAAAAACCTCCCAAAAATTATTTATAAGAACAGGTCTCCTATTTTGTAACGACTGCTGAAGCACTCCACGACCATCTTAACATCCGGCTGTTTGACTGAAGCCAGCATGCTTCTGGTAATCATGTTTACCGTGTCTTCTTCCTTCTCTTTTTCGTTGCGGGGAGCATCAAAATCAATTTCCCCCCTGTCGAAACGAATAATATGTGTGATCTCATGAGACGCTATATAGAGCATCAGAGGTTCAAGCCGAATAAAGGAATTAGCCCTTTCTACAGCGTCCAAAATGCGATCGTCCTGAAGGCAGACCCTGTAGAAATGCGTGCCACCTCTATTTTCACAATCCTGCTCTTTGCCGTATGCGTATTTGCAAAGATGAGCAAATGCTCCCTCGCTGATTTCATGCTTTTGAAGGTATGCGAGAGTTTTAATGTCATAGCGATGATTGTTAATTTCATCGCCGGTCAATCCGAAATAACGCGCTGCCAGTTTCTCCGCATGTAGAAATGCTACGGTTGCCAGCGACATTTGGGATGGATTGAAGTGTCGACCCATTTACTCACCTTAAAGTGCAAAGGTTGTTGCCCAAGCGACGCTAATATATGAATATTTTTTCTGCTGTCAAGGTATTTCGAAGAAGTTCTATCTTTTTAAGCTTTTATTCGCAATTATTTATATTCAGTATGTATAAATAATTGCCATACCGGCGGATAATCTATCGGCGTATTTGCCTTCTAAATGCAGATGGAATCCCTTGGTCAGCGGGGCGTCAATACCGGCAAAGCCGCCGAAGGCAGCATTGTTTTTCAGAGTTGTTTCTCCTGATGTAATCGGCAGACCCGTTACGGCTGCGGACGGCGATAGCTTGGCCTCTGAATAGTAGACATAAGGACCTGTGTACAGGGTAATGCCCCGGAAAACGGTTGCCTGAAAGCCGATTCCGGCATTGATGTCCCACAGATTCCTCAGCCCGAGTTCGACTGAAGATGGGACGCCGCTACGGCTTCCCGTAGCGCTATCCTTAAATTCGCTGAAATAATAAGTTCCCTGGACAAAGGCACCGATGCCGAAGGCTGATGATATGGGATAAAAGCCTTTTAGACCAAGCGTACTGAAGAATTTCCAGTTATCCGAGAAATCATTCCTGTCCGTCGTCATCGCTGTTGTTGCCGGAAGGAAGGCGTCCATGATCTTCAGATTTGCTAATCCGATCCGGGCATATATGTCCCAGTTTCTCTGAAAGCCGTATCCCAATTCGGAATAAACCTGCTGCTGCCTGATGATATATTCTTCGTTGCCCTTGAATTTGTCCTCCTGCAGCCAGTAGCCGATACCGGTATGCAGGCCTCCTGCCGGCCTTGAAGAGGGGTGGGGCGGTCCGAAGGGGCCGCTTGCGGCGGCCGTTCCCTGGGTCATGAAAATAAAAACCAGAGAAAGCACCATGAAATTAATAGTTTTTCTGATCATATCTCCCTTAAGTTGCAATCATTTTTTAAGTACACCCGACTCCCCCTCAGAGGGGGTATCGCCAGGGCGTTTGATCATCTTCAATCTGTATTGGACATAGGCATCCCGGACTGCAACATACGGGTCGATGGAAGCCTCTTTCAGAGCTTCGTAGTCGCCGATCTGAAGGGAGGTATCATTGACCTTTTCATGCGCCCGGAACCCTGTCCAGACATACCATGGGCCGAAATAAATTGATGGGTAGAGGAATATATCGCCGACTATTCCTGCTGTGTCTCTGGGGCTTGAAGGGCCGAGAAGAGGCCAATGAATATAGAAGCCATGTCCCAAACCGTATACGCCCAGGGTTTGACCGAAATCCGCCTTCTGTTCTTTAAGATTGATCTCTTTGCCGGCGGCGGGATCCAGCAGACCTCCGATGCCCCAGACTGTGTTGATGACGAAACGGCCGAGTTCCGAGGCCGCCCCTTTAAGGTTCCCCTGCAGCAGGTTATTGACGAAACGGATCGGGAATTTTACGTTATTATAGAGGTTGTTGATACTGACCCGCGCCTGTTCCGGCACTGCTTTGCTGTATGCCTGGGCAACGGGTTTTAAGACCCAGAAGTACATCCTGTCGTTGAAAGTGAACATGGCCCTGTTGAAAGGCTCCCAGGGATCGGCAATTGTAACATTTTCACCCTCTTTTCCCGTTCCCTTTGCATTATCGGTGGTTTCAACATCCTGATAATCGTCGAAATCGCCACTGACCTTTTTGTCAGCCGCCTTTCCGGACAGTTCCGTTTCCATCACTGCTCCGGGAGCGGAAGCGGTATGTCCCGACTCCTGTTCAGCTTTGGGAGTGTTCGCAGTCTGTGTTACTGAAAAGGCGGCAGCAGATGGCGCCTTGTCGGCGACAACGGCGGGTTTGGGTGTGCATCCCGTTGCAATTACCATAAATAAAAGCACAACCCAAAATAAGTATGATTTCATGACCAAACCCGCTGCCAGAGCTCTATTGCGACTTCACTTTCTTCCGCAGTATATTAAGGAGCTGTTCAGGACTATTTTTCGCCAGAATATCGTTGAACTGTGTCCGATAATTCACTACCAGGCTTACGTTCTCGATCAATACGTCATATGCTTTCCAGGTTCCTCCCTTAAGAATCACCCTGTAGGTAATAGGTATTTCCTTTGAGGCAGTGACTACTTTCGTTTGTACCTCTGCCTGGGTCGCTGAAAGCATGCTTTCCCGCTCATAAACAATTTTTTCATTGGTGTAGGCGAGTATTCTGTCCATGTAGGCCTTTTCCAGGACCTGCCGGAAGAGGGTGACGAACTCCTGGCGCTGGGGGACAGTCAGACTGTTCCAGTTCCTGCCCAGGGTCCTCTTTCCAAGTTCGACACCGTCGAACGTCTGGTCATATATGATGCGCAGCTTTTTCTTTTTGGTTTCTTTCGCCGCTTCTCCCTTGAGCTTCGGATCCCGCAGTATATCCAGCACCTTATTTACATTGGTCTGAACCGTATTCAGGGGGATGCCGGCGTGGGCCGGTAAACATAAGAGCATTATTAACAGCATTGCCATTGCAGCGGTAAATTGTTTTTTCATGGCGTTCCTTTCTTATTGTCATCAGGTTTATCGGTTTTTTTTACATCACCAAAAGCATATTTACTTATCAGGCCGACGATGTCAACTGGCGGTTGAGTTTCCGTAATTGATTCGCCCGGTTTTAGTTGTGTGCCCCCGCCGCCGGGGTCAATGCTGAGATACATATCGCCGATCAGACCCTCCGTCTTGATGGAGGCAATGGCATCATCAAATACCTTGATGTCTTTCTGGATGCGAATCTCCACGACCGCTTTCTGGCTTTCCTGGTCCATGGTGAGGCGCTCCACGCGCCCGACCTGGATGCCTGAAATATAGACCAGACAGCCGGGCCTCAGGCCGGTCACTGTTGTGAAGCGGGCAAACAGTGAGTAGGTGCTGTCGCCGAGCAGTGATACGTGGCCGAGTTTTACCGTCATATATCCTATGCATATGAGACCGAAGACAAGAAAGATGCCGACAGTGGTTTCCATAGTGTATTTTTTCATTAACCTACCCCCTTACATCGCACCGCAGACGGGCGATTTCTTTTTGATGTAATCTTGCCTCTTCCATGACATTCTCGATTTCAGCAATCGGCTGACCCTGGGCGACTCCGGCGCGGATGACGATTTCGATGCACCCCTGCGGAGCTTTCCGCCTTTCCGGACCGTCGTAAGCATCCTGAAGACCCTGCTCTCGAAAATCCTGGGCAAAATTATCTAAAATGTGCTGCGCTTCCATTAAGTCTGAATAAGGAAGCACTGTGACAAACTGATTGGTATTGAGCCGGGTGGAAAATCCGCCGTTGATGCCGAAGTGCTTATTGAGATATTTCCCCATGTCCCGGATGGTCTTCAGCATCGCCTCATGGCTGGAACCCGTCATGTTGACGCCGCTCGGTTCATCAAGTGTAAAGACCAGCATGGTGTATAATTCCCCGTGTGTCCTTTTAGTAAGCTGGGCATTGTGCATGACCTTGAACTGCCGCTTGGAATAGAGTCCCGTAAGCTCCTGCTGAAGCCCCTCCAGGCTGCGGATGACCTCATCCTTGAAGGGATGCTCAAAGTTTTCCAGCTCTTCCGGGGAACCCTGGAAAACTATAGTGCGATCATAGAGGGCCAGGATGCGGTTGGAGATGAAATATACATCCGGTATTTCATGGCTGACCAGGATCGCTGTAAACCCGAATTTTCGCTGATACTGGGCGATCATGCTCAGAATGGTGTTCTTCCGGACGGGATCCTGTCCGGTTGTAGGTTCATCGAAAAGGACAATGTGGGGATCCGTAACCAGAGCGCGGGCAAGGGCGGCTCTTTTCTGCATTCCCCCGGAGAGTTCAGACGGATACTTGCGGGCCGCATCTCCAAGTTCTGTCTGTTCAATTCTGGCCATCACCCGTTTTTCAATTTCCACTTTTCCCAGATTTGTCGTTTCCCGGAGGGGCAGAGCAATATTATCAAAGACCGTCATGGAATCGAAGAGGGCGTTGTCCTGAAACATGTAGCTTATCTGTGCGAGTTTGGATATTTTCTCCGATTTTTTCATTTTATTCAGAGGTTCGCCCTGGAATAAAATTATTCCTTCATCCGGTTCAAGTAGCCCGATAATGTGCTTGAGGAGCACACTTTTGCCCGAGCCGCTGAGGCCGATGATAGTGGTTACCTGTCCCGCGTAAATCTGCAGATTTATACTTTCCAGAACCGTCTTGGAATCGAAACGCTTGGTGACATTCTTGAATTCGATAAGCGGTGTGTTCATGCTGTTGTTCTCTTAGCGGATGAGTAAAGATGTTACCACGTAATCTGATACCAGGATGAGCACGCAGGAGATCACGACGGCGGACGTTGTGGACAGGCCGACGGCCTTGGCACCATAGCTGTCCCTGCGCATGTGAGCAAAATAACCCTGGTAACAGCAGACGGTGGAAACTATTACGGCAAAAACAATCGCCTTGATAAATCCGTCCGTGACATCCTTCATATCCATGCTGGACTGAACGCGGTACACGTAAGTGCCGGCGTTTGCCCCAAGTAACAGAACCCCGGATATGTAACCGCCGATGATGCCGACGATGTCGAACACCGCCGTAAGTATGGGAAAGCTGATGATGGCTGCGGCGATGCGCGGGCTGATAAGGTAACGCAGCGGATCGATCCGCATGGTTTCCAGGGCGTCGATCTGTTCGGAAATCCGCTGGATGCCTATTTCAGCGGCTATGGCGGAACCCGCTCGTGCGGTGATCATGATGGCCGTGAGCACGGGTCCCAATTCCCGCACCAGTGTCAGGGCGACCAGTGTTCCGAGGGCGCCCTGCGCACCGAATTTGACCAGGGCCGTGTAGGATTGCAGGCCCAGAACCATGCCGGTAAACATGCTTACGAGAATGATAATCAAAGTGGAACGTGCTCCGATGTAGTATATCTGCTGAATAATCTTGTCCCACTGCTTGGGGTGGATAATCTTCAGGAAGGCCAGGATGAGGAAAATGGCCGAAGCCCCCAAATTATTAACCCATCTGATTGCGGAGCGGCCGAGAACAGCAAACGGATTTGTCAGCAGCGTACCTATCTGCCGCAGGGATTTCCCTTCTATTGGCTTATAAATTTTTTCCTCGCTTGCCATTAGTTTTTGTTACCTTTGTTTCATTAATATTACCCAAAGAACTTCCGGGGATGGCTGAAAAGTTATTTATTTTTTGATCTTAGATAATCAAACGATCCATTTTGGAAACTATCCCGATATTAATCTCTCTTTCAACAACGGTAAGTAAGCGTATTGCTGTTCATAGTTGATAATGCATTACTTTTGGGCGACCGGAGTATAAAGTACGTGCACTTGCATGTCAATGTAAACATTGTTAATAAATGTGAAAATAGTATGAGCCTGACAATGCATTTATAGCGGTCCCTTTTTCTTGGCGTGTGCTTCCAGCGCAGATTCAACCACACGGCTTATCAGGTCCGTCTGCGTTATTCCCGAGGCGGCAGCCTGGTGAAACAGCACTGTAGAAGGGGTCATGCCCGGCAGTGTGTTTGGTTCCAGAACAGCAATCCGGCCGTCTTTCCTCACGAACATGTCTATGCGGGAGTAACCTTTGAGATCGAGAACACGATAGGTATTTACTGCGACGTTCTGTATGTTCCTGAGCATTTCTTCGGGCACTCTGGCAGGGGTCTTGTTTTCTCCCTGGCCGTAAAGAAATTTATCCTCAAGAGTGAGAATGTCTTCCGTAGGTATGGTTTCTGACGGTGTGAGGGGGGTGAGGTCGTCATTGCCGAGAACACCGCATGTAACTTCTGTTCCGTCTAGAAATTCTTCAACCAGCGCCATTGTATCCCATACGAACGCCGATTCAAGTGCGCTGGGGATACCTTCCACGGAAACCACTTTTTTAACGGCAGTACTGCAGCCTTCTCTCGTCGGTTTGACAATGCAGGGAAAGCCGATAGTGTCAATGATGTTCTGCAATACAGACTCCCGGTTGTTCTGGTTTGCCCAGTCGCGAGAAGAAACAGGTATGGTTTTCGGCACGTCAATCCCGCTCATTGCCAGATACTTACGTGTTGCATATTTATCCATGCCAAGAGCTGACGAGAGAACACCCGATCCTGTGTAGGGAACACCCAATAATTCCAGCAAGCCTTGAATACAGCCGTCTTCTCCGTACTTTCCATGAAGGCCCAGATAAACGACATCAACCTTTCCTTTCAGGGTTTCATACCGGATGTGCCGTGCTTCCTGTTCAAGATCCTCCTCGATGTCCTTTGTGCTGTTCCTCATCAACAGCTTGATGGGAATTTCCCAGAGGGCTGCCTTGCTATCCATGAAGATTGCCAGGGGATTGTAACGTTTGCGATCAATTTTGTTAAAAATATTGCGGCCGCTTTCTAATGAAACTTCCTTTTCCGATGAAACTCCACCCATGATGATACCGACAGTCTTCTTATCTGTGCCGTTATTGCTCACTTTTTTTACACTCCTTATGGAATCATTTTTAAAATGAACTGCTGCATAAAAAAATCGCGTCCCGAGGCTTTTCCCTTTCCGCCACACGGTGGATGCGATCTAAAAAAACAGGATAATTCATAGCGCAGTATCATTGTATTGTAAAGATATTTCAAACTGATAGTCAGGAGGCACCGCCGGATTTGCCGGAGGTATTAATGTTTGCGTATTGTTGGATGATGACTCCGGAAACTATAAGCACAAGTCCTGCAAGAGTTGAGGACATGATTTTCTCTCCCACAGTGGTGTTGATGATAAACAGCGATATGAACGGGGAAAGATAAACCAGGTTGCTCACCTGGGCCGCGGTCTTCGAGGCGGACAATGCCTTCAGCCATAAAACGAAGGTAATGCCCATTTCAAAAAGCCCTATATACAATGCGCCTAATAAACCGGCTGCCGGCGGATAAGCAAGTTCCTTGTAAAAGAATGTCAATGCTGCCGACGTATATACAAAGCCGAAGAAAAAACTCAAAAAGAGTTTTGTGATTTCATCACGCCTGTCTTTGACATTGAGAATCCAGAATAGCGCCCATATCAGGGAACTGGAAAGAGCAAGAAGCGCCCCTTCAGGATTTGTGAATCTTAAACTGAAGATATCCCCTCGCGTGGAAATGACAAGAACGCCGGAGAAACTGATCATGATGGCGGCAAAACCTGCAAAACTGATTTTCTGACGAAGCAGGACGGCCGACATAATGGTAAGCATAACGGGCCATGTGTAATTCAGCGATTGCGCCTCCTGTGCCGGCAGCAGCGAGTACGATTTAAAAAGAATTAAATAGTAGCAGAAAGGGTTCAGCAGTCCCAGGAAGGCAGAATGCAGGATTTCCCTCATTGTGCACATCTTCAACTGTTCAAACTTGCCCTGTGCCGTGAGTATTGCTGCCAGTGTGGTTGTAGATACAAGGGATGCATAAAAAAGCATCTCGACATAACTGAGATATCCTAGTGTGATCTTGAAGGCGGAGGCAACGGTTGACCAGAAAATTACGGCTGTAACGGCATAGAAATAAGCCCTGTTCTGTTTGTTCATAGCCAGAGATTTTTCGCCGATCTGTTGTGTTGAGGTCCTGAAGGACTGACAGCGGCGGTAAATGTATCAGAGAAAAAAACGGGTGTCAATTGTTGCCGGGAATATCACTCTGCTAACTGCTAAAAATTACCATCGATATGATTACAGATAAAGATGGGGAATACGTCAATGCCATGTTTTGCTGTTATATTCGTGCAGACAAACCGCCTTTGTCCTGTTTGACGGAACAGAAAATGACATGTTTCCAAAGGGTTGTTTTCCTGCCAAAAAAAACGCTGCAGACGCTTTAAAACTTGCATAATCGGCAATGATATGTTAGAAGCCTATGCAAGTTAAAAGTACCTCATGCATGATCTTTCGGGCCTTGCGTATGCATATTAAAAATGATCATGACGGGACTGAGGTAAACTATAAAGAGATTTCAGCTTTAATGAAGAGCTGGAAAAAAATCCAGAGGAAGGGGGGATGTGAGGCAAGAGAGACTGTACGTAGCGGTTACGTCAACAGTTAACAAAAAGAGAATTTAATTTTAAAAAGGAGGATCATTATATGTCAGCAGAACATAGCTTTGCGTCACCGGGGCCTGCCGGATTGGGAGCCCTGGCTGTAGCGTGTTTCGGTTTTGGTGCAGTATTTCTTGGTTTGGTAGATCTTTCCGGTCTTCCGATTCTGGCCGCCTGGTTGATTGGCGGTTGTCTAGTTCAGTACACCACCGCCGTTATGGAATTAAAAGATCATAACATCCTCGGTGGTAACGTATTTCTTTTCTTCTCAGCTTTCTTCATGTTGGGTGCTGCAATCAGCGTTTTTGCAAAATGGTATCAGGTCTCTTTTGTGTTTTCACCGAAGGCCGCCAAGGCCGCACTGGATGCTGCCGCAGCAGCAGCGGGCGTCAAAGCGGACATGCTTACGCCTGATCAGGTGAAGGCCGCGATGGCTGGTGTCGGTCCTGCCGTTGGTGCAATGCTCGGAAAGGCCGTCTATGTGGAAGGATGGTGCTGGATGGCCGGCGCTGGCTTCCTCACAGTCGTTACCCCGGGATATGCCAAGGGCAACCTCTTTATTTTCATCCTCGTTCTCTGCATTGACGTCGTACTCTGGCTGATCGTCGGTTGCGACACAGGTTGGTTTGCACCGTTCGGTGGAGTAAAGGGCACCAAAGCCATAATTGGTTATTTGCTGATCATTTCAGGTTGGATAGGTGTTTATCTGGCCGGCGCTGTAGTCTGCAATACCATTTACGGCAAGCCGGTGTTCTTCGTACCAAAACCGCTGGTGAAATAGTTGTCGGGTGTTCAGGTAATTAATCGAAGGGCAGGTTCAAGACATGGCCTGCCCTTTTTTATCCCTCAGGTTGATAGTCTCGCATTCTGATCAATAGCCGCAGATCAAACGAGAAATCATCCCTGCCGGTAGAAGCATGGATGCCGGCGTTCAGCAGAAAATCATATAATTGTCAGGGGTGTCCGGCATGATCCGGCATAGTTTTGGCGCAATGGCAAATTACTTTTAGCGAGCATGGATATGGCTACACCTATACAACAGAAAATTCGTAACAAAAAGAGAACCCCCCAGCAGATTCTGGACATGGTCAGACCCGGAGACTGGATCCAGCCCGGCTCTGTCGGAGGCGACTCAACCGAATGCATGAAAGAGCTTGCACAGCGTCTGGGGCCGGAACCGGGGCAGTTGAGGGATATCGAGATCTGGAATTATGCCATGTTCTATCCTCATCCCGAGTTTCAGCAAATTGATCCAAGGCAGGAATATCATTGCTTCCACGAACATTTCTTCTTCCAATGGAACCGCAAGGCCAGAGACACCAATAATGTAACCAGTTGGTCGCAGTGGGGATGGGGCATGGGTATGTGGAACTGCCATTACCGCTTCGTCAATGCTGTGAAGGAGAAGAGAGGACTTGACTGGTGGTGGAATGCAGCCACAACCTTCGATGGACACGGATATGCAAACTTCTCTTACGGAACGAACAACGCAAATATTTTATCTCAGTGTGCGAAAAAAACGGTGATCGAGGTTCGCGTGGACTATCCATGGGCGGAGGGCGGCCGCTTCAATACGATCCACATCGATGATATCGATTACTGGGTAGAGGTAGACTGCACGAAATGCAAGTGGCCCCAGATCAATGAAAAGGCCATCAAGGCCAAACCTGAAGAGGAGGCAATCGCCAACAACATCATGAGCATCATGAGGGACCGTGACGTCGTTCAACTCGGCATAGGATCTCTTCCCTCGGCTTGTGTCGGAGCAATGGCCAATGCCGGCTTCAAAGATCTGGGCATTCACACGGAGATGCTCAATGCAGGTCTCATCAAGCTTATCGAATCGGGGCAGGTGACCAATAAATACAAGAACCTGCCGGCGGATCGCGGAAAGAGTGTTTACACCTTTGCCTTCCCGGTTGATGTAAAGTGGTACTACGATACTATTCACCGCAACCAGAATATGGCTGTTTACGATATTAACTACACCAATAATGTCCACAATCTGACGCGTCTCGACAACATGATCGCCATTGACAACTGCGTTGCCGTGGATCTGCTCGGTCAGCAGTGCACGGGTTTCTATGAAAAACGGCCGATATCGAGCACGGGAGGCTATTTTAATTTTATGGTTTTTGGCGGACAGAGCAAGGGCGGCAGAGGTGTTGCCTCCATGACGTCGCGCAGCAGACACGGGACACCCCGTATCGTTCCCTTTCTTCCTGAAGGGTCATCGGTTGATGTTCCCGCTCAACTTAGCCATTATGTCTGTACAGAATACGGCATCGTGAATCTCAGAGGCCTCAACGGTTATGAGAGGGCGGCAGCGCTGATTTCCGTTGCACATCCTGATGACAGGGAATGGCTTGAAAAAGAGGCAAAGAGATGCGGTCTGCTGGCCCCGAAGTTCCCGGTATCGATGCTGCCCAGGGAAGGCGGCGCCAGAAGGTATCCGTCATACGATGAGAGGAGAAAATACAAGCTTCCCTACCAGGGTGAAATCTGGGGATATGAATGGGAACCTTATCAATCCGCCAAGTAGTTATGTCAGTCATGGTGAAGGATTGGGTATTGTTTGAAACATAACTTAGGCATAGGAATACGGAATAAGATGGCAAAGAAAAACCCGAAAATCGCAAAGGCCCCGGTTAATAGAGAAAAGGCCGTATTTGATTACGAGAGCAGAAAGAAAAAGATTGAAAAGATAAGAATGTGGGCTTTCCTGATCTGGGTTTTTATCTTCATGCTGATAATTGCAAAATGGGGAAGATTCAATCTGTGGAGTTGATTACCGGCAGGAGCCGATTTATAAATATCGGTTGTCCGGGATGGAAAGAGTTGGACAGTTAGAAAAAATAATCATGATGATGTGAAAAACTTATATTTACGAAGAGTTGGGTCAATCTGTGTTGTGGCCCGGTCAAAAGGATGATGAGCGTATTCGGCAAGAAAACGCCGGAAACCGGAAGATTGTCCTTGCAAATATTACGGTCTTGTGGAATACCGTGCCATCGGAAAAAAACGATCGATGAAAAACCATGATAGAATGCCTTGATCGTTAGCCGGATTCACACAAAGAGGCGTGCATTACGCCTCACAATCACGGACTTGAAATTAAAGAGTTAACATTCGAAAATAAACCATGCTGCTGGTTGCTTCATTGAAAGAATACAGGGTTGCTTAGGGCAGTCATCAAAAGCTTTCTTAAACGTTATCTGCAGCTGGTAAAATCAACTCAATATAAAGGGAGGTATTAGTTATGGCGTTAGATTTCAATTTTACAGAAGAACAAAGAATGCTTGAAGACAGCGTTTACAAATGGGCAATGACCTGGCTCGAGCCCCAGATGGAGCACATGTACGAAGTCGATGAGATGCCCAAAGACCTGTTCAAGCAGACGGGTGCTCTTGGCATCAACGGCATCGTCTTCGAGGAGAAGTACGGTGGATCAGCCCTGGGTTACGTAGAGACCCTGCTTGCGTATGAAACCATCGCCCGCGTGAGCAACGCCCTGTCGATGACCGTCGGCGCCAGCCAGACATTGTGCTTCGACAACTTCCGCAGAAACGCAACGGAAGCGCAGAAAATGCATGTTCTTCCCAAGTCCTGTACAGGCGAGTGGATCGGCTGCCTCGGCATTACCGAGCCCAATGCCGGTTCCGACGCCATGGGTATGGCAACCAAGGCGGAAAAGAAAGGCGACAAGTACATCATCAACGGCAGCAAGATCTTCATCACCAACGGTCCGGTAGCCGATTTCATGGTGTTCTATGCCAAGACCGATCCCGCAGCCGGCCCCAAGGGTATCTCGACATTCATGTTCGAGACAGCGGATTACAAGAAAAAGGGCCAGGTTAAATTCGAGAAGATCAAGAAGTGGGGTATGAGAACCTCCCCCACGGCCCTGGTTACCTTTGAAGACATGGAACTCCCCGAAGAGAACCTGATCGGCGGCCTAAACAAGGGTGTAGCCGTTCTGACAAGCGGTCTGTGCACCGAGAGAATCACTCTGTCCGGTTGTACCCTCGGCGGCCAGAGAACCTGTCTCGAACTTTGCCTGAAGTATGCCAAAGAGAGAGTACAGTTCGGCAAACCGATCGCCTCCTTCCAGTCCATCCAGGAGAAGCTGGCGAATATGTACTGCGGTTACAAAGCCGGTAAATTCCTGGCATACAGCGCAGCCGCCTACTGCGACACCCTGACCAACAAGTCCGGTGGTAAGGGTACCGACCTTGACCGTATGGCAGCCGCAGCGCTTCTGTTCAACGGCGAGATGGGAACAAAGATCGGCCTCGACGCCATTCAGATTCACGGTGGTTACGGCTACTGCACCGAGTACGCAATTTCCCGTCACTTCCTGGATCAGAAACTGTGGGAAATCGGCGCCGGTACATCTGAAATCCGCCGCATGATCATCGCACGCGAGCTGATGAGAGACGATTTCAAGAGCGGTCTATAATAACTAAAATAGAATTAGCTTTAAACGTAGATTTAGAGAGATGCCATGGTCTTCGGACCATGGCATTTTTTTCTTGGAAAGGGTTCTTTTCCGCCCTGGCTGTGTCGATCAGCAGTCCTGCTTGTGCGGCGTACATGAAGTACGCCTCCGCGCAATCCTTTGATCTCCTTGCCATGACGAAAAATACCTCCTTTCCAGTTATCAACTTTGTTTTGTCTGCGTTGGCTTCGTCGTCGGCTCCTCGACGTACTTTAATTGTACGACTGCGTCACCTCCTCCTGGCCGCCTTGCTATCAGTTCTGATTGAGAACCGGAATTCTATCAGAGGGTTCTTTTCCGCCCTGGCTGTGTCGATCAGCCGTCTTGCTTGTGCGGCGTACATTATATACACTCAAAATTACACCTTGATCATTCTTCTCATCCTTGAACCGGAGAACTGACTTCTTTAGTATCCGGTTGGAAACCAATCAAAATCCATTTTATTATTCAATGGTTGACATTTAATATCAAATTTTGTATAGAGAATCGGTAAGTTATAAAAGTCTGTGTTGCAACCAGTGAAAATAATAGAAAAATTTGCTGACTGGTGAATGTAGTGAAACACATTAATATCAAAACGTATTTTGCTTTTATCGTAGGCACTCTGGTTGTTCTGGGGTTGTCATCCCCTGCTTTCGCCGAGGATAAAGAGAGCACGGCACATCTTGTATTTAAAAAAACATCATCGACAAAGAAGACGTCAACCTATGTCGTCAAAAAGGGCGATCTTCTTTCCAAGATTATTCAGGAACAGTTCGGTCCTTTAACGCAGGATAGGGAGAGATCGCTTTATAGGATCATCCGCAAACTGAACCCCTCTCTCCGACGCAGCGACAAGGTCAACGCAGGCCAGGTCCTGGTTCTTCCGGTTGAAGAAAAACAACAGGAAGGAAAAGAGGCAAAAGCCTCTTCTGCATACGAAACTAAAAAAGGTGATTCGCTCATCCGAATTATTCATCGCGAGCTGGGCATAAGAGGCGCGGAAACCTTTAAGACCCTGAAGCAGGTAAAACAGTTGAATCCCGGCATCAGGAATGTCAACCTCATCTATCCGGGGCAGCGTCTGATCCTGCCTGGAGGTGAAAAAACCGGCCTGGTGGAGGGGATGGCTTCTTCGGCTGAGGAATCATCCACGCTTGCAGAGGAGAAGCCCCGGGAAAGCGAATCAGCCATCTTACCAACCGAAGCTCGCCTTGCTGTAATCAGGGCTGTGCTTGCCAAGATGAACGCCTCCATAATTACGGGGGGATACTATTTCATTCCCATACCCGACATGGGACAGGCAACAATCGACTGTTCGATGATTCCGGTTGTCGAATTCGATGACGGCAGCACGGTTCTTCTGGATTTTACCAACCGGATGAACGAGACGTTGAAGAATGCAATAGAATCCAAGTGGGGAAATATCGCCATGGTTAAGGCTGTCCACTATGAAAACAGCGCTTCCCTTTTGGCGAAGGCAATCAACTCTTCAAGATCGTACAGGATGTCAAGACAAACCAGACCATATGTGACAGCAGAGAATCCCTCAATGGAAATTGCCGTCGATTGGATCATTTCCAGAAAAACCGGGGGTGATTCAAGTTATAAACAAGCGCTGACTTTTATTAAGAGCAAGGATATGTATCTTCCATCGACTGTTCATGGCTATATAGAAAGAAGCGGCCTGATGATGACGGATGTCGAAAATGAGGCACTTGTCAGCTACGAGAAGGAGGAAAAATCGTCCTCACCCGAAATGACAATGCTCAACTCGTCTAATGACCAGGATATCGTCACGGCTCTTTTGGACACACTGGGTTATAAACCTGAAAGGGATGTCGAAGTAAAAGTTTTCGATTCCTCGAATGATGGTTTTAATCTGACAGTTCGAGCGGATTATCTGCTGGATATGACCCAGGGACGATCATCACAATCCGCACAGTCTGATGATAAAAGCGGCGTTGAAAAGGTCGACAAGCCTGTTGAAGCAACAGCCGGTGAATGGGGCGTAGCACTGACGGTTAAATCGAGAACAAATCTGCGTGCGAAAAGAGCGATAGGATCTAAACTCAAGGGAAAGCTTGATGGGGGTCAAAGAATCAAGGTCGATTTCTTGAAGGACGACTGGTATGCTGTTTTCAGCCCGGAAGAAAAAAACCGTGATGAGAGCAGAGCGATAGGTTATGCATACGCTCCAAAACTTGGCGTTGATCAGGAAACTGCTGTAAAAAGCGATGTCGTGCCGCGGGAAGCAGTTGCCGAGGAAAAGGCTGATCAGAAAAAGAGCGAAGCCCCTGCCTCTGTCCAGGGAAAGGATTGGGGTGTTATTCTCACGGCAAAATCCAAAACCAATATACGTGAAAAGAGAGCCATAGATGCAAATATAAAAGGCAAACTGGCGGAAGGACAAAAGGTGAAGGGCGATTTTCTCAAGGATGACTGGTACGCTGTTTTTAAACCCGATGAGGAGACGCGTGACGAGGCAAAAGCGCTGGGGTATGTTTATGCACCGCGCCTGACATCCGGATCAATTGCCTCTGCAAAAGGAAAATCCATGAAGGGTCTTTCCTACAGTACGGCCGCCGCAAAGAAAAAATCTGCGACGAGTATACGTTATAATCCGGCGGGAGCCGCAAAACAGATTATATTCCATACCAAAAAACTCCCTCAGCAGTTTGCAAATATTCTGAAAGGAAAGGGAACCGTGATCGTTTATATCGGTCAGGGGGAGAACAAAAGAGTTTTGATAGAAAGAATATTGGCAAGTCTCAATATGCCCGCATCTTATTCCGATCACGTATTTACAATTCCTGAAAATACCGGGACGTCACGGGTTGCCATTTCCATGCCTGCCTTCAAAATAACGAAAGGCAAGGCTACCTTTTATTTGCTTGATTACTCCCTTGACCAGGACATCTATGCTCTGCTGCATGATAAATGGGGAGTGAATGTGATAAAGTTTTGAAAGTAAAGGCTGTTGCACTTTTCTCCGGTGGGTTGGACAGTATTCTGGCTGTACGGCTCATTCAGGAATTGGGAATCGATGTCCGGGGGGTCACCTTTGAGACCCCCTTTTTTAGTGCCATCAAAGCTAAAGATGCAGCAGACAGAATAGATCTGCCGCTGACGATAATCAACTTCACGGAAGCGCATCTTGAAATGCTGAAGGCCCCGCGCTATGGCTACGGCAGAAATATGAATCCCTGCATCGACTGTCATACGCTCATGCTTAAACATGCAGGCAGATTCATGGAAGAGATCGGCGCCTGTTTTATCATTACCGGCGAAGTCCTCGGTCAGAGACCGATGTCTCAGGGAAAACAGTCCCTCTATGTAGTTGCCAAAAACTCCGGATACCAGGATTACGTTATCAGACCTCTGAGCGCAAAACTGCTTCCCGTAACAAAACCGGAACAGGATGGTCTTCTTGATCGGGAAAGGCTGATGGATATTCAGGGCCGGGGACGCAAAACCCAGATGCGGATGGCGGACCAGTTCGGTGTTACAACCTATGCGAATCCGGCTGGGGGCTGTCTGCTTACCGATCCTGAGTTTTCGAAAAGGCTGAAAGAGTTGTTCCGAAATCAGCCTGGTTACAGCATCAGGGATATCGAACTGCTCAAGTACGGCAGGCATTTCCGGCTGCCCGGGGCTGTGAAAGCTGTTGTGGGCAGAAACAAATCCGACAACGAGGGGATAAAAAAACTCTATAGGACGGGAGATACAATCATCCGCATGGAAACCTATCCGGGGCCGACCGTATTGATTATGGGTCCCTGCAATAATGAATCGTTGCATATTTCCGCATCTCTGTGTGCCCTCTACAGCGATGCCCCGAAGGATCAGGATGTGGCAGCCGTTTACGGGACAGATGATGCGTTCATATCGATAAACACAAGAGCGGCTTCAAGAGAAACTGCCGCAGGCTTGATAATATGATTCCATATAACAAAACACGACGGAGAATCAAATGAACACATTAATCAAGTCACATAGCGTAAAAATGATTCTTGCGCTGCTTGTTTCAATGCTGTGCCTTTCTTTAAAAGCGCATGCCGATATGGGAAGGATTTATGTGAGCAGCGAACCGGTCACGGTGAGCGAAGATGCCCAGAAGGCCATCATCATGCATAATCTGACGGAAGAGGTCCTGATTTTAGGGACCGACCTCAGGGCTTCCAGGAAGACGGGTATTATCAGGTTCATCCCTTTCCCGGCCGAACCTGTTGTGGGGCTGGCGCCGGAGGGTGCTTTTGAAAAAGCCGCTACCATGATAAAAAAATATGGCCTTCAATACCCGTATTACCATTATACAAAAGGCGGTCCCCCGACTTCGACCGGCAAGGGAGTAGAGTTGCGTCTGAATAAGAAACTGGGAGCCCACGATCTGACGATCATCAAAGTGAATGACGTTTCCACTTTCAGAGAATGGGTGAACAGGTTCTTCAAGAACAAGGGTTTGCCGGTGAAAGAAAAATATCCCGAGGAAGAGGCTGTTGTGGAGGATTATGTGAAAAGAAACATCGCCTACTTCGTTATCGATTACGTGGAAGTCTCTCCCGAGGTACGATTTATCGAGCCGGTTGCATACAGATTCAAGAGCAGAGAACTGTATTATCCGTTGAAAACCTCAAACACCTTTGGAGGCCGGGGCAGCATAGAATTGATTGTCATTGCACCGACCACTCTGTGCGCCCCCGGGAATGAGCCTTTGGATCCCTACAGCGGTGCTCTTTACAAAGAGGAACATCCGGAGGCGAAAAGACCCTACGGTCAAAGACCTTTCTGTCTGAATATTCCCGTGAAGGCAAGCACATCGGCGCTTCTCGTAAAAGAGGAAAATGACCTGAATGGACTCTATCAGGAAGGTGAAAGGTTTTTTAAGGACGGGAAGGTTTTCCTGCAGATGATAAGCTATACAGGAAAATATTCATTCAAGAACGATATTTTTGCCGATGTCTCCTCAGGTAGCCCGCGTGCCCTCGGCGCCGTCGTTAAAGAACGGGACAATCGCCGGGATGATATTTTTGAAGTTATAGAAAAGAAAAGGTGCTCATTGAAACCGGAGCGTGGCCCCTGCAAGGCCATGTTTGAGCGCTGGTATTATGATGCCGTGGGAAAAAACTGCAGGCCGTTTATCTGGGGAGGCTGCGGCGGCGTTGTTCCTTTTGAAACTCTTGAAGCATGCAGCAGAGAGTGCGGAACCGGCAAAAAAAGCAACTGAACATAGTTGAATCACAAGCCGGTGTTTCTGTGATGTATCATCCTTATTTACTGCGCATGTCTTTTATCACCTCATGCAGCACTTCAGTTGCACGAATCAATTCTTCCTCATTATTTCCCTTTCCGAGGCTGAACCGTATCGTGCCCTTGGCCAGTTCCGCCGTCATTCCCAGGGCAGACAGCACATGAGAGATATGAGTTGATTCCGAGGTACAGGCGGAACCGGCAGACAGGGCGATTCCGCCGCCAGCCATCTCCCGGACGACGGCGTCTCCGGCAACGCCGGGTATGGAGATACTCAGGATATGCGGGACCCTGCACAGGGGATCGCCGTTAATTTTAACGTCCGGGATATTTTGCACAATAATCGCCTCCAACATATCCCGCAGTTGTTTCAGCATGACCATGGCGTAGGGCAAGTCTCTGGAAGCAATCTCACAGGCCTTTCCCAGTCCGACAATGCCCGGGACATTCTCCGTGCCCGCCCTTCTTCCGTTTTCCTGGTGACCTCCGAATGTCAGAGGATTTATCCTTGTTCCGCTGCGGATGTAAAGAGCGCCCACTCCTTTCGGGCCGTGAAATTTGTGTCCGGCTATGGAGAGCATGTCTGCGTGAAGATCATCGACATTGACAGGTATCTTGCCTATAGTCTGAACGGCGTCCGTATGCAGGTATATTCCCCTCGCTTTCGTAATATCCCCGATTTCAGCAAGCGGTTCGACGGTGCCTATTTCATTGTTGGCGTGCATAACGGTTACGAGGAATGTCCTGTCGGTAATCGCTTTCTTGATGTCGTCAGGATTAACCAGGCCTTTTTCATCAACAGGCAGATATGTGACGGAGAACCCTTTTTCTTCGAGATAGGAGCAGGAATTCAAAACGGCCGGATGCTCTATCGCCGAGGTGATGATGTGATTCTTTTCATTGTCCGCGGCATATGCCGTTCCGAGCAGAGCCAGATTATCGGCTTCCGTTCCGCCGCTCGTAAAAACAATTTCCGAAGGATCGGCCCCTATCATAGATGCCGTAAGATGTCTCGCCTGTTCGATAGCTTCTCTGGCCTTCATTCCCAGCGGATGGATGCTTGACGGGTTTCCGTAACTGAATCCAAAATAGGTCATCATGGCGGCAAGGACTTCGGGGGCAACCGGGGTCGTCGCACTGTGGTCAAGGTAGATCGTTTCCATTGCAGATAGAGTTCTCCAGGATTTGTTAAGCTGATATAACAGCAAGTGTCGAAAAAAGTCAAACCGGAGGTTCCGGGACAAATGTCGATAAAAAAGTAATCACCGATCATCAGCGGATAATACTTTAGCCGCTTGAAAACCTCATTGACCGGGCTAATATTCACTTATCTGAGTGCCTGTAAGTTCTGTCGCATAATCCGGGATTATTATATACCATGAACAGGTAATGTGCGAAAAAAGTCCATGGACTGTCACCGTACGGAAGGAAACATAGCCGTCATGCAAGTTGCCTTTTTTCAGTTGGATGTGTTAAGAAATCTTTGTATTGATAAAAAAGGGTCTTCTGGGTTTGTTGTGCATAAATCATGTTAATTTTGGTTCTTTGATAAAT
>CAZLFA010000065.1:0-22215 GCA_964558665.1 uncultured Syntrophaceae bacterium
GGCAAATGAGGTATTCGTTCCCGAGAACTTAACCGACTTTACTCCCGGCAAGCTGGTCACAAAGGGCAAGAAAGCCTATTCCGCCGTTAAAGGGGCAGTAAAAACCGGAAAGATGCCCACAGCGGCTGCGGTAAAAGAGGAAAAGAGGGTCTTTGATGAACTCGTAAGGAAAAAGGAGGCGGTTAGGAAGGCAGAGCAGGAAGCGGCTAAGAAAAAGGGTAAAGATGGAACCACAATTAAGGGGAATAAAAATGCTGAAAAAGGCAAGTGCGGTGAATGGCTGGCCAAGATGGATATGGCTAAGAATGGTTATGATGAAATCGTATCGGTGCAGAATAATTCCGGGCATGGCGTGGATCTGATCGGCCGCAACAGCAAGACAGGAGAAGTAAAGGTATGGGAGGTCAAAACGACGGATGGAGCAAAAGCGCCGAGCTTGAGTAAGCAGCAGTCAGAGATGGGTGGGAAAAAATTCTCAGATGACCGTCTTAAGCAGGCCGCTAAAGGGAAAGGCAACTACGGAAAGGTGCCGGAAGCGATGGATAATGCAAAAAAAGTACATAAATGGCTTGAAAGGGCAAAAGATAAAGTTAAATACGAAAAACGTGAAGTTTTTATTGACGACATCGAGAAGGGTTGTGCTAAACATCCGAACAGGGCATCAAAATCGAAGCCGTGGCCTGGAAAAGGCGGAAATATATAAGGCAGGGAGATGCACGATATGAATATGGATATGAAGAAAGAAGTGGCAAAACTGCAAAAGAAGGTAAGCAAATGGACAAAGGAATGGGTGGTGATGCCCGTGGTGTTAAAAAACTTTTGGGATGAACCACCTAAACAATTTGAAGCCTACCTGTCAGGAGAAGACGACAGTCCGAGTAGGATTGAAGTCGATAACCTTCATTTTTGGCACTTTGTCCACTACATGCATGCAGTCCTGAATGAGGAGAAAGATGGCCTGGAGGATTTTGCCCTGGCGGCGCGATATGCACGTGCAACAGTTCTGTTTGAGGAGGCGTTTGCCAATGCCGGACAGGGTGGATCTATTTTGTTAGACACAAGCATGTTTCATTTTGCTTTGAATGTCCTGGCAGGCTGGTATGTGGAAGGGAGCATTATCGGCCGGGCCATATACAAGGGACTGGATACATCCCTGCTTGACCTGCGGCATTGCGGGGAACACGAAGCAGGAAAAGTATATCGCCACTTCTGGTTTTTGATGCATCTTTATTGTCAGGCTAAAAACCTGGAACTGGATACTTCTCTTTATTCCTACCCGGAAGATATGAATCCCTATGAGGCGGTCTTGTCAGACTGGCAAACAAAAGATATAAGTAAGGTTCAGAATTTTGTTTCGGCAATGGCCGATTTTCATATAAAGGAAGCACGGATAACCGCTCATGATGAGATTGCCGAGTTTGATGAAGAAGATGTCATGATCTTCCCCCATGAGATCCTAACCTTCCTACGCCTGCGTGAATGGCAGGGATTGCCAAATCCGAAGACATTCGAACATCCTTTAATGAATCAACCTCTGGCGAATATGCCGGCCGTCAGTCCGCTGAAACAGCCGGAAACGCCTCTCCTGGACCGTGTCATCGAGAAATTCAAAAAGGAATATCCTGGAAGTTTTTCAGACTGGAAGTAACATAGTATGACAGATACTTCTAACGCGGCTGCCTAAAAGCTATTCAGCCGCTTTTTTTATTCTTTGAAAAGGCGATAGAGAAGGACTCATTAATTTCTCAAGGCGGTAAAGCCCTTGGTTGCTAATTTGGTTACGTATGAGAGGGTTACAATCTAATCAGAAATATGATTTAACCGCAAAATTGTTGTCTCTAAAACTATGATGCTATGTGTCCTTCGCTTCGGTTTTCTTTTCTTTGCCGCGCCTGATCATTTCCACGATAAGGACCACGGCGCCGACGGAGATCGCCGAGTCGGCGACATTGAAGGCCGGCCAGTGTTGTGAGCCCAGATAGACATCGAGAAAATCGATTACCTCCCCGAATCTGATTCTGTCTATCATGTTGCCTACAGCGCCGGAGAGAATGAGTGAAAGCGACAGCGGCGTCAGTTTGTCATCGTCTTCGGTTTTGACAACGTAATAGAGAATGAGCCCTACCGCCAGCAGCGTGATTATCAGGTAAAAGATCGACCGGAACTGCGCTGATGAAGTTGCCAGGAATCCAAAAGCGGAACCCGGATTGCGGACATAGGTGATGTTGAAAAACCCGCCGATTACCTCTATGGATTCATGTATCGACATCCTTGTATCGATGTAGAACTTCGTGATCTGATCGATTACAATCAGAACGGGACTCAAGGTGGTAAGATAGAGATACTTCTTTTTCAACTTCTTCTCCTAATAAAACCCCCTCGTGCGAGGGGGCTCTTCAGCTTCGTAAAAAAGTCCAACTGCTGTGTTGCGCTTCATGCATCGTCGTTGCGGCGTACCTTAAGTACGCCTCTCTCCTCTGAATCGCGTGCCTTGCATTTGGAGCTTTCTCTTTAGAACTATTCGTTGATCCTGACGCCGGCCTATTACTTCAAATTGGTCAGGCACCTGTCGCATATCGTCGGATGTTCAGGATCACTGCCGAGCGATTCACTGTATATCCAGCAGCGGTTACACTTGCCGCCCTTTGCTTTAGCGACACCGACAAACAATCCGGGAATCTCCTGGCTTTCAAAGGCTTCTTTGATTTCGCCCTTCTTGACGACGTCAAAGCATGAGACGATGAGAATCGCTCTCAGGTCTTCCTTGTGAGATTCCAGAAGCGACGCCATCTTTTCCGGAGGCGCAACCGTTATTGCGGCATCCAGGGAATGGCCGACGACCTTCTTCTGCCTTGCAACTTCAATGGCTTTGGAAATTTCACTGCGGACGGCCAGCATGGTTTTCCATTTTTCGCCCAGCTCGGTATTCAGATACTGCGGATTGACTTCCGGGAACAGCGTCATGTGTACGCTGGGCTGCTTGCCTTCGTATGAGGGAAGAGCCAGCCACACCTCCTCTGCCGTGAAGGTGAGCATTGGCGCCAGCAGGCGCGCCATTGTTTCCAGTATGGTGTGCATGGCCGTCTGGGCTGATCTGCGCTGTGTCGATGCCGCCTTCGATGTGTAGAGTCTGTCCTTAAGGACATCCAGGTAGAGGGCGGACAGATCGACAGTACAGAAGTTGTAAAGCGTGTAATATACAACATGGAACTGGTAGTTTTCATAGGCCTCACGCACACGCCTGATGATTTCCTGCAGCCTGTGGAGAGCCCAGCGGTCCAGTTCTTCCATCTGTTCATAGGGCACGGCGTCCTTCCTGACGTCGAAATCGTAGAGGTTGCCCAGTATGTAACGGCTCGTGTTGCGGATGCGGCGATAGGCTTCTACCAGGCGCTTTAAAATTTCATCGGAGATACGGATATCCATCGTATAATCTTCCGCCGCCACCCAGAGGCGCAGGATTTCCGCACCGTATTTGTCGATGATTTCCTGGGAGTCAATGACGTTTCCTACCGATTTTGACATCTTCTTGCCTTCTCCGTCGACAACGAAGCCGTGAGTGAGAACATTCTTGTAGGGAGCCCGCTGGCGTGTCCCCACGGATTCCAGCAGAGAAGAATGGAACCAGCCGCGATGCTGATCGCTTCCTTCCAGGTACATGTCCGCGGGCGAGCGGTGAGCGGGCCACTTCCCCGTCTCCAGAACCGCCGCGTGGCTCACGCCGGAGTCGAACCAAACGTCCAGAATATTTGTCTCCTTTTTGAATTCGGTGTTCTTGCAGTTGGGGCATGATATTCCGGGAGGCATCAGGTCCTTCGCCTCACGCTCGAACCAGACGTCGGCCCCGTGCTCATGAACCAGCTTCACAACAAAATCCATCATCTCCTTGTTCATGATTTCCTGCCGGCACTGACTGCAGTAGAAGATGGTAATGGGTACGCCCCAGAGGCGCTGGCGCGAGATGCACCAGTCGGGTCTGTTTTCGACCATGCCGTAAATCCGGTCGCGCCCCCATGAAGGGAACCACTGAACCGAATCGATGGCTTTCAAGGCTGTCTGCCGCAGATCTGTTTTATCCATGGAGATGAACCACTGCTCCGTCGAACGGAAAACGATGGGCTGCTTGCAGCGCCAGCAGTGGGGGTAGGTGTGCTGGATATCCACCAGGCCGAGCAGTGCCCCGACCTCTTTCAGCTTGGCACTGACGGTATCGTTGGCGTCGAAGACGAACTGTCCGGCGAAAAATTCCACGTCTGGCGTGAATTTTCCCTCGTCATTGACCGGTGCGTAGTTTTCCAACCCGTACTGCATACCGATTTCATAGTCCTCCTGGCCGTGGCCGGGAGCGATATGGACGCAGCCGGTGCCCGCTTCAAGCGTGACAAACGGAGCAAGAATCAGGACGCTCTCCTTGTCATAAAGCGGATGTTTGCATTTCAGACCTTCCATAACGGCGCCCGGGAATTCGTCGATGATCTCGTAGCTCTTGAACCCGAAGGCGTCCATACAGTAGTCGATAAGTTCCTTGGCGAGGATCAGCACGTCATCGCCGACATGAACGGCGGCGTAGATAAACTCCTCGTGAAAGGCGATGGCCAGGTTGGCCGGAATCGTCCAGGGGGTCGTGGTCCAGATGACGACGTTTACGTTCTTTCCTGCCAGTTTCGGCCTGACCGCGGCAATATCCGAGAGCATCTTGAACTTTACATAGATGGAAGGGGTGTGATGATCCTTGTATTCAACCTCTGCCTCGGCCAGCGCCGTCTTGCAGGGAGCGCACCAGTATACGGGCTTCTTGCCCTTGTAGATGCTGCCGTTCAGCCAGAGTTTTCCGAACTCCTCAACGGTTACTGCCTCATAGTCGTACGACATTGTAAGATAGGGATTTTCCCATTCGCCGAATACGCCGAGACGCTTGAACTGCTCCCTCTGAATTTTGTAATATCTCTCTGCATATGTACGGCATGACCGCCTCTTGTCCGCCTGCGGCATTTCGTGGCGCTTGTCGCCAAGCTCCTTGTCCACCTGGTGCTCGATCGGCAGGCCGTGGCAGTCCCATCCCGGGACATAAATGCTGTCCATCCCGAACATGTTCTTGGATTTGATCACTATGTCCTTGATGACCTTGTTCAGCGCCGTTCCCAGATGGATATTGCCGTTGGCATAGGGAGGGCCGTCATGGAGTATGTATATCTCTCTACCTTTAGATACCTCCCTGATCCGGTCGTAGATTTTCATCTTCTCCCACATGGCAAGCATTTCCGGCTCTTTCTGGGAGAGGTTTGCCTTCATGGGGAAATCGGTTTTCGGCAGATTCAAGCTTTCTTTGTAGTCCATTTTTGTACTCCTAAAGGTAGTCTGATTTTACAGTAATTATATCTGCCTATCACAGAAGGATAATAGTTTCAAGGGCAACAAAATGTTGAGGAACCGGAACTTTATGTTTCGGAGAGGTTGCTGTGATACCGTTCATCCAGCAAACCGCTTATGCCATCCATGATAACGCGTGTCGCTCCTTCAAATCTGCTTTTGAACTTTATCTGCGACTCGCGGGAAAGAAGTTTGAACGGTTCGTCGATGCGGAACTCCTTCAGGCGGTCCTCGATCGATATGGGTTCTCCGATGCGATAGGTGACGACGCCGCTTCTGGCGATGGGAATGCTGTCCGGGTAGACAAGATCCGAATTGTTGCAGCCCACGGGAACCACCTTCTTGCCGGAATGAAGGGCAACCTGAGCGATTCCCGTTCTTCCTTCGCCCAGTTGCTTTCCCCTGGTCCCTTCCGGGAAGATGATCAGGCTGAGTTTCTTCTCAAAAAGGGCATTGCTGGTTAGTTCGGCAACCTTCTCCATGATTTTTTCATAGTAGTCGCGGATAAAGGGGACAAATGATTCTCCGAATACTTTGTCGATTTCCTCAAACTTTTCCCCGCTGACGTATGCTTCTCCCTCCTTGCCGTCCACCGTATCCTTGACCGTCCTGTATAGATTCCTGTCCATGCTTTTGTTGTGTTTTCTGCGGTAAAACTCCTGAATGAGATATCCCATCGACGGCACGGGGATGAGATTGCACAGGTCGAGGCCTTTGGCGATAAGCGGGTTGCGGTAGTACTTGCCTTTCACCCAAACGGTCGTTTCCGGGATCTCCATCCTCCAGAGCTTGTACTGAAAAGGCCAATAGTTGAAGCGGTCGGTATGGTTCATCGCATAGATGACATTTTCATCACGCGGCATGCGGTGGTCGTTTTCGATTCTGATGTCGACATCGTACAGCAAATGGTAATTGGGACCGAGAAAGAACCTCCCCACGAACTTCTGCACTTTCGAATACGAGACGAGATTGATGTTTTCCAAGTATTCAAGATCAACCATTATTACCCCCCGTTTTAATTATTAACTCCTGCCGGTGATAATACTCTTCACTCTCTCCAACTCCGCAGGTGTGTCGACCTCAACGGAGTCGAAGGACGTAATTGCCAGCTTTATCCTGTAGCCGTTCTCCAGCGCCCGCAGCTGTTCCAGCGCCTCCAGCTTTTCGAGTTTCCCTTCCGGCAGCTTTGTAAAAACATCAAGAAAGGACTTGCGGTATGCATAAATGCCGTGATGCTTATAGTAGGAGGCCTGCTGACCAGCATCCCTGACATAGGGTATTGTCGCCCGGGAAAAATAAACGGCAAAGAGGTCTTTGTCAAACACAACTTTTACGGCGTTGGGGTGGTGTATCTCCTCCTCCCTGATGATTTTATAAATCAGTGTCGACATGGGGATGCCGGGGTCGTCGACGAGCGGCCTGACTACTTCGTCGATCTGAACGGATTCGAATATGGGCTGGTCTCCCTGGATATTGACGATGATATCCTGATCTTCAAGTCTCAGAATACCTGCTGCCTCCGCCAGGCGGTCCGTACCGGACCGGTGAGACGAGGATGTCATGATAGCCCTGCCTCCGAATCCGGTGACGGCCGCGGCGATGCGTTCGTCATCGGTGGCTACTGCGGCAAGTGTAACGCTTTTTGATGTCAGGACACGTTCATAGACGTGCTGTATCATCGGTTTTCCACACAGATCCGCCAGTGGTTTGCCTTCGAATCGCGAAGACTGATAGCGGGACGGAATTATGCATACGACCTTCATGATGCCTCCTTGAAAGGGAAATAGGAAAGTTGCGAGTAAAGGGCTCCTTTCGGCGTCAAATCACTTTTAAACAGGGTAAGTCCCGCACCGGTGAAGGCGCCGGCCTTGTAGTCGGATCCTGTTTCCAGGAGATTCGATATGCCGGCAAGCCCCTTTGGGGACTTGATGCGGGCGAGGGTGAGATGCGGGCGGAACGGCCTTTCCTCCTTCGGAAACCCGGCACCGGCTAGGACGTTCTCGATTTGTGCCTGCATTGAGACAAGCCGGGCCGTCTCGCCCCCCATTCCCAGCCAGAGGACCCTGGGTCTTGCCGCGTTGGGAAACACCCCTGCCGATCTGATCTCCAGAGCAAAAGGTTTGGTGACGGATGTTACAGGACGGAGCGAATCGATGATCGCCGGGACATCGTCTGCCGAGATATTGCCGAAGAACTTCAGTGTCAGATGGATTCCTTTGGGGTTGACCCAGCGGATCTCGCCTCTGAGGAATTTTTTCATCCGGTTTTGCAGATCGCCGACGGCATGGAGAATATTTTCCGGAGGATCAAGGGCCAGAAACACCCTGATGTTCTTGACCTCATCCATCCTGGAGACTCCCTTCCAGATAACGCTTCAGAAGCACAAGGGCGGCCTGTGAGGAAATCACCTTGTTTCTCCGCCTGTCCCAGCGGAAGGAGTGTTTGCGGCAAACCGTTTCTTTCCCGTCGGCCAGGGCGATATAAACGGTGCCGACCGGCTTATCTTCAGAACCGCCAGCGGGTCCGGCAATGCCGGTTACAGACAGCCCCAGGTTCGTGCCGGCTGTTCTCCTGACTCCTTCGGCCATCAGTTGCGCTACCTGTTCGCTCACCGCACCGTGGCTGCCGATAACATCTTCCGGTACCGAAAGCAGTTCGGTCTTAGCCTTGTTGCTGTAGGTTACGACTCCCCGTTCGAGAAACTCCGAACTTCCCGGAATGTCCGTCAGGCGGTCGGTTATCAATCCGCCGGTGCACGATTCCGCCACGGCCAGGGTTATTTTTTTATCGATCAGTATTCCGGCGATGACCCCTTCGAGCGTCTCCTGTTCATGAGCGATGATGTATTCGCCGAGCCTGCTTTCCACCAGCCTGAACACGGCCCGGATATTATGTTTCGCGATATCTTCAGAGTCGTGCCGGGCAATAAGGACAATATGGTTCTCCGGGAAATTCGGGTAGAACCCGATTTCCACTCCCATTGATTTAAGATCCAGATCCGCCAAAGCCTCGTCCACGCTCGCCTCTGAAAGGCCGAACAGTTTGATTGTCCGGCGCTCCATATGTTGCACGGCTTGCGGAAACTGTTTCTTAAACAGGGGGATGACGCCTTCCGGAAGCATCTTTCTGACCTCGAAGGGAACGCCCGGAATGACCGCGATGAGTCTGTCCTTTACTTCCAGCGCAAAGCCCGCAGCGGTTCCCACGGGATTGGCAATGATCCGTGAACCTTCCGGGAACAGCGCCTGCTTGGCGTTGTTTTCCGTCCATTTCAGGCGGTATTTTTCAAAGATGGATTTTACGTGCGCAAGCACCTTTTCATCGGTAAAGAGCGGAAGGTTAAACGCCCTGGCAATGGCGGCTGTTGTGATATCGTCGGAGGTGGGGCCCAGCCCCCCCGTAACGATGATTGCATCTGCGGCGCCCATGACGGTTTCCAGGGCTTTTCTGATCTTGTTTTCATCATCGCCGACGGACATCATGATCGTTACCGGCCAGCCTTGTTCGTTCATTTCGCGGGCAATGAGGGAGGAGTTTGTGTCCTGTGTCTTGCCGCTTACCAGTTCGTTGCCTATCGTCAGTATGCCTACTCTCATTTTCTTTTCCTTAATCTGAAGTGTTGAGCAAGGGATTTTCAAGCGGCGAATCAAATATTTTTTCAGCTATAATGAATGTCATAGGAAAGCGAATACTGTCATTGCGAAGGCGAAGCCTGAAGCAATCTCATGAGATCGCCACGCCCCTGCGGGGCTCGCGATGACGAGACAGAGGACAGAATAAAACTATTTAAAACGTTCATCATAGTTAAAAAAAATATTCTGAGCCGCGGGAAATCCTTTGCTCGATTTATGCGAAACCGTAATACGCCACTATGTGCAGTATGATCAACCCATAAATTCCGGCAGCGACATCATCTCCCACCACTCCCCATCCGCCTGGCAGCCTGTTCTGGCATAAGTTGACTGGGAACGGCTTTAATATATCAAAAATACGAAACAGCGCAAAGCCCGCGATAACGTGAGTCACTGTCGGCGGGATAAAGAGCATTGTCCACTGGATGCCGGCGATCTCGTCGATGACGATTCGCTGCGGGTCCTTTTCCCCGAATATTTTTTCCGCCTCTCCCGACACATACACGGAAAACAATGTAAAGGCGATAACCAGAGAGAGCCAAAGGTAGTAAGGTGCAGCCGACAGCATAAGATACAACGGAATGCCGACAAGGGTTCCGCAGGTTCCCGGGGCAAACGGGGCATAACCGGAGCCGAGACCGGTGGCTGCTGTCTTGATGAGCGTCTCTCGCAGAAAACAAATCTCCTTTCCAAACGTATAATATCTACGCACTTCATACATAAAAGTGCATTAAGCGGACAATGAAGGACATTATAGGAATGCATTGTTGAAATCAAGATATTATGCAGAGCGGCAGGAATCAATAATTGGTTGAAAGATATCATCAAATATAATACTCTTGAACCGGTTGCCGGCCCTTGCAATATACCGATACCGTCTGTTAAGGGATGCTCTCTGCCCCTTCTTTGCTTTGAAAATGATGGTCGAACGTACCTAGATGATAATGGATCGTATTAATTTTTTCCGGTATCTCGACATTAAGGAGGTCAGGTGATGAAAAAATATTTGCCAACGTTTTTTGTCCTTCTGTTTTTGTTCTCCGGAATCTATCCCGCAAATGCGTTATCTCAGCACGCACAGCAGACAGTCCCGAATGTAAAGATAATAGCAGCCGACTACCCAAAGGTAGACGGCTCCACTTCGGCGCATCCCCTGCAGGTTTACATCGCGTGCAGGATTCATGGCGTCCCGTGCGATTGGCGGCCGGCACCGCTCGACAGGGAAAGAAGAATAGTTCCCGACAAGAGCGCCACGAAAGAAATGCGCAAAAAAGTGGATATCCTTCACACGGGCACGAATCCGTCTTATATCAATCTCATCAAAGGCGCCAAGGATCTGATCCTGGTTGCCCGTGCACCGTCTGAGGATGAACTGAGAGAGGCGAAGAAAGCCGGCGTCGAGCTCGATGTAAGGGCGGTGGCCCTTGATGCCTTTGTTGTCATTGTCAACGTCAAAAACCCTGTCGAAAATATCACTCTGGATCAACTGCGCGGCATTTACACAGGCAAGATCAAGAACTGGCAGGAACTGGGCGGAGTGCCGGGCGACATAAGGGCATACAGGAGAGAACGCAATTCCGGCAGCCAGGAGCTGATGGAGGCACTGGTGATGAAGGGAACCCCCATGGCCAATCTGCCGAACATGATGCTTATGAGCATGATGGGGCCGGTGAATGCGCTGCGCCACAATCCTTCCGGCATCGGCTATTCCGTGTATTTCTACTTCGTCTTCATGTTTCCGGAAAAAAACATACGGATGATTGCGATAAACGGCGTCAAGCCGGACGCGGGAACGATCGGTGCAAGAACATATCCGCTCACGGCAGAAGTATATGCGGTTGTGCGGAAGGGAATGCCTGCGGATAATCCGGCTGTGATGCTGAGGGACTGGATGCTGACCAAAGAGGGCAGGGCGGTGATTGCCGAAACGGGATATGTCCCTGTCGGGAGGCAGTGAGGAGTTGCCGGACAAGGTCCGGGTACAGGTAGAATACAAATGCAGGACGAAAAGAAGACAAAAAAACAATTGATAGAAGAACTCAGCAGTCTGCGGCGCCGCGTTAGCGGAATTCCTGCTCCCGGCAATGATGCAGTTGTCCCGGACAAATCGCCCGCGCAATTGGACGATATCTACCGCCTGGCTGTCGAGCATTCCAATGACGGAGTGGTTATTGTCACGGGGAGCAAGCGCCTTTACTGCAACAGAAAATACGCCGAATTGTCCGGATACAGAACCCCCGAGGAAATAGAGGATAAACCATTTCTTTTCAATATCCATCCTGATGACCGGGTACGTGTCAAGGAAACCATAATCGGCAGGCACAAGGGGAAGCCGTCGCCGCCAAGCTATGAGTGCAGATTCCTGAAGCCGGACGGCACCGTTGTTTACGTTGAAATATCGGCTTCCGTCGTCAATTACAAAGGAGTATCGGCATCGCTTGGATTTATAAGGGATATCACCGAAAAGAAGAGAATTCAGGAGAAGCTTGAAAAGAGCGAGCGCAAGTATCGCAGTGTCGTGGAAAACATAAAGGACGCTTACTACAGGACAGACCTGGAGGGATTTATAATCATGGGCAACCCGGCTGGAATGCGCATGTTCGGTTACGATTCCTTCAGTGAGAAAGACAGAGTCCATATTAATTCTTTCTGGCCGAACCCTGACGATAGAGACAGATTGATCGGGCGCGGCCTGCCGGTGAATGATTACGAGACCGTGCTGCTGAGGAAGGACGGCTCGCCGCTTCAGGTTTCTCTCAGCTTCGATTACTATTACGACGACGCAGGCAATATCCTCGGCACGGAGGGTATCATAAGGGATATTACCAGGCGCAAAAAGGCGGAGGAAAAACTGAGAGAAGCCGAGATCAGGTACAGGAATATTCTCGAAAACACCGGTACTGTAATGCTGATCGTGGAAGAGGACATGACAATCTCCTTCACCAATGCCGAATTTGAGAAAATGACCGGCTTTAAAAGAGAGGAGATCGAGGGAAAGAAGAAATGGACGGAGTTTGTTGTCAGGGATGATCTGGACAGAATGGTAAAACAGCACCGCCTGCGCAGGTCGGACGAAGGAGAAGCCATGAGGGCTTACGAATTCAGGCTTGTGCGAAAGGACGGAAACATCCGCAATATCTATCTGACAGCAGATATCATTCCGGGAACGAAGCAAAGCGTCTGCTCTCTCATGGATGTAACCGAATTGAAGAAGACTCAGGAGGAACTTGCCGTCGCCCAGGAAAAATTCTCGACGGCCTTCAACCTTAGCCCTGTCATGCTTGTCATCACTGACATTAATACCAACCATATTGTTGAAGCCAACAGAGCCTTTCTTGCGACTGCGGGGTATGCAAAAGAGGATTTATTCGGCAGGACCGCCATGGATTTAGGAATATGGGCAGACTCCGCAAAACGCGACTATCTGCTTTCGGTCGTCAGGGAAAAGGGAGAGTGCATAGGAGTGGATACCCGGATGCGCCGCCGCGACGGGTCGCTGCTGGATGTGCGGGTGTCGACCACCGTAATATCCTTCCAGGGTATTTCACAGCTTCTTACCGTGATTGAAGATCTATCGGAAATCAAGAACCAGGAGGCGCGCTTCAGCGCCCTGGTTGAGAAGATGTCGGATGTCGTTTCCATCCTCGATGAAAGGGGGGTGTTTATTTACAATACCCCTTCGGCAGAGAAGGTCTTCGGCTATCCGGTGGAATATCTGGCCGGCAGATCGGCGTTTGAGATCATTCACCCCGACGATCTTGAGGAAGTCATGGTGGCGCTTGCCGAGGTAGCCGACCTCACCAATACAGGAGTTCCGACGGCGTTCCGTGTCAGGAAAGGAGACGGATCATGGATACATATGGAGGCCCTGGGGAGTAACATGCTGCAGGATCCCAATATCAGGGGGATCGTAATCACCAGCCGTGACGTAACCCTGCGCAAGTGCGCGGAGGAGGCGCTACGCGAATCGGAAAGCAAATTCCGGGATCTTGCCGAAAAATCTATTGTCGGCATCTATCTGATTCAGGAAGGTCTCTTCAGGTACGTCAATTCCATGTTTGCCGAAATATTTGACTATGCGGCGGAGGAGATTATCGACAAACTGGGGCCGGTGGATGTGCTCTTTCCCGATGACTGGCCGCTGGTCAATATGAGTCTGAATAAGAGGCTGCAGGGAGATATTAAATCACTCCGCTATGACTTCAGGGTGGTAACGAAAAACAAAGAGATAAAATGCGCCGAAGTGTACAGTTCGCGAACCATATATAAAGGAAAACCGGCGGTAATCGGTACTCTGCTGGATATTACCGAACGCAGAAAGGCCGAACAGGAATTGCGGCGCCTGAGCGCGGCAGTTGAACAGGCGGCGGAGGAGGTCATCATCACGGACGCGGAGGGCATCATCCAGTACGTCAATCCGGCGTTCGAAAAGATAACCGGTTACCCGCGGCAGGAAGCTATAGGCTGCACTCCAAGGATATTGAAGAGCGGTGTCCACGACCTTTCCTTTTACAAGAACCTCTGGGATACGATCAAAGACGGCCGCGTCTGGGCGGGGAGAATAACCAACAGGCGCAAGGATGGCCGGCTTATTCAGGAGGATGCCAACATCAGCCCGCTGTCCGACGCTTCCGGCCGGATCACCGGATTTGTGTCGCTGAAGAGAGACATAACGGACGAGGTGAATATGGAGGCCCAGTTGTTCCGCGCGCAAAAAATGGAGGCGGTAGGAACACTCGCGGCGGGAATCGCTCACGACTTCAATAACATTCTTACCGGCATACACGGCTATGCGACATTGATACAATTCGGACTGAGCCCCGACCATCCTCACTACAAAAAGCTGGAGGGAATCAGCAGCCAGGTGATGAGCGGCGCCAATCTTACCAGGCAGCTTCTGGGATTTGCCCGGGGAGGCAAATACGAGGTCAAGGCCACCGACCTGAACGAACTGCTTGAGAAGAGTTCAGAGATGTTCGGCCGGACCAACAAGGGGATAGGCATCGTCAAAAGGTTCCAGCCGGATATCTGGACGGTTGAGGTTGATCAGGGACAGATTGAGCAGGTGCTTCTGAATGTTTTCATCAATGCCGCCCACGCAATGTCCGGAGAAGGTGACATCTATCTGCAGACGGAGAACGTCGAATTTCTGGAAGATGACCTGAAGCCGCACGACGTCCGGGCGGGCAGATATGTCAGGATGTCTGTTACCGATACCGGAATCGGCATGGACAAAGCCGTGATGGAAAAGATATTCGATCCCTTCTTCAGCACAAAAGGACCGGGAAAGGGAACAGGACTGGGGTTGGCTTCCGCCTATGGCATCATAAGGAATCATGAAGGGTTCATCACCGTATACAGCGAACCGGGAAAAGGAGCCACATTCAATATATGCCTGCCGGCTTCCGGGCAGATGACTGCCCCGGATGATATCAGGAAGGACGAGATTCTCAGAGGGCAGGAAACCATTCTGATTGTGGACGATGAGCAGCTCAATGTACTGGTCACGAGGGAGATCCTGGAGAGTCTGGGATATCATGTTTTTTCTGCCGGAAGCGGCCAGGAGGCCATGGCCGTATTTATGGAGAAGGGCAAGGATATCGACCTGATCATTCTGGATATGGTCATGCCGGGCATGGGCGGCAGCAGGACGTTTGATGCCTTGAGAAAAATTAATCCGGATATAAGGATTATTCTCGCCAGCGGCTACACTGTCGACGGAGAGGCTCAGCAGCTCCTCGGGCGGGGCTGCAACGGGTTTATTCAGAAGCCTTACCGCATCCAGGACCTTTCAAAGAAAATAAGAGAAGTATTGGAAAACCGCATCAGCAGGTAACTTTTCACCGGCAATCCAGCGCTTCCCTCACCTTCCTGGCAAGACGGTTCATCGAAATAGGCTTCGTCATAAATGCCTTCATGCCCATGTCGATTGCCTCCTGCTCGGTGAATATCTCGCTGAATCCGGTGGCGAGTATGATCCTGGCGTTGGGGCGTATTTTCAGTATTTCCCTGCTCAGGTTGATGCCGGTCATGTTGGGCATGCTTATATCCGTTATTACAAGATCGAATCTGTCGGGAACGGCGCGGAACGCATCGAGAGCGTCCAGGCTGCTTCGCCTGCAGGATACGTCATACCCGAGAGAGGCAAGCATTTCTCTTTCAATCGACAGGACATATTCTTCATCATCAACAAGCAGGATGCGTTCATTGCCTCCGGGGACGGGTTCCGTCTCCGCCGCCTCGGCCGCATTATCGGTTGCGGCGAGCGGAAGGTATACCGTAAAAACGGATCCCTTTCCCGGTTCGCTTGATGCATGAACAACTCCATTGTGGTTCCTGACGATCCCGTAAACCACGGAAAGCCCGAGTCCTGTCCCTTCTCCTGCCTCTTTCGTCGTGAAAAACGGATCGAATATCCTGTCCATTATGGATGGATCGATGCCGCATCCTGTATCGATCACTCTCATTCTCAGGTAGGTTCCTTCCCTGAGTTCCGGATGGCAGTCGGTGCGGCTGCCGGTTACTTTCTCCTGATCGAGGATGATTCTTAGGGTGCCGCCCCTGCCGCGCATCGCCTGGACTGCGTTGGTGCAAAGATTCATCAACACCTGATATATCTGGGTGGAGTCTGCAATCACCGTGTCCATATGATTTGAGCAGGATTGGTGTATGCTGATGGTGCCGGGGAGTGAAGACCGCAGGAACCGCACGACTTCCTTGACGATGGGGGTTACGACAACCGGCTTTTTTTCTCCTTCTTTCCGGCGGCTGAAGGTAAGTATCTGGTTGACGAGTTCCTTGGCGCGGCCGGAGGCGCTGAGAAGCAGGTCGAGGTATGGGTAATTCTTGTCGTCGGTTGTTTTGACCTTCATCAGTTCGGCATAACCCATTATCGCCATAAGGACATTGTTGAAGTCATGAGCGACACCGCTGGCCAGAACGCCCATCGCCTCCATCTTCTGGGAATGCAGAAGCTGTTTTTCGAGACTGCTTCGTTCCTCTTCGGCCTGCCGGCGCTGAGTGTTGTCTGTGATAGCCAGCAGGGCGCCCGAAGGGACGCCGTCTTTCATAAGAATGGTGGTCTTAAATTCGACCCACAGCTGCTTCCCGTCTTTGCATTTGATGGGGATGTCCATCATCTGTTCCGGCTCCCCCCTCAGGCGGGCGGCCAGTCTTCTATCCAAAAGCAGCCGTGTCTCTTCATTAAAAAACTCGATGGAAAGGCCGTCTTTGCCGATAAGTTCTTCACGCATCCATCCGCTTACATCCTCAATCATTCTGTTGACAAACTGAATTTTGCCTGATGTATCAATGATGCAGAAGCCGATGGGTGAATTCTCCATGATGTCCCGATAGTCCTTTTCGCTTTCACGTAGCGCCGCTTCTACCCTTTTCCGCTCGGAAAGTTCGACGAGCAGCCGGGAGTTCACATCGGTCAGTTCAGCAGTTCGTTCTCTGACCAGATCCTCCAGGTGCCTGCGGTACATGTTCAACTCTTCTTCAGCCCTTTTGCGCTCTGTAATATCGCGGACGTTCATGACAAAACCGCCGACGACGGGATCGTTGAAGAGATTCCTGCCCACCCCCTCCAGAATGCGCTCCGATCCGTCCTTGTGCTTAACGATGAAGGAATTCGGTATATCCACGCCGTTTGTCACTACAGCCCATCCGAAATCATAAACGGCTCTCGGAATGTCGGAGATGCTGATGTAGTTGAAGCCGCTCCTGCCGATCAATTCTTCAGGCGTATATCCGAGGAGACGCTCGACGGAGGGATTTACGTAGGTTATGTTCGCCTTTTTGTCCACAACGATGACCATGTCGTAGGAATTATGCGTGATGGCTCTGAAGTAGGCTTCGCTTTTCCGCAGCGCCGATATTGTATGCCTGTGCACCGCATCCGATTTCTTCAGCCCGGCAATCTCTACCTGCAGTTCTTCCGTACTGCTGAGTTTTGTCCGGCCTGCCCCCCCTGCTTTGCCCTTTATCATGAAACCTCGCTTGAAAAGATGATATTTTCTGGAAGCGAACAATAGGGCAGGCAGTGCGATGTGTCAATATTAAAAAATGCATGCCGGATCCGGGAGAAAATATATTGGTGAAGTACTCTTGCAGTTTGAGCCGATAGACAGTTTCCGTCCGGAAAGGGCTCTTTTCCGCTCCGGCTGTGTCGATCTGCGGTATTGCTTGTGCGACGTACATTAAGTACGCCTCCGCGCAATCCCTTGATCTCCTTGCCGGAACGAAAAATAACCTCTTTCCAATCCGGAAACCGAAAGTTCCAACATCCGGAAACTCCGGATGCTGAATCCAAGTCTGCATTATCGGTGATTGCCGGAAGTCAGACCAGGAAACCCGGGCATTTATCAGGGCCGCCTCTTATTGCTGAAGAGGCGGCCTCTGCAATCTTGCTCTCCGGAACTATTCATGCCGATGCGTCCTGTATGGAGACTATATCGTCGTAGGGAATATTCTGACCGCTGACAACGACACAGAGAGTGCCGCTCTCGGCGGTTACGCCGGTCACTGTTCCTGTGATGTATGTATCGGTTGTAATCGTATTGCCGTCGCTGTCATAGGCTGAAACCACTACGTTGTAGTCTCCGGAATCAACATCGGTCGTATCCCAGATGACGCTTTGCAGTCCCGCCGATTGGTCTCCTAAAAGAAAAGTTGTGGTTAAAATGCCGTCTTCGTCATATACATTGACTTCAACGGTTGCAGCATCCTCAGACAGATTATAGATTATATTGGTGGACGAGTCGCTTACAGTAATCGTATCGCCTGCTGCGGATACCTCTTTGCCGATCAGATTCGTGGCGTTGGCCGCCGATGATGATTCAACGGATTCCGCCAGATCATCCAGCTTGGTGCTTATGCTGCTCAATTGAGCGAGACTCGAAAACTGGGCAAGGACGGCTGTGTAGTCTGTATTGTTCATAGGTTCGAGCGGATCCTGGTTCTGCATCTGGGCAATGAGGATTTCCAGAAAATCCTCCTGGCTCAGGGTACTGCTGCTCGATGACGTATCGGCTGTCGTCGTCGCGGCGGAGATGTCTCCTATTGTGCTTATCATTATCTGACCTCCTTAAAGTGATCTCAACCTGTTGTATCTATTCTGTTGCCGAGAAGCGTTGAGAAAAGCTTGCTCAAATCGGTCATGTCGCCTGAGCTGTTTGAACTGTATTGATTCTGCTCCAGATAGGCGGCCAGCTCTTCCGTAGAGATGAAGCCGTCGCCGTTTGTATCTATGGCGCTGAATATGCTCTGTGCCGTCTGTTCTGATTCGGAGGATGAGGTGCTGCCGTCGGTTGCCGCCGTCCCTTCCGGAGGCGGAGGCGGAGGTGGTGGCGGCATGGACTTCTGCATTGCCGCTGCAAATTCCGAGCTGTCGATGCTGCCGTCTTCGTTTGAATCGATCTGGCCGAAGACGCTGCTGACATCGTCTGCGTTGTCACCCAGGGCAGCCGTCAGTTCATCATCAGAGACGCTGCCGTCCTGGTCGGTGTCGATGGAATTGAAGAGATCTGCGGCCATTTGGTTTTTGCCGGCGGCCATTCCCTGATTCATCATGTTTCCTTCCGCCTTCTTCTTCGCCTCATGGGCATCCGATTCCGCCTGGCTGATTTGCCCGTCTCCGTCCGTGTCTATCATATCCATGATTTTGCCGGCCTCATTTCCGAAGGCTGCAGCAAGTTCATCGCTGCTGACATATCCGTCACTGTTGGTGTCAAGGGAGTTGAAGATGCCTTCACTGTCTGTCTTGCCTGTGCTGCCGCTCTTCGTTCCCATGTTCATGGGAAAGCCTTCCTTTTTCATTTCCTGTCCCATTTGGGAAAGACCTGCCTCCGCCTCCTGCATGCTGATGAGACTGTCCTGATTTGAATCGAGGCTGCTGAATATCTGATCGACGCTGACTCCATCCTGCTGCGTCTCTGAGACAGCCTCCAACTCGCTCTTGTCGATCGATCCATCGCTGTTGGAGTCGACCTTTTTAAAAAGATAGTCCTGCCACATCTGCATCATCGCTGAGGCAGCCGAACTTCCTGCACCGCTGATTCTGTCCGTCATATCAATCTCCTTTCCGGGAATTATTTTTCAAGTGCCGCTTTCACACCTGATATCGGCATTATCGATCCGCTTTTCCGAACTGCTCGCAGTTCACATCAGGTGGCCGAGCAACCGGTATACCGGAGAGTCCGGACAGGGAGAAACTTAACAAAACTTTACATATGGCACACCGGCTGCTTCAACCGGAGTTGTATTCCTTGTGTAGAATTTCCGTCTGAAAAGCAGGAATAGAGGCACTATTTCTAAACTGATTGGAAAAGAGCCCTTTCCAGTTATTTACAAAACTTTACATAAATTTGAATAAAATCTATGCTATGAGAAATGCCGGATCTGTTCAACGGGGTAATTATTTCCGGTTGAGCGTGATCCATGGTGAAAAATCTTCCTGAAGAAATGTGAGATGGATATGTCTTCTGAAAGAATTCTTATCATCGATGACGACCGGCAGTTGTGCGAGCTGCTTGCAGAATACCTCGGGACGGAAGGATTTGAGGTATCTGCGGCATATGACGGCGATCAGGGGCTGCAAATGGCGGCGGACGGCGATTACCGTCTTGTGGTCCTCGACGTGATGCTGCCCGGGGGCATTGAAGGATTTTCCGTCCTGCGCAGGATAAGGGCCGTCAGCGATATCCCGGTAATGATGCTGACTGCCAGAGGAGAGGACAAAGACCGCATAGTCGGCCTGGAGTCCGGGGCGGATGATTATCTGCCCAAACCGTTCAATCCCAGGGAGCTCGTCGCGCGCATTCGCGCCGTGCTGCGGCGCATGAGATTTCCCCGGACGGAGGCAATTGCGGATACGGAGGAGAGCAACTGCAGGATAGGAGACGTCATGCTGGATTCAGCAGCGCGCCTGCTGATCTGCTCCGGCAGGAAAGTGGAGTTGACGTCGGCCGAGTTCGGCATATTGGAGATTCTCATGCGATCAGCAGGACAGATTGTGTCGAGGAACCACCTGGCAAAAGAGGTGTTCGGCCGCAGCCTTTCCGCCTATGACAGAAGCATAGACGTTCACATCAGTAAGCTTCGCAAAAAGCTGGGGATGGATTCCGACGGCATGGAGCGCATCAAGGGAGTGCGCGGTTCGGGATATGTTTATCTGCGGCCGCTGTCAGCGGCAATGGACAAATCCGATTTTAACCGATCATGAAAATAAAGATCCCCATATACAAATACCGGCTGTTTATAAAGATCTATCTCTGGTTCTGGCTGGCTACTATTGTCATGGTTGCCGCTGTCGTTGCCGTGGACAGGATGAACAGGCCTGAACCGCCGGAGTTCTTCAAGCATATGGTCAGCCGTGCCCTGAATCTTTACGGGCAGAAGGCTCTGGAGGCACTGGATAAGGAGGGACCGGAAGGACTCAACCGCTATTTCAGGCATGTTCAGGATACTACGGGCAATCGCATTTTTCTATTTGAAGGCGACAGGCTGATCAGCAATGAAAAACCTGAGGATGGAATCATTGAACTGGTAGCGAAAGCCTCGAAGGGCGGTGATTTAGACCGCACGGTAATGGGACATGAAGGAATGGCGGCAAAGCTCATTAAAAGCGGGAGCGGCAAATTATACGTGCTGGCGCAGAGGATGCCTCCGCCGCCGCATCTTCGCCCGCCACATCGACGCCTCCCGCCTCCCTTCGATAAGCCGGGATCATTTCTGCTGCTGCAGATTGTGGTTGCCATGCTCGCCTCCGGGATCGTCTGTTACTTTCTTGCCCTCTATATCGTATCGCCCATCGTCAAACTCGAAGACGCCACCAGAGAGCTTGCATCCGGCAACCTTTCCGTGCGTGTCAGCAGCGTGATCGGCAGAAGAAAGGATGAGATCTCCCGGCTGGCACACGCCTTTGACACGATGGCGGGGCGCATCGAATCGCTGCTTGTGTCACAGCGCAATCTGTTGAGAGACATATCTCATGAACTGCGTTCTCCACTGGCCAGGCTTAACGTAGCTTTGGAATTATGCAGGAAACAGAATGATCCTGAAACGGGAAAAACACTGGACAGAATTTCCCGGGAGTCTGAAAGACTTAACGAGCTGATCGGGCAGATTCTGACCATGAACCGCGTCGATTCGGGGATAGCAGGATTGGAGACGATGGTTTTTTCACTTGCGCTTCTGGTTCGCGAGGTTGTTGAGGATGCCGATTTTGAGGCGCGAACCTGCGCACGGTCTGTCGTCATCACCGCGTGCGATGAGTGCACCATCAAGGGTGACAGGCAGCTGCTGCGAAGCGCTGTCGAGAATGTGGTACGAAACGCTGTCCTTTACACGGCGGAAGGAACACAGGTGGAAGTCTCCCTGCTTTCCGAACAGGTCGAATCGGTTTCTTTCGCCCTGTTGCGTGTCCGTGACCACGGACCGGGCGTCCCGGAAGATGAGGTCGCGAATCTTTTCAAGCCTTTTTATCGTGTTGACGACGGTAAGGGACAGAGGGGCGGGTCAGGCATCGGATTGACGATTGCCGAAACGGCGGTTCGTATCCATGGGGGAGATATAAAGATTGCCAACGCAGACGCCGGAGGGTTGGTGGTGGAGATAAGTCTTCCTGCCTTATAATTCATTTTACCAGGATGTTGTCGTTCGGCCATTTGTGAGGAACTCCCCATAGTCAAGACAGAAAATGGGGAGTTCCTCAGCTAACTCAGGAAACTAGGGACATCCACTAATTCAATTACAAGCTTTATTTCTCACTTCTTAATTTCAATAAAGTATCCCTAATGTTGCTTATTTCGTTAGATGATTCATTATCCGTAGATTCTAAGGCAAGCATTAACGGATAGTCCTCAAAAGTTAAACGATACTTATAATTATTAAAGCTGACATCCCATATTCTGATGTCTGTTGCATCTACTTTAGACAATAGCTTCCCTTTTAATAAATTGACTAAGTTGTTTGCATATTCAGGGAAATCTTCCCAGTTTATCTTCTCTGTAATATCCAAACATAAATGTCCAGATGCCATTTCGGTAATATTTAAAATTTCAGCATTAAGTTTATTCATTTCAAAACCAAGATCCTTTCCGCCTGTTCGTGTCGCACTCTCTATTATGTCACTCCAGGACTTTTTATAAAAATTTAAAACTTGAATACCCCGTCCTGTGGACGGGGATGAAAAGTTTTCCTGCCGAAGGCA
>CAZLFA010000066.1:0-21465 GCA_964558665.1 uncultured Syntrophaceae bacterium
TCGGCAGGTTAGCATGCACCTTATTACACTGTCCAGTTTTTGGGGAGTATTATACCATGCGGCTTGCCCAGTCCATGATCGCTACGAGGTAAGAGGGGGTCGGGCAAAACTGGACAGGTGCATAAGTGGGAAAACTGTTCTACAATGACCTGAAGGAGGATCGACGTATGAGCAGACGACCAAGAAGGAATCATGCACCTGCATTCAAGGCGAAAGTGGCCTTGGAAGCCCTAAAAGGGGAGCAAACGGTAGTTGAGCTTGCCGAGCGCTACCAGGTGCATCCGAACCAGATTACAGAGTGGAAGAAGCAACTTCTGGAACATACAGAAGAAGTATTCAGTAAGGAAAGGAAGAGCAGCGACCAGAGACCAAATGTAAAAGATCTTCATGCCAAGATCGGGCAGCTGTCGATGGAGAATGATTTTTTATCAAAAGCGCTCGGTCGCATCGGCGATACGAGCGCAAAGAGATGATCGACAAGACGGACGAGCTTCCCGTGAAGCGTCAATGCGAGATTTTGGAGCTTTCCCGCTCTGCAGTTTATTATACCCCGGTTCCTGTCAGTGCGAAGGATATGGAGTTGATGCGCCAGATCGATGAGATCCACCTGATGTATCCGTTCTACGGCAACCGGAAGATCCGCAACGAACTGTGGGCCAAGGGTTATGATGTTGGCCGTGACCGGGTACGTCGTCTGATGCGCCGGATGGGCGTAGAAGCACTCTATGTAAAACCGAAACTATCGTTGGCACATCCTGGACATGTGAAGTACCCCTATCTTCTCAGGGGTCTTGAGATCAGCAGGGCAAATCATGTGTGGGCAGCCGACATAACCTATATTCCCATGGCGAGAGGATTTTGTTACCTCGTAGCGATCATGGACTGGGCAAGCCGAATGGTGCTCTCCTGGAGGCTTTCCAATACGCTTGACGGTGCATTCTGTACAGATGCTCTGGAAGAGGCAATCGCAAAATACGGTTGCCCCGAAATATTCAACACGGATCAGGGTAGTCAGTTCACAGCAGAAGCATTCACGAATACCCTTCGTTCAAATGGTATCTCCATCAGCATGGACGGCAAGGGCCGTTGGATGGACAACGTCTTTATCGAACGGTTATGGAAAAGCGTAAAGTACGAGGACATTTACCTGAAGGCTTATGATTCAATGAAAGGGCTCAAGAATGGACTTGCCCTCTACTTCAGGTTTTACAACGAAAAGAGATGGCATAATAACTTTGACAGGAAAACCCCGGCTATGGTTTACTTCGGTACACTATCGCAGAAACAGGCTGCGGCATGATCATGAACCATGAGCAGTTTCCCACTTATAAATCCCTGTTTCCTGTCCAAACAACCCCGACCACCTCTGTAACAAAATCCTCTCGCCATGGGAATATAGGTGATGTCGGCTACCCACACATGATTTGCCCTGCTGATCTCAAGACCCCTGAGAAGATAGGGGTACTTCACATGTCCAGGATGTGCCAACGATAGTTTCGGTTTTACATAGAGTGCTTCTACGCCCATCCGGCGCATCAGACGACGTACCCGGTCACGGCCAACATCATAACCCTTGGCCCACAGTTCGTTGCGGATCTTCCGGTTGCCGTAGAACGGATACATCAGGTGGATCTCATCGATCTGGCGCATCAACTCCATATCCTTCGCACTGACAGGAACCGGGGTATAATAAACTGCAGAGCGGGAAAGCTCCAAAATCTCGCATTGACGCTTCACGGGAAGCTCGTCCGTCTTGTCGATCATCTCTTTGCGCTCGTATCGCCGATGCGACCGAGCGCTTTTGATAAAAAATCATTCTCCATCGACAGCTGCCCGATCTTGGCATGAAGATCTTTTACATTTGGTCTCTGGTCGCTGCTCTTCCTTTCCTTACTGAATACTTCTTCTGTATGTTCCAGAAGTTGCTTCTTCCACTCTGTAATCTGGTTCGGATGCACCTGGTAGCGCTCGGCAAGCTCAACTACCGTTTGCTCCCCTTTTAGGGCTTCCAAGGCCACTTTCGCCTTGAATGCAGGTGCATGATTCCTTCTTGGTCGTCTGCTCATACGTCGATCCTCCTTCAGGTCATTGTAGAACAGTTTTCCCACTTATGCACCTGTCCAGTTTTGCCCGACCCCCTCTTAGTTCCCCATAAATTCCATCCTTTCAGATATAATTTTACGTGCTATAGTTGAAGTCTCTTAACTGAAAACTTTGAGTAGGTTACTGCTTGGGATTTTCTTTATACATTCGGTACTGCCGCGTTCTAGAAAACCATTTTAGGATATCAGGTGTTACACAATATTAATTATTTCGGTTTAAAATATAAGCCAGTAAAAATAAAATATTCATTGCAGAATGTATGACCATAGGAACAAGGATTGTACGTGTTTTATAGTATGTCCATGCTAAAAAAAGACCGATCAAGGCTACAACGCATTGACGCCATAATGGATAGTCATAATGTATCATACCCCAGCAGACAGACGATGCAAAAGCAGCAAAGAAAATGTTCATTTTTCTAGTAAATGCCCTCCACAGAATACCACGGATTAAAAGCTCTTCAGTGATAGAACCGAGAATAGCTATGATCATAAACAAAGCTACTGGAAATGATAAAATACTGACAAAACTTTTTTCTCTCAGTAATGGATTAATAAGCAGTGTTAGAATTATGATGCTTGCAATTGCTACAGGAAGTGCCTTTCGGAAAAAACATTTAACGTTTATACCGAAATCATTCCAATTTACGAGAAATGGTCGTTTAATTATTATATAAAACAACACAAATGCTAAGATGATGGGGATACAGATGAATGCAATCTGAAAAATTACCATTTTATAAAAAATCGGATTTGGCTCAAATATTTTTATAATATTCGCAAAATAATAAAGAGTCAGAACAGGAACAAAAACTTTATAGGCATGAATCAAATACCATGGTAGCGATTTAAATATTTGATATTCGACAATATGTTTGCGATCCTCAAGCCTGTAAATCAAGATGAGTACCAATGAAGTGAGAATCATTTTTAATGTAATTTCTGTCACATTAACTACCTTTACCGCACCTAATAATATTCATATAAAACCTATCATAAACCTTTCCGGATGGCTCTGTATGGTGTCGGACCAGGCTAACAATCATTCACCTTCATTCTTATCTCAGTGACTATTGTTTTGCCGGAATCCCCGGGACAGTATACATAATTCTCTGCTGCCTTTCTGGGACCCAGCTTCTGCTTCCTCAGCACTCTGCAAAGTGCCTCCTCTATACTGTCTGCAAAGTCTTCATCACCAAGAGGACGTCCTGTTTTCTCATGCAGACGAATATCATGAATGAATAGTTAGTCGTTGAAGTAGTATGTTCCCACTACACTCGCCGTAAGCGCCTGTCCCTGCACAGCCGATACCGTTATAGTAACCTGTGTAGTTGAAGCAACCCCGGCACTTTAGCAACACCTCAACATAAGCTTCTAGGAGAGCTTTTAACAAAACATAATAACTCATTTCCCTACCCCCTTTAATTGTTAATATCTTACATTGTTTATTTTCCCAATTTTCCCTGCCGAGGAAGCCCAATAAATAAACGTTGCTTTGCCATGGATGGATTTAATATCAACACAAATAAAATCACGACTGTCATAACTTAGGTCTCTGTTGTCACCCATAAGGAAAAAACAATCCAAAGGTATTGTCACCGGTCCCATATTATCTCTATTTGATATACCAGTAGGAAATATTGTTGAATCGACGTGTTTTATATAAGGCTCTATGAGGTTAAAATTATTTATTAACACCTGTTTATTTTTAATTTCTATTTTTTCCCCGGGCAATCCAATAACCCTTTTTGCCGATACTATCGGTTTTTTGTGCAAATAATCAAAAATCACAATATCTCCTCGATGATATATATTTCCCTTATTTCTCGTATCTACGATAATTCTATCGCCAACTGAGAGAGTAGGTTCCATCGAATTATTTGAGATTTCATAACTTTTAAAAGTGTGATTTTTATTTTGCGGAACGATAATAATTTCTTCAATGGAAAAAGATAATATAATTAAAACTGAATAGACATACCATCTATTGTAATATCTCAATTTTATTTCTTTTGTTTTCTCTGAGACACGATACGCATCAATAATCGAGTATAGAGCTGCAATTACAACAAAAATAATTAGAAATACTTTCAAAAAGAAACTGTTATAAATATCAAAATAGAATACCGCCCAACCCGTAAACAAAACTAGAATATTTAGAAAAATACCTTTACGAACTTGACCATTATATATTTGACCGACTCCGGGTGCGAGTATTGACATGAATGCTGCTACCAGAGGTATTCTTTTTTTATGTTCCATAGTCACTGCCTCCTTCACTAAAAACAAGTTGCCCTTTTGTGCCCTTTCCTTTTTGAGGTCGGACCAAGTTAATCATTTTATTTTTGACCGGTCTTTGACCTGCCGAGACAGCCTCTTCTTTAGGTCCCACCCCGCGATTAGAAGCCTTATAAACCAAAACCATCGCGATGTTTTGTGCCAGTTCCTTTATTTTGTCATTCCAAGCGAAGCGGGGAATCCCGTGATCCCTCGCTTCGCTCAAGAATTAATCGCCTACGATTGATGCCAGCTCTGGGCGAGAGTGCTTATGTACGTCTGATCCTGGCGCATGGCGTTGAACTTAGCCATAACGTCCATGCCCGGATCGTTGTTGATGGAGGACATCGTGTTCACAATATTCTCGATGTCCTGACGCGTGATGTAGTGGCCGTCCGTCACCTCCAGTCGCTCGACGCCGTAATTTGTGCTCTGGAACTGACTCAGGACCTTCGTATAGTTATCGGAATCGATGAACAGATAGAGATCATTGCCCTGCTTTACGATGACAGGATCTGTTTCTGTTATGCCATCGGTCATCTTCACCGTATCTTTATCAGCGGTCTTCGTGCTGTAATCGCTGATGGTATCCACTCCATCCGTTCTGCGGAAGATGTACGTATCGCTGCCGGTATTTCCATTCAGAGTATCGTTGCCCAGACCGCCGCCCAGGGTATCATTGCCGGAATTGCCTGTCAGCATGTTATTGCCGCTGTTGCCGATCAACGTGTTGTTCAGCGAGTTGCCTGTTCCGTTTATGTTACCGCTGCCGGTCAGGGTTAAGTTTTCTATATTCGTGCCCAGAGTATAGGTAACGGAACTCTGCACCGTATCTGTTCCCCGGGGATCAACGTCAATCACGATATCGTTGACATTATCCACGATATACGTATCGTCCCCCGAACCGCCAAGCATGATATCGATGCCGGCACCGTCTCGCCTGCTGTAATCAGATCGGCTCTTACTCCGTAGTTGTCGCCGAATATCCTGTCATCTCCTGCACCTCCTGAAAGCAAATCTGCACCCGCGTTGCCCTCGATAATCGCGTTGCCGCTTGCCGCCGTGACAGTGATGCTGTCGCGCCCTTCACCGCCCAGAAGCCAGTCGCTGCCACCCTGGCGCATAGTAATCACATCATCACCGCCAAGACCTTCTATCTTGTCGTTGCCGGTCGTGTCATAGAAAGTATCATTGCGGTTGGGATCAGTAGTACCTGAATCGACAATCACGTTGCCCCACTGGTCAATCTGTATCTGGATGCCTTCGAGATCAGGATTAAAATCAACCGGTTTAAGATCACCCTTAATCTCATTGAAAGAAACAGCGTTGGCGGGAGTCTGAATCATGTGTATTCCAAGTTTGCTTGCATCGAAATTATTAATGACCAGGGTATAACCGTTCTTAGACGTATACGTGTGAGTGATAGGATCATATGTCCAATCTTCATTTCCACTCTTCCAGTCAGATCCGCCTGGATCCTTGTACAAATTACCCATGCCCGCTGAACCATGAATAAGATCAAACCCCGTGATGTTTACATAGGGCAATGCATTTTCAATGGCTGTTATATCCTTAGGCGAAAAATATGTAACGTCAATCTTCAGGCTGTTGTCGGTAGTATCGGCAACAAGGACAGGATTCTCATTCTCTGAAGTGCCACCGAATATACTGACTTTGTTCACGCCGTCCGGAACCGTCACTGTTCTCATGATTTCCGGAATCTCTGATTGTGCAAGGTTAGAATAAACGGACATATTGCCGTTGAACACATCGACATAGTAAACAGGGGCGGGATCGGTAGTACTGTTAATCTTACCCACCAATGCATGAAAACCGTTAACGTCGTTTCCTGTAATTATATAGTTGTCATCCGATTTTGTCTCAATGTGAGCGTCATATCCCCTGTACGGCATTAAATCATCATAAATTTTTTGTTGTGTTGCTGGCGATGCATCACCAAGAATGGCCCCAGTCGCTATTGATACCGATACAGCCTTTAGTGCAAACCCAAACATTTTCCCCGGCAATCCACCGTTCATCAAAACTTCACCAGCAAAACCGGTAAAGCTTGAAGCCCATTCTCTCCATTCTTTATCGGTTGGTGTTTCATTGTTATTGATTTTATCATATATTATCGCTGACTTAGCAATCAGGCCCGCACCTTCATTAGCAATTTTGGGGAAATTAGCACCTGGAAAAAACGATAGAATGCTTTTAAGAATGCCGGAACCAATATCAATAAGAACAGCATTTTTTTGTGAAGATGGAATAGAATCACCTTTGTAAGTGACTATATCCACGAGTGTTTTAAAATCATTCAAGGATTTATCAGGACCAACACTCATCAAACGTTCCAGTTTGTCTATGATTTCTTTAAATTGTTTTACATTTATGCTCATATTCTAATTCTCCTTCCCCAGTAATCTTTTCATCCTTTCACTGTAGAATGCTAACCCCACGATACTACTTAGCAACGCAAAAATTATGATCTTTGTTATCATCCGTTCAGTTTCTTCATTATTCTCCTCACGTGCAATCCGATTAAAATCTTCCAAAGAAAAAATTCTTTCTTCATTTATCTCTAACTGGTACATTGTTGGCCAACCAAGAAGTGTGCGATCCTTACCTCTACTATCCGCATACCATACCCTGGCGGGCTTTCCGTTGAACTCACCATTTGCTGACCGTATACGATAATGATGAATATTACCAAGCGTACGCCCCATAAAAAGTACCTTGCCGCTCTGCTCGTCCCGTATAACTGCGCCATAAGGAGGCCCCCTGCGGCCGGGAAGACTGCTAATAGGCTCGTATGTATAGATACCATTCACCGTCTTCAGGTCTTCCATTCTTTTTATCTCGATTGGCTTATCTCCCCCTGATAACCAATCTGCAAATCCAAAAATAGCTATAAGCAAAATAATCATCAATCCATACACTATCCAAGCTTGCTTTTTGTATCTCCGTTTCCGATCGATAAATTCATCCATGGACATTCCGGGTGGCAGTTTTAATGCTTCGGATTGAGGCTTACCCTCGATGCGCTGCCATAGTCTGCCGTCTCGCACAATAATGCTTCCGCCACAGGCAGAGCATTTAAGCAGGGAATCCTCAGTGGCCTTAGTTACCGGACCACTGCAGTAAGGGCAGTAACCGGATATCGTGAATGCCCACTTGTGCAGAAAGTAAAAAAGCGGCATGGCGACACAGACAAGGGTGACAAATCCCCACAGGCGATACTTAAAAAGAACCACTACGCTGACGATTGAATAGGCCACGGAGAGCATGATAAACATGATCCGGTTTCTTTTGTAGTCGTTGGTGATCGCCGTTGACTTTATTTCGTAATTATTCATGTCTTGATTCATTTTTATATTACTAATTGATCAATGTTATTACTATGAACCTTGATCCCATTTGCTTAATCCATGAGACTTTAGAGATTAACTCATCAATATAATCAATTGTCACCTGGCCATCATTATTTAATCGCCACGTCATATCCCGACCTGAGTTTTTCTTTTCCAACCAATGAACCGAATGGTACCCAACTTGTTTCCCTTTCTCCATAAAGTAGCTTGTGCGACCTATGTGGGTGATCTCTGCTTGCAGCAATGTGGAGATTTCATCTTTTGTTGAATTAAACTTTATTTTTAGAAGCTTGGTGCGAACAAATTGTGCTTCCTCTTTTGATAAAACGGTATATACTTTTTCACCGTGAATACACCGCGAACTTGTATTTTTTGTAAGATCACAGAATGTAATGCGTGGCGGCTGATGCGGTGTTTGGGCAAACACAGACGCCGCATGCATGGTGAAAGTTATTATTGCCACGATGACAATAGTCAGAACTACCGAAATTACTCTGCCAATCATATTCCCTCCCATTCCCTGATTATTTTGCCTTGTTAGTTTGGCGTCGTTTGTCTTGGTTTGTTTTGGGTCGGACCAAGTTTATCGTTTGATTTATTCGCATTTGTGTTCCTCAAGTAACCGTTTTCCGACCTTTGAATCCCCTTTTCAGGGGTAAAATGTTTACTCATAGAAACTGTTTTTCTGGGGGGAGGTTTGAACAGGATGTAGTTCTATCTGCTCTTGATACTCGTGGATTCCGCAATTCACGAAATCCTGAGCGTGAAGATATCTGCCGGGCATCCCCCCGATACACGGCGTATCACTTTTACTTAGTATGGTTTTGAATGATCTTAGAACTGCTTTTCTGGAAATCTTTTCTTGATAGCTGACGCTTTTTAATAAAAATACAAGAAATAATCAATAAGATATTCATGCTTATTATATGAGTATATGCTTATATTTGTCCATTTTTAGTAAGTATTCATTCAAGTTATACTTACTTTATTTATTAGATTTTATTTTTTCATTTGGCAGTTTGGCATTCTTCTGAAATTGGAGTTTACATCAGTTATTTTGGGGGATCTTTACATGAAACTGACATATGCAACCTTGGGAATTATTCCGGTGGCAGATCAACCCCTAATTGTTTTCCTTTATACAAGAGAATAATGCAAATTCAATACTGATTGATTATTGATTGTATACCTACTTAATTTAGGTATTTGGTCACTCTATCTTCAGCGTTAGAGGAGACCACGCATATCGTGCCAGTGCAACTGTAGGTTTCGGCCTTTCCAGGGAGACAGATAAGAACATTGGTCTTGTTCTGACCTATGAGTTAGATCGATCAATGACTCTACAAAGCATAGAGGAACAGAGGACTTCAGATACATGTGGTAACCGAAGATTACGAATGGTTATCATCGAAATTCAGAAATCATCATGGTGTGGAGTTGTAGGTGGCGACAGCAACTGGCATCCTGCACATTTTCTACTGTATCACCTGAGCAGTTCCGATCGAAAGCTGCAGTTCAGAGACATTACTACCCGTTATTGACTCCAATAAAATGATTGCGGTGCCGGTGTTCCAAATGATGGAATGTATTCGCCCAAAACAACAGGCCCTCAATAAGAAAGGGGGCTTTGTTGACAACAAGCCCCCTTCCCTTTTTTGTTATTCTTTCCTGCTCTAGGGAAGCCGTCCTTCCTGTTTCAGTCTGTTAATAATCTGCTGAAGCTTTGGCATTGCACTGACGGCAGCCTTTTCCCCTTCCAGGATGGCCTCATGCCGCTTGGAAAAATCGGCAGAGCCCACAAACGAAACATTGGGCCTGATGACCACGTCCGCCTTGTTGACCTGCGTCACCGATATTTTGTTGTACATGATATCCACGGATTTCAGGATCGTATCGACGGTGCTCTTGGGAATGCTGTTGTCTATGCCGGCGGAAATGTCCACGGCAATGACGACGTCCGCACCGTATCGCCTCGCCACATCGACAGCCAGCGGATTCACGACGCCGCCGTCCACATAACTCGTACTGGAAAACTTGGCCGGCTGGAAGATGCCCGGCACGGAACAGCTTGCCTGTACCGCCATGCCCGTGTTGCCCGTGCCGAAAACAATCTCATCGCCCGTCTGGATGTTGGTGGCTACTGCGTAAAACGGAATTCTCATCTTCTCAATGGGAGTGTTTCTGACGCTCCTGTTCACATAGTCTCTCAATCTCTCTCCCTTGATGAACCCGTTGTCGGGGAAGGTCAGATCGGCCACCTCGTCCTTCTGCAGGCCTATCGCTATTCCCTGAAGCTGATAGGCATTGAAACCATAAGCATAAAGACTGCCCACAAAACTCCCCACGCTTGTGCCTACCACCATGTGAACGGGGACCTTCTGAGATTCAAGTATCTTGATCACGCCGATGTGGGCGAAACCCTTCGATGCCCCGGCGCCAAGGACCAGCGCCACCTTCGCCGGTTTTGCAGGTCCCAGTATCTGCGGCGTCGCGCATGCCTGCATCAATAAAATCATACTGAACATCAAAAATAATACCGCTGATCTGATTCTCATCGCCTACTCCTTTGTTTAATTAGTGTCCATCCGGAAACTCCGGATGTTGAGACTTTCGGTTTCCGGATTGAAAAGAGGTTATTTTTCGTTCCGGCAAGGAGTATAAAATCCCCCTTGCCCCCTTTATAAAGGGCGTTTTGCATGATTGCGCGGAGGCGTACTTTACTTACGCCGCACAAGCAATACCGCAGATCGACACAGCCGGAGCGAAAAAAAGCCCTTTCCGGACGGAAACTAATTATATGCTCGGAAAGTAATGCCCTACCGTTTCTTTAACTCCCGCCAGCCATTCCTTTCGCTGGTCTTCCGTGCTCGTCACAACCACCCGGAACATCTCTCTGTAAAACTCCTTTACTCCACAAAGATCGAATATGCAATTCTTCCATATCAACTGGAGGGGATCGCCGAATACAGACATCTCCCTGCCCTCCGGAGTATTTGCCGTGTTAAAAACAAGAACCGCTTTTGCCTTCAAAAGCCCCACGGGAACACCCTCTCCGCTGTCCCCCTCCTCAAATTCGTAAGCGACACCGGGGCGTATGACCCGATCCACCCATCCTTTGAGGATTGCCGGCGGCTGCCCCCACCAGTTGGGGTGAACGATAATGATACCCCGGGCATCTGCTATCTCGCGGCAGTGCAATTCTATTGCTTTTGGAAGTCCTGCCCCCTTCGGTATTTCGTCCGTCCTCAACAGCGGATCGAAACCCTCTTCATAAAGGTCATGAAAATGGATGCCGTAACCGTTTTCTTTCAACGCTTCCCGGGCAGCTTCGGCAATGGCATGATTAAGGCTGTTTCTGTCCGGATGAGCCAGGATAATCGAAACATTCATTAGTCAATTTCCCTTAACGGATAATTCTCCGCCCAATGATAAAATGAAATTCTTTATTGCCTCGATCACTTTTTCTTTGGCCTGGAGATGCGGGATATGGCCGCAGCTCGGGATAATCAGCGGCTCGGCCGGTCCCGACACCTTGCTCACGATTGCCTCTACCTGGGCCGGAGTGCCGTATTCGTCATCTTTGCCCTGAATGACAAGCAGCGGGCAATTTATTCCCGGAAGATACTCCTCGATATTCCAACCGCTGAATTCATTCGACAGCCACGTTTCCGACCACGCCCGGAACAGGTCATCTGTCTTGTCTCCATGATATTTTTTCAGCTGTTCCTTTAAATTTGTTTCCTCATATATGCTCACGGCCCTGCGTATGCCTTCCAGGGTTATCTCCTCAATAAACACATGAGCTGCTTCCGTCACGACCGTCTGCACCCTTTCCGGAAAGGCGGATGAAAAGATAAGGGCAATCGACCCGCCGTCACTGTGGCCGATCAGGATGGGACGCATGATGCCGAGCTCATCTAAAAACTGCGGCAGTACATCCAGGGCCTCTTCATGCAGATAATACGGCGTCCTCTTTTTCACAGGCGGATCGGACTTCCCGTATCCCTTCCGTTCATAAACTATCCCGGAAAGTCCTGTCATCATGCAGAGTCTCTCCGGAAAATCCCTCCACTGGCCAATGCTTCCCAATCCCTCATGGAGGAAGATCAGCGATGTATCCGGGGGTGAATCATCGACAGCAGGGGGGCTGATAAACTCAACGGAAAGACGTGATGTGCCGATATCGACAAAGGACTGCCTTTTTTCTACGCTATCAATATTCTCTGTCATCTATTATCAACCCGCACGAGACAACCACAGATTACGCAATAATAACCGTGATACCCTTTGTCGTCCCGGTCAAAGGGGTTTTCAAGCGGCGAATCAAATATTTTTCTTGTGAAAAATATTCTGAGCTGTGGAAAGCCTCTTTGACCGGGATAATACTCCCTTATCCAATTGCCTGTACGTTCTACTGCGTAAGCTGTGTTAATCTATTTCTACGACTTATCGAAAGAGGTTATATTTGATAATGCAGTACAGCGCCCGCACGCCGTCCTTCCATCCTATTTTTTTCCCCTCGGCATATGAGCGTCCATAATACGAAATGCCCACTTCGTAGATGCGGACACCCAGCTTCGCCATCTTGGCCGTGATCTCCGGCTCGAATCCGAACCTGTTTTCTTCTATCTCGACACTCTGGATGATCTCGCGGCGGAATGCCTTGTAACAGGCCTCCATATCGGTCATGTTCAGGTTGGTCATCATGTTGGAAAGCAGGGTTAAAAAGGTATTGCCGACATAATGCCAGTAGAAATGCACGCGATGCGGTCTTCCGCCCAGGAAACGGGAACCGAAAACAACATCAGCTTTGCCGGTCGCAATGGGCTCGATGATCATGGGGTATTCCTGGGGATCATATTCAAGATCGGCATCCTGCACAATCACTATGTCGCCGGTCGCCTCGCGGAAACCGCTGCTCAATGCCGCCCCCTTGCCCATGTTGCGCTCGTGATAAATTATCCTGTCGACAACCGGCGCTATTTCCGATCTCAGGATATCCCTTGTCGAGTCGGTTGAGCAGTCATCGACAACGATGATCTCCTTTTCCTTTACAGGCGCCGCTCGCACCGCGTCTATGATCTCACGGATCGTGGTTTCCTCATTGTAACAGGGAATAATCACCGATAACTTCATATCCGTTCAGTGCCCTCCTTTGGCTGCATTCGCTCTTTTCTTTTTCGAGGCGGCCGGTTCAGCCCCTTTCCCGATTGCTGCGCTTTCCGCGAACCGCTGCACGGGAGAATCTTCTTCAGTTCCGGCAAGCATGAAGCACACAAATATCAAACTCGGCCATACCTGCATAAAAAGCCTGTTCAGGGAAGTAAAAAGGTGCCATCGCAGATCATGCGGCGTTACAAGATATACGGCAAAATAACCGGCCAGCATAATCAGAGGTATCGCCAGCGCATTTAACGCCGCCGATCTTTCCCTGCCCTTCTCGATCAGTCCCGTCAGCGCCAGGTAGGCCGTAAGAGGGATGAGGCCGATCACGGCCGGATTAAAGATAATCCCCGAGCGGATATTGACCACTCCCTGCGTAAAGGTTATGGCGGTCATGAAAAAGGCTTTTATGATCTCGATATAGCGATGCGATTCGGTAAGCCTCTGAACGATCTGCTGAACGGATTGCCCGGAAAAAAGATCGTTGGGCGGAGCAAGGCTTGACTTGAAGTAAACAACAGCCATCAATACGGGCATCGCCCCCGCCAGAAGCAATGCCGCCTGTTTCAGAGAAGACTTCCACCCGCTTCTGAAGGTGAGCAAAACCAGTCTTCCCGTGATGACGGCAACGAGAAAAAGCAAGCCTTCGTTCTTCGTCCAGCATGCAAAACCCGCCGCTGCTCCTGCGAGAAGCAACGCCCCGCAGTTGTATTTCTCCTCTTTGTCGCTCATGCAGCAGCAAACAATCGTCACCAGGATGAAAAACGCCAGCGGAATATCGGCCACCTGATATATGGTCAGGATAAAGAAAAAAGGGCTGCCCATCAGAGCCAGGCCGGCAAGGAACCCCTGGCTTTGCCCGCGGAATAAGGCAACTGATGAAACAAGAAGTCCGACAATGGCGAGGGAGAAAAGCATAGCCAGCATGATGGGCACATAAGTGCTCTCGCCTCCCTGGTAGAACCATGAGCGGACAATCGATAAAGGCAGCATGAGCGGATAGTCTGTATGCGTCCAATCAAGCCCGCCGCTGAACATTTCCCTCCAGTTCTCTCCGAGGCGATATATGAATCTGGCGTGCATGTTCCAGATCAGCCAGGCATCCCAGCGCCCGTGAGGCTCCTTAAGAAAGCCGATAACAAGAGAAACTGCCGATGAGATCATCGTTCCGCAAAATACAACCGTAATTATTCGACTGAACAGCGTCGAGGCTTTACGGCTGTATCCTGCCGCCGGAGACTCACCCGGCAACCATTTTTTGTAGAGGAGATAGATTAACAGCAGGAGAAGGGAGATGAATACAAGCTCAACGGCAATCGTGTATTTCGTCATCTTCAGCGATAACAACAGAAAGTACATAACAGATGATACGCCGGTCCCGACTCCCGCACCCACGCATAAAAGAAATGCCAGGGTGGCGGGATCTCTCCTGCCCTGAGGGAGACAAGTGTAAGCAATGAGAGTACCTGTAATTACGGAACCCAGCATGGCCAGGATCGGCATGATCATTTGCGAACCTCTTTCTTATAAATGACCAGACCGTCTCCCAGGTCTTTTACCGGTACCAGGTTGCTGCGCCTCAGGTACTCACTGTCGGGTTTGCCATCGGCGAAATTCCCCAGCACCACAGGATAATCTTTGCTGTTGCGGATGATGACCGGCGCCAGCGAGTACTGCGCCAGCACATATTGCGCCAGGATTTCGACATCCTCAAACGATTTCTCCCTGCCGAATATTTTGTCATTGTCGACCGTGGTCACGTATCCGACTTCCTTGTACGGCGCCAGAACATCCCTGGCCATGTTCATTCTTGTCTCATACATCGAGACAATATCCGTTTTCTTTATTTTCGGATAGTCCCGAACCGCGGAATACAACATCCCCAGGTTGGCATATAAGGCCACTCCGACAAGGAGCGCCAACGCGGCATGGGTTCTGTATTTTTTAAAAATTGCTTTCAATTCGTTCATATAACGCCAAGAAAATGCAAGACCGCCTCGGCAAACGCTCCGGGATTATCAGCCGGCACCGGGTGCGCCGCATTTTTTATTTCCGTAAACACGCCCCTGGGCATAGCACTGCTCATTTCCTCTGCCGCCTGCCTGTCCATGACGGCGCTTTCCTCCCCGCGGACGACGAGCGCCGGACACACAACATCCTTCAGGACAGGCTTTAAATCATAAGCGTCAAAGTGCCTGAGGACCTCTCTGTCATACGTGTCGCAATACTTCCCGTCTTCCTCTCTCAAGGCATGAACGGCAAAGTTCATCAGAAACTGCCTGTCTGCAAAAGGACTGTTCTGCATCTTGCCGTCCACGTATTCTTCAACAGAATGATAATGCGCGGGCAGATCGCGGTAGAGATTGAGCAGATACTTTTTGTTCCAGCCCGGAGGACACGGCTCAATATCCACATGCACCAGCGCGGAAACGGTTTCGGGATTTTGTGCGGCGTAAGCCGTCCCGTGGAGAGCGCCCATTGAATGCCCGAGCAGGATGACTTTGTCCAGATGCAGGAGCTCAATGAAGCCGGCCAGATCCGCAACGTAATCTTCACATGTGTAGGCCGGCGGGACAGGGGTTTCACTGCTTCCGTGTCCCCTCTGGTCAAGAGCAATGACATGAAAACTCCGGCTGGCCTCACGTGCAAAGACATCCCAGATATGGGCATTGTCTCCTATACCGTGCAGAAGAAGCAGCGTGCGCTCCCGGTTACTTCCGCCCCATTCCAGATAGTGAAGCTCCGCAGTCTTTGTTTTTACAAATACGTCCTCCGGAGCGGCATTTTCTCCACCTGTCACCCTTGACATGCCCGCCTCTATAATTCCTGTATCAATATCTTCCGGGACAGGAGCTGCCATGCCGCTTCCCTTGCGAAACCGACGATGTTTCCATCCTGGAAATTCAGCACTCCCTGTTCACACAGCTCCTTCAGAATGTCCTCTACTTCCGTCCGGCTTTTCCCCGTACAGACAGCCAGATCGTTCAGAGGATCGCATTCCGCGGGGAAAGGCCACTTGAGGAAAATATAAAGAGCAACCGTCAGCTTGAGCCACGATTGAGAGAGATCATGCAGGATCTCGTCCGTATGTTTGATACGTTTGGAAAACTCTTTGAGCATATGGAGGGCCACGTCGTCGTTCTCCCTGAGCAGACGATGGAAAGTATCCCCGTCGATAACGGCTATGTCGCTGTCTTCAGTCGCAACGGCTGTCGCCATCCGGAGCGATTCATTAAGAGTGGCCATCTCGCCGAAATATTCACCGGCTCCAAACTCGGCAAGAACCTTTTTCATCTGGCTGGAGTTTTTCTCCACGCGGACGGAACCCATAAGTATGTAATAAATGTTATTGCTGGCGTCTCCTTCACGGAAAATGACCGATCCTTTGGGGTACATCCGGCCGAACTTTCTGAACAGCCGGGCGTCCAGTCTGGCCCTGTTTTTTCCGGGATTGAGGAACGCCTTTTCCAGAAGAAGCAGGTCCCTTCGTTGATAAGAGGATATCAGCTCGGCGCAGAAAAGCAGAATCAGGGCAACATAAAAAACCCAGATCAGGATTATGACCACTGTTTCCAGATCGCCGAATATGACGTTGTAACGCGTATAATTGGACAGATACCAGGCAAAGAAGTGCTTGGCGATTTCCAGCAGCGCTGAAAAGACGATGGCTCCCGTCAGGGCATTTCCAAAGCTTACCTTTACGGGGGGGATTATCTTATAAATGATGGTGAAAAAAACCACCGTCACAAGATACGGGAGGGCCGCCCTGAAAAAAAAGCTTTCCGCCAGCGGAAAAAAGAGCAGACCCTCGGCAAGCAGAGGCTGCTGCGCAATGATTGTGGCGATATATGTAATCATGACGCTCATCATCGCCACAGCCCATGCCATGGGAATCATGGCAATACCCAGCGCTTTTGAAAGCAGATAATTTCGTATCTCCTTTGATCGGAAGATCAGATTAAACGCCGTTTCAATGGCGCCGAAGATCATTGATGAAAACCATATCAGAGTGATGATTCCGACCCATCCCAGCAGATGCCTTTTCTGTTCCACCTCTCCCATCTGCTTTAGAAGCTCGCCGGTATAGTATGGATGGAAGCGTCTTATTCCATCGATCATCTCCTGATGAACGGCAGGATCTGTTCCGAAGAACTGACCTGCCATGATGAATGTCAGGATAAAGAGGGGAATGAACGACAGGATGGCGTAAAAGGAGATGGCCGCCGCCTGATTGACATCGCCGTTGTTCTGATAGTTGATTATCGTGTCCCAGAGTATGTCCCAGGCCGATGCCAGACGTAATTGCACCGTTCTGTAAACATTTTTCAGGAAATAAACTGCGCTTTCAGCGACACTGTCCATATCAATGCAGGCTATTCTATGTCGCCGCCGTACGGATTAATTTTGATGTCCGCATGGCAGACCTTGCAAAACGACTTGGGATCCACATGACCGCAGCCATACCCCCACAGATCAAGCTTGCGGCAGTTATCACAGATCGGTATTTCACACCCGTCACAATATACGACGGAGGGAGAAACACCGCATACTCCGCACAGTATTTTTCCATCGGTTATTCTCATTAAAGCAACTCCTTTGCTATCATCCCGACCACTTCAATGCCAGCGTTCCCAGATACCGCGACTTGATCTGGCGGCTGGCCATTAACTGTTTCACTGGCGGCATCCGGAGGATGACTCCCAGAACAGCAGCCATCGCCCTGTGTGACCAGAGGAGACGGTTATCAAAAATCAGTTCCTGCAACCTGCCTCTCTCTATGGCCATCATGACCACCCGGTGCGCAGAATTAACGGGGGTGATGACGCGCTGCACCCTCAATTCCAGTTTTATGCTCTCCCTGGGGCAGTTGCGCACACATACACCGCATCCAAGGCACAGTTCCTCATTCAGAGAAGCCTTCTTCATCCGCCCCCGGGAATCGCCCTGCTCCGGCTCCATGGAAACGGCATGCACCGGACATACAGCGGCACACTTTCCGCAGCCGCTGCATTTCTCCGTGTCGATACGAGGCAGATAGTTCGTCGTATGGACAGGATGCAGAAAGCCGAATTTACGCGCTACAATCAGGGCTTCACAGCAGCATCCGCAGCAGTTGCATATAAAATTTACACGATTCTGCACATTTTCGCCGAACTGGACCAGATTGAACCCCTGAGCCTTTTCCAGTTCGTCGATACACTCTGCGGCATCAACGGCACGGGCGAAATTGTTTTTGATGAGCGAGCAGGCGGTGTGGTTAAATGTCATGCATATGTCGAGCGGCGCCTTGCATGCTCTGCCCAGATGCGTCATCTTGTGCCTGCAGTAGCAGACCCCGATCCCGATGTGGGAAGCCGTTTTAATAACTTCGCTTGCCCTTTCGTAGTCGAGCACGTGGAGATCGTGTTCCTGCGGCAACGACCGCTCCTGGACAAAAATCCGTCCCAGTTGCGTCTCACCGGTTGTGAAAAGAGCCTTAACAAAATCCTCTTCAACGTTCAAGTACTGATAGAGCAGTTCGCTGAGAAGACGCTGATCGATGTCGCCCCGCACGCGCATCAGGGAAAATTCAAGAAAACCGGCCATCGGCGGGGGGAGCACATACTCTGATTCCCCCGCGGCGTTTTCGACATCGAGAAGAATCGCCCGCGATGCCAGCGTATCCAGAATCTTCAGGGCTTCCGCCTCAGTCAGATTCCATGTGCGGGCCGCGCTCCCGGCAGTGAATGGTTTTATGGGCAGCAGCGATACGAGGGCGGCCTCTTTCTCTGTAAACAGAATCTTCAGTATTTCATAAAGAAGATCGGATGGGGGCGCACCCAGAGGAAACCTGTTCAACCGTTCAACAAGAGACTGGTATCCAGATTTTAATGAATGATGCGCCATGCTTCGCCATCCGGTTATTCGATCCTCTTCAATAATCCATCATTTTGTGCCTTTGACGGGCATTGCCGGCATATCCATCTTTTTGAATCCGGCCGGAATCTCAAACAGGCTGTCCGCCTGAGGACCGATCTTAATATCCTTGTATTCCGCCGTCCAGCTTCCGTCAACTGCGGCCACCTTCACCGGAAAGTTGATATCGGTTGCCATCCACTGGTGGAAGGTAGATGTCTTGTCACCCATTTTGGCAGTGATTTCATATTTAACGGTTGGATGTCCATCAACAGTTTCCTTGCCGAGTTCCTTGCGGCTGACCTCGCCTTTCATCTTTTCGTCAGGCATCGGTGTTTCAGATTCTTTGCCCTCGGGCAGTTCCATATAGGATTTGTTCTGAGCCATCACCATCCATACCTTCTTCAGATCCTTTCTGACGATCATGTATGATCCGCCCATCTCATCGCTTTCCATGCGGAATTTTCCGGAGTTGATGTACATCTTGGACTTCGACGTCTTGCCTGCCGCCGTGTGAACGACACTTGCCGACATTGCCTGCGGCATCTTCACGGCCGCCGTCTCCTGTTTTCCCTTCTCCTCTTTTACAGCCTTGCCTTCATCCTTTCCGCAAGCCGCCAGAGAAAGCAGAAAGATAACCGCCAGAATCACCAATGATATTCTCCTCATAAACAACACCTCCTGAAATATTATTTATTTGCCGCAATCTGCCATTAACAGCGCCTTATGGTTTTGAGTAAGTCTTTGATATTCCATATGTTAATGGAAGAGGTAGACACCGTTTGTATAACCAATAGATGCAATTAACGCAAGGAAAACAATTTCATCACATGGGGTGCATTGCAGATTGTACTTGCCTGATGATCATAATTCTTGCAGAATAACGAAAAATCAGATCGGGAACCGGAAATGAGAAACAGGACAACACGCAACATGATGCTGTTGATGGCTTTGAAACAGGAAGGCAAGCTGACGAATGAATTTCTGCCGCCTGAGGAATTTCGCATAATCCAGGAAAAGCCATATTCGGAATGGCCCAGGGAGCTGCAGGACAAGCTGGCTCCGTGGACAGGCAAGTGGAGGAATCAAAAAAACTCTGCCTGACAATTATATGCGCAATCAGCCAGACAGCCGGGTCAAATTGGACAACATCGTTAATGATGCTGACCTTACTTAACCGTCTCGGGCGGCTTTTCTTCTTCAATCATCGGCGGCGGTTCGCTCTCTCTTATCTGCCGTCTTAAATCCCTGACGGCCTTGTTGAGTTTGGAGATCGTCCTGTTCATCCGGAAGCGTTCGACAATACCCATGAGCCCCGCAAAGATTACTCCTGCCAGGAAAGACAGAAAAATCAGCATGTAAATCGGCACTGACTGTTTCATGAAATCATAGTATTTGAGCTGCACGACCACTGTGTTCTCCAGCGAAAAAGTGATCAGAAGCAGCATGATGAGAATTATAATAATCGTATAGATGATTTTCATTTCTCTTCCTCCGGATGATAATTTTTAAAATGGGGCAATAGCGAATCCCGGGTTTTGTGAAGGTCGTCAGGAATCACCCTGACCTCGCCCACAACGCTCATATAGTTGGTATCGCCACTCCATCGGGGAACAATATGCATATGCAGATGTTCTTCCACTCCCGCTCCGGCGGCGCATCCCAGATTCATGCCTATATTGAAACCTTCCGGCTTCATGGTTTTTTTTAATGCCCTTACCGAAACATCCGTCAGTTTAAACACCTCGACCTTTTCTTCCGGTGTGAGGTCTTCAATCTGCCCGATATGGCGGTAGGGAACCACCATCAGATGACCGTTATTATACGGATAAAGATTCATTGTTACAAAGGCGGTCTTGCCCTCGTACAGGATAAGATCATCTTTTCTTGAGGAATCCTTGCAGAAGATACATCCGTCTGTCTTCTCTCCCATTATGTAGGCCATTCTCCAGGGTGCAAATTTGACATCCATATTATCAGTCCGTTCCGGAACCTTCCAGTGTTATTATTTCCGCTTTGATTTCCGCGCCGAAGTCTATGATGCCCACCGTATCGGCACCGGCGAAACGTCTGTCTGTAGCCGAGCCGGGATTGAAAAACAGCACACCGTCTCTCTTTTCGTTCATGGGCTGGTGTGTGTGTCCGTAGATCAGACAGTCCACCATGCCTACCCTCTCCAGGAGTCTCCTTTCTATTCCAAACGGCGACCCCCAGCCGTGAATCAGGGCAACCTTATACCCTTCTATTTCCAAAAGCAAATATTCCGGAAGAATGTCCCTGACAGAGGGCGGGTCCATGTTACCGCAGACGGCTTTGACATCCCTCGGGGCAAAGATATCAAGCACGGCCGCATCAACCAGATCGCCGGCATGCAGTATCATATCGACATCTCTGAACGGTTCATGAAGAATGCGTGCCAGTCTCTCATCATAACTTCTCAGATGAGTGTCGGAGATGACACCGATTTTCATTTACCTGCCCTCCTTCTGCAACGGCGTGGGATTATATCGAGTAGGCTTAAAAATACAAGCTCTATTTAACCCGGGTCATGCAGCAAGATGTCATATTCCGGGAAGTCCGCTGATAATCAGCATTTGCCTGCACAACCCTTAAAATACCAGGGTGTTTTTCAGGGGTTTTTCAAGGGTTGACCGGGC
>CAZLFA010000067.1:0-21431 GCA_964558665.1 uncultured Syntrophaceae bacterium
GGGTGGGGGATTTTGACCCGGCCACAGGTGGGGGATTTTCAAGTGGCCATCCGGGGCTGAGGAGAGGGAATTCTGGGCAAATGCAGATTCTTCTGAATATATGGATTGGTCAAAGGCCGGAAAGATAATACTTCCCAGATTAGTTTATCGTGCCGGAGAAGGCGGCGTAATGCGCAGGAGCATAATTCGTTAAATGGAGGGTACTTTGCCGGGAAAGATTCATTTACTGCCTGATGATCTGACGATCAAGATTGCCGCCGGAGAAGTGGTTGAAAGGCCGGCCTCTATTGTCAAGGAGCTGCTTGAGAACGCCGTCGATGCCGGAGCAACGGATGTCTCCATTGATCTGGAAAAAGGCGGCTGCGGGTCCATACGGATAATCGACAACGGAGAAGGGATAGCAGCGGATGATCTGCCCCTCGCCTTTCAACGCTATGCGACCAGCAAGATATATCGCTTTGATGATATCTACAGCGTTCGCTCCTTCGGGTTCAGAGGGGAGGCGCTACCGAGCATTGCCTCGATCTCCCGGGTCGAAATGCTTACCAGAAAGAAAGAGTCCTTGTCAGGGACAAAGATTATCGTGGAGGCGGCAAATATCAGGGAGGTTGTGGAAGCAGGCTGCCCTGTGGGAACTTCTGTTGCTGTAAGCCGCATCTTCGAAAACGTGCCCGTCAGGAAAAAATTTCTGAAGACGGAAACGACGGAGCAGGGATACTGCATGGATGTTATCGTGCGCACAGCCCTGTCCTATCCCTGGGTACGCATTAAGGTCGTCGCCAATAAAAGAGAGGTCATGAACATTCCGGCAACGGAAAATCCTGCCGAAAGGGTTGCCCTGGTGCTGGGAACTGACTTTGCCGACCGGATGCTCGATGTGCAAGTGAAAAAGGCCGGCGCGGAGTTGTCGGGATTTGCATCGCGGCCGGACTGGACAAGATCCAGCAGCAGGCAGATCTTCTGCTATGTCAACAGGCGCTTTGTCCGGGACTACCTGCTCAACCATGCCGTGATGACCGCTTATCGGCGCGTTATAGAAGCAAAAAAATATCCGGCCGTTGTCCTGTTTATTGAACTGCCTCCTGAAGATGTGGATGTGAATGTGCATCCCGCCAAGATGGAGGTTCGCTTCCGCAACCCGCGGGAGATCTATGATATCATCGTGGAAGGTGTCTGGGGGGCATTGTCCCGTACAACCGCCGCCATATCTGAAACAGCCGGTTATCCGTCATCCGGGGATAAGGCAGACGGGAGAGAATACCGGGCCAGAGTGGAAGAGGCGCTGAAGCGCTACACGGTTTCTTCCGGAAGCGGCAAGCTCTTTTTCCAGCAGGGAAAAACCGCTTCCCCTGCCGTTCATACATATGCGGCAGATCAGAGAACGACGCCGCCGGTAATCGAAGAACCGGCCCTTCCGCAGGCTGAAGCCATCCCGCGGGTCAGCCTTTCCGAACTTCCCTATCTCGGGCAGATCATGGACACCTATCTGGTCTTTGCCGCGCCGGAGGGGATGATTCTTGTCGATCAGCATGCGGCCCATGAGCGGGTGCTCTTCGAGAAGCTCAAGGGCATGGCCTCTTCCAGTCAGGTAATGAGTCAGCAGCTTTTGATCCCGGAAGTGATAAGCCTTGCCCCCAGGGACTATGGCTTTATCATGGAATCAGTCGAGATGCTTGCTGCGGCGGGAATTGAGGTTGAGCCGTTCGGTGGTGACGCCGTTGTCGTCAAATCCGTTCCCGCAATGATGGGTCAGGCTGAACCGAAGGCGCTCATCATGGATATACTGGATGAATTTTCCGGGGCGGAAAGAACGGCAAGTGTCAGAGACAGGAAAGAAAGGCTGCTCGTTTCCCTGGCATGCAGGGGTGCCGTCAAGGCGAAACAAAGGCTTGCTCCTCGAGAAGTGTCCGCACTGTGCAGGGATTTGGACGCAACAGCATATGCTGCAACCTGCCCTCACGGGAGGCCGGTTTATATCTCCCTGAAAACAGGCGATCTGGAAAAGATGTTCAAGAGGAAGTAAAGGGAGATGACCGGCAAGTCGCAAAAGCCCCTCCTTATTATCATTGCAGGACCCACAGGCGTCGGCAAGACCGATATCGCCATACGCCTGGCTGCGGAAAGATGCGGCGAGATAATCAGCGCCGACTCCATGCAGGTATACCGGTTCATGGATATCGGAACGGCCAAGCCGACCCGTGAACAGCGTTCAATAGTGCGTCATCATCTGATCGATGTTGCAGATCCGGATCAGCCCTTCAATGCATCGTTGTTTATCAGGCACGCTGAGGATGTCATAGCCGATCTTCACAGCAGGCACAAACCGATTTTTGTCGTCGGCGGGACGGGGCTGTACATCAAGGCGCTGCTGGGGGGACTGTTTGAAGGCCCGGGCGCTGATGAATCCCTGCGCTCTTATTTCAAGGATATTGCAGAAAAGCAGGGGAAGGAACGCCTGCATGAACTGCTTCGTTCAAAGGATGAAAAGGCTGCCGGAGCGATAAACCCCAGTGATGTCTCCCGCATGGTCAGAGCCCTGGAAGTTATTGAACTGACGGGCGTATCCATTATTGACATGCAGCAGGATCATCGCTTCCGGGACATGAAGTATCGTTCAGTCAAGCTGGGAATCCGCATGGAGAGAGAACGCCTTTATGAGATGATCGACCTGCGGGTGGACCGCATGCTGGAAGAAGGGTTTGTGGCCGAAGTGAAGGCATTGCAGGAACGCGGGTATGCATCTGAACTGAAGCCGCTTCAGTCTCTGGGGTACAAACACATGGGCAGCCATCTCAGAGGCGATTGCAGTTTCGATGAGGCGGTGCGTCTGATGAAGCGGGACACCAGGCATTATGCAAAGCGTCAGATGACATGGTTTGCCGCGGACAGCGGGATCAAATGGTTTTCACCCGGCGATGCGGACGCAATGAACAGACATATAGAAGACCTTGAAAGGTTACAGTAAGTTAGTGGGGCAGGGCATGGAAATAACTTGACTTCGCAAGGGTATAAAGGTAAGAAATTAAGTCTGTTGAAAAACAAGCAATTAAAGATTTTATCGGAATGTGCCTTAGAATGGAAAGGAGAATGGTCATGGGTAAACGAGTGAAACATCGAAAGTGGTTCATGGTGATAACATTGTTCGTTATGGGGATGTTCCTTGTCTCTTGCGGCGCTTTGGGTGTAAAACCTACCAGCGAAATGGATGATCCGCGCCATCACACCGACGCGGGAATCAAGTTTCTGAATGCGGGCAACATCAATGAGGCACAGAATTCATTTGCGCGGGCAATTGCCCTTGATCCGAAATTTTCCATGGCCCTTGCCGGTATGGGTCTGGTTAAGGCATGCCAGGGTAATTTTGAGGAATCATGGAAACTGATCGAGAAGGCGAACTTCCATCGCAGCACAAAAGAGGAACAGGTATTTTCGTATGTGTCATATGTCCGGTTTTATACAATGAGCAAATCACGGGCCGACTGGCTGGATCGGGCATACGAGCAGTATTCGTATGCAGTGGACACCGATTCGAGGGTCGGGCTGCCCCATTACTGGATGGGCATAGCCTACAAGGAGGCTTTTGAATGGAACAAGGCGGAAGGGATGTTCTCCAAGGTTATGGATCTGAAGGCCGATCTGACCGCGGAGGCGAAATCGCAGATGGAGCTGATCCAGAAGATCAAGCTGGCCATGCCGGGCACCGCTACCGGCAAGAAGATCGCCCTCGTGGGAAAACTTACCAGAGCCGATGCTGCCGCCCTTTTCATGGAAGAACTGAAGATCGACAAGCTCTATGAGAAAAGAACTGTTAAGACGTATGATACGGGATTTAAAGATCCCATCACTGCCAAGAAGAAACGTGGTGTAAAAACGGCATCGGATATTGCCGCGAATCCTCTGAGATCCGATATCGAAGCGATCATCAGGATCGGCGTCCGCGGGCTGGAAGTCAATGCCGATGGTACATTTGACCCGGCGGGACTGGTCAACAGAGGCCCCTACGCCATGATGATCGAGGACATTCTGATTAAGGTCACCGGAGATGAGAAGCTCGCCACCAAATTTATCGGCAGCACCTCCACCTTCCCGGATCTGCGTTCCGACCTTCCCTATTTCAATGCGGTTATGGTTGTAACATCGCGCGGCATTATGAAGGGAGACCTCGCCACAGGGCAGTTTAACCCGGAGGGACCTGTTTCCGGCGTGGATGCGCTTCTTATAATCAAGGATTTTAGGGACCAGTTGAATTTCAGATAGGACAGATGCATAAAGTGAAGGGCTAAGGGCATAGGGTGATGCATAGTGATGTACCTGTTGCCTTTAGCCTTTTTTTAATTTCGGGATAACGGAGAATGCGAATGCAAGAGACAACGCTGGCTAAATCTTTCGAGCCTCACGAAGCTGAGGCGAAATGGTACAAGTACTGGATCGACAACAATCTGTTCAAGGCTGAGGACATCAGCGATAAACCACAATTCTCTATCGTCATACCGCCGCCCAATGTGACCGGCATGCTCCATATGGGGCATGCCCTCAACAACACCCTGCAGGATGTTATGATCAGGTTCAAACGCATGCAGGGATACAACGCATTGTGGATGCCGGGGACAGATCATGCCGGGATTGCCACCCAGAATGTCGTGGAACAGGAGATCGCCAAAGAGGGCCTGACCAGACACGAGATGGGACGGGAAAAATTTATCGAACGCGTCTGGGAATGGAAAAAGAAGTACGGGGGAGTGATAACCAACCAGCTCAAGAGACTGGGCTGTTCATGCGATTGGGCGAGAGAAAGATTTACCATGGATGAAGGGCTGTCGAGGGCCGTTCGCGAGGCCTTCGTCCGTCTTTATAATGAAGGTCTCATCTATCAGGGCGACTATATAGTCAACTGGTGTCCGCGATGCCATACCGCCATTTCCGATCTGGAGGTAGAATACAAGGAGGAGCCGGGCTTTCTCTGGAACATACGTTATCCCTATGCCGACGGAAGCGGCGATATCATCGTGGCGACGACGCGGCCGGAGACAATGCTGGGCGATACGGCCGTGGCCGTGAGTCCTGATGATGACCGCTACCGCGATAAGGTAGGCAAGGAGGTGATCCTGCCGATTGTCAACAAGAAGATACCGGTAATAGCCGACAGCTATGTAACCATGGAGTTCGGATCGGGCGCGGTGAAGATAACCCCGGCATCCGACCCCAACGACTTTGCCATCGCCGGCCGGCACAACCTGGAAATCATCAAGATTATGGACGGCAGCGCCGTCATCAATGAACACGGCGGCAAGTACCAGGGGCAGGATCGCTACGAGTGCCGCAGAAACATCGTCAAGGAACTGGAAGAAACGGGTTATCTGGTGAGTACCGAGCCGTATACCCACAACATAGGCCAGTGCTACAGATGCAGAACGGACATCGAACCGGCGGTCTCCAAGCAATGGTTTGTGAAGATAAAACCGCTGGCCAAGGCGGCCAATGCAGCGGTCATAAAGGGAAAGACCAGGATAGTTCCCGCCATGTGGGAAGGCACGTATTTCGAGTGGATGAACAACATCCGAGACTGGTGCATATCCAGGCAGATATGGTGGGGACACCGCATTCCTGTCTGGTACTGCGAAGGATGCGGCAAGATCATCGTTGCTACGGACGATCCTGATAAATGCCCGGAGTGCAAGGGAACGAAACTGAACCAGGAAGAGGATGTCCTGGATACATGGTTCAGCTCGGCGCTCTGGCCGTTTTCCACCCTGGGCTGGCCGGATAAAACGGATGCTCTGAAGACCTTCTATCCGACATCGCTGCTCATTACCGGCTTTGACATCCTGTTTTTCTGGGTGGCGAGGATGATGATGATGGGTCTTTACAATATGAAGGATGTTCCCTTCCGTGACGTGTATCTGCACGCCCTCGTAAGAGATGAACACGGAGACAAGATGAGCAAATCGAAGGGCAACATCATCGATCCCCTTGAGATGATCGACAAGTTCGGCGCCGACGCCTTTCGTTTCACGCTGGCGGCTTTCACTGCGCAGGGCAGGGATGTCCGCATGTCGGAAGATAGGATCCAGGGCTACAAACATTTTGTAAACAAGATATGGAACGCTGTGCGCTTTTCCGCGGTGAATCTGGCCGATTATCCGGGGCCGGATGCGAAGGTGCCGAAGGACAGCGAATCGATTCCCGACCGCTGGATCAGATCGCGTCTGCAGCGCACCGTGGGAGAGGTCGTGAACGGCCTTAATGAATACCGGTTCAATGATGCCGCGGCGGCGATATACCAGTTTATATGGCATGAACTCTGTGACTGGTATCTGGAGCTGGGAAAACCTGTTCTCTACGGGAAGGATAAATCGGCATCGCGGCTGGCGGCTCAGCATACGCTCTTTGCCGTTCTCCGGGATTCCCTGAAGCTTCTGCATCCCTTTATGCCCTTCCTGACGGAGGAAATCTGGCAGTCGCTGGTGAAAGACGGCAAGTCGGTCATGGTGAGCGACTTCCCGAAAGTCTCCGCGGCCGAAATCGATGAGGATGCGGAAAAGAAGATGACGCTGATCATGGATATTATCGGCCGTGTCCGCAACATCAGGGGAGAGATGAACATTCAGCCGTCCAAGAAGCTCAAGGTCGCCGTGTCCGTGCCGGACAGGGGATCGCTGGACGTGATCAAGGGCGGCGAGGACTATATAGTGAATCTGGCAAACCTTGAGTCCATGGAGATCGGCGAGGGTATTCAGGAACCGAAAGGGGCTGCTACAGGCGTAATCGGCGCCATCAAGGTATTCGTTCTTCTGGAGGGGATGATAGATATTGCCGGAGAGAAGGCAAGACTTCAGAAGGAACTGGCCAGGGTTGAGAAGGACCTCACCACCGTTTCCAGGAAGCTCGCCAACAGCGATTTCAGGGAAAAGGCAGCCGCTGCCGTTGTCCAGAAGGAAGAAGATAAATACAAGGATTTGAAAGTCAAACATTCCGCTCTGGAGGCCGCTTTGAAGAAACTGGCGGCAATGCAGGGATAGGTAAAACGAGAGAGACCGTTCAATGCTCCCGAATCATATCCTGAGCAGACTTATTCAGGCGGCGCTGGGGGAAGATGTCGGCTCCGGCGACATAACAACCTTGGCCGTACTCAGCGGGGAAGAACAGGGCAGGGCCGAAGCTGTGGCCAAATCCCCGCTCATCGTAGCGGGCGTCGATGTCTTTCGTGAAGTATTCCTGCATCTTGATGCTGATCTCGTATTTACAGCACACAAACGGGACGGAGACAGCGCCTCGCCGGGAGAATCTCTTGCGGAAATCAGCGGCAGGCTTTCCTCGATACTGACGGCAGAGCGGATTGCCCTGAACATTTTCCAGAGGATGTGCGGCATCGCCGGCATGGCGAAGCTTTTTGCCGAAGCGGTAAAAGGCACAAAAGTGCATATCCTTGACACCCGTAAAACGGTTCCCGGAATGAGGCTGCTCGACAAGTATGCGGTGCGGATCGGAGGCGGATACAACCATCGGTTCGGCCTTTATGACGGGGTTCTGATTAAGGACAACCATATAGCGGCCGTCGGCGGCATACAGGAAGCCGTGGCGCGTGTACGGCGGCAGGTTCCGCACACTCTGAAGATCGAAGTGGAGGTCAAAAACATCGCAGAGCTTGAAGAGGCGATAACCGCCGGCGCGGATGTCGTAATGCTTGACAACATGGCCGTTGAGGAAATGAAAAAGGCGGTGGATATTGCCGGCGGCAGAGTTCTCCTGGAGGCATCGGGGAATGTATCGCCGGCCAACGTCAGACAGATTGCGGAAACAGGAGTGGATTTCATCTCCGTGGGTTTGCTTACCCATTCGGTGACTGCCGCGGATATATCCCTGAAGATAAGTTGATCGTAACGCGTCCGTCTCATTTAGACGGAGAATTCACGTCTCAAGAAAGCACAGGATGAGTTTTATAAAGGGGTAGTCCCGGCGGATAATCCCCTGGAAGTGAACGAGATATAATTGACCGAAGATTTTAGCGAAGAGTTTCTATCGACAATCCTGAAGGGCGGCAGAATTGGCCACTCCCTTGTTTTTTTCAGCGAGGTGGATTCAACCAATACGATAGCCTTTCAACTGGCTGTAAAAGGCGCCCCCGAAGGAACCATTGTTGTTGCGGACAGGCAGACAAAGGGTAAGGGGCGGATGCACAGGGTCTGGCAGTCTCCTCCCGGCTGCAACATCTATACATCGATTGTTCTGCGCCCGAAAATCGCCCCGGCAATTGCGCCGCAGATTACACTGCTGGCGGGTGTGGCCGTTGCAGACGTTCTTTCCGCATGGTTCAAGGAAGGCGTGACGCTCAAATGGCCGAATGATGTGCTGCTCAGGGGGCGAAAAATCTCCGGCATCCTGACGGAGATGAAAACCTCCTCCGCAGGTGTGGATTTCGTCATTGTCGGCATAGGCATTAATGTCAATATGTCATATGCGCAGATGGACGGTCTGTCGCACGGGCTGGCGACGTCCATGATGATTGAATCGGCGGGGGAGATTCCCAGATCAGAAGTCATTGCCGGGCTGTGCAAGGGGCTTGCGGGCCTGTACACCGGATTTCTCGATCATGGATTTGAGCCGGTAAAAAAGAGATGGCTGCGATATTGCGATATGATTGGAAAGCCCGTGCAGATCGCTTTTAAGGACGATATTCAAAATGGTCAGGTCACGGGGCTGGATGATGACGGAGCGCTGATAATCATGAACGGAAGCGGAAAGCGGCAGCGTATCCTGGCCGGCGATGCCTCGATAAAGAAGGAGAGATAAATGCTTCTGGTTATTGACGTGGGAAATACGAATACGGTGCTGGGTGTTTATGACAACAAGGAACTCATGCATGACTGGCGTATTAGGACGGTTGTCGATCATACGGTTGACGAGTACGGCATGCTCATCTACACACTCTACAAGACAAGCCATATCAGCTCCCGCGCCATCAAGGACATCATCATATCCTGCGTGGTGCCGCCGATGCTCAATATCCTGGAGCCGCTGTGCGTGAAGTATTTCGGCATCAAACCGCTTATCGTGGGCCCGGGCGTAAAGACCGGGATGCCGATATTCTATGACAACCCGAGAGAAGTGGGCGCCGACCGCATCGTCAATGCCGTAGCCGCCTTCGAAAAGTACAAGAAGGAGTGCATAATCGTCGATTTCGGCACGGCCACGACATTCGACTATATCACTAAAAAAGGCGAATACATGGGGGGCTGCATCACGCCCGGCATCATGATATCCAGCGAGGCCCTTTTTGAAAGGGCGGCCAAGCTTCCCAGGGTTGAGCTGAACAAACCGAAATCAATAATCGCCAAGGACACGATCAGCAGCATGCAGGCAGGCATCATGTACGGTTACGCAGGGCTTGTTGACGGCATCGTGGGCAGGATGATTGCCGAAGCGAAATCGAAGCCCACGGTTGTGGCGACGGGAGGCCTCGCCAAGGTGATAGCTCCGGAAACCAAGACAATAGACATTGTCGACGAGATGCTGACTCTGGAAGGGTTGCGTCTCATCTACGACCGAAATAAAGCGGAGAAATAAAAAGTGTTGAGTGTCGGCTTGACGGGAGGGATCGGCAGCGGCAAATCGACAATCGCGGCCATGTTCCGTGACAAAGGGGCTTACATAATAGACTTTGATCTTCTTGCCCACGAAGTGCAGAATCCCGGGCAGCCGGCCTGGAAGGGTATTATAGACAGATTCGGCAGGGACATCCTGGACGAAAGCGGCCGGATAAACCGAGCCAGACTGGCAGACATCGTCTTTGAAGACGAGGAAAAACTGGCAATGCTCAACGGCATTGTCCATCCCGCCGTATTTGATGCATGGGCGGCGAGGCTTCGCGAGATTGAAAGTGCGAAACCGGACGCCATCGTCCTGTCCGATGTTCCGCTTTTGATCGAGGCGGGGGTTAAGCATCTGTTCGATCTCATCATCCTTGTATATATTCCCCCGGCGGAGCAGTTACAGCGGATCATGATGAGAAACGGCTACTCCGCTGATGAGGCGAAGAAGAGACTTTCCTCCCAGATGCCCATTGATGAGAAACTCGATCAGGTGGATATAGTTATCAACAACCAGTCCTCACCGGAGAGTGCGAAAAAGAGAGTTGACGAGGTCTGGGAGGAACTTGTAAAACGCGAAAAGAAGAAAAATCTTTGAAAAAAGAAAAAATACCGGAGGTAGAACAAAATGATTGAGAAAAATGTAGTTACCGATTTCAGTCCCAAGACATATGAACCGGTTATCGACCCGACGACCTATGTGCACCCTTTGGCCTCGGTGATAGGCAATGTCATACTGGGTAAAAACATCATGGTATCGCCGACAGCCTGCATCCGCGGAGATGAGGGCCAGCCCCTCCATGTGGGCGATGATTCGAACGCACAGGACGGGGTGGTCATTCACGCCCTGGAAACGGAGAGTCATGGCAAGCCGGTGGAAAAGAATATGTACGAGGTTGACGGCAGGAAATACGCCGTATACGTAGGCAAAAGGGTTTCCATGGCGCATCAGGCGCAGGTACACGGACCGGCCGTAGTTATGGACGATACGTTTGTCGGCATGAAGGTTCTGGTCTTCAAAGCGTACGTGGGAAAAAATTGCGTGCTGGAACCGGGTGCAATTCTGCTTGGAGTTAAGGTTCCGGACGGCCGTTATGTCCCGGCCGGTTCGGTCATCAATGACCAGAAACAGGCCGATGCACTGCCGGTTATCACCGACAGCTACGCCTTCAAGGACCTGAATAAGGGAGTAGTACACGTTAATACGGCACTGGCGAAGGGGTATATCGCCGCCAAAAAATAGTTTCCGTCCGGGAAGGGTTCTTTTCCGCCCCGGCTGTGTCGATCTGCGGTATTGCTTGTGCGGCGTACGTACTAATGTACGCCTCCGCGCAATACCTTGATCTCCTTGCCGGAACGAAAAATTCCTCCTTCCCGGTTCGGAAACAAACAGATTAAAACATTCCAGAAATTCTGGGTGCAGCCATCACAGGTTTATGGGGCAGAACGAGCATACATATCTCTTCAGGCCGGGTATCTGGTCGGCCGACGGCGTCTACCGCGACAATGCAGGCAGGGAGTTTCCTGTCCGCGGCGAAACGAAGATTCTGCACGGAGACGACAAATGGCTGCTTGAAGGAACGATGTGTCTGTTTGGCGACGAGCAGAAGTCTTTTTCAAACAACTATGAAATAGATCCTTTCGGCGGCGAGAGACAATCTACGACATGGATTTCCTATAATCCGGCTACGGGAAGCATGACAGGCAGGTTCGCGGTCGTCGAGGATACCATACTTTCGGAATTCAGGAGCAATGACAACCGTTTCAGCGGTGCAGAGTCCCTGCGGCAGATCAACAGGCAAACCTACAGGAGCAGCGGCGTGCTGTTTGAAAGCGGAGAACTGATTTCATCATGGTCGGTGACGCTTAATATGGTCAGTGCAGTAGGGAGTTAGAATAATGGCGAAAAAGACATCTTCAGGACACACAAAAAAAATGCGGATGACGCAGAATTCGGACCTCAACGGACTGACGCTGCTGGGCGGTGAAGCAAGAGTGAAGAAAAAACTGGAAGTGTTTCCCAATCATCATCCGGAAAGGGAATATGTCGTCACTCTCACGACCGAAGAGTTTACCTGCGTCTGTCCCATGACCGGCCAGCCTGATTTTGCGAAAATATCGATCCAGTACATACCGGACAGGAGCATCATCGAGTCAAAGTCTGTCAAACTTTACCTGCAGTCTTACCGGAACAGGGGCGTCTTTCATGAGCACGTTACAAATGTCATCCTGGACGACATGGTGGCTGCCTTGAATCCCCGCTGGTGCAAAGTCACAGCGGTGTTTGCCGTCCGCGGAGGGATAGGTATTACCGTGGACGCCGAGTATCGTAGGTAATATGAAGCCACATTACCGACTGCTGCCGGCTGTAGCGGCTATCTTTGTTACGAGTCTGCTCGTTTCCAATATAATTGCCGTCAAATTGATTGTCGTCGGACCCTTCGTGCTCACAGCGGCCATTATCATCTTTCCGGTTTCCTACATCTTCGGCGACGTGCTCACGGAGGTTTACGGATATGCACGGGCACGGCAGGTAATCTGGATAGGTTTTGGCTGTAATGTGATGATGGTCGCTGCTGTATATGCCTCCATGCAGATGCCGCCCGCTCCTTTCTGGTCTGCGGGCAGTCTGCCGTCCGCACAGGCTTCCCAGCAGGCTTTCGAGTCCGTTCTCGGAATTGCACCGCGGCTTCTGGCAGCCTCTTTCGCCGCCTATCTTGTCGGGGAGTTCATCAATTCTTATGTCATGTCGCGCATGAAAATAATCAGCCGCGGACGTCATCTCTGGATGCGCACGATAGCATCCACGATTGCCGGACAACTGGCGGACTCAGCTATTTTCATCTTCGTTGCCTTTATCGGACATGTACCTGCCGATAAACTTCTGCCGCTCATATTGTCGCAGTGGATTGTCAAGTCGGCATATGAGGCGCTTGCAACGCCGCTTACATATATGATCGTCTTCTATCTAAAAAAATCGGAGAAGGCGGATTACTACGATTACGAGACGAATTATAATCCGCTGCGCTGGAATGAATGATAACGGTTCCAAAGAGGAGGGCATGAATTTATGAACGGAAAAGAGACGATAACCGAAAAGGATCGGGCAATGGCCCGGAAGTGTTTGGAATGTCCGGTCTGCCGCCGTGCCAGGGATAAGCAGAAAGGATTTGCATTCTGGTTTGTGAGGAGGATCGAAGGAGAACTGTGCCCCTGGTGCAAGGCGTATGAAAAAGTTTACGGCCGCAAGGCTCACGAGGCGGTCAGGTGATACAACTTACAGGATTTATTGTGATATATTGTGATTCCCTGTTGTATTGACAATAAACAAGTTTCACCCTATAATCTCGGAGAGCGGAAAGGACATAACGTAAAGAATTCTTCCGGAGCCGGTTAGATGATGATGCAGAAAATCAGGCTGTCCCATAAGCCGTTCATCGGGCTTTGCATCTTGTTATTGTGCCTTATGACGAGCATTGATGACCTCAATGGCTTCTGGCAGCAGTGCAATACTCAAGTTCCCATTGTCCAGAGCGCCGGCATTCAGGGGGCGGATGATTTAAAGTCAAGGCCGTTATCGACCGCTTCTGCCATTGTCGATGAAATCGATGTTTCCATTTATCCGTCCTTTTCATTTTTTTTCCTTAATAAAACACAATCCAATTCAACTCTTGTTTATCTGAATTCCTCTCGTAATCGCGCTCCTCCCTCTTGCTGATCAAATCTGCCGGCATAAATTATTGAAAATCACAATCATATTTGTGCGTGAATGACCGCACAGGAAGTGCTGAGTAAAATAGTCGGCAACGGATACCGTCAGAGGAGTCCGGTAAAAAGGAAGTATCTATATGTACGATGCGAAAAAAAGACGGGCGGCGTTTCTTGCTCTTCTTCCTGGCCTGTTAATTCTGATTATTGCGCTGATAATATTCGGACCGGGCAGGTTTCCCGATCTGGGAAGCTCTATCGGGAAAGCGATAAAGGGTTTTAAAGGGGCGATGGATGAACCCGACAAAAAATTGGAGGACAAAGCAAAATCGGAAAAGCAGAGTTGAGTTTCCATAAGCTGATGATGTGCCGGAGAAAAAGAAAAGATAGGATTGAAATAGATTAAATCAACTGGTGTCGGCGCCTATTTCTTGGACTTTTTTCCGGAGGGGGGTTCCCGGTTTCCACCTCCTTTACTGGGACCCTCCTATCAATACTATAAATTCCCGGAGCGAAAAGAGGGTATTTTCGTTCCGGCAGGTAGAGCAGTGTAACCCGTGCGCAAAGAGTTTTCCGCGGCTCAGAATATTTTTTCTATGTAAGCCGTGATCACTCCCCAAGCCTTGCCTGATGAAAAAATATTTAATTCGCCGCTTGCAAACCCCTTGCGCAGGCTTTACAAGACTTCCGGCCGGAAGCTATTTTTCCAGCCACTTATTCATCCTGGCTTTCTCATCCGTATCCCACCCGGGTGAAAACCTGGTCTTTAAAAACTGGGTGAAAAGTTCTTCCATTGTTGAGAGAGCCGTCTCCAGAAGGTATATCCGTTCCAGGATGCGGCCGTCTCTGTCCTGTTCGTTATCTTCTGCCTCCGGCATCACCGGCAGTTTCAGCGACTGTATCTGAAACCGGTCGGCTTTGAAGGTGAATTCCCATTGTTCCGTATCTTTTCCAAGCCTGATGCGGGCTTCCTTGATTTTCTTTCCCCTGCGGAGCGCCTCTCTTCCCTCATTCAGACCGGCGTGCAGCCCAGAGCAGACAACCGTCTCCGCATAGTCGCCCTCGCCTGATTCCAGAACTACGCGGCGCACAAAAGATGCTTCCACGTCTCCCCTGTTCGGGATAGATATCATACCGTTTCTCTCTTCGCTCTTGAACCACAGCCAGGTGAGGAATTCTCTGCCGATGATCTGCGTGTCGATGGAGGCGATCTGGCCCGGCGTGGCGCCTGTTATGAATCTGGTGTCCCAGGGAACGAAGGGCTGCGGAGAAAGATTGAATGACTGTTTGAAAAATTCGCTGAATTCGTCCGCAATCTTGTCGGACAGAGAACAGAAAAAGAGCTTTTTGTCCTCGGGTGCCCAGCATACCTCTATGATGGAAGGCACAGCGGGGCTCACCCGCAGCAGATCCGCACGCACCCTTTCCTTTATCTCTTCACGCTGCAGGCGGTGCAGCTTTTTCTTTTCCCTTTCCGCCATAAACTCTTTTTCCGCTTCCAGAACCCTGATTTTCAGAAGCGCCGGCGGTATGATCTTTCTGTCGATGCGCATGGAAAACATGATGTATTTCCCCCAGGTGTAACGCGCATATTTGAAATCGGTGTCCAGGATACTCTCCAGACCTGTCCAGCCGACCGTCTTTTCGTCGATGGCGCCGGTAAAGGTGTTTTTGAATGAATACTTTTTGAGCCGCTGATCGACAATGTTGTTGAACTGATCAGGCAGGCTGTCGCTGATTCTGTATTGTGAGCATGTTACAGTGCCTCTTAGAAGTCCCATATAATCTCCTTTTTTAAGTGAGGGGCGACCTTAGCGCAATCGTCTCAACATTGTCAAGCATGCAGCAGATCGGCACAGCCGGGGCGGAGGAGTGCCCTTTCCGCAGAAAACATTTAACACATGGACACTCTTATATATTTGTGGTAGAAATCATAAGATTAACGGTTTATGGAAAAAGCTTATGAAGATTAAAAGGGTCGGGATTGTCGCCAACGCAGAGAAGGAGAAGTCGCCGGAGTTGACGATTCGCCTCCGGGAGTGGATTGTTGGCCAGGGTGCGGAGGTTTTCCTTGAGAAAAGAATCGCTGAGAAACTGGGTTTCAAAGACGGCTTGGACAGAATATCGCTGGCATCTACCACGGATCTTCTGGTCGTGTTTGGCGGCGACGGCACGATGCTCCGTACAGCCCGCGCAGTGAGAGAGTTCGATATCCCCATCGTCGGCATCAACCTGGGAAGCTTCGGTTATCTGACGGAGGTCAACATCCAGGAGATGGAAGATGCGATGAGGCTGATCCTGAAAGGCGATTTTCAGACGGAAAAAAGGATGATGCTGGATGTTGTGATCGAACGCGGAGACGGCGGCCAGATAAGGGAGCGCACCGTGCTGAACGATGTGGTAATCAACCGGGGCAACCTTTCCAGGATCGTCGATCTGGAGACGTCCGTCGATGAACACTATCTGACGACGTTCAAGGCGGACGGCCTGATTCTCTCGACGCCGACGGGATCGACGGCCTATTCATTGTCGGCCGGGGGACCTATTGTCTTTCCGCAGCAGGATTCCATCATCCTCAACCCCATATGCCCGCATACTCTTACCAACCGCCCGATTATCCTGCCGGAGAATGTCATCGTGAAAATCATACTCTGGACAAAGGAGATGGGAGCCACAGTGACCATGGACGGCCAGGCCTCTTTTATCCTGGAGGCGGGCGATACCTGTACCGTCAGGAAATCCCGCTACGTAACAAAGCTTGTAACCTCTCCCCACCGTGATTATATGCAGATTCTGCGGAGCAAACTAGGTTGGGGTTTATTGCCGGCAGGCATCAAAAAAACGACATAGGGCGAGGTGTCCACGCCTTAAATGCTCATCGAACTCAACATTAAAAACTTTGCCATTATAGACGAATTGACCGTCTCCTTCAACAGGGGGCTCAATGTCATCTCCGGCGAGACCGGAGCGGGCAAATCGATTATCATCGGCGCCGTCAGCCTGCTACTGGGTGACAGGGCCTCGGCCGACATGATCCGCTCCTCCGAGGATTCCGCCGCCGTCGAGGCGCTCTTCGACATAGGGGCCAATAAAGACCTGCAGGCGAAGCTGACAGAGATGGGGCTGGCCGCAGGCGAGAACCTCATCATCAAGCGGGTGATTTCACGAACGGGCAAAAACAGAGTCTATGTTAACAGCAGCCTTGCCGGCCTGAATGCGCTTTCCTCTTTGGGAGAGCTCCTGATAAATGTCTGCAGCCAGCATGAACACCAGCTTATCCTTGACGAGGAAAATCACATCGACATCGTGGATGGATTCGGGAGCTTGCTCCCTGCGCGTGAACAATACCGTCTCGTATACGATGAAGCGCAGAAGCTGACCGCAAGAATCAGGGAGCTGGAACAGGTGAATAAAAAAAAGGCGGAGCGCGAGGAACTGCTGCGCTTTCAGATAGAGGAGATCGAGAAGGCATCGCTGGAAAGGAACGAAGAAGCAGCGCTTGCCGAAGAGAAGAAGATGTTGAGCAGCATCCGCAGGCTGATGGACCTTTCCTCGCAGGCTTACGATGCGCTATACGGCAGGGAAGGGTCGGCGCTGGAAATGTTTCGCAGGACGCTGGCCGATATCCGTGAGTTGAAAAAAATCGATGCCGGATTGAACATCTCAGAAAAGGATGCAGACAGCCTGTACTATCAGATGGAAGATATTGCCCTTGTCCTTCGCGATTACGGCAGCAGGCTTTCCTTCAACCCGGAAAGACTGGAAGAGATCGATGAGCGATTGGAGATGATCCGGAAGCTGAAAAGAAAATACGGCGGTGATATTGACGCCATACTGAAAAAGAAAGATGACATGGCCGGTGAACTTGCCCTGATCGTTTCGGTGGACGAGCAGATTCAGTCTGCGTCGCACGAACTTGATGCGCTGAAAGGCGACCTTGCCGCAAAGGCGGAAGCCCTTTCGAAGAGAAGAAAGGAAGAGGCCGTAAAGCTTGCCAAAGCGATAGAGAAGGAAATCAGGAATCTGCGCATGGCCGAGGCGCGATTCGAAATCGTCTTTAAAGGCAGTGACGAAAAGGCGGCAGAGATCTATCACCAGAAGGGGATGGATAGCATAGAGTTCTACCTGACGACGAACGTCGGCGAGGACATGAAGCCACTGAACCGGATAGCCTCCGGCGGCGAGCTTTCGCGCATCATCCTCGCCATGAAGAAGGTGCTTGCCGGAGTCGGCGCGGTGGACACAATCATCTTCGACGAGGTGGACAGCGGCATCGGCGGGGCGACTGCCCAGGTCGTAGGTGAAAAGATAAGGGACGTTGCCGGGCATCATCAGGTGCTGTGCATAACCCATCTTCCCCAGATAGCGAGCTATGCCGACCGGCATTACCGTGTATCCAAGGCGGTGTCGGGCAAGCGCACGAATACGCATGTGGAAGTCCTGTCGGATGAAGAGCGGCTTGAGGAGATCGCCAGGATGCTAGGCGGCGTTGAAGTGACCGAAGCGACCAGAAAGCACGCCCGGGAAATGCTGGCCGGGGCAAAACGTAAGAAGTAGAAATATATTCAGACTTAAAGAATAAACTATACAATCGTAAAAAATATCTGTATGGACTCCCACGGGAATAGCTGTATGCTTTCCGCCGGCAGACAGGGAAAAATTAACAATAGAAGTTTCACTTTTTACGGAGACGATAATGCTGAGAAAAGCCCGCATCGGCGACGTGAAGACGATTCACAAAATGATCAATCTTTCGTCAGGGAAGGGAGAAATGCTCCCTCGTTCGCTCATGGATATATACGGAAGCCTCCGCGATTTTTTTATCTACTACGATGAAGACGAAGAAGAGATCATCGGCGTCTGCGCGATGAACATCATCTGGGAGAACCTCGCCGAGGTGCGTTCCCTTTACGTGGATGAGGCGCACAGGAAGCGGGGCATCGGCCGGACTCTGGTCGAAGCCTGCATCTCCGAGGCCATTACGCTGGAACTCTTCCGGATATTTACGCTGACCTACCAGGAAAAATTCTTCGCCCGCCTGGGATTCAAGATAGTGGATCGTTCGACCCTGTCGGAAAAGATCTGGTCGGACTGCTTCCGCTGTTCAAAATATCCCGACTACTGCGACGAAGTGGCCATGATCATAGAGTTGTGAAGCCGCAATGAAGACCAGATATTTTATAATCGCCGTGATGACCGTGATGCTGTGCGGCTGTGCCCGGACGCCGTCGACGCCCGCTTTGGTTCCGGCCGGCGTTCCTATTGTGACGCCGCTTACGCTTGTCGCCGAAGGCGACATGCCTCTGCTTGCCGATGATCTTGATCCCGAGTCGCTGGACCTTGCCGTTTCCAGGAGCCTCAAGTATCTGGACAAGGGCCTGGGCAGCAGATACCGCTTTGGTGACCGCGATGTTTCGGCCGCCGATATAAAAGAGAGTCTGCTGGCATTCAGGGATATAATGCGCACTCCTGATACCCCTGAGAAAAAGATGGAAAAAATCCGGAACAGCTTTGATTTTTACAAGGCGGCCGGCACAGACGGAAGAGGCACGGTTGTTTATACAGGATATTACGAAACGGTTCTTAACGGTTCTCTGGAGAAGACGGAGCGGTTCATGTATCCTCTGTACAGGACGCCGCCGGAGCTTATGGCCGGAACTAAGAACACGGAAAAGATGTATTACAGCCGAGAGGAGATCGATACCAAAGGCGTCCTGCAGAATCGCAACCTGGAGATAGCCTGGGTAGATGATCCGGTCGCCCTCTATTCAATGCATATCCAGGGTTCAGGAAAGATCATGCTGCCGGATGGCGGTACAATACGTGTGAGCTATGCACGGGATAACGGAAGACTTTTCCGGAGTCACACTGAGTATATGGTTGAGGCAGGAGTTTTACAGGGCGGTGATAAGTCATACTGGACGGTGAAAAAGTATCTACAGGAACATCCCGAATCTCGACAGCGAATTTTTAATTATAACGAACGATATATTTTTTTCAGGATAGTAGAAACTCCGACAGGTGCCCTTGGCGTCCCGGTGACCGGTGGCCGTTCCATTGCCATTGATCATGCTTTGTTTCCCAAGGCGGGGATAGCATTTATCCGATTGCGCAAGCCGACCTATGACAAAACGCGTAATCGAAGGGAATGGGAGCCGTTTTCACGTTTTGTCCTCAGTCAGGATGTGGGTAAGGCAATCAAAGGGCCGGGGCGTGTTGACCTTTTCTGCGGCGGAGGTGATGATGCCGAACTTGTAGCCGGCAGCCTGAAAGAAAAAGGCGAACTCTACTTCCTCATCAGGAAGCGTATCTGATCCGCCCCTGCGGCCGGCATCCTTTTTTACTTTATCCAATTCGACGTCAAACGAGGACCTGGAAAAAATCAAACGCCTGATTCCTTCAATGTCGCGTAATTGGCAAACGTCTGATCTTGTGTTATACAGTTTCCCGTATGGAACTCAGCCTGCAAATAAAGGATTCTCTTGCCTGTGCCGCACTCCACGGCCGCATCGACGCGTTCGGCGCCGGCCGCGTGGAAGACGAGCTTGTCAACAGGCTTCCTCCCGATGTCATGGTGGCAATACTCGATTTTACGGATGTGAATTATCTGAGCAGCGCCGGTTTGCGTGTCCTGCTGCGCCTCAGCAAGGAGTTGCAGCGACGCCGGGGAAATCTGGCCCTGGTGAAAGTAAGCCCTTACTGTCAGGGCATTATAAAGATGTCGGGATTCGATAAGGTGATCTCGCAGTTTCAAAGCATGGATGAGGCGGTGGCGTTTTGCACAAGACAGGCGCGGGTGAAGGTGGCGGACAACAAATGGGATCAGCTTGAAAGGCGCTCCACCATGCAGGGGGACTACCGCATTATCCCCGGTGACGCCGGTGCAGGCGATGTGGAAGTAATCGGCAGTTTCCGTGACATACTCCATGCCGACACGGGTTTGTCCAGGCTATATGCAAAGCAGTTTTCCGATGCGAAATACTCCATCGGCATCGGCGGACTCGGCGAACGGCCGGAAGACTTCCTGCACATTATGGGAGAGACGATAACTGTCGGCGGAACGATAGGATGGCTGCCGTCGGACGGACACGGCCTGGCCGACATCATCATTCCGCAGATCGACAGCGGCCGTTTCGGGATAAACACCGTATTTAACATCACCATAACGGACCATTTCCATGAATCCGCCTTTTTCAGAGCTGCTCCCGGCAGTGAGGTCTCCCTGGTATCTCTTTACAGGGATATATTCGACATGGCGAAAAAGCACAGATCCGGTTTCAAGGGAGCGGTTGCCGTTGCCATGCGTGCGCAGATGGGGAAGGTGTTCGGCTCCGCCCTGAAAAGGTCTCCCGTAAGCGGCAATGCGCCGACGGATGGAAAGATGATTACACATCCTCTTCACATAGCCGAATGGTTTGATATCGACAATGAACCCCGCCATCAGGATGTTACGGCGCTGATCGTCGGTGTAGGTGCCGATCTGACATGCGCCTTTTCAGGCTTTAAAGAAAACTGGCTGGACCGCGTCTTGTACATACCCCCTCACGGTACAGGCGGCAGAAAGGAGTTGCTGCGCAATCATGCCCTCATCTTTTCAAGGCAGCCCATTCCGGAACGGCCGGTAGACATGGCGCATGAAATCAAGGAGGTTGTAGAAGGCGGCGAATTTATCGACATGCGCTGTCTGCTTGATATCTCCACGATCGAATCCGCCTTAATCGGAATCAGCTATATAGACGAGTTCAAATCCGATTCACATGCCGTCCCGGTAGTGGAATCCGCAGGCATATCGTCTCCGGCGCTGCAGCAAATCAATTCCTACAGGAAAGCGGCGACGATCGAAAAGCAGCTCACCGGAAAGAAGAGATAATCAGAAACTTGATCTCCTGTCCCCGGTTTTACAGACACTGTTTTAAAACAAGTCCTGGTCACTATTTATTGAGGTTGTGATTTTAGGGTGATGTCATTGTGCGCAGCTTTCAACCGGAACTGCTCAGGTGATGCAGCATAAATTGTGCGTCACGCCGGTTATCATCTTCACCTACAACTCCACACCTCGATGGGTTTCTAAATTTCAAAGATAACCATTTGAAATAGAGTACGAGATATATGATCAGAAAATCACTTATTAATCAT
>CAZLFA010000068.1:0-21161 GCA_964558665.1 uncultured Syntrophaceae bacterium
ATATATTAACGGTCACTTATAGCTGTTTTGTTGTACTAAAAACCCAGAAGATCCAAAAAAAATACCCGCATACCGATGCTTACACGTTGATATAATACATTGGTTTATTATAGATACAATATTTATTTTGCCGAATCAATGACAATAACCCATTGACAGGGAGGCTGAATATTTTATATTGATTAAGTCAGAGTAGCATTTAATCAAGCAAGGAGAATAATATCTATACCGTTATGAGAAATTACAAATATCACAGATTCACTATAGTGGTTTCGATACTTTTATCTGTCTTAGCATTATCAAATCTGACCGCATATGCGGCACCTTCCACTGAACCGGGCAAGAATGTGACCGATGCTGTCTTGCGTCTTGTAAAAAACTGTCAAGACCGAAAAACCGGTTTTGATCAGCGCGACATCGCTGTGATCGTGGATTATGTCCTCAGTCAAAAACAACAGCATGAATACGCACTTCCTGAATCGCAAAAGTGCCCCGGTGCTTATCAGGAATTCGACACCAGAGCGTCTTTCTCACGATTCATGGACTATTCTTACAATTCACTTATACCCTCAAGCGTGACCAGACCTTCTTCTCTCAGGTTTTCTCTATGGAACAGCGCACAAGGAAAAGGTCAGAAGCTGCCGACGCACTGGAAGTCTATGTCAGCCAACACACAGCCGTTAATCCTGCATGGGCACCAATATGATTCCAATACACCTGACCTCACTACCGGCGTCTATTACGCATACAATCTAAAAAGAACTTTGATCCATACCAACTATATGGGACACCAGGTATTCATTTCCATTTCAAAACAAACAGACAAATCCAATGTAGGAGAAAAAGGGTTCATCCTTGGCAAGGACAGCGACTGGAATTATTACTACTCCGGCGAACCCGGCTCTGCAAAGGCCGGCCTCGGCTGGGTAAAATCTTATATTTATGATTATTTTTCTGTTGGCGTGTATGTCGAATCCGGGTCAGCACCTGTAAAACTGAGAACCGGCGTTTTTCAATGGATCAGAGCCGGCTGGTCCGGACTTAATTTTGTAAAGACCAGTCATATTATAAACGGGATGAAAAGGTTTGCCCGTAATAATAAAATGGTTCTGGAATCGCCCCGGCTTCCTGCTCCCAAGAAGCTGATATCGGTCTACCAGTGGCTTAACAATCTGCCTGCCAGTGACCTGTCACAGAAATATGCCGCCCTGCAACAGGCCCAGAGAGCTTCAGCAGCTCAAGCCGGCAAAATAAACCAATTGAATGCTGCAGTATCTTCGGCAGCTGCCAAAGTCACAAAAGAGCAAATGGTGGAAGAAATAATGATGGAGTATGTCAAAATGGCATTGGGCAAACCGACATCTATGAGCAAGCACTTTTCGCAGATTAAAACATCGCCCGCAACATGAAACAAAGGATCAATCATAGATTGCAGTTTTTTTTTGACATCTCCCTGACTTCATAATCTCTTGCTTTTTTATCATGCCCAAGAACAAGCTGATAACCATAATACGAGAGCTTCTTAAAGCCGACATTGAGATGCTCTTCTTACATCAGTTGAATGAAGAAGAATTAAAAACCCTTGCCGACTCTATCAAGGACAGGATTGACCATCTTAAAAATAATAAGTAGCAGGAATGCATATTCAACATATTTTTCGTCGCCATAACGGGCCGTATTCACTCCAGCAAATCATGGAAGCAATTCTCTGAGGATGAGTCGATTCACCAATTGATATAATTGATCATATGTGCTATGAAACAAATAGTTTGGTAACATAAGTTCCTTAATGTCTGGTACACACAATTCACACTCATAACAGGGGGGATCGTGAAAACTGCATCTGAAAAAAAAGCAAAACCGGCAGCTAAGAAAGCAACAACTAAGACTTCTGCGAAAACAGCAACAAAGCAATCGGCAAAATCCAAAAGCCCCGCTGCGGCTAAAAAAACTGCCGCTAAAAAACCGGCAAAGACATCTCAGTTGATAGCTGTGTTAAAGTTTTCTAAAAATAATCCATACATCGCATCCCTGGTGTTTTAGACACAGTAAAATATAACATGTTGCCTTGACACATTATTAGGTGCCATGCTCGAATAAATCAGCCACGAATACTGCATTACCTTGTTTTTTGAATCGGCATTCGCAAGGTTTTTCAGTCTGAACTGTCAAATAATGCTCGCTGCATCTCTCACAAACTGCTAAAACAATAACCATATTAAACCATAGCAAATCATCACTTGTGGCAATGGGTGATAGAGTGAAATGCGAACTCTGCCTTGAGAATGAGGCATACACAATCTGCCTGGGTTGTGGCAAAAGTGCATGCGAAAGATGCATTCGATTTGAATTGATAGGATCAGGATGCGGTTGTGTTTGGCCTGCTTACTACTGTCTAAGATGTGTTATGGATCCAATGATCAATCCCAATGCGGCTTTCAGGGAACCGGAAAATAACGGCCAACAGGATGTTGATAATGAATAATGATGATGACAAAAACGAAATAAAGGAATTGATGATGTCTATGATTTACCAGATGGAAGCCATCACAAACTTGCTTGACAGGAAAGGCATTATTGCCAAGAATGATCTTCTTGAGGAGATGAAGCAAATACATAAAGACCTGATGATTGACAAAGGGAAGAACGAATAATTTATAGAAAACGATGTTTATAATCAGCTCATTGAACAATCGCCGGCATACAAACCTTTAATAAAGTTATTATTATCCCTGTAACATTTTTTATCCTGTTCATGAAATTTGCGTTCCCGAAGAGGTTTATCATGCGCCGGTTAAAAAAAATTCTTATCTGGTCAACCGCAATACTGGCTATTATAGGCATTACCGGCTTCCTCATCCTGCCGCCAATAGCAAAATCCCTGCTGGTGGACAAACTTTCACAGGCGCTTCACAGACCCGTTACGATAGAAAAAATCAAGATAAACCCGTATCTGCTTACACTTACCGTCCGCGGTCTTGTAATAAAAGAAAAGTCAGGCGCCGAAAAGTTTGCGTCCTTCGATGAACTCTACATGAATGTGGACACCTCCTCAATTTACAGAAGAGCGCTCATTCTGAAAGAAATCAAGCTGACCAAGCCTTACTTTCGTGTCATTCGCAACCCGGACGCAACTTACAATTTTTCCGATCTTCTGACAAGGCCATCACCTGCAAAGGCCGATCAGGAGGACAAATCCGAGCCGTTACGTTTTTCACTTCACAATATACGCATCGAACAGGGCAGTATTCACTTCTGGGACGGGCCAAAGAATAAACAGCATACCGTCAAAGACCTTCTTGTTGCCGTTCCCTTTATTTCAAATATGGCCTACCGTATTGACCACTATACACAACCGGTCATCTCTGCGAACATTAACGGCAATCTATATAATATCAGTGGGAAAACAAAACCTTTTGCGGATTCGCTGGAAACTGTTTTCGACGTAGAAATCAAAGATCTGAATATCCCCTATTACCTGGCATATGTGCCTATGGAACTTAATTTCAAAATACTGACGGGTTTTGTCGATACCAAACTTCAAATTTCCTATATGCAGTACGTGAAAAAAAATCCCTTACTTGCCATCAAAGGAGATATAACTCTACGTCAACTGGCCGCAGACGACATGAAAGACCAGCCGTTGCTCAGATTTCCGCTAATCAGCATTGCGATTGCCAACCTTAATCCGCTGAAACCGTTTGCACACTTCCGTAAGATATTTTTTCACTCTCCTGAAGCAAGCATCAGACGAGGCAAGCGCGGAGAGCTTAATCTCATGGCACTCTCGCCGGCAAAAAAAGGAGAAAAAAGATCACCGCAAAGAACAGAAGCCGGGAAAGAAACAAGGTCAGCCGCTCCACCACTGATCGATGTGGATGAATTTCACTTAGAAGAAGGGAAAATATCATTTAAAGATGATATGCCCAGGCATCAGGTATCCCTGAATCTGAACAAATTCAATCTTAAGGTAAACAACTTCTCAACCAGGAAGGACAACAAGTCCCGGTTGGACTTGTCGGCCGTTCTTGAAAACAAAGGTTTGATTTCTGCTGCCGGGCCTTTCGTCATTGATCCGCTTGCGGCTGAACTTGCCATCAAGCTCGACAATATCGAAATACGTGCATTTCGGCCGTATTTCACCGACAAGGTAAAAATCAATGTTACGAGCGGTCACATCAATGCCGAAGGAACTGCCAGTATGAACAGCCCAGGCAGAAAGGGACTGTCGGTCCAATACGCCGGCAACCTCCTGATCGCAAATTTCCGTTCCATCGACAAGCATAATGCCGAAGATTTTTTAAAATGGAAATCTCTCTTTTTCAACAACATGCAGGTTGGCTCCAATCCTCTGTCGGTCAATATCAGGCAGGTCGCCCTGGCAGATTTTTACACCCGTCTGGTAATTCACAGTAACGGCTATCTGAATGTCCAGAATATCTTTGATGATCAAAAACCTCAGGTGGAGAAGAAAGCAGATCAGGCTGCACAAAAGGATATACAGGCAGAAAAGAAAATAGACAGACCGTCAGAAAAACCGGCATTGACCGCTCAAAAGAAACCCGCAAAAGCAATAAGAATCGGTGCTGTCACTCTGCAGGGCGGAACTGTTGAGTTCCTCGACAGGCAGATCAAGCCTCATTATTCCGCCAGGCTGTCCAGAATCGGCGGAAGGATATCAGGACTCACTTCAACCGAGGAAAAGCCTGCGGAAGTAGAGCTTCGCGGCAAATTCCAGGATCACATGCCTCTGGAGATCACGGGCAGAATCAATCCTCTCCGTGAAGATCTCTTTGTGGATATTAAGGCGTCATTCAAGGACATGGACTTGAGTCCTGTATCACCATATTCGGGAAAGTATATAGGTTATGCAATTCAGAAGGGGAAACTGTCCTTCGACTTGAAATATCTGATCGTCAAGAAGAAGCTTGATTCTGATAACAAGGTCTTTGTAGATCAGCTTACGCTGGGAAATCAGGTACAGAGTCCCGATGCAACCAAATTGCCGGTCAGCCTGGCTATTGCTCTACTGAAGGACAGAAATGGGGAAATACATCTGGATATCCCGATAACAGGAAGTACAGACGACCCGAAATTCAGCATAGGACGCCTCATCATCCAGGTTATTGTCAATCTCCTGACCAAAGCTGCCACTGCTCCTTTTGCTTTGCTGGGAAGCCTGCTGGGCGGAGGAGAAGAACTAAGCTATGTAGAATTCGACTACGGGCGTGCAACTATGCCTGCATCCGGCAACAAAAAGATACAGGCTCTTATAAAGGCGCTGTATGAAAGACCTGCTCTTAAACTGGATATCGAGGGACACGCCGATCCTGAAAGAGACAGAGAGGGATTCAAAAAGTATATGATTGATCGGAAAATGAAGGTTCGGAAGCTTAATGACATGATAAAACACGGCTCCCCCGAAGCATCCATAGATGATGTAAAAATTGAGCCCCAGGAGTATGAAAAGTACCTGACACAGGTATACCGCGCAGAGTCGTTTCCCAAACCAAGAAACATCATTGGACTTGTCAAGTCGCTGCCCGTTTCCGAAATGGACAAATTGCTGATGACCTACACTGTCGTCAAAGAGGATGACCTTAAGCTTTTGGCTGCACAAAGGGCAATCACCGTTAAAGATATAATTCTTAAATCACAGCAGATCGCCCCGGAGAGGGTATTCATCATTGAGCCGAAAACCCTGGCGCCTGAAAAAAAGGATAAAGTCAGGGACAGCCGTGTGGATTTCAAGCTGAAATAGTTTTCACCTGAAAATAGTCAGCCTACCTTGGCCAGTTCCAGCCTTCCGGCCCAGCGTTTTAAAAGCATCTCTTTCATTGCCTGATGCTCCGGCTTTTTCAGGAAAGGGTCTTTCTCCACAATGGCAAAGGCATCTTCCTTAGCATCGTTCAGTATCCTGCCGTCCCTTACAATGCTGGCCAATCTGAAATCAGGAATGCCCGACTGCCTTATACCGAGAAACTCTCCGGGACCGCGAATGGCCAGGTCTTCTTCAGCGATGCGGAATCCATCATTGGTCTGTTCCATAATTTTCAATCTGCGCCGGGCATCTTCTGACCCCCGGTGTTGAGCCATCAGTACGCAGGAAGATGGTATATCGCTTCTCCCTACCCTTCCCCGCAACTGATGAAGCTGTGAAAGGCCGAATCTCTCCGCATGCTCGATTACCATAACTGAAGCATGAGGCACATCGATCCCCACTTCTATAACTGTCGTAGAAACCAGGACATCATTTCTCTTTTCCAGAAAAGCATTCATCACTTCATCTTTCTGACGGGCTTTCATCTTTCCATGAATAAGTCCTATCTTATACTGCGGGAATATATCCTTTTGAAGATGAGAAGCCATCTGTGTGGCATCCTTCAGATCAAGGGTCTCCGACTCCTCTACCAGAGGATAAACAATGAAGGCCTGATGCCCCTTTTCAATCTCGTTCCTGACTAGTTCATATACCTTTGCCCTCTGCTGCTCGTAGTATACCTTAGTTGCTATATGCTTTTTATTGGGGGGCAATTGATCGATTACGGATACATCCAGATCACCGTACACAGTCATGGCCAGGGTCCTGGGAATCGGTGTGGCCGTCATTACCAATATGTCGGGGTTTTCTCCTTTTGCCTGAAGGGAAGCCCTTTGCATAACCCCGAAACGGTGCTGTTCATCGATAACGACCAGGCCCAGTTTGTGGAAATTGACACTTTCCTGAATAAGTGCATGAGTGCCTACGACAATATCAATTTCTCCTTTTTCAACTTCTGCCAGAATTGTCTTCCTTTCTGAGGCATTCATTCCTCCCGTTAAAAGCGACGCCTTGAGTCCCAGTGATTCAGACCACAGTCTTATGTTGTTATAATGCTGATTTGCCAATATCTCCGTGGGAGCCATGATAACGTTCTGAAAACCGTTTTCGCAGGCTGTTATCATGGCCGACATTGACACAACAGTCTTCCCGGATCCTACATCGCCCTGCAGGAGCCTGTTCATGGTCGATGATGCGGCCATATCCTTCTCAATCTCCCTGATTACTCTCTTCTGAGCTTCTGTAAGTTCAAACGGCAGTATCTGATAGAACTGCTTGAGCAGATTTCCATACAATCGGAAAGATATCCCTTTATCAAAGGTACGCCCTCTCTTCCGCAATGCCATTCCCAACTGCATGAAAAAGAACTCGTCATAGACAACCCTGCGGTGAGCATCCGAGATGCCCATATTGAACTTATCGATGTCGGAATCATGAGGGGGAAAATGTAAATCCCTAATCGCTTTCCCCATACCGGCGAGTTTTCTTTTTGCTTTTAAATCATCAGGCAAATCACTCGATACTGCGTCAGCAAATTGTTCCGTGACAAGCAACATGATTCTTCTTAACGTTTTTTGGCGAAGCCCTTCTGTTTCTGAATAAACGGGAATAATCCTGTTGAAGTTGAAAAGATCATGATCATCCGCATCGAGAATCTCGTAGTCCGGATGGGCCATACTCTTATGATACCTGTAATCACGGACATCGCCGCTGAGAATGATGCGCTGTCCCTGTTTCAAATTTTTCTTGAGATATACTGTACTGCCTTTAAACCAGACAGCCGTCAGTATCGAATTTCCATCGCTGACTGTTAATTCAAAGACTCTTCTTCTCGCATATTGTTTGATATCCGCTGCGACAATATCGCCGACCACAGTCTCTTTTTTCCCAATAACCGCGTTTCTGATTGAAACAATGTTTCTCCTGTCTTCATATCTTCTGGGGAAAAAATATATCATGTCTTCGATTGTCACCAATCCTTTTCTTCCCAGCAAAGCGGCTATCTTCGGCCCTACACCTTTCAGATATTGAACAGGCTGAGAAAGCCTGTCGTAATTTCTCCTCATCTGCAGCAGCTGATGGTCCGGTGATTCATATCCATCGTCGCCGACGTGATCAGGAGATGAAAATGCCTCCCGGCTCATGCGGCCTATAACAGCAAGTCCTCTCTGCACAATCTCTTTTTTGACATCCAAGGCACATGCATCAAACCCTTTAAAGAGATTCGCCAAAGATGTTATTACACCTTCCGAGCCATCAACCTTTTCCAGAGAAGGCATTTGTTTTCTTAATTGATCGAGAAGTCCCGATATACTTGTCTCAAAGTCTCTTACCTGAGGCAAATGCCGGCAAGATTCTTTGGACAAATATTGCATTGCCGCCTCGATTTTTTTTAATATCTCGAATCCGGAGTCCATTCCCTGCCATCCATAATTTCAATGAATTCAAAGAGAAACAATTTTTTTGTTATCAGATAACCATTATTCTGACAAGGATAGATTGACTTTACATATAAAGTAGGTTAACAAAAACGCGGCTTCTTCACAGAACAGCGGTATTTCCCCTGATCACTGCCGATATAGTTCCCATATGCCAGGAGATTACAGAGCATGCAGAAAAAATCATCCTATAAAAGTGCCGGAGTAGACATAGATGTAGCCACTGAATTTGTTGAACGGATAAAACCGATTGTAAAAAAAACCGTCCGGCAGGAGGTTATGAGCGGAATTGGAGGCTTTGGGGCTCTCTTTCATCTCGGCACTACAAAATACAAAAAACCCATTCTCGTATCATCAACAGACGGGGTTGGAACAAAACTGAAGATCGCCCACCTCATGAACAAGCATGACACGGTAGGAATCGACCTGGTTGCCATGTCGGTCAATGATGTGCTTGTTCAGGGAGCTGAACCCCTTTTTTTTCTTGATTACCTGGCAACGGGTAAGCTGGATGTCGAAACGAGCGTAAGCATCATCGAAGGCATAGCCAACGGATGCAAAGATGCAGGATGCGCTCTCATCGGCGGGGAAACAGCGGAGATGCCCGGTTTTTACAAGGACGGCGAATATGATCTGGCAGGATTCTGCGTTGGTGTTGTGGAAGAAGAAAAAATAATCGACGGATCAACGATACGTGTAGGCGACGCCATTATAGGCCTCGCATCAAGCGGCATACACAGCAATGGCCTTTCACTTGCCAGAAAGGTTCTCATCAAACCGCCCAAATACAATATCCATGACCATATAGACAGCCTGGATAATACAATCGGAGCAGAACTTCTCAAACCAACCCGTATATACGCCAAGTCACTATTAAACCTGTTCAAGAGTTTCGAAATCAAGGGCCTTGTACATATAACCGGCGGCGGTTTCATCGACAACATACCAAGAATAGTCCGCGGGGCGTGCCGGGCAGTCATAAAAAAAGGCAGTTGGAATATTCCTCCCGTATTTTCTGTGATTCAGTCCATTGGAAAAGTAGATGAAGCTGAGATGTACCGGGTTTTCAACATGGGCATCGGCATGATAATTGTGGTTTCCGAAAAGGAGAAGCAGGAAGTTATGGAACGCCTGACCCGGCTTGGCGAGAAACCATATCTGATCGGCGGAATCGAAAAAAGAAAGGCCGACCAGCCCTATATTTCCATTGTTTAAAACATACCTTGTTGAATTGAGATATGGCCAGAATAGTTCCCATTGGTGTCCTTGTATCAGGAAGCGGCTCCAACCTGCAATCTATAATAGATAATATCGAGAACGGCAAACTTAATGCTGTAATCAGGATTATTATCAGCAATAATAACGATGCCTATGCGCTGAAGCGCGCAGAGCTTCATGGGATACCTTCAGCAGTTCTTAAACATACGGATTTCGGCAACCGTGAAGAGTTCGATACCGCCATGATCGAAATCCTCAAAAGACACAACGTGGAACTGGTGGTCATGGCAGGATTCATGCGGCTTTTGAGCCCTTTGTTCCTGAAGTCCTTTCCCATGAAAATTATGAACATACACCCGGCGCTCCTCCCTGCTTTTCCGGGTATTCATGTTCAGAAGAAGGCCGTGGACTACGGCGTAAAGTTCTCCGGATGCACGGTACATTTTGCCGATGAAGGCGTAGATACTGGTCCTATCATTATTCAATCGGCAGTTCCTGTCCTCGACAACGACACGGAGGATACGCTTTCAGCCAGGATTTTGAAAGAGGAGCATCGTATATATCCGAAAGCCATACAGCTTTTTGCCGAGGGAAAACTTAAAATCGACGGCAGAAAAGTTACTCTCGTTCAAGGAACGTGTTCATCGGAAACAGCACTGCACAATCCGCCGCTTGAAGGCTTCTAAACATGGGAGCAATCTCGTGAATCAGCCTCTATACGACTTTTCAATAAAATCACTCGGGACGTGTACTATCCCCTCGCCTGTCAGCCTGAGCCAGTACATTTCAGACGCAAGCAGGGTTTTATTCAATGTCAGCCTTGACAGCTATTCCGAATTGAAATCTCCGGATGGAAAACCGCTTTCCATTGAAGTAGCCGGTCCCAGAAAATTGATCTATTTCAATCCGGCATCAACCAGGGCCGCGATTGTCACCTGCGGCGGCATCTGCCCGGGAATCAACGACGTAATACGTTCCATAGTCATGGAACTTTATCACCGCTACGTAGTGCATAAGATTTTCGGCATACGTTATGGATTCAGAGGCATGATACCTGAATACGGCCATGCTCCTGTACTGTTAACCCCTGAAACAGTGAAAGACATCCACGCCACAGGAGGAAGTTTTCTTTCTTCGTCAAGGGGCAAACAGGAAACACCTGAAATCGTCGATGCCCTGGTTAATATGGGGATTGACCTTTTTTTCTGCATAGGGGGTGACGGCACAATGAGAGCTGCGCAAACCGTCACCGAAGAAATATTGAAAAGAAATCTGCAGATCAGCCTTATAGGAATCCCCAAGACCATTGACAATGATCTCAATCTCATCCAGAAGACGTTCGGCTATGATACGGCCATTTCTGAAGCAGTCAATGCCATACGCTGTGCACATGTAGAGGCCAAGGGTTCCCCCATGGGAGTGGGCATTGTAAAAATCATGGGAAGACAGTCCGGGCATATCGCAGTCGGAGCAGCTCTTGCACAGAACGATGCCAACTTTGTTCTGATCCCGGAGGTGCCCTTCGATCTTGATGGAGAAAGAGGGTTCCTGAGAATGCTGGAAAAGCGACTGAAGGACAGGGGCCATTGTGTTGTGCTTGCCGCAGAAGGGGCCGGACAGGAGTTATTCAACAGGGGGGAGGATAAATATGAAACCGATGCCTCAGGAAATATCAAGCTGCTTGATATTGGTATTCTTCTGAAGCAAAGAATAGAGTCTTACTTCAAGAAGGCTGCCATTGAAGTGAATGTCAAGTATATAGACCCCAGCTACATGATCAGAAGTGTTCCCGCAAGCGCCAGTGACAGTATCTACTGCGGAGCTCTGGGACAGTACGCGGCACATGCCGGCATGGCCGGCAAGACAGGCATGCTGGTCGGACTTCTCAAGGATGAATATGTCCACCTTCCCCTGCACAGCGTCACATCGGGAAAGAAGGTTGATCCGGAAGGAAATATATGGATGCGTGTCCTTGAGGCCACAGGCCAGCCTGCATCAATGAAAAACCTTTGACCTCAGGGAGTGAAGCGTTATGAAAACAATTCTTGCTGTTTGCGTTGCAATTCTGTTTCTTGCATGTTCACCTGCCGCGCAGGACACGCATATAAAAGACTCACAAGCACATACACAAAAAAACATTCTTCTGACTGATCCTGCAAAACCGATCGAAGTAAAAAAAGGCGAAACCTTTTCCATTCATCTTGCATCAAATCCGACTACGGGTTTCAAATGGCAGCTGGCCGGTCCACTCGACAGCAGCACTCTTATTGAAGCAGGACACGAATACTCAAGACCCGCATCCAGGTTGGCAGGTGCGGGAGGAAAGGAAATCTGGAAATTCAGGGCGGTGGACAAGGGTAAAGCAGTAATTGAAATGGAATATGTCCGCCCCTGGGAGAAGCAAACAGCGCCGGCCGGAAAAGCTTCATTCAGAATAATCGTCCTGGATTAATTGATTCACCGGATATACATTGATTACGTGCAGTTGTCCGGCATGGCGATTCATTATCAGGATTTCGCTCTGATGCTTTCAGTGCTTGTCAAGTCAGGCCGTTTTCCTGTAATCCCGGAATAAAAAGCCTGTATTTCTTGCATATCTTTCTCAATGTCGCCGTTTGGAACGAAAACCGGTCCCAGGCCCCCGACCTTGCGTTTATAATCAACAAACCCAAGAATTATGGGAACTCCGGCTCCATAGGCGATATAATAAAACCCCGTTTTCCAGTATCGGACCTTTTTTCTCGTCCCCTCAGGCGGTACAATCATAACCATCTTCTCTTCCTTCTTGAAGACTTCTATGGACTGTTCAACCATATTATTGGCCTTGGAACGGTCAATGGGAATGCCGCCCAACCATGTGCACAATGTTTTGAAGGGCGGCCTGAATATGGAATCCTTTCCCATCCAATATACCTTAAGAGGGAATGCGAAAGCGATAATCAGAGTATAAAAGAGATCCCAGTTGGATGTATGAGGAGCGGCGATCATAACGCATTTGGGGAAATCCGGCAGCTTCCCATCCCTTCGCCAGCCTTTTATTTTCATGTAAAATCTGGCAAAATGATGCAGAAATCTGCTTAAGAAAGGTGTGTCAAAGATTGTATAGTGCATGTTCGATGTCCTTAGTATAAAAAATCCTTGCAATATTTACTTTAATGGTATAGGACGCAACATCTTTTTTTCGTCAGGAGAATAAACATGTCCAGAGTATGTGAGGTTTGCGGCAAAAAGCCGGTTGTGGGCAACAATGTCAGCCACGCTAACAATAAAACTAAAAGAACATGGTACCCTAATCTTCAGAAGGTGCGCTACGAAGACAAGAAGACCGGATCGGTAAAAAGATTAAAGGTCTGCACCAGATGTCTCCGCGCCGGTTTTGTCAAGAAAGCGGCATAGCATAAGGTTGATCCTTGCCCAAACCGGCATCCTGCATCGCTTTGACAACAGTCGGCATAAAGCTTTTATAGTCCCGGGCCAGGACCGTTCCTTTAATAATAAGTTCTCTTACACCCCGTCGAACAAGATCGTTATCGCAATCAAGGCCGAACTTCTTAATAAATAAAGTGGTTCGGCCTTCGATATTTTTTACCTGTTTCATTCGCTCCATGCTGTAGAAATTTTGCGCCTCGCGAATAGCCTCTTCCGCTGTTTTTTCTTCAATGCCGTACAGCCATTTGATGCCGTCGCAGAAATTTCCAACATCATGGTTTACGGTATATTCCAGTGATTCGCAGAAGCGATCAATTATTGCTTTATCACTGAGATCGTTTATCAATACATGATCAAAAGCTATTTCCATTATCATATGGCTGCGATATGCAGCTTCTGCAAGAGTCAGGGATTGTCCGGCACTTGCATAGAGATCGATGAGCCCCGGTATTAACGATCTTCCTTTCACATATGAATATCCCCCGGCATCTGGAACAAACTCAGTCACAGGTTCATAGCAGATTTTACCGTAATGTGAAATGTCATCAACCATCAGATGAAATTGAACATACGAAACTTTTCTGTATTTTTTCGGTATCTCCTGAAATCTGGATATGCCGTGGGTATGAGCGGAAGAAATATTCTTATGGATGGATAGAATATCAGGAACAATGTTGTAGGAGAAGATATCCAGATCACGGCTGTCGATCAGGCGATCGCCGATCACCTCCATTAAAAGCCATGTATGAGTCAACATTAACACTCAGTAATTCTCTTTACCAGACAGTTATTACCCTTCCGCTGCGGATACGGTTTTCATGTCTATTTCATCAGCCAGGGCATGCAGGATGTTTCTCACATCATCGACAAAATCAGGCAGAATCGAAATTTTAAGCACCGCCTCAGCAGGGTCAATTGTGGTTACATTTACGAGCCCCTCGTATCCTTCAAGGATAAATTGCAGTAAAACTATGTCATGCGTCCCGACTCTTACGTATATATCATTAACCCCCGTTTTTGGTGATTGAAACTCCAATGTCATCCCCTGCCTCGCTGGTTTCCTACCATGCAGATGCAGTAATATCAAGGAGCAATTCTTCTCTTGACATCAAAGGTCATGTTGGTATTATGAGCCGATTTAAATTAGAAATCGCGGCGCATGTGTGCCGCTGGAATAGACACTATGCATATACCCGGTTTACCGACAACGCATTGGCGTTTATCGGATGTACATAAAGATACCTGGGACTCTCTCGCCAAAGAACTCGGTATTAATCCCATTATTTCTCAAATCTTAACCAGCCGCGACATCCTCACCGCGGATGAGGGCATGCGCTATCTTTCGCCCGCCCTCAAAAATTTGCACAACCCTTTTCTGATGAAGGATATGGAAAAGGGTGTCAATCGACTGATCAAAGCCCTTTATGGACATGAAAAGATTCTGATATATGGTGATTATGATGCAGATGGCATTACATCTGTGGTTGTTTTGCTGAAATTCCTCCGGTTACTTGACCCCACAGTATCTTATTATATACCTGACCGCCTTTCCGAAGGCTACAGTCTTAACACGGCAGCGATCGATAAAATGAAGACGGAGAATATCAGCCTTCTGATAACCGTTGACTGCGGCGTCTCCGACCATGAGCAGATTTCTTACGCCCATAGCATAGGGATTGATACAATAATCCTTGATCATCATGAGGTCCCGGGTGTTTTGCCGGCCGCAGTGGCCACCATTAACCCCCATCAGCCCGATTGCCGCTTTCCATTCAAGCACTTGGCTGCTGTAGGCATAGTGTTTAATTTTGTCATCGCTCTGCGTGGAGTCCTGAGAAAAGAAGGATTCTGGAACGGCAGATCATACCCTAATCTTAAAGAATATCTCGATCTGGTAGCGTTAGGAACAATAGGCGATATCGTACCCCTTATAGATGAAAACAGAATATTCACCAAGGTTGGTCTTGAGCTTGTAACGGAAGGCAAAAGAACAGGCCTGAAAGCGTTGAAGGAAATATGCGGAGTGGACAGTCAGGTTATCGACTCTTCAAAGGCATCTTACAGCCTGATACCAAGGATAAATGCAGCCGGACGCATCGGCTTGCCGCAGGATGCTGTGCAGATTCTCATGACTGACAACCTGGAGGAAGCATACTCGATTGCACGCAGACTGGAGACCCATAACCGTAAACGACAAGACATAGAAAAAGCCATCCTCAAGGAGATCATTGAAGAGATAGAAAGCAATGTTGACATAGAAAATTCCCGTGTACTGGTGTTCGCATCCCGCAAATGGCACCCCGGTGTCATAGGCATCGTTGCCTCCCGCCTTGTTGACAGGTATTGCCGGCCTGCAATATTGATCAGTATTAATAATGGAATAGGCAAAGGGTCCGGAAGAAGCATTCTCGATTTTGACATATACCAAAACCTCAAGAAATGTGATTCCATCCTTCTATCATACGGCGGTCATCGCTACGCAGCCGGTATCTCAATAAAGGAAGATGATATAAAGGAATTTGCAGAAAGCTTCGAAAAACTGATGCATGAAGACATCAAGGTTTCTGATTTCATTACCCAGACGATGATAGATGCCCAGTGTGACCTGTCCGACATTAATCATGCGCTGATGTCGGACATAGAAAAACTTGCCCCGTTTGGAACATCAAATCCTGAACCTGTACTGTGCGTAAGGAATGTAAATGTTACCTCTCCTTCCGTCGTCGGCAACAATCATCTCAGAATGAGAATCAACAGGGACGGCATTTCCTGCAATTCCATATGGTTCAGCAAAGGCCATTTTATAAAAGCCATATCAGGCTCTATCATAGACATTGCCTTTACTCCGCAGATCAACAACTGGAATGGAATGTCTGACATCCAGTTAAAAATGAAAGACGTAACTCTGCAAGCCGGTTCCTGACCAAGACCAATTCATCAGCCTGCATCCATCCAATCTTCTAAGACCCTTGTCGGGCAATAAAATTATCCCGGATTACGCAATAGAACGTATAGGCACTTGGATAAGTGAATATTATTCTGGTCAACGGGGTTTTCGAGCGGCGAATCAAATATTTTTCTTGTGAAAAATATTCTAAACCGCGGAAATCCTCTTTGACCAGGATACCAAAGGGTATTATTGCGTAATCCGGGATTATCATTTGTGGAAAAATATTGGGCAAGGGTCAGACTTACGCCAAAACTTCCCGGTCATCCTTCAGCCCTGAAACATCATTCCTATGTTTTTTTTTGTGTTTTTCAAACTCTGTGATATATGTCTGTTAACTATCAACAGGGAGGATGATTCATGGGAAAAGGCGATCAGCGTTCAAAGAGAGGAAAAACATATCGAGGCACATTTGGAAAGAGACGTCCGAAAAAGAGAAAGAACAAACAGAAGTCTGCTCAGTAGCCGATACTTTCAGGATCTTTTTCGGGCATTATTATCGTTCAGACTTTTTATCGTTTTTGGCGTAAGAGCGATGCCTCAAAAGGATGTAGGTCGCGCCTGTGCCTCCATCACACGATCTGGCACTTGAATAGGCAATTACCCATTTTCTCCATCGGTGACTCTGCAGCCATTCTATTACCTTATTCTTTAAAACCGGCTCATCGGGTGACGAAAGACCGCGTCCGTGAATGACGAGGACGGTTCGCCATCCTTTCATCAGCGCCTTCTTCATGAAACCGTCAAACACCACTCCGGCGTCAAAAGGAAGAAATCCATGCAGATCGATATGCCCCTGTACAGCAAACTCTCCCTGATGCAGACGGCTTGCCAATGCCGAATGAACGTTATACCCCGTACCCTCAATGTATTCCTGAGTATCCGAAATAACGAATCCCCTGCCATGATTTATAAGTTCCTTCATTTTCCGCACGCATTCCTCATCCTCGCTCGGATAATCAGGCAGGTGCTGAAAAGGCAGTGACCGTTTCTCATACTCCTGACATGATAACGGCTTCACATCTGCAACTGCTTCCAAGAATATCTGCTTAGCGCATTCTCTCCCTTCGTCGCCCGTACTATCTGTATTTTGAGATACTTTTGACGTTTTATCCTGTGCAGCGGCAGCGGTTTTGTCCGTCTTTATAAGCCCTTTCAGGCTTTTAAAGGGGCTGAATCTGAATTCTTGTGCTGGCTGTTTTGTTCTGTTCATGGCATATTTCCCGTACGTTCACTCATTATATGCAATATAGTTACTCAGGCGTCTGAGTAAAGTCAAGCGTTGCATTTTCATGTGAATACCTATATCAGAGCAGGATGGAACAAATCATAGAACCATTGAACACTCGTGACTACCGCATCATAGTTTTTTTTACCGGCGCCGGAATGTCGGCGGAAAGCGGAGTGCCTACATACAGAGGCAGCGGCGGCATATGGCATCAGTACAGGTGGGAAGATTATGCGTGCCAGCAGGCTTTTGAACTTAATCCCCGGGATGTCCTTGAATTTCACGAATTGAGGCGGAAAGCCGTATTGTCATGTCCGCCTCACCAGGGTCATCATCTGATTTCCCGTCTTCAGGGCAAGCACCCGCAAGTTGTTATCATCACTCAGAATATAGACGGTATGCATCAAAGAGCCGGGAGCAGCAACGTTATTGAATTACATGGCAGCCTTTGGCGACTTCGCTGCAATCTTCACGGCACTCTTGAAGACTTTGGAGAAAAATATGAAAGTTACCGATGCAAACAGTGCAACCAATGGCTGAGGCCGGACATTGTATGGTTTGGTGACAGATTGGACCAGGAAACTATGAGACATGCCCTGGAGACGATCAAACAATGCGACCTCTTTCTCAGCATAGGCACATCCGGAGTTGTCTGGCCTGCGGCGGGTTTTCCCCAGTATGCAAAAGAAAACGGCGCCTGCTGCATCGAGATTAACCCGGAATCCAATGAAACATCCCACCTTTACGATCGGGTGATACGCCTTCCGGCCAGCAGGGCTCTATCTCATTTGCTTCAGGAATCACTTTAAGAAAGCATCGACTATACCTGATATCATTTCTTTCAATCTTTCTTTACATAACTTTAAATGTTTTAGTCAATCAAGCCTGATTTATTTCCATCCCTCGTGATAAATTATTAAATACTTCCTTTATTTACAATTACTTATAAAATATTTATTCAGATATCCGCTATCTGGCACACTTATTTCTCCTTAAGATACAAAAATCAATAATTATCAAATATGAGGAGAATACAGATTATGAAAAAGAAACTACAGACCCTGATGGTATCGGTTTTTGTGGTCCTGACAACGGCAACTTTCGGTTATGCGGAATTCTCAGCTACCGGCGTAAGCAATTTTCCCTATTTCCAGCTTGGCTGCCTCATTGTCGGCGGCATGACCATCATTTCCCTGAAACACAAGTATGAAAAGATGTACACAAACGAGGCCGTAGGCGCCTTTGCTCTTTACACTGTTCTGGTCGCCCTGTTCACCAACCCGGTCATCGATGCAATAAAGAATCTGGTTGGCTTGAACATTATTCATTGATCATATATATTATAAATGGTTGCCGCATTTAACACATATTTAAGCTACAGGACGTTATACAGGCTTGTCCTCTCAATCAGCGACTGGGGCTTCGCAATAATACTTACCTCATTTATCGCTGTGCAGGTGGGATATCAGCTGGACGGCAACATCAATGTATCGCCGTTGTTTATTATCGGGCTCTTTGTGCTGGCGTTTTTATCCGGGATAAAAAGATTGCCGGAAGAAAGATCAGGGAAGAGATAGCGGCTGTTAATTAAAATCCGGATTTTTCTTGATTTCAATAAATATTTCAAATCAGAAAGGGTTCCTTTCGATCCGAAGGAACCCTTTTTTTATGTGATTATCTTCTTGTTTGTTATAGTTCATATGTCACTGCACATTGATAACAAAAGCTGTTTCAATGGTCAGCAAAGTTCCTTTGCTGTTCCGGCACAATGCCCCCTAAAGAAAATCAGCTATTGAGCCGATACTTATATCAAATGATTGCCAAGGAGGCTTCATGGAGATAGTCGTCGGAGCAACTAATCAAGCCCGCCCCTCAGGTTCTAAAGCACCGGATTCATCTGGTCCGGGAGGATACATTGAAGCGCGCGTGCTAAATATCAGGCCCGGCAGAAGCAGCCAGCAATCTCTGACATCTGGGATAGACAACCGGCGAATGGGGCAACCGCATCACGATCCTTCGAACGGAAGTGTTCTCATGCTCCTTATCCCGGACAGCACAAAGCTTCCCATAGATATTAATGCCGATCATTACCGCGTTTTCGTCAGGGTCTCCAACAAATAAGTTTTTAACAATCCAGCTTACCTTCCCCTGATTTTAATCTATGCTGTAAAGGGCATCTTTTCCCCGATAAACGGCAGCGCTCCCCAAAGCTTCTTCGATACGTAAAAGCTGATTGTACTTTGCCAGTCTTTCACTGCGGGACAGAGAGCCGCTTTTTATCTGGCCGCAATTGGCGGCAACAGCGACATCCGCCATGAATGTATCTTCCGTTTCTCCTGACCTGTGAGAGATAACCGTAGTATATCCTGCCTCTTTAGCCATCTGGATAGTTTCAAAAGTTTCTGTCAGGGTGCCTATCTGATTCAGTTTGATGAGAATAGAGTTAGCCACACCCGTCTTTATTCCACGTTCCAGGCGCTTTTTATCGGTTACAAAGATATCATCACCCACAATCTGAACTTTTGATCCCAGGGCATCCGTCAGTATCTTCCAACCTTTCCAGTCATCCTCGGCCAGCCCGTCTTCGATGGAGACAATCGGATATTTCTTTACCAGCTCTTCGTAGAAACGAACCATTTCCTCCGAAGACTTCTTTGGCTGTTTTTCTGCAGCAAGGATATATTTTCCATTTTTATAAAAAGAACTTGCCGCTGAATCAAGGGCAATACAGACCTGCTTTCCCGGTTTATATCCCGCTTTTTCAATGGCGGTTGTTATCAACCCTAAAGCCTCTTCGTTCGATTTTAGATTGGGAGCAAAGCCGCCTTCGTCGCCGACTGCCGTATTATACCCTTTGGATTTCAGAACAGCTTTCAACTGATGAAACACTTCTGCAGACATCCTTATCCCTTCCCGAAAACTGTCAGCTCCTACAGGCATGATCATGAATTCCTGGATATCGACATTATTATCAGCATGCTGGCCTCCATTCAATATATTAGCCATAGGAACAGGGATATCTTTTGCCATGACTCCGCCTATGTAACGATAAAGCGGAATATCCAAAGTCTCAGCGGCCGCTCTTGCACAAGCCATGGAAACGCTCAGAAGGGCATTTGCTCCCAGTTTCCCCTTATTTTCCGTGCCGTCGAGAGCAATCATGGCATAATCTATGGCTCTCTGGTTTAGAGAATCCATCCCAATGATCTCAGGACCGATTTTATTGATTACGTTATTCACGGCCTTTATGACCCCCTTGCCCAGATACCTTTTTTTATCGCCATCCCGCAATTCAAGCATCTCATGCTCCCCCGTAGACGCGCCGGACGGAACAGCAGCCCTGCCTGTGAAACCTGATGCCAGTGTTACCTCCGCCTCAACGGTGGGATTTCCCCTTGAATCGAGAATCTCTCTTGCATATACATTAATTATTTCGGTCATTTATCTACCTCCTGCATAATCTTGTTAATCAGTCTTTTTTACTTTTCCGGTCGTTAACCGTCTGTCTCCGACTCCGGTAAAATCCTTTTCCTTCATAAACTGATTTCGTTGTTTCTCATATATGATGCGGTGTTTATTTTCAAGGTCTAAGAGAACGAGCATCTTCCGGCACTTTTGCCGGAAAGATGCATTATTCGTTCAGGCAGGGCTTGGGGACGTTCACGGCTTCCTTTGAAAAAATATTCTGAGCCGTTCAAAGCCACTTTGACCAGAATACCAAAGGATATTTGGCCTTTATCGCGCTATCTGTGATTAATTATTTGGGAGAGAGACGGCCTGTGGGGGGGTGGAGACCGCCCCCCTCCCTATGAAAGGGATTTTAAAAATCCCTGAAATCCTTGTCATCCAGAGGGATGATCTCCTCCGGCTTCATTGAACGGCTTTTCGTTTTTCCGGCACCGGAGCGCTTATCAAAAAAGGGAATTGCCTTCCTTTGCCTGTTCTTGTCGTCCTTCTTTGTCTGTGAAGTCAAATTCATGGATAAAGATTCATTTTGTCCGTCGCCTCCGCTGATGATTGTTCTCAGACCGACGATATGTCCCTTCATGGTCTCCGCCTGAGCGTTGGACTCCTCAGCGG
>CAZLFA010000069.1:0-20559 GCA_964558665.1 uncultured Syntrophaceae bacterium
CTTTCTTTAAAGAATTGGCCTATGAAAATTTCACACAAAAAAATTGACAGTACCATGATTAAGAACTGCCTTTCAAGTATACTTACCGCCTCTAAGGAACAGCACAAGCGGGGTGATAGCGGGACAAAATGACCGATCAAAAGTAAAGGAGTTAACCTGACTTTGGCTAACCCCTTCTTTATATTGGCTCCCCGGGCGGGACGCTCAACAAAACTTTTTAAGATAGCATTATAACTTCATTAGCATTCCAGATCAGGTTCAAAATACACGGACAACCTATTTATTTTTTCCAGAAAAATCCGTGGCTGCAATCCGTCATCCCTCTGCTTGGAATCTTACAATCCGAAGAGACCAGCGATTAATGCTATTGTATCTGTCGATGTAATCTATGACAATCACATCTATCGGGACCCTGAATTTTCTTGGGATGCCTATATTCATCCATAACGCCTAATCAAACAAAGCGTACAGGAGAGATCTGTCCGGATTGTTCTCAAAAATGCTATCCGGGTATCTTGACTAAAATGTGAGCTGATTTCTCAAAAGAGCAACCACTCTGATCCACCTCTCTCTCCCCAAACGTATCGCGGACCTCTGTTGTTAGATACATAATAAGCATTGACAATCAAAAACAGCCCCTCTATACTCCCTTAATAGATAGAAATGCTTTTCAATCAATAATATCAATAATGGCTTTTCTCGAATAGATGTCCAGGATTTTCACCAGGTAGACAAAGCACATCAGAATATGGATATAGGTGATATCGACGACCCAGATCTATGAATGGCGGTTAATTCGATATCTCTCGCCAGATTTGGATAGATCCGGAATCCACGACAGATATCTGTGGTGGTGACTCCCCATTTTTTTTCCCGGTCTGATATATCCAACCTCTCTCGCGCAGTAGACGGACAACTTTCTTGCGGTTGACACTCTGCCATTCCCGATGAAGCTGCCTTGTCCCCCGGTGATAACCATAACCGGGAAGCTCCAGGCGAAGATCGCCAATCCTGGTGATCAGGGTATCCTTAGAGAGGGATTCCTGATCCTTCCAGGAATAGCTTCTCTGAGGCAGAGTCATCAGCTCGCATGCCCTTTAAATGCTTTCGATAGCGGAGGATTTTTTTCGAACAGCAGCCTGGAAAGAAAAATTGAGACGCTTTTCCACCACTCTGAGCTGACTGGCAGGCAGCGCCATAATTCGGGCTGTTGAATTCAGACAATGGAACGGACCTGATAGAAGGAGCCGGGGCACCGATGGGTTTCTCCGGATTGCTCTGAACCGGAACGATGTCAAAACATGGAGACCTCAAGAATGAATGTTGTCAACGCCACGATTCACAAGTTCTTACTTTACATGAGGTCACGCCTCAAAGAAATATTTCCAAGAAAACAGACCCTTGACGCGGCGCCGCTGCGGGCGGAGCTGCTCAGTCGTGAGCAAATGAGGCTGCATGGAAAAGTGCTGGCGGACTCACATAAGGTGACAGAGAAAAGCGCTCCGGAACGGCTTTTGGCGAGACTGACCGAGAATGAGAGTGTCCTGGTTGAAACCTGCAGCCTGCTAACTTCAGCCGTAAAAGCGAATCGCCGTGTTGTGCCAGCCGAGGAATGGCTGCTTGATAATTTCTACCTGATAAAAGAGCAGATCCGCATAGCCAAAAAACACTTGCCTAAGGGGTATAGCCGGGAATCGCCCCGCTTGGCCAACGGTCCGTCGGCCGGTCTTCCGCGCGTTTATGACATCGCACTAGAGACGATTTCGCATGGCGATGGACGGGTGGATCAGAGAAGCCTCAGTAGTTTCATTGCAGCATATCAGCAGGTCACAGCTTTAAAGTTGGGCGAATTATGGGCAATACCCATCATGCTGCGTCTGGCACTGATTGAGAATCTCCGGCGCGTTGGGGCTCAGGTCGCCGCTAACAGAATCGATCGGAATCTGGCCGAGGCATGGGCGGACCAAATGACGGCAGTTGCCGAGAAGGATCCCAAGGGCTTGATCATGGTGATCGCGGAAATGGTGCATTCAAACCCACCCCTGTCAAGTTCATTTGTCGCAGAACTTGCACGTCGTCTGCAGGGGCAGGGCTCTGCTCTGGCGTTGCCGCTCACCTGGATCGAGCAGTGGCTCTTTGAGTCCGGTCAGACCATTGAACAGATGGTTCAGTTGGAAACCCAGCAACAAGCCACCGACCAAGTATCCATAAGCAACAGTATCGCCAGTCTCCGACTCCTGGGGGCAATTGACTGGCAAGAGTTCGTCGAGACAAGGAGTTTTGTCGAACAGATTCTACGTGAAGATCCTTCCGGAGTCTACCCCAAGATGGACTTTGCCACCCGTGATCGATACCGTCATGTCGTTGAGAAAATTGCGAGGAAAAGCCCGCTATCCGAAGAGGAGGTTGCAAGACGCGCGATCCAACTGGCACACGATGGTGCTGATAGCAACGGCGGTGAAGATAGATTGACACATGTCGGATTCTACCTGATTGGCAAGGGCTTGCCGCAGCTCGAACGACTCACAGAAATGCATCTATCCCATGTGGATGTTCTTCTGAGAATGAGTTGCCGGTTTTCTTTGGTTTTCTATCTGGGCTCAGTAGCGCTGATTACGGCAATATTTACCGGGAGTCTGCTGGCAAAGGCTCATGCCGAGGAGATTCATGGTTGGCCCCTTATACTGATTGGCATCCTTTTGGTATTTTGCACCAGCCATCTTGCTCTCGCATTAGTGAACTGGCTGGCGACATTACTGGTTACGCCGCATCCGCTGCCGCGAATGGACTTCTCCGAAGGAATTCCGGAGGAATTCCGCACCCTGGTAGTGATACCGACGATGCTTACGAGTGCTCAGAACATTGAGAATCTGGTCGATGCACTGGAAGTCCGGTTCCTGGCAAATCGTGACGATAACTTGCATTTCGGCCTGCTGACGGATTTTGTTGACGCACATGAGGAAACTTTGCCGGAGGATGAACCGCTGGCGCGTCTGGTCCTGATGAGGATTGAAGAACTGAATGAAAAATACCCGGGGGTTCATGGCGACATGTTCTTCCTTTTCCACCGGCCGCGTCTCTGGAATCCGGAGGAGCGGATATGGATGGGTTACGAGCGTAAGCGAGGGAAGCTTGCAGATTTGAATTCGCTTCTGCGCGGTGGTTCAAAGGATCACTTTTCGTTGGTTGTCGGGAAGACATCCCTGCTATTGGACGTTAAGTATGTGATTACCCTGGATACAGATACAGTGCTTCCACGTGACTCGGCGCGGGAGTTTGTGGCAGCCATGGCTCATCTGCTGAATCGCCCGCTCTATGACAAAAAAATGCAGCGGGTTGTTGAAGGGTATGGCATCCTGCAGCCGCGTGTGGCCGTGAGTTTGCCGGGCACGAACCGATCGTGGTACGCCAGGCTGTATGGAAGTGACCCGGGCATTGATCCGTATACCCGCGTCGTATCCGATATTTATCAGGATGTATTCATGGAGGGTTCGTTCATCGGTAAGGGAATCTATGATGTCGATGCATTCGATCTGGCCCTTCGGGGTCGCTTTCCTGAGAATAAAATCCTCAGTCACGACCTTGTGGAAGGGTGCTATGTCCGCTCCGGACTGCTCTCTGATGTGCTGCTGTACGAAGAATATCCATCTCGCTACAGCGCAGATGTGAATCGCCGGTATCGGTGGATTCGGGGGGATTGGCAGATTGCACGCTGGCTTTTGTCCCGTGTTCCGGTTCTCGGTGGGCATCATGAGAAAAATCCGCTCTCGGGTCTGTCTCAATGGAAGATCTTTGACAACCTGCGTCGCAGTCTCGTGCCGTTGGCATTGACTTCGATGTTGCTGCTTTCCTGGACTGTCTTGTCACCGGCCTGGTTCTGGACATTGTCGGTGATCGGGATTCTCCTGCTTCAGTCTATGTTTGCATCGGTTCTTGAAATGTACCAGAAGCCGCTGGATGTAATGCTGGGCGAGCATCTCTTAGCTTCAACACGCTCGACCGGCCGGAACTTCACCCAGGCGGTATTTACGCTCGCCTGCCTTCCCTATGAAGCGTTTTTCAGTATGGATGCCATTGTACGCACCACATGGCGGTTGCTGATCTCCCATAAACGATTGCTTGAATGGAACCCCTCGGGCAACCCGGATAACCGCACGAACCTTCCCGGCTCGTACCGGACCATGTGGTTCGCTCCTTGTATTGCTTTTGCTGTAATGATCCAGATCGCATTTTCAAGGCCGGCATCATTGGTTTATGCCTGTCCGATACTGGGACTCTGGTTCGCCGCTCCCGCTATTGCATGGTGGATCAGCAGGTCGTTCACTCGACCGGAAGCGCAACTGAGCGCCGATCAGGCCATCTTTCTCCGACAGCTATCCCGCAAGACCTGGGCATTTTTTGAAACATACGTTGGCCCGGAGGATAACTGGCTGCCGCCTGACAATTATCAGGAGAATCGACCTGACCCGCTTGCACATCGCACATCGCCGACCAATATGGGGCTTTCACTCCTTGCGAACGTTTCCGCATATGATTTTGGCTATATTCCCGTCGGACAAGTTCTGGAACGCACAGCGAACGCAATCCGGACGATGGAATCATTAGAACGTCACCAGGGCCACTTCTACAACTGGTATGACACGCAGTCCTTGATGCCGTTGCCGCCCCGGTACATCTCGTCGGTGGACAGCGGGAACCTCGCCGCTCACCTGCTGACGCTTCGCTCAGGACTGCTTGCACTTTTAGATCACAAAATCGTGAATCTGCGCTTGTTTGAGGGGTTAATCGACATACTCGGGGTTTTAATGGAGGCTGCAGAAGGAGATGTTTCAGTCCTGCTCACAGGATTTCAGAATAACCTGGCTTCCGCAATCGGTTCCCGGCCAACCAAACTTTCAGAGGCGCGGCTTTGCATCGAGAGGCTGACGATGTCCGCCGAGGATCTGGTCTGCACTTTGGCTGAAGGCCCGGAGAGCGACGCGAAGTTGTGGGCTTCGGCCATGGCCCGTCAATGCCGAAGCGCGTTGGATGAACTGACGTTTCTCGCACCGTGGACAGCGTTTCCTGCCGTTCCCGGCAAACTCAGTGACTTCAATCTCATCGGAGAAATTCCAACGCTTTCCGAACTGGCGAAGCTGGATAAAGAGTTGCCGCCGGTAATAAGCCATCCACAAGCGGCGTATATGACGCCCGAGGAAATAGCGTGGCTTGTTAAGCTTCGAGAGCACATCAGTGAAGCAAGCCGGCGCGCCCAAGGGAGAATATCGGATATCGAAGGTCTTGCCGGGCAATTAAATAAGCTGGCCCATATGGAGTATGGCTTCCTGTATGACAAGGTGCGTCATCTACTGGCAATTGGGTACAACGTTGAGGATGACCGGCGGGATTCAAGTTTCTATGACCTGTTGGCTTCGGAGGCACGATTGTCAAGTTTTGTGGCGATTGCTCAGGGACAGCTGCCTCAGGAGTCCTGGTTCGCCCTAGGACGTCTTCTCGCAAATGTTGATGGAAATCCGGTTCTCCTCTCCTGGGACGGTTCAATGTTTGAGTATCTCATGCCGCTTCTGGTAATGCCGACATATGAAAACTCTCTGCTCGACTGGACATACAAGGCGGTTGTCGAAAGACAGATCGAGTATGGAATGCACCGCGGGGTTCCGTGGGGTATTTCGGAGTCCGGATACAACATGGTTGACGTTCATCTCAACTACCAGTACCGCGCTTTTGGCGTTCCCGGCCTGGGGCTGAAACGCGGATTGGCAGAAGATCTTGTCATTGCACCGTATGCCTCGGCGTTGGCTTTGATGGTGGCGCCTGAGGCTGCTTGCTTGAATCTGCAGCGACTTGCCGGGGACGGGTTTGCGGCGGGAAGATTCGGCCTTTTTGAAGCAATAGACTACACGTCTTCACGTCATAAACGTGGGCAATCGGGTGCCGTGGTCAGATCCTACATGGCTCATCACCAGGGTATGAGCCTTCTGGCTCTGGCTTATGTCCTCCTGGATCGTCCAATGCAGAAACGATTCGAGTCTGATCCGATTTTCCAGGCGACAACACTTTTGCTGCAGGAGCGCGTCCCAAAGGCCACGACGTTCTATTCGCAGACCACAGACCTCTCTGAATTACGAACGACCCCCGGTATACAGGAGACTCCGGTACGTGTCTTCAGTACCCCTGACACACCTTTTCCTGAAGTTCAGTTGTTATCGAACCGTCAGTACCATGTTATGGTTACGAATTCGGGGGGTGGCTACAGCCGCTGGAACGACATCGCTGTCACAAGGTGGCATGAAGACACTACCAGCGATAACTGGGGAACATTCTGTTACATTCGCGATATGGACAGCGGGGAGTTCTGGTCAAGTACATACCAGCCGACGCTTAAACAACCTAAGTTCTATGAGGTGATATTTTCTGAAGGTCGCGCAGAGTTCCGCCGCCGCGACAATGATATTGAAATGCATACCGAGATGGCTGTCTCGCCGGAGGATGATATCGAGTTGCGCCGAATCCGCATCACTAACCGTTCTCGCAGGCACAGAGAGATCGAGGTGACGAGTTACGCGGAAGTAGTTCTCGCATCGCCTGCCTCAGATGCATTGCACCCGGCTTTCAGTAACCTCTTTGTCCAGACTGAGATACTGAACCAGCGCCGGGCGATCCTCTGCACACGTCGCCCCCGCTCCAAGGGTGAGTCAGTGCCGTGGATGTTTCACCTGATGGCCGTGCATGGGGCGCACGCCGAAGAAGTTTCCTACGAGACAGACCGTATGAGGTTCATAGGCCGCGGAAACACTCTTGCCATTCCTCAGGCAATGAGAGGTTCCGCTATGCTCTCGAGCACTGACGGCTCCGTACTCGATCCGATTGTTTCGATCCGGCACCGGATCATGCTCGAACCCGGAAAATCGGCGACGATCGATATGGTTTTTGGTATAGGTGAATCAAGAGACACGGCATTGAGTCTTGTCGAAAAATATCAGGATCGACGTCTTGCCGATCGCGTTTTGGGTCTGGCGTGGACACACAGTCAGGTGCTCCTGCAACAGCTAAATATCACGGAAGCTGACGCACAACTCTATGGACGTCTTGCAGGCTCCGTAATCTATGCCAACTCGTCGCTACGTGCTGACCCGGGCATCCTGAGCAAGAACAATCGTAAACAATCCGACCTCTGGGGATACGCCATTTCCGGCGATTTGCCCATTGTGCTATTGCAGATCAAAGAACCATCCAATATCGATCTGGTGCGCCAACTCGTTCAGGCCCATGCGTACTGGCGTTTAAAAGGACTGACTGTGGATCTGGTGATCTGGAATGAAGATCACGCCGGTTACCGGCAACTTTTGCAAGACCAGATCATGGGACTCATTGCCGCAGGCATCGAAGTCAACGTGACGGATCGGCCGGGCGGAATATTTGTAAGGCTCGCTGAGCAGATATCGAGAGAAGACAGCATTCTCTTCCAAACGGTCGCCCGCGCCATCATTTCCGACAGCCGGGGGACCCTGGCGGAGCAGCTATACCGAAGAGGTGTTGTCGAAGTAGCCTTGCCGCATCTTAATCCGAGCCTTATACACCGTCCCGAACCAAAGGCAGTAGCCGCGTCACCTCGCCGTGACCTGAAATTCTTCAATGGGATCGGAGGATTCACGCCGGATGGGAAAGAATACATAATTACGACAACGAGAGATCAAGTGACACCGGCTCCATGGGTGAATGTGCTGGCAAATCCGAACTTTGGAACCATCATCTCAGAGAGTGGGAATGCCTACACCTGGAGTGAAAATGCCCACGAGTTCCGTCTCACTCCGTGGAAAAACGACCCCGTAGGTGATTCAAGCGGCGAAGCATTTTACCTTCGTGATGAAGATCGTGGCCACTTCTGGTCGCCAATGCCGCTGCCAAATCACGGGGTCATGCCTTATGTCACCAGGCACGGGTTCGGTTACAGCGTCTTCGAGCATACGGAGCGCGGCATCCACTCAGAGGTGTGGGTTTATGTGGCGCTGGACGCACCGGTCAAGTTTACCGTCCTAAAAATACGAAATGAGTCGGGACGAAACCGTAATCTCTCTCTGACAGGCTACGTTGAATGGGTGCTCGGGGATCTGCGGCCCAAATCGGCCATGCATGTGATTACCGAGATCGAGCCGACCAGCAGCGCCCTGTTTGCACGGAACTCCTACAACACTGAGTTCTCCGAACAGATCGCTTTCTTCGATGTGGATGATCTGACCCGGACCGTAAGCAGTGATCGGGCGGAGTTTATCGGGCGCAACGGCACGCTCCGCAATCCGGCTGCTTTAGGACGAACGCGACTTTCCAACAAAGTAGGGTCTGCCCTCGATCCCTGTGCCGCCATCCAGGTTTCCTTCGAGCTTGCAGATGGTGAAGAGCGCGAGATCATCTTCAGGCTGGGCGCAGGGAGGGATGCCGATGAAGCTGTTAAACTGGTTCATCGCTTCCGGGGTTCTGTAGCGGCGTGCGGCGAACTTGAAACAGTCCGGCGATACTGGAACCGCACACTCGGTGCGGTACAGGTGGAAACTCCTGACATGGCTGTGAACATCATGGCCAACGGCTGGCTTCTGTACCAGACCCTGGCATGCCGCCTCTGGGCGCGGAGTGGTTATTACCAGTCAGGGGGCGCATTCGGTTTCCGCGACCAGTTACAGGATGTGATGGCGCTCATCCATACCCAACCGCACCTGGTGCGCAAGCACTTACTCTTTTGCGCGACCCGCCAGTTTGAGGAGGGAGATGTTCAGCATTGGTGGCATCCGCCGATTGGCCGTGGTGTGCGCACACATTGTTCGGACGATTATTTGTGGCTTGTTATGGCTACCTGCCGTTACGTTCTCTCCACAGGCGATACCGGTGTACTGAATGAACCTGTCAGCTTCATAGAAGGGCGTCCGGTAAAGACGGACGAGGACTCATACTATGATCTGCCGGCACACTCCGGAAGTATTGCCAGTCTGTACGAACACTGTGTGCGAGCCATCGTAAGAGGCCTCAGTTTTGGTGAACACGGCCTGCCACTCATCGGTTCGGGCGACTGGAACGATGGTATGAACCTTGTAGGCGAGGGCGGCAAAGGTGAAAGTGTCTGGCTGGCCTTTTTCCTGTATGATGCGCTTATGCAGTTCAGTGAGGTTGCCCGCAGAACTCACGACATGTCCTTTGCCGAACGCTGTCTTAAGGAAGCGGCCACGCTGCGTGAAAATATCGAGCAGAACGGCTGGGATGGCGAGTGGTATCGCCGCGCCTACTTTGACGATGGGACGCCGCTGGGATCGGCGAGTAATCCTGAATGCCGGATTGATTTGATTGCCCAAAGCTGGTCGGTTATATCAGAAGCGGGGGATCCTGGACGCCAGCGCCTGGCAATGGAAGCGGTGAATAATCAGCTTATTGACAGGGAGCATTCCCTGGTCCGGCTTCTGTCCCCACCCTTCGATAAGTCGGATTTGAATCCGGGCTATATAAAAGGGTATGTTCCTGGTGTGAGGGAGAATGGTGGGCAGTACACTCATGGGGCAATCTGGGCGGCAATGGCATTCGCCGCTTTAGGCGAGCGATCTCGCGCCTGGGAACTTCTTGGCATGATCAATCCTATAAATCATGCCGGTTCCCCGGAGAAAGTCAGCACCTATAAAGTCGAACCATATGTTATTGCCGCCGATGTCTATGCACTTTTTCCGCATATCGGCCGCGGCGGCTGGACTTGGTACACGGGAGCGGCAGCCTTGATGTACCGGCTGATTGTGGAATCGCTCCTGGGTCTCAAACTGGACGTGAACAAACTGCGTTTTGCACCGTGCCTGCCTGAGAATGGTTGGGAGAAATTCATTGTCCACTACCGGTATCGGGAGACGGTCTATCATATCATTATCCGTCAAACAGACGATGTTACCGGCGAGATGCGTGTGGAAGCGGATGGGATCGATCAACCGGACAAGGCGATTTCCCTTGTAGATGACCACCGGGAACACAAGGTTGAGGTTAAGGTGGGATTGAATATCAATAAGAAGAAATGACTCGGCATGTTTATCATGACTGCAGCCTGGGCGTCTATATTTTCAATGAAGAAAACCACACTGCGGGAAAATGTTTTGGACAACATGAAAAGGAGAGACAGAATGGGAGACAAGGGTGGCAAAAAAGATAAGGAAAAAAGTCAGAAACAGAACGCCGAAAAACAGAAACAAAAGTCAAAAAACAAGCTTGACAAGCAACCCAAAAGAAATGCTTGATAGAAATCACAGTGCGGATATCTGCTCAACGGTCAGCTCTTTTAAAGTGCATGGACGACGGTAACGGGTATCAAAATGAAACTATCATATAAAGCCGTACTTCTATCTGCATTCGTCTTCCCTGGCGTTGGTCAGTTATATTTAAAAAGGTATTGGAGAGGTCTGGTCATCATGTTTTTGTGTTTGTCGGATTAGGTTACATGATATGGTCGGCCACAATATCCGCACTCAAGTGCATTGCAGTGTATTCCGCATAACCGAAGGTTGCCGTTAAAAGAACTGCCGTTGCCGCTACCATCAATGTTCCTGTTCTCTTCTTCATAAAACGACGCAAATTCCGGGTTGATATTTATAAAAATTCTTCATAATATTTGCCTGTATAAGGAATGAGGTAAAAAGACTGAGCGATCAGAAAAGGGGTGATATTATAAAAAGAAAACCTGGGAAAAACCCTCAATCCAAGCAGAAATCTCCCGCAAAGGTGGAAGAGCTTCTTGTGAGAATCGCTGATACTGAACGACGCTTGCAGGAGACCAGCGAAATATTGCAGGCTCAGATAGCGGATCTTAAGCGGGCAGAGGAAATCTCTGAAAAAGCTCAAGCATATGCCGAGAGCATAGTGGAAACAATACATGGACCGCTTATCATACTTACTTCTGAACTTAGGGTCATCTCTGCGAATCGTTCCTTCTATGAAACCTTCAAATTGCTTCCTGAAGATACGGTAGGAAAATTTATTTTCGCTGTAGACAACAACAATCTGGATATGCCTGCCCTGCGAGAACTGTTGGAGAAAATTATCCCCCAAAATACGCACTTTAATAATTTCGAGATCGACCACACTTTTCCACACATCGGGCGAAAAAGGATGCTGCTCAACGCCCGCCGGATCAATCAGGAAGGTAAAGGCACGGATAGGATTCTCCTCGCTATTGAAGACATCACCGATCAAAAGCAGACGGAGGAGGCGCTCAAGCATTCTGAAAAGCGTTACCGCCGTCTTTTTGAAACGGCCCAGGATGGAATATTGATTCTTGATGCAGAAACTGGACAGATATCAGACGTGAATCCCTTTCTGGTAGAGATGCTGGGTTATTCTCATGAGGACTTACTGGGGAAAAAACTCTGGGAGATCGGGGCCTTTAAAGATATTGAGGCATCGAAGGCCGCCTTCTCGGAACTGCAGGGCAGGGGATATGTCCGCTACAATGATTTGCCGCTTGAAACGAAAGACGGACGTCCCATAGCTGTGGAATTTGTCAGTAACGTCTATCTGGTGAATGATCATAAAGTAATTCAGTGCAACATCCGTGATATCACCGAGCGGAAACTTATAGCAGAGGCTCTGCACATAGCACACAGTGAACTTGAAAGACTGGTGGAGGAACGGACGGTCGAACTTAGGACAGCCCTTGCTGAAGTTAACAAACTTAAAGAACAGCTTGAAACAGAGAATCTTTTCTTTCGCCACGAGAACAAAATGAAACATCGGTTTGAGCAAATAATAGGGGAGAGTGACGGTCTCAAGTATGTTCTCTATCGTGCAGAGCAGGTTGCCCCTATGAACACAACGGTCCTCATCATGGGTGAGACCGGTACGGGCAAGGATTTGATCGCTTATGCCATCCATAACATGAGCACCCGCAAGGAACGGCCTTTGATCACTGTTAACTGTTCAGCCCTGCCGGGCAATTTAATAGAGAGCGAACTGTTCGGACGTGAGAAAGGTGCATTTACAGGCGCTGACACCCGGCAGGTCGGTCGGTTTGAGGTGGCCCGCGGTTCAACCATTTGCCTGGACGAGATCGGGGAACTGCCATTGGATCTGCAGGCAAAACTGCTCCGGGTGATTCAGCATAACGAGTTTGAGCGACTGGGATCGTCACATACCGTCAAAGTCGACGTGCGGATCATCGCCACGACCAATCGGGACCTTGAGGAAGAGGTTCGCAAGGGACGTTTTCGGCAGGATCTTTACTATCGGCTCAATGTCTTCCCCATCACTGTTCCGCCGCTGAGACAACGCAAAGAAGACATTCCGATGATGGTCGAGGCATTCACTGAGAGATACGCCAGGAAATTGGGCAAACAGATCACATCAATTCATAAGGAGACAATGAAGGCTCTGCAGGATTATCCCTGGCCGGGAAACGTCAGGGAGTTGGAAAGCATCATTGAGCGGGCCGTGATCCTGTGCCCCGGCCCTGTTTTACAACTGACAGACAAACTGGAGATTTCAATTCCCGCACTATCATCAACCGTGAAAACACTGGAAGAAACTGAGAGAAACCAGATTCATAAAATTCTTTCTGAAACCCGATGGCGTATTGAGGGAAAGGATGGGGCCGCAGCAATCCTTGGTCTTCACCCGAGCACCTTGAGAGCCAGGATGCATAAGCTCGGCATAGTAAGGCCGGATGCCAAGACGCAAGGTTAATACGCAACTCGACTCCACGAGACATATCCCACAATATAGTGAGGTTCCACCATATATTGAGGCCGAACGAATCATTTCATTTTTACCCGTTATCCTCTCCTGCTGATCTAATTGTTTGTTATTAAAAGATGAATTCAAACATCTCCACGGTGCTCCGCTATTGGCAGGTTAATTGCTGCTATATGGTTTCATGATACTTTTAATAACACGAATGAGAGTTATTCCCGCAAAGCGCTTGGAGCTGTCACAGACGATTGCTTCGTTGTCAAGGTCTATAAAGATGGAGAGAGGGTGCCAGCGCTGCGACTTTTGCCAGAGCATAGAAAATGAAAACAGACTATTTCTGCTTGAAGAGTGGGATACACATGAAAATCTTATCGCACACTTTAAATCACGGCATTTTAAGGTGCTCCGGGGAGCTATGAACCTTCTTGAAGAGCCGTGGGAAAGGGTCTTTCACACCGTTTATCTCCACGCAGAGATGGGGATGCAGGAGATTTAATGTATAGATTGCTTATTTAATGCAGGAGAAAGATATGAGTACTCAGTATCTTCATCCGCTTGGTGTCCGTACACGGGTCCTGTTGACCAGTGTTTTCGGACCATACGCACAGGATGATGAATATGGCAGCCGTAAGATCAACCCGATGGAACTGTATCAGAATCAGGTAACACGGCTTCAGGGAGGGTTCTCGTTGCGCATGTTTCATCGCTCCTTCGGCCTCATGATGATCCAGGCCAACATCGAAGCCCCTTGCACTCTCCTTGATTTTCCTGATCTGGAACGATTCACCGGGGAAATTCGGGATCATGCCTATGATGTTATAGGCATCAGCGGCATCCTTCCCAATGTAGGAAAGGTAAGAAAGATGTGCCGGCTTATTCGCCAGTATCAGCCTGCAGCAACAATTGTTGTTGGCGGCCATATCTCTGGAACAGAAAGCATAGAGCAGATGATCGATGCGGATATTATTGTGCGTGGTGAGGGTATCCGATGGTTTCAACGATACTTGGGGCAGGACGACAAGGCACCTATCAAACATACCATGGCAATATCGAGCTTTGGCGGGAGAATCATGGGTTTCAACCTTGGCAGCAGACCTGGTGGCACGGCGGCCATCCTGATTCCTTCCGTCGGCTGCCCAGTCGGTTGTAATTTCTGTGCGACATCAGCCCTGTTTGGCGGCAAGGGGCAGTTCATCCACTTCTACGAGACAGGAGATGAACTCTTTGCGGTCATGTGTGAAATTGAAAAGAGGCTCAAGGTAAGGTCTTTCTTCACGTTGGACGAGAATTTCCTTCTTCACAAGAAAAGAGCTCTCAGGCTCCTCGAACTTATGGAGGACAACAATAAGAACTGGGCGATCTTTGTCTTCAGCTCCGCCCGGGTCCTGAAATCGTACACTCTCGATCAACTGGTCAGGCTTGGTATCGGCTGGGTCTGGATGGGGCTGGAAGGAGAAGAGAGTGCCTATGACAAGCTCAAGGGAGTGGATACACGCCATTTGGTAAAGACACTGCAATCTCAGGGCATCCGTGTGCTGGGGTCCTCGATCATCGGCCTGGAGGATCACAGGCCGGATAACATAGATGCCATCATCGATTATGCGATCAGCCATGAGACGGTCTTTCATCAGTTCATGCTCTACACAGCGGTTCCGGGCACGCCTCTTCATGAAAAACACAGGCAGGATGGTACGCTGCTTTCAGAGAAGGAGTTTGCCTATGCCGATGCCCACGGGCAGCATCGCTTTAATTACCGCCATCGGTATATCAAGAACGGCAGGGAAGAGGACTATCTGCTGGATGCCTTCCTTCGTGACTTTAGGATCAACGGCCCCAGTCTGCTGCGCTTGATCAGGGTCTTGCTGACCGGATGGCAGATGCATAAAAATCACCCCCCCCGTGTCCGGGACCGCTTTGCCTGGGAGGCTTTTCCTGTGAGATCGTCGTATGCGGGCGCCGTCTGGGCTATGCGCAAGTGGTATCGCAACGATCAGCGGATTGCGGAAAAGGCCGACAAACTCCTCAATGACATTTATGCCACATTTGGATTGATAACCAGGCTGATTACACCGTTTTTGGGCAGGTATGTATATTTTACCTTGAAAAAAGAAGAAAACAGGCTGGCCTTGGGATGGACATATGAGCCGCATTGTTTTTGTGAAAAGAATTCTGCCGCGAGGATGCTGGAAAGGGAAGAAACCGCAAAACGTAAGACCGGAGAACCAAAGATTTGTCCCGTTATGGGCGAACCCAGACCGGCCTGAGATTACTTTTGAGATTGATGACAATTTACTGAAACGGAAAGAGACCTTTCGATATAAAATTGGAAACTAATCCTATGGAACACTGGAAAGAGAAATATCCTGATAAGTTCGCGTCGGAAGATGTCATCTACAGCCATATTCATCGGGGCAATACGATATTCATCGGGTCGGCCTGTGCCGAGCCGCAATATCTTGTTCAGGGACTGATCCGTTATGTTGAGTCAAAGCCCCATGCCTTTTTCGATGCCGAAATCATTCATGTGAGGACCCTCGGCGTAGCCCCTTATACGGAAAAGAAATTTAAGCATAACTTTCGTCACAATTCTTTCTTTATAGGAGATACAACAAGGGAGGCCATCAACACGGGTCAGGCAGATTATACGCCTATCCTCCTGTCAAAGTTGCCGTCTTTGTTTTCCAGGGGTCTTGTAAATATCGATGTGGCGCTTATTCAAACATCCCCGCCTGACAGCCATGGCCATTTGAGCCTCGGCGTCAGTCTGGACATTGTGAAAGCCGCTGTCGAAAATGCCTCTTATGTTGTTGCCCAGATGAACAGTCATATGCCGCGGGTTCATGGAGATTCATTTATTCACATGGAGGATATCGATTTTATTTTACCTCATGATGAACCTCTCCTGGAATACAGCCCGGAGTCAAATCTGGAAATTACCAATAAAATCGGGAAGAATATTGCCCGTCTCGTCGAGGATGGCGATACGATCCAGGTCGGATATGGCGCAGTTACCAATGCCATCCTGGAAAGCCTTTCCGGAAAGAAGAGTCTTGGTCTGCATACGGAACTTTTCAGTGACGGTCTTGTCGAACTGATGAAAAAAGGTGTTATCGACAATACCAAGAAAACCATTAACCGCGGGAAATCCGTGGCGACATTCTGTATGGGGCATAAAGACACGTATGATTTCATCCATGATAATCCGGATATTGAATTCAGGACGATCGACTATACGAATAATCCGCTGGTTATTGCCCAGCATGAAAATATGGTGGCCATCAACAGCGCTCTGGAAATCGACCTTTCCGGACAGGCTACGGCGGAATCTATCGGGAGGGTTTTATACAGCGGGATCGGCGGGCAAGCCGATTTTATGCGCGGGGCATTATTGTCAAGAAACGGTAGAGCCATCCTGGCTCTGCCATCAACAGCCGTTGATGACAGCATCTCAAGGATCACTCCTGCACTTAAAGAAGGGGCAGGCACGACTTTGATTCGCGGTGACATCCAATATGTCGTTACTGAATACGGCATTGCCTATATTCACGGGAAAAGCATCCGTGAACGTGCGATGGATTTGATCGCTATTGCGCATCCGAAATTCAGACGCTGGCTCGTTGAAGAGGCAAAAAAGGCAGGATTGATATATCAGGATCAGGCGTTCATTCCGGGAGATAAAGGAAGGTACCCCGAAGAACTGGAGTCTTACAAAACAACCAAAGCGGGCCTCAAGGTATTCTTCCGTCCCATCAAAATCAGCGATGAGCCGCTTTTAAAGAATTTTATCTATTCCCTTTCTGATGACAGTTTGTACCGGCGGTTTATTTCCGCCCGTAAAGATATGCCCCATGAACGGCTTCAGGAGTTTGTCATTATCGATTATACGCAGGAACTGGCGATTGTCGCTATGGTTGGAAGTGAAGAGAATCAGGAAATCGCAGGAGTGGGGAGATATTTTATTGATAAGGAAAAGCATTCCGCTGAAGTGGCGTTTGCCGTAAGGGATGAGCACCATAACAAAGGCATTGGAAAGGAACTGCTTGCATATTTGACTTACCTTGCAAAAAGGCAGGGGCTCCTGGGATTTACAGCAGAGGTCTTGGCAGAAAACAAGCCGATGCTTCATGTTTTTGAAACCGGAGGGTTTGATATCGTAAAGCATAACATAGCCGGGATCTATGAAATGACGATGGCCTTCAAGGAATAAACATGATGTGTCCTGACGCTGAACCAGGGTGACAGGGAAACTGAAGGATTGTCTGTTTTTCGAGGCATCCTTCCCTGGAAATGAGCAGGTGAAGGAAACGCGGCCATTGGAGTTAGTGGATCGAAGAGGAGACATTATTGGACAAAGGATGATGAAGGAGAACTGGAGGTGTTTTTATGGAGAAGAATGTCGGTGAGACAATCAAAAATGCTATTGTAGGGGTTTTAAAAGGCACACGAGAGGTGACTGTAGGAATTGTCGATGTTGTGAGTGCCACTACGGTAAAAGCCCTGGAGGGTGTAAAAGACATGGAAACGGTTGCGGGCTCGATTGTCACTACGGCAATCAAGGCAGCAGGGGCAATTGGTGCTGATCTGACAACCGTTACCAGGAACTCGATCGTAGGCATACTCAAAGGGGTTCATGAGATAGGTTCCGTCACCATTGATGTCATTCGCAGTACAGCCCATGGAGCGGTAAAAGGAACGGCAGAGATAGGCGGTGACATCACTTCTGTTGCCAAAAGCGCTATCGTTGGGGCTATCAACGGAACCAGAGACATTGCCATTTCAGCGGAAGACGCTGCCTCAGAAGCGGCGCGGGGTGTTATCCGCGCAGTTTCTGAAGTGGGGGGAGATGCCGGCCTTGCGACCAGAGGAGCCATTAAGGGTGCTATAGGCGGTGTGGCCGAAGCCAGCGGCCAGTTGACTACAGTCATAAAGGACACCTCCAAAGGTTTGGTGCTTGGGGCATCGGAAGTTGGGGGTGATGTTGTGTCGGTCGCTAAAAATGCGGTATTGGGGACAATTGAAGCAGCGAAGGAAATCGGATTATCTGCGGAGAAAGCCGCTTCGGCAGCAGCAACCGGCGCCGTTGAGGCAGCTGACGCAATTGGAGGTGAGACCGGATCAGCGGTAAAGAAGGCTGTTACCGGTACAATCAGCGGCATAAAGGTTGTTGTGAAAGAGCCTTTCAGGAAGGCGGTGTAGTTGATTGTTGATTCACCACGCACAACCGCCCCTTCAGTTTGTCGGGGCGGTTATTTAATTATAACGAATCATGCCAGGTTGTATTTATTATGATTACCGAATTTATGTGAAAATGGAATTGGAGGATGTTAATGTTATTAAATAGGGGGAAAGCAGTACTGGAAGATGTAAAAGAAAGGTTTCGTGCGCTCTTTGCTTCTCAGGGTGTACAGAAAAAGAAAGCTTCCCTGCCCCCAAAGACAAATTTCAGCATCTGGTATTTCTTCATTGCCTTTTTGGCTATTTTCTATCTGCAACAATACTTTTTTTCTTCCAAGGTGCAGATGATACCCTACAGCCAATTCAAACAGCACCTGAATGATGGCAATGTGACAAAATTGATTATCGGCCCGGAACATATCAACGGGACACTCAAAGGCAAAGGCAATAAGAGGGAGCAGGAGTTTTCCACGATCAGGGTGGACGATCCTAACCTTGCAAAACAGTTGGATGATCACAAGGTCAGATATTCCGGACTCTATGAAAGTAAGCTGATGAGCAGTATCATCTCCTGGATTATCCCTATCGCCATCATGTTGTTGATCTGGTGGTTTGCCATAAAAAAGATGGGGCAGGGAGCGGGCGTAATGTCCTTCAGTAAGAGCAAGGCCAAACTTTTTGCTGAGAATGAGACAATGGTCACCTTCGCTGATGTAGCGGGCATTGATGAGGCAAAAGAAGAACTCCAGGAAGTGGTGGAGTTTTTGAAGAATCCGGCAAAATTTCAAAAACTGGGGGGCAGGATTCCCAAGGGGGTCCTTCTGGTTGGTCCGCCGGGGACCGGTAAAACCCTTCTTGCCAAAGCAGTGGCCGGAGAGGCTAAAGTGCCTTTCTTCAGCATCAGCGGCTCGGAGTTCGTGGAGATGTTTGTCGGAGTAGGAGCATCACGCGTGCGCGACCTTTTCTCTCAGGCGGCAAAGCAGGCACCATGCATCATATTCATCGATGAGCTGGACGCACTGGGTAAAGCTCGGGGAGTGAACGCATTTGGCGGAAATGACGAGCGTGAGCAGACTCTCAATCAACTCCTTGTGGAGATGGATGGATTTGAATCCAATAAAGGGGTTATCATCATGGCTGCCACCAACCGGCCGGAAATACTCGATCCCGCCTTGTTGCGCCCGGGAAGGTTTGATCGGCAGATTCTCCTGGATCGTCCGGATATAAACGGCAGGGAAGGAATCCTGAAGATACATTCCAAGAAGGTCCTTTTGGATTCAGACGTCGATCTCCACAAGATCGCCGGGCTTGTTCCCGGCTTTGCTGGAGCCGACCTGGCAAATCTCGTCAATGAAGCTGCCCTTTTGGCGGCCCGGAATGACAAGGAGGCGGTCAGTGCAGCGGAGTTCGATGCAGCTATCGACCGGGTGGTTGGCGGTCTGGAGAAAAAGAACCGGGTAATGAATCCAAAGGAAAAGGAAATTGTGTCATTTCATGAATCCGGGCATGCCATTGTGGCTGAATCTGTTAAACACGCAGATCCGGTGCACAAGATATCCATTATTCCCCGCGGGATCGCAGCGCTCGGATACACGCAGCAGCAGCCCACAGAGGAGCGCTACCTGATGACACGCCCCGAGCTGCTGGACCGGCTGGCTGTACTTTTAGGAGGGAGGGTGGCCGAGGAACTTGCCTTCGGAGAAATATCGACGGGGGCTCAAAATGACCTGCAGCGGGCAACCGACATTGCCCGGTCAATGGTTACAGAATATGGGATGAGCGATCTGCTGGGGCTGGTCACCTATGACTCCACTCGTCAGCCTCTATTTCTCCCGGGAAATTACACTCCCACTAAAACCTATAGCGAAACAATGGCAACCCGTATTGATCAGGAAATATCCAATCTGATGGAACAGACCCATCACAGAGTACGCGATATACTCGCAGAGCGGCGGCAATTGCTGGATAAGTTGGCCCACCTTCTTTCGGAGAAGGAAGTCGTACAGGGGGATGAACTCAGGCAGATGTTGTCCGAGTCGGTCGGTGACCGATTCATCAGCATCTGAGTGCCTCGTTTACCCTTTTGCAGTATATCATGCAAAATATTGTGCAGTGCAAAAACAATTTGTTCATCACAGGTCGCATCCGCAGGCCGTGTGAGCTTGTCTGCTGGATAACCTGTTGAATATATACACCATAATAAATCAGCTCGTGAGTTCCGGCAAAATGCCGCACCTATTTTGCAGTGCATAATAATTTTTGACAAAGAGACCTCTCGTTACTATATTAATGTAATAGGGAGGTAACAAAATGGGTCGCACGAAGATTGCTAAACAGCTTACCGATTACTACAGAAGCACATTAGATAATACAATGAGCATTTCCAAGCAATACAGGGAGGGAATGTCCAACCTTTTCACCGGGAAGTCATTCTGGGTTTCAGGAGAAGGCAAGACGTTGATCGGAGAATGGACAAAGGCTTACAAGAAGGGTTTTGACGATTTCAGGCTGGCTACAAAAGATCCGTACAAAAAATTCGAGCCATTGTTCAATCCAGGGACAAGGTTTGACTCGGTCAATAATGAAAAAGCGAAGAAGAGCAAGCTAAACTAGGATAATAAAAAAGGGGAAGGTACTGTCAATTTTTTTGTGTGAAATTTTCATAGGCCAATTCTTTAAAGA
>CAZLFA010000070.1:0-20311 GCA_964558665.1 uncultured Syntrophaceae bacterium
TTAGAATTGTTTTAAAGGTCATAGATGCCCCGCCCTGTGGGCGGGGTAATTCACTTCCCCTCCTGCAGAGTGATGTTCCAGATATCGGGATCGCCAGCTTTTTTAGCAACCCGGCGCACATCTTTTACAGTAATCATGGCTTGATTTTACCTTCTCTGAGCAATTTGATGGCCTCGTTTTCTCTGATCACTTTTTCTCCCAACTGGGCAAGAATTATGAGATGCTCTACGGCTTTCACTTTAGCAAGATTTTCAAGTTTGGCAGTTCCACCCAGAGCAAGCGCTGGTTCAAAACCGTACATTTCATCAGATGCGAGACGGCCAAGTTTCTTTAATGCTTTTTTAAAAAGGGGTTTGTCTTTTATATCGGCAAGATCAATATCTTCTTTATCTTGCATAGAAAAGAAAACTTGAATTTCCAGATCAAAAGGGCCAGTTTTCCCTGTGGATGTTGAAAAGAGTACGCCATATGCAGGTAAGATGTCCAAAGATTGTCCACTCTTTTCTCCGCACAAGAACAACTCGCCGAACGCAGATCTAGCTATCACGTGATACTTATCTATCCTGTCCAGTCCGGTGTCCTCAAGCCATGCGTCCACCACGTCTTCATAATCTTCCGGATTCACGATCCAGAATAGTCCTTCACCGTATCCACAAAACCCGAATTCCTGCCAGTACTCAAGCAGCTTTTCCGGTAATTTGCCCTTATACTTTTTCAGTGTTTCTTCACTTACCGTCCGGCACTCTATGGCCGGCGCAAAACCTTCATCATATAAAAACAGTTTAAAATTTTCGTCCATAGTTCACTCCTTTTACTTGCATCGTTTGAGGTCAACATTCATCCTGGTCTTGCCTCTCTCTATTGCAGGTATCTTTGCTACTTCTTCATCCAGTTTATCAACCTTGCCTTTCCATCCACCACCGATTGATTTATTAACCTGTGAATCTCCAAAACCGCCGATCTTGTTTTTGCCTCCGGCAACCATATCCGGTTCATGCAGAGCGGCAAGTTCTTTCATTACCTCGTCTGATCGCTTATTTGCCATCTGTTTAGCATGTGTAGCAGACATACCTTGCTTTTGATAGTCTTCGCTAAATTCTTTTGCTAATCTTTTCTGCTCCTTACTTCTTGCCTTAACCTGTTCTGTTCCTGATCCTCTTCCTATATTCTTGTATGCTTCTCTGCCTTTGATGTATTCTTCAACGGTCATGTTATTGAGGCCGTTTTCCTGCCTCTTAAGTTGCCTGTCGTATTCAGAGAATTTATTTTTGTCTATTTTTTTGCCGGTTTTAAAGCATCCGATGTCCGGCTTCTCCATGCGCCTGACTTTAACATGCCCGCCCCTGGCTCCTTTCCTGGCTGCCTTCGACTTTTCGGCCGCCTGGATTGCAGACAGCGCCTTCTTTCCCTTCGAGGCAATCTTGCCGACAGGGATCACATCGATGATATTCGTCGGCAGAAAGACTTCTTTAATCGCATAGGCCAGAGCCAGGCCGGCCGAAACCACAGAATTGCCCCACGAAGCGGTTGTGGCCTTGTCCAGCACTTTATCAATGCTGCCGGAAAGCTTCTGGAGGGCCTCGATGTCGCCTTTGGCCAGCAGCTTCTCTGCCTTTTCGGCCCACTTCGAAATCTTATACAAGGGATAGTTTTTCTTTGTATCTTCAATAGTAGAACATAATTTGTCAAATATTTTCCGGCCCGCTTCGGTTTGAGGCTGCGGATCCCTCGGGGCGTTGTGCGCTAAACCGCCTCCCGTATTCCCCTTGGGGGCACACCCGGACGTGTCAATGATCGTCCCGATGGTATTCATGCGTTTCTTGCTCATCTGTTACCCCTTGTTCTCCTCATGCATTGTTCATCTCGCATTCGTCGCCATGGCGGACGCTATATTTACCGTTGGCCCGTACCGAATCGCTGGATTCTATGGCCCGCATTGCACCCCTGTTCGTACCTGATTTGACTCCCCCTCCTGTCCCGGCTTCGTCTCCGGTGACGTTTGGCACTTCACTGTCGTCAAGCAGGAACAGCGGATTCCCGTTGGCACGGACATTGGGGCTGACGTCCACGCTCTTTCCCAGATCGGCCATGACGGGGTAGGGAATCGGAACCATGTACGGCCCGCACGGCGTCTTGCAGACATCGGGCACTTTGGATACGGCTATGAAACTGGAATTTTTCCTCGCAACTAACGGATTGGCCATGGACTGATTCCCCCTGTCTTTGCATTGGTTGTTCTATTCATCATCGGCGTCCTCTTCTTGCTGTACTGTCCTGACCTGCGCCTCGGCCACGGCAATCTCTGCCGAAAACGGGATCACCCTGCGCCACACAATGGACACCCGGCGCTCGTCCGGCTCAATAATCAGAGTGTCGAGAGCCATGTTGACAACGGCAAACTTTCCGCTTTCAGATTCCAGGGTGAGGCGGATGCGGCTTTTCGGCAACTGAAAGCGCATGATCGTGTTGCCGTTTCTGTCCTTTGCATTCCCCGGTGTGTTGTGCGGGCAGAGATTGACAAGTTCGATGACTTCGTCACCGTTAAGGTAAGGCAGTTGCAAATCGGGATGGGCACAGTTCCAGTAAGCGAAGTCGAAATCTTCGGGAAGGTACGGGTGGCGTTCATTCAGCCATGCTTCATCATAAGTGCCGGCAAGCTTCAAACGCGGCTGCCACGATCTTGAGATAATACCCAACCCCTGCGGGGCATAACCCTTACTAAACTCCCGTACCGGATCGCCGGGCGATTCAATCAGCGGCGCATGGTAATCCCCCCAGTTTTCTGCTTTCAGGTACCAGGGTTCGGCATAACCGCGGCCCACGGGATTGGTTTCGCAGACCGTGTGGGCAACGGGCGCTTTCTCCGGTCCGTCGGGATGGGCTGCACGCTGTTCAGGCGTAAGGCGGTGCTTTTCCGGCACGTGTTTGGCGTTCGGATTGTCGATCTCGATGCGGTTCTGTCCGCCGTAGGCATGCTCGTAGCGTATAGGTAGCGAAATAATCGGCTTGGATTCCGCCAGTTTCCAGCCGCCGAAAAAACCTCTTCGCCATAATCTCGGACCGTTGATGATGAGAAGCTTGTCGCGAATAAGCTCGCCGGGCAGATAGGGATTCTTTTGATTCAGGTCGTGAGTCCGGTTCGGGACAGTGCGACCCTGCGGTGCACCATAAATCCTGATGCCTGCGGTAAACCGTTCAGCCGGTTTCCCTTTCGGCGCATATGCCGTGGCATTGACAATGACATCGCACTTCGGCTTGTAGGCGGCAAGATCGCTCTCCTGGCGGACACTGCTTTGATTCGGCTCGCCGTGATACTCGTCGGTAACGGCGACAGGCATCTGATCTTTAGCGTATGCAAGAGTGCCGTCTGTCTTTATCTCCAGCGTCGCGCGCATTACCGTTGTGTGGTATTCGTCATCGTTGCAATCCATTGTAACGTATGACAATGCCGGAAAAGGTGTATAATTGATAAATTCCATATTTATGCCTTTCCTTTTTAAGAATGGTTTTGTGATTTTTATAAAAAAGGAAACTGTAATTTGATTGCTGTGAGATGAGAGGAGATGATTTTATTTATGCGGAAATGAATGTCCGGTCAACGCTGAAAAAACACCTGAAAAACACCCGGGTATTTTAAGGGTTGTCAAATCGGTTAAGGAAGAAGGATTCTTAGCTTGTATGATTTTTGAGTTGTTTTTTGCGGCACGCAGCCGCGTCCGTATTTATTTCCCCTCCTGCAGAGTGATGTTCCAGATATCGGGATCGCCGGTGGTCGTTGTGATGACGGGATGTTTTGCCGCCCCGAGAACCCTTTGCGTTTCATCGGGCATAACGGAGAGCATATACGCCTTTAATTCACCCATTGTAACAATGCCGTCTTTCGCCCCGGAACTTTGAAAACCGTCCGCTTCACCGCCGAGCCCCTTGATTAAAGAATGTGTAAATGCACCGTTGGACCATGAAGAGTGTTCGATTGCCTGCCGGTCGGTGTCTGCTCCAACCATGAACACCCAGCCCTTTGGTATCCTCTTCTCGCGGGTTATCCTGTTGAGGTCGGGCATGATGGATATGCCCCTGCCGCCGTCCCCTCTTGAAATGAGTTTCCCTGCATGGCACGTATCGACAAGGAGAACTACGTTCTTTGTTTTTCGTTCCTCCAATGACCGTCGGACGTGGTCCATACGATAGCCTGTCGCAGGTATGGAAATGTCCGTATCATAACATGCAAAATAAACCTTTTCAGGGTCTTCGGGATCGGGATACCCGTGTCCTGCCCAGAACAGAATTATCTGGTCGTTCGGTCCGGCTTTTGTCAGCCAGGATTCCAGGGAAATCATGATGTTTCTTTGCGTGGCATTTTCGTTGAGCAGCAGCTTCATATGGCTTTCACTCCAGCCGAGATTGCGGAGCGTGCGCGCAAATGCCTTTGCGTCGTCATCCGCAAAGATGAGATTGGGCAGCCCTTTCACCGTGGCGTATTTGTACCTGGAAATGCCTACTATGACTGCCCAGGAAGCCCCCGCTTTGTTCCTGTCGGTTCCTGCTGTGCTTTCGTGATGAATCGGCCGCTGCTCTTCCTGCGCATTTTTCTGCAAAGCCGCCATGCCCGCTGCCTGACGGGATTTCTGCACATAGATGCTTGCTGAAAGCCCGCCGGAATTGTCCCAGAAACCGATCTCGGCACAGTTGGGCCTGAATGAAAGCTCTCCTGCGGAGTCGGCATCAAGGACAAGATAGCTGCCGACAAGGAATTCTCTTCCGTTGCCGATCCTGCCGAGCAGTGCCATGGCGCCATAATCGGAATTATAACGCATTTCCCCTGCCGCCCCGATATAACCGTCAGGGCCGCAATCGGATGCAAAACCTTTGTTCCAGAGACCGCTGACCCTGATAATGACTTTTGGTCCCTGCTGGAGCGATAATCCGGAGCTCTGCCAGCCGTTTTTTGAACTTATGGTCATTTCCTTTTCAAGGCTGTAGCTTGGATCGACCTGCGGAATCGCCTGGTTCCTTATGATCGGGTTTGCGCAGCCAATTAACAGAAGCATCAAAAACAAGGCACATATCTTTTTCATAAGTATGCCTCCATTTTTATCAGTATGACAGGCACCGGCCTTTTCCGCATAAGGTTGCTTCACAACTGGGTGCCGCGGCCTTTCAGAGGACGGCCCCCGCGCTGCCCGGTCAGTTTGCGGTCCTGAATGGTGACGATCCCGTTAACGAGGAGATGAACCACGCCGTCAGCGTACAGCGTGGGGTCTTTATACGTTGAACGATCCGCGAGTGTGTTCAGATCCATGACAACGATGTCGGCGAAAGCGCCCGCCTCAAGCCTGCCCCTTCCGGTCATGCCGAGCTTTTCTGCCGGCAGAAAGGTCATGGAGCGCAGGGCGTCGTTGAAGCTCATGATCTTCTCATCAATGGCGAAGACCTTGAGCTTGCGGGCAAATGCCCCGAACAGTCTGGGGTGGGAGCCCGGCAGGTCTCTTGCCCATGTGTAGCCGTCGGAACAGGTGAAGACATAGTGATTGGGCATGAAGTCCCTCATGGCCTGTTCATTGTGCGCAAAGATGATTCCGGCCGTAACATGGTCGCAGACCAGCCCCACATAGGTGTCGGCCGGGTCCTTTCCTTCCAGAGAGGCAACTTCCCTGACCGTCTTGCCCTCGTATTCCTTCTTATCGCAGTTCTGCACGATGATTTTCTCCGGGGGGATGTCTGTAAACGTTTGCTGAATCAGTTGCCTTATCTCTGCTCTTCCTTTTGCGGTTTTATATTCATCGGCAATGCCGCCCGTAGTTTTCTTGAATCTGTTCGGAAGCAGTATCTCGATCCCTGTATAACCGGAGGTATAAGGGTAACTGTCGCCCGTTACGTCAAGCCCTTCCCGCCTTGCCGCCTCGATGAGGCCGAGCATCTGCGATGCCTTGATGCTGTGGGGCGCCTGGAGCTTGAGATGGGATATCTGCACGGGGATTCCGGCCTTCCTGCCGATCTCGATAGCCTCCTTGATGGACTCGAGGACGGCTATCTTGCCGCCTTCCAGTAAGGTTCCGGATTCATCCCGCATGTGGGTGGCGTAAATGCCGCTGTATCTGGCAACGACCTTCGAAAGCTCGATCAGTTCCTCTGTAGTTGTGCCGAGGCCCGGTGGATAGGCAAGGCCCGTGCTCATCCCGCAGGCGCCGTTTTTCATCTCCTTTTCGATCCGTGCCTTGAACCTCTCAATTTGTTGCGGGGACAGCTTCTCCGGCTGGCTATTTTCGCCGAAGAGCTCAAATCTGACATTGCCGTGCGGGATAAGGTGCATGACGTTGGTCCCGAACTTCACCGACTCCACCATCTTAAACCATTTTGCCGTGTCGGTGACCGATTGGCCGCAGTTTCCCGTGACGACGGTTGTAACGCCCTGATAGAGGGCGTTGAAGTTGCCTTTGAGCTCTTCCACCTTGGCGGGCGCCATGCCGGCCGGATCGGCAAGGACGCCGAGCAGCATATCGGAATGTTCATGAATGTCGATAAAGCCGGGAGTGACGATAAAGCCCTTCGCGTCGATTACCCTGGAGGCCTTTGCATCAAGTTTTCCGATAGCCGCGATCTTGTCACCCTTAACGCCTATATCCGCGACGCGGGGAGTCTTCAGCGTTCCGTCGTAAACCGTACCTCCCTTGATCAGTATATCGTAGCTTTGCGCTTCGGCAGCAATGGCCGTAAGGCAACTGCCGGCAACAAACAGCAGTGCCGTGATGGAAAGTATTCCCGTGAGGTATGATAAACTCTTTCGCAGAAAACCGGTTTGACATTTCATCGCCGATGCCCCCCTTTATATTTCTTTATTATCGATGGTGATAACAGCTTCAGTGTGTGCTGCATACGATAATCCTTTTCAAAAGCCAAGTCAACCGTGACCGTACATACTGAATTTTCCTTGACTTACGAGCTTTGTTTGTCTTACTGTTCATTGTCTTTTTGATCTTTTCAACTGCATAAGAGAAGAGGGGGGAATCATGAAAGTGGTTGAGAAAACTCTGTCCAAAACGTCAATCGGCATATTCAGTATCTTCTGTATTGTATTTTATCTCGTCGGCCTTTCCTGCGCTTCTCCTCCTGTCTCTTCTTCTCCTTTTCCCTTCAAAGCAGCCATTGCCGAAGGACGGGCCGCCGCAAAAGATGTCATGAAGGAAACCGGCGCCTCGTCCGTCTCGCTGGCATTAGTCGATGGAGAGAGGTTGGTATGGACGGAAACCTTCGGCCTGGCAGACAGGGAATTAAAAGCTGCGCCCAAATCCGATACGATGTATTGCATAGGTTCGACCAGCAAGGCGCTGGCCGCCATCGCCGTCATGAAGCTGGTCGATCAGAAAAAGGTCTCGCTCGATGCCCCGCTCGTAAATTATATCAAATCATTCAGCATGCTCTCTCCCGAATATAAAAAGGTTACGGTCCGGATGCTCCTCAACCATTCGACGGGATTTCCGGGCACCGACGAGCGCAACGCCGAAACATCGTCTCCCCTGCCGTTCAGCTTTTCCGGCCAGGTGCTGGAAACGCTCAGGACGCAGCGGCTCAAGCACCCCCCCGGTTATCTGAGCGTCTATTGCAACGACTGTTTCACGATCGCTGAACAGCTTGTCCTGGCGGTCACGGGAAAAAGCTACGAGCAGTTTATGCAGGATGAGATATTTGCCCCGCTCGGCATGACCAGCAGCCGTTATCCTTCCCGTTACTTCCCCGACGGCAGCTTTGCCAAAAGATATGATAAGGAGGGAAAAGCCCTGCCGCAACTGTTTCTGAACACTTACGGATCCGGAGGCTTGTACAGCACACCTGCGGACATGGCGAAGATAGCCATGATGCTGATCGGAAAAGGCAAACTCGGCGGCGTGCGCATCCTTTCGGAGGAGTCCGTGGCGGCAATGGGAGTCGATCAGACGGTGGAAAGCTTCAATCCGGTCAGGGCAAACGGGAGCCGTTATGGACTCGGCTGGGACACAGTGCATCAGCCGGGACTCGGAGCCGTCGATGTGATCGGCTGGCAGAAGAGGGGAGACGTTCCCTTGTACGGCGCTGTAATGACGATTGCACCGGCGGAAAAACTCGCCGTTGTAGTCCTCGGAGCTTCCGACACTTTCAGTTCGGCCGCCGCAACCAAAATTGCGGAGAGGATTTTGCTCAGGGCGCTTGCGGAGAGGGGGCGAATCGCGTCGATGCCTGTACCGTTGAAGCTGACGCCTCGCCCGGAGAAAACGCCTCCCGATAAACTTCTTGATTCCGTCAGCGGCTACTACGCAAGCAACAGCTCCTTTTTACGGGTGAAGAGGCAGGCCGGTTCCCTGCATATCGCCAGGTACGACGCCGGCAAAAACGGCTGGCAGGATTGGCTGACCGGACTTAAGCTGCGCGACGACGATCGGTTTGCAAGCAATGCCGATCCCTCCCGGCTGGCTTACTTTAAAACAGCCGAAGGTCGGCAATATCTTGTTTTCCGCTCCGTCGGTGGGTACGGCCAATATCAGGACGATCTCATTTTCGGTCAGCAGGTCGCCGCCGGGAAATTGCCGAAGTCATGGAGCGGGCGGCTGGGCAAGAAATGGCTGCTGGTAAACGAACACCCGGATTTCCTCGACAAATGGGGAACACCCCTTATGCAACTGCGCGCAGTCGACAATTTCCTCATTGCCGACTGGGGAGGGCTTCAGGCCGTCGACCCATTATTAAGCGATTCAAGGGCGGGCATGATGCTGTTGATTCCCCAGGCGATGGGCAGGGACCTCAACGATGTCGTTGTCGAAACCCGCGGCGGCCGGGAATGGATTCGCTACAGCAGTTATCTGTTCCGTCCCCTGGAGAGTGTATCGGCGCTGAGCGGTAAAAACAGTGTCGTGAAGATAAGCGCGGTGGGACACGCGGAATGGCGCTTGATGAACATCACGGGCAGGAAGAAGATCACCATCACCCCTGATGCCGGCGGCCGCTGGAAGATATACGACGGCAGCTTCAAACTGATTGAAGACGGAAAAGGTACGAAGAACCTGACCCTTCGCGAAGGCAGGTACTACCTGCTTTTCCATGATGCAGCCAAAGTGAGAACAATCTGAGAAAAGCCGGCAAGGCCTATATTATTGAAATGGCAAATCTCCATTGCATAAGATTAGAAAAGGCGGAACTATGATGAGAAAAACATTTGCAGTTGTGATGATGATTGTCTGCTTAAGCATTTCACCGGTGAGTACCTGCATAATTCAAGCTGCCGACAAGAACGCCGCTTCCGGTTACGAAACGACCATATCCGCAGCCCGTGAAACGATATGGAAAGCCATTACCTCGGGAAAGGGCAGCGGGGCGACCATCGCTGTGATGGATCAGAACAGGATAATTTATTCTGAAGGCATAGGTGTTGCGGACCGGTCCCGTAACCGGCTTGTGGACAAAGGAACCCGCTTCAACATCGGGTCGACAAGCAAAATGTTTGCAGCTGTTGCAATTCTCCTGCTGGCAGACGAGGGAAAAGTGGTGCTTGATGAAAGGGTAACGAAGTACGTTCCCGGGTTTAAAATGAAGGATGAACGCTACAAAAAAATTACCGTGAGAATGCTCTTCAATCATTCCTCGGGCCTTCCCGGGTCATCATTTTATTTTGGGTATAAACCTGATACACGAATGCATGAAATGATGCTGGATACACTTAAGGATGAGTATCTGAAGCATGATCCCGGCGCCATGTCGATGTACTGCAACGACGGCTTCACTCTGGCGGAAATAATCGTTGAAAAGGTATCAGGCAGGAAGTACCTCAATTTCTTAAAGGAAAGAATCTTCATCCCTCTTGGAATGAAAAATACATCTGCCAGCATAGGTGAAACAGACGAGGCAAATGTTGCTGAATTTTATGATCCCAAAACCGGAAAAAGATATCCGCGTGAAGCTGTCTCCGTATATGCAACAGGCGGCTTATCGTCAACGGCAGAAGACCTGTGCCGCTTCGGTGACAGCTTTTCTAAAAAGGGAAAAAGGATACTCTCCGATGCTTCAATAAGAGAGATTCTCAAAACGCAGCCGACCCTGTTTTCCGATAAACTGAAAGACAGGCAGATAATGAGTGAATTCGGATGGGAATACACGGGACTTCCCGGCTATCGGGAGAAGGGCATCCAGGTGCTGGGCAAGGGTGGCAACACCATTTTTTATTCCGCCAATCTGCAGATCGTTCCTGAAGAGGGAATAGCCATAGGTTTCGCTATATCCGGAAATGCGAGCGGCGAGGCTTTAACTCGTCCGGTTCTTGACGCGTTGATGAAAGACAGGAAAGTGATGGCAGAGAAGGTCCGAACGGTGAAAATACCGGTTGAACCACAACCGTTTCCTGCCGATATGATTAAATATGCCGGATACTATGTTAACGAGGGGTCTCTGGCAAAGGCTTCATTTGACAGGTTAAAACAGACCCTCATATTGCTGCCCGTGACGGCCAAGAAAGCGGGCAATCCCAACTTGATGACGCCTTTGAGTTTTATATACAACAACGGCTTTTTCCATAACAGCGATAAAGATATTAAGTGTTATTTTACAACTGTTGACGGCACGGTTTTTATTGTTTCGCACGGCGCACCTCCCTATGGAGGCGATACGCTGATGTTTCAAAAGCTGGAAGCCAATAAGAAGGTGCGGCTGCTGAAAGAGAATATGCAGGGGAAGAACTGGTTGATGAGAAATGCATCCCCTTATATCCAGATACAACCTGCCACACCCTCCTTGACAGCGCCCTCGTCTGTTTACCGGGATCTGCCCGGATATGTTGAGTTTCAAGGTGTCAAGAGGATAGAAAGGGCCGATTATGCCGGTATTGCAGCAACCGCATTCCGTGATCAATCGGATCTTTCAGTTTTTTCAAAGAACGGCAGGACCTGGGCAAAGACAGGCTATTTTTTATGGTCAAGGGCGGATGATGCTGCGGCAGTGAAAGACGGCACAACGAATATAAAGATCGGCAATGACGGATATAACGAATGGGTTAAATTGGGGAAAGGTGCAGTGCTGAGCTTCGAGAAGCCTGAAAACGGCAGAATTATAGTCTCTACTCCCGATGCAGTACTGTTCGACAGTGTCGTTGATTCCGGTGAAACCTACGCTCCTGCAGGGAGTTATGTTTTTTGTGCCGGAAGCGCCGGAGATATATTTAAAATTAAAGCTGCTGGTGTTTAGATTCTGAATTGCAGGGATTTCATGTGCGCAAAGAGGTTTCCGCGGCTCAGAATATTTTTTCGGCAGATGTCGTGATCACTACCGAGGCATACCAGATGAAAAAATATTTAATTCGCCGCTGCAAACCCCTTGCGCTGGCTTCGAAACTTCCGTCCGGAAACCTGAAGTTTCAGCATCCGGAGCCATAAAGGAGATCCGTGATGCCGTGTGTTTGAGTCATAAATTGTAAAAGTCGATTGAGGAGTATGAGAATGCATAGAGCGACGAGTTTACTGACGGTGGGAAAGAGCCTTATAACGGCAGCCCTTCTTTTGATAGTCTTGGCAGGCTGTTCCATGGGGCCGCAGGTGCTCAAGGGAAACAGGCTTGATTACAATGTAAGCATTCAGAGAAGCAACAACGAGGAACTCCTTCTTAATATTGTCCGGGCGAGATATGTCGAGCCGCTTTTTTTCCTTCAGGTAGGTTCGATCTCTTCTTCATTCGGCCAGTCCGCCACAGTGGGTGTCAGCGGTTCCATCTACGAGAGGGCACCGAGCCAGAACTTCCTTAACGTCCTTTCACCAAGTCTTGGAGCCACAATTTCCGAGAATCCCACTATTACTTATTCACCGCTGCAGGGAGAAAGGATGGTAAGGCAGCTTCAGACGGAACTTCGCCTGGACCGCTTCCTTACTCTGGCTCGCACCGGTTTCAGCATCGATGCCATGATGTGGCTGACGGTTCTTCAGATCGGAGACCTCGGCAATTTTCGCGCCCGGGTCAGCACGTCCGAAAAAAGGGCCGAATCATATTCAAAATTCCTCGATCTTGCTCAACTGCTGAACAGGATCCAGATGCGCGGAGACCTTGAATTTACGGGAATCAGGAAGATGGAGGGGGAGCCCGAGATCGTAACCATGCAGTTGCGCTACCTCGACGGGAAGGAGGCGGAAGCGGTTGAGGAACTCATGGGGGTCAGGCCGGAAAGGATTGCCATGCCGGACGGGCGCCTGGTCTCGGCAATTGAACTTACCGCCGTGCGTGACTTCACTTCCTGCAGGAAAGGCAAGGGAAGCTGCTCCAGAGTTTTTGTCAAACTGAAAAGCTATCACCAGATAATCTACGATATGGCCGTGCATGTCGAGGTGCCGGACGATGAGCAATCGGCTAAAAACGCGCTGCCGTTCAAGCCTCCAGCCGGCGAGCTGGCTTCACGCGACGGAATCCATTCCGGTCTTCTCAAGGTCAAAAGCCAGGCGATGCAGCCCGGGCATTCGTTTGTCGCCGTGCCTTACCGCGACAGGTGGTACTATATCGATGACGGAGATATTAAGACAAAGGTATGCTTCATGATTCTGAGTTCAATATACTCCCTGCAATCCGGCGATCTGCCGTCAACGGCCCCTGTTCTTACCATTCCGGTCGGCCGTTGACACAGAATGGAACCATGTTCTCATTTTGAGCCCGTGCAACGGGCAGATTGAAATTTCCGTTTAACCCGGATTATGCAATAGAACATGCACTCACCTGGATAAGTGAACCTTATCCTGGTCAAAGGGGTTTTCAAGCGGCGAATCAAATATTTTTCCTGTGAAAAATATTCTGAGCCGTGGAAAGCCTTTTTGACCAGGATGCTGAAGGGTATGGCTTTCCTTATCGCGTAATCCGGGTGTAAGAATTTTATTAGCTGCTTTAAAACCCTTTTGCGCCGGTTATGAAAACCGTCGGTTTGTTATACTGTGTAAAACGATAGTGTTCTCTGTATTTATTTGGCAGCCGGTTTACCGAAAATCTGCTTCAGCGGGATTTCCGTCCACTCCACGCGGCCCGGCACCTTGATCCAGAGCGTCCGCTCAGCCGGAGCGGCGACCACCTGATAAATGGTCCCGTCGACGGTTGCTCCGCCTTCCTTATCCTTCAGCTTCACGTCCATGATCTTCTTCATCATCACTTCCGGTGTTATCGCGCCCTTGTATTTGGCTGCCAGTTTGAGCAGGTTGCCTTTGCGGATCCGGTTGTCGCCGGGTTCCTTGTCCGGCTGCAAAGGTGTAATATTCCAGTCCGGATGTGAGAAGGCGTTGGCTGCCACGACTATTCCCTCGGCGTCCTGATCCCAGCGCTTAACATCCCAGAGCGAATATTCGTAGGAATAACCGCGTGCCGGATCGGCGACGGTGATGATGACGCCCATGTTCGCCAGTGTTGATTGCATGGCCCGGTCCAGTTCCGCCGTGTTGCGGTATTCCTGCAAATATGAGAAAAGAGTGGTGAAGATGGAAACCCGGTTCAGGGAGAACCCCATATCATTTCCGGCATTCAATTCCAGAAACAGGCCCTCGGCGTTCATTCCTGTGGCGTTGTAGATCATGCCGGGATAGCCGACCAGCGCCGTGGGAATACTGCCGTCGTTCGGCTTGAAAACGGCGACGACCATGCGGGCGAATTTGAAGTATACAGGGTGGTCATCGTTGTTTCTGCCGAATATGGCCGGGCCTTTTGTATATGGACCCCAGACCGCAATGCCGGAGCAGCGGCCGTAGTTCAGCTTGTTGATCTTCGGAAACCATTCAAGCGCGTTGACGAGGAGCACCTTTTCCAGTCCCAGGCCGGAGGTTTCTTCCATGCCATACAGAATCTCCTTGTATCGCTGCGGGTAGCGGTCGAACAAGGCCCGGGCAATCGTGTTCAGCTCGTTCAGGGGCATTCTTTTTTTCTCATCCTGGTTGCCCATAAAGATTTCATTGATGGTCGTGAGCATTGCCTGCAGATCGTCTTTAAGAAGGAATCCGTACTGCCTTCCCATCTGCCGGTAGCTGCCGTTCATTTCCAGCACGCGGACCTCACCCGCTCTGTAGAGTTTTCCCCCTTCAAATTCCGCAACCGATTTCAGCTCTGCGGCAGGCGCCGTCCCTGCAAGACACAGAATGCACAACAGCAGGACCAAAATAAAAACCGGTGATTTCCCTTTCATGAACGTTACCTCCGTTAAGATTAATTTACTGTTTTTTATTTGCCGTTGCAGGTCTGGCTCTGACTGCAAGGACATCGTTCTCCGGTCCCGCGTATTCAATATAACTGCCCCCGGCGACATAGATATCGCCTGTGTCGATGATGCTGTCGTAGATCGCGCTGCCGTCGCCGGAAAAGACGATTATCCTGCCGTTTCCGGTCTTGGTGAAACTCAGAACCATGCCTTCTTTCGCCGCCAGCCACTCGTTGTATCCGGCATTTTTGATGTTCACGGTATTATCCCCGGCCTTCAGGACAACTGCGCTTTCCGCCGGACTGTACAGCATATCCTCAAGCCATGCCCAGGCGGCGCCGTTCCTGTCGAAAAGAGCGAGTTCCGTCTGGTCGCGGACCGAGTCGAAGGGCATGCCTGCGAATTCAGGGGTGTCAACCCTTTTCAGTCCCAGAAAATACACGTATCCCGGCAGCTCCTTGTGCAAAAATGATTTGGCAACATGCGACTGCGCACACATGGTCGATTCGACAGGCTGGACATTACGCCGCAGCCAGAGCCTGTCATCCATATTTATCCGGAGGCTCAGCGGCTTTTCCGCGGGCTTGACTCTTTGCATCAGTATCGTATCGAACCCGACCAGTGACTGATGAACAACGAGATAGCCTTCTCTGCCCGTCCCGGCGAAATAGTAGTGTCTGCCTTTGGCATCATGGTAATAGCCGTTGTTGTAAACGAGTTTCGTGTACGGCGTTTTTTCATGTCCATTGATGCTGTGTAAGGCAACGGTGTTTTTATCGGCATCAAACACGACCTGGCAGAGGCCGGCTCCTTCCGTGTAATAACCGCCGAACGATAAATCTTCCGCAGGCAGTTTCTGCGCCACAGGCGGTGTCTGAACCGATTTATCTTTTTCCGCGACCAGTTTCTTCTCAACCAGCACCGCATCCAGTATATTCAGGGCTATTGTCATCGCGCCGCTGCCGGAGCCGGCGGCGATTACGGCAACCGTTATCCTTTTATCGGGGGCCGTGTAGACCATGGAAGAGTAGTATCCCGTACCGCCGCTCTTGCCCAGCACCTGAATTCCGGCCGCGTCATACCTAGGAATTCCCGTCATATCCCAGCCGAGCCCGAACGAAGGCTTGGGACTCCTCAGCTTGAGCGGAAATCCCGAGATCTGCGCCTTTTTCATTTCGGCAGCGGATTCCTTTTTTAAGAGCCTGTTCCCCGCTGAAACGGCTTCCGCAAAACGGGCGAGCTCCCCGGCTGTTGCCGATAACCCGCCGGCCGCCAGCACCGAAAGAGTTTCCGGCGGATGTTTTTTGCCTGTGCCTGCGTCATACTACAGGGCGACAGACTTCCCCCTGATTTCACCGACGCCCATGCCTGTGTTCTTGAGACCCAGCGGCCTGAATATCCTTTTATTGAGGAAGTCGATATACTTTCCCCTGCTCACCCGCTCCACGATCATCTCCGCCAGCGTGAACCCGTCATTGCAGTACACCGCATTTGCCCCCGGGTCATGCTTGAGATGTGCTCGTTTCAGGGTATCGATTGTCACCTTCTTGACATTGTCGTCATAGCTGTAACCTACCTGATTCGTGCCCATTGTTCCCGGCAGTCCCGACTGGTGATTCAAAAGCATTCTTACCGTGATCTTCCTGTACCTGTCGTCGGCCATCCTGAATTCCGGCAGATAGTCCGTGACCGGCCTGTCGAGAACGACCTTGCCGTCATCGACAAGCAGCATGACGGCGGCAGTTACATAAACCTTGCTTATCGAACCGATGTTGAAGATTGTCGCCGGTGTTACAGGGATGTTCTTCTCTCTGTCCGCCATGCCGAAACCATCGGTATAAACCGCCTTGCCGTCAACCATTATGGAAACGGCGGCGCTGCTGCATCTGCCGCTGTTGATGGACTGCCAGATTTCACTGCGGGCTGTGATGACGGCTTTTTCATAAGGATTGTTTCTGTCCGCTGCCCGGGCCGGCATCGGTGCTGCTGCCAGCATGCAGCAAAGACAACCGATAATAATGAATCCTGCTTTTGACATGACCTCCTCCTTTACGTTCAGAAATAATCGAGCGTTCTTCGGTCCGCTTTCAGGCCGCAACATGCACCGTCTTCGATAAATCGTATAGTTCACGACATGTCTTTCAACCTGTCTTTATGAAACCGTTTGACGTTTTATATCTTTTCGGCGGCTGATGTCGGCCTGGTTTTAACTATGAACACATCATTCATGTTTCCCGCACATTCGATATAGCCTCCCCTGGGGATATAAATCTCTCCCGCATCTACCGCGCTGTCATAGATTGTGCTGTCGTCGGGCGAAAAGACAATTATCCTTCCCTTTTCGGGTTTTGTAAAACTCAAGACCATGCCCTCGCTTGCCGCCAGCCACTCGTTGTATCCCGCGCTTCCTATCTTCACCATGTTTTCCCCGTCCTTCAGGGCGGCTGCGCTTTCTGCCGGGCTGTAAAGCATGCCGGAAACCCATGCCCATGTGATTCCGCTCTTTTCAAAAAGTGCAAGCTCCGACTGGTCGCGAATCGCGTCAAAAGGCATACCCGCGGATTCGGGGGAATTGATCCTCTTGAGACCCTGGAAAAAGACATATCCCGGCAGGTCCTTGTACAGCAATGATTTCTCAATGTGAGATATCGTCATCATCATAGCCTCGTAAGGGGCAACGTTGCGCCGCAGCCAGACCTTGCCGTCCATGTTGATTCTGAGGCTTTGCGGTTTTTCTGCAGGCTTGACTTTCTGCACGACGATTGTATCAATGTTGAACACAGGTATAAAGTCGACGAAATAGTTTTCTCCGCCGGCTCCGGCCAGGTAGAACCGGTTGCCTTTGCCGTCGTGATAATAGCCGTTGTTATAGACGAGTGTCATGGCGGGTGTTTTTTCCTGCCCGCTTATTGCATAAAGGGTTGCGCTTTTCTTATCCGCGTCGAACACCAACTGGCCGAACTTGGTGTCGCTGGCATAATAGCCGCCCAGAGTAACATCTTTCTGAGGCAGTTTCTGCGCCGCCGGCGGCGTCATGACGGACTTTTCCGCTTTGGCTATGAGTTTCTTCCCGACCAGTACCGCATCCATGATATCCATCGCTATTTTCATGGCGCTGCTCGAGGCGCCGGTTGCTATGACGGCAACCGATATTCTCTTTTCAGGAACAGTGTAAACCATCGAGGTATAATTTCCCGTACCGCCGCTTTTGCCCAGTATCTGGATTCCGGCGGCAGCATACCGCGGCAGGCTTGTCATGTCCCAGCCCAGCCCGTAAGAAAACGAGGGATTTCTCAGTTTGCCGCTGAATGCGGACGGCTGTGCCTTTTTCATCTCGGCGACAGATGATTCCTTCAGGAGTTTGCCTTTTGCCGAAAAGGCATCGACAAAGCGGCACAACTCCACAGCCGTTGACGACAACCCGCCGGCTCCAAGTATGGACACCGTTTCCAACGGATGCTTTTTCCCGGTTGCGGCTTCATAATACAAAGCAATGGGCTTGCCCTTTATTTCCCCGACTCCCGGGCCTGTGTTCTTCAGCGCCAGCTGCTTGAAAATCCTTTTGTTGAGAAAATCAATGTACTTCATTCCGCTTACCCGCTCCACAATCATCTCCGCCAGTGTGAACCCGTCGTTGCAATACGGTGAATTTTCTCCGGGGGCGTGTTTGAGATGTGAGCGGGCCAGGGTGTTTAATGTTTCCTGCTTTGCCCTGTCGTCATACTGAAAACCGAAGGTATTCGCCATCTCCGTTCCCGGCAGGCCCGATGAGTGGTTTAAAAGCATTCTTACGGTGATCTTCCTGTATCTGAGATCGGCCATCCTGAATTCCGGAAGATAATCCGTGACCGGATTGTCGAGGGATACCTTGCCATCATCGACAAGCAGCATAATGGCCGTCACCACATGGACCTTGCTGATGGAACCGATGTTGAAAATCGTATTGATACCGACGGGGGTGCCTTTTTCTCTGTCCGCCATGCCGAAGCCCTCGGCATACGCGATGTTGCCGTCGACCATGATGGCAACGGTAGCGCTTCCGGCTTTGCCGCTGTTTATGTCCTGCCATATTTCGCTGCGTGCTGTGGCAATGGCGTTTTGATAAGGATTATTCCTGACGCCCGTCTGGCTGAATGCCGGAGCCGTCACCAGCACGTAACTCAAACAAACTGCAATTATGATTTTGGTTTTCAGCATTGCTTCCCTCCTTTGAGATCTTATGTAAAAGCTTTTTGATGCCGTCGGGCAGTATAAGAAGGCAGGCATTGCATGTCAACCTTCATTAATTGAAACATGTGCGACAGTCCCTGCATCTTCATATAAAGCGAAGTGATTATAAAGGTTTGACATCTGAAAATAAATCTCTTATAGCCTTTGACGGAAAGGGGGGCTGAAGCCATGAGGAAAACCGTGCCTTTTATGATAATTCCGGCGCTGGTGTTGTTTTGTTTAACCCTCTCTGCGGCTGCCGAGGAGAGATCATTCAGCGGAAGCTGCACTTACCAGGCGGAAGGGTGGGAAAACAAGGCTTCTGCTAAAGTTATCGCGCAGGCCAAAGCTAAAAGGATTATTGTCGGCGATATAGCGAAAATTCTGAAGCAGACAATGGAAGTGAATGACCCGAATGAAAAAGAGGCACAGATAAGCGCCCTTACGGCAGCCGTGGTTCATCCGCGGATAACCGGCGAGAGCTGGAAAGGAAAAACCTACCATTTGCAGGTGAGGGCGTCGGGCGATTTGAAGGATATTGCATCAGTGGTGTCAGGACTCATCAGTGATGATAAAAGAAGGCAGGAGTTTGTCAGTGTTGATGCCAGGCTGGACACTCTTTTAAAGGAGATAGACCGCATGCGGCGCAACAGAAAGACGGGAAAGGGGCAACAGGCGGTTTATGAGGCGAAAGTCAGGGATCTGAGAGCAATCGATTCTTTTTATCGCGGATATGCGCTGTTCAGCGTCGGGCAATACGCGAAGGCCATAGATGCATTCAGCAGGGCGATCGACCTGAATCCCCGTTTTGCCGAGGCCTATCTTCACCGGGGCAATGCACGGAAGATGTCCGGCGATTCCAAAGCGGCGGTGGACGATTTCAAGACAGCCATCCAGCTCAATAAAAAGCTGTCCTCGACAAGCATTGATCGCGGCGGAGCGGACTACAGGCAGTTCGGCAAATACCGCGACTTGATGAACACGCTGGATAAAGAAACGCACGACAATCCGGGAAGCGCTTCCGCTTATCTGCGTCGCGCGTCCGTAAACGCCAGAGTCGGCAACTACCGGCAGGCAGTCGCTGACTGCACAAAGGCACTTGCCCTGGACGACAAGCTTGTTGACGCATATAACGATCGTGCCCTGGCATACGGACATCTGAACCGGGATAAGGACGCCATAGCGGATCTTTCCAGGGCCGTCAGTTTAAGTCCCGGCAAGGTGGAGCTTTATTTCAATCGCATGCTTGCCTACAGCAGAACGGGAGATTATGACAACGCCCTGCTCGACTGCCGCAAGGCAGTGGAGATGAAGGACCTGCTGTCCACGTTCTATAAATCACAGTTGTTCAGCATGTGCGCCCAGGTGTACGAGAAGATGGGCAATGTTGTCGAGGCCCTCAACACCGTAAACGAGGCGCTCAGGCTTAACCCGGAGGATGAAGCTGCATATGTAAGCAGGGGTGATATCCATATCAAGGGCGGCAATTACAGTCAGGCGGTTCCGGACCTTTCCCGGGCGATACAGTTGAATCCCGAAAATTCCTATGCCTACTTCCGGCGCGGCACCGCATACCGCTTCATGGGGGACAGTGAGAAGGCGCTCGGAGACTACCTCAAGAGTGCAAACATCAATGCCGCTGATATTGAATCCGCCTATTCTGCGGCTGCCGTATATGCAGTGCAAAAGGATGAAGAGAATGCCTGCCGATGGCTGGAGAAGGCCGGCAAGAGGGGATTCAGGGATGTTAACCGTCTGGTTCGCGACAAGGACTTTGACAACATCCGTCAGGCCCCGTGCTTCCGGCATACCTTTCAGAAATAATGCCGGTTGCAAAAATGCATCTGCGGCATGCTTCCCACAGAATATATACATGCACGATCATATCCGTCCAATTAAAGGTCGAACAAAGTTAATTGGTTAGAATTATTGTTT
>CAZLFA010000071.1:0-19886 GCA_964558665.1 uncultured Syntrophaceae bacterium
CTTTCTTCAAAGAATTGGCCTATGAAAATTTCACACAAAAAAATTGACAGTACCAGATAAAATATCTCTGCCGTCTTTTATTTGAATAGATATGTTGACAATTTTGCTATGGCTGCCCAACCATTTTTACATGCTGGAGAAAAACAAAGGCCATGCCGACGCTTACCTGGATAGGCCGCAAGGCAGTTGAGAATCATCACCGGCAAGTGCCTTTTCATTATGCCGCGGGGGAAAGACTGGGCAGCAATCCGGCAAAAGATCGGATAAAGCTGAGATTTGGCATCTGTACAATAACCCACTAACTCCAAATAGCCGCTTTATTTGGACATAATAGGTCAAAATGATATTCTGAAAGCGTTTTACTATCGAATGGTTGCAGACACAAAATTTTCACCTGACCGTCTTGATCATAGTCTAATGGAAAAAGCTGAATATTGCTTTGCCCTTCTTAACTTCCATTTTGAATAAAATATTTCTTGACACAGAACCCGTGTTGTACAATATTGCACAACAGAAGGGAGGTGAAATTATGATCGCGAAAACATTCGGCAATTTTTTTAAACAGAAAAGAATTGGATTAGAACTAACATTAAGAGAATTCTGCCGTAAATATGAGTTAGACCCGGGGAATATCAGCAAGTTGGAAAGAGGTCTTACAAGGCCGCCACAATCAAAAGAGGCGTTGGCTAAATACGCCGCCATGTTAGGAATTAAAGAATCATCCGAGGAATGGATTGAATTCACTGATTTGGCTGCCACGAGTTCCGGCAAGTTACCGGAAGATATGATCTCCAACGAAGAAATAATGAACGCATTACCGGTTCTTTTCAGAACGGCCAGAAACGAAAAGCTAACCGAAGAGACCTTAACGAAACTTATCTCTGCAATTAAAAAGGACTTGCGTTGAAGCTGAATTTACCTCGATATACCTATGCAGACGTTGGGAGGATTGCAAATGATTTCCTGAAAGAATACCATCCGTCCCTGGAGATTCCTATCCCCATAGAGGAAATCATGGATTTGAAAATGGGATTTCATATTTTCCCTTTCCCAAGATTGTTCAAAGACTTTGGGCTGAATGGTTTTTTAAGCGCTGATATGACCACAATTTATGTGGATGAGGTGCAATACGATCAGTATAATGAAAAATATCGTTATACCTTGGCTCACGAACTGGGGCATTACATTTTACACAAGTCGGTTTATGAAAATCTTCCGTATAAATCACCGGAGGAGTTTGTCCTTTGGAGAATAAATGCTCCTCCAGAAGAAATCGGCTGGTTTGAAACGCACGGGAATTGGTTTGCCGGTCATGTGCTTGTGCCGACGGGTTGCCTTGAAAACGTATGCAGGGATATGGTTCTCAAGTATCAAGACACCTTCTCAGAATTTGATTCTATCCCAGATGACATCTGGTCATATATATCCAATGAAGTCGCTACCTATTTTGATGTCAATCCTCCAGTTGTTGAAGCACAGATCAAAAAGGAAAATATCGCCCAGAGAATCCCGATTCGCTGTCAAGACGATTGAGTTCAGCCACATCGATAACAGCAACCGAAAATGAACGAACTGAATATTCATATAGAAAATGAAAAATCGGCCCGGCTGAAAATCGAAAACGCTGCGCATGACTTTGGCGTGTTCGCCAGATCAAAGAGCGATTTTGTCGTCGGCTTTGAAGCCGATCCCCTGTTCGGGATAAGCCACTCGCTGGTTGAGGAGAGATGGTTTTTTGAGGTTTTGCCGGACGGCGGACAAATCCCACATGCGGATATTATCATCGACAAGCCGGCGGACAAATGGCTGAGAGATTCCTGCTGTACCGATTTTTCCATCCTCAATTATCTGCCCGACGGCGAATACAGCCTCATAAAAACCTCCAGAAAAACCCGATTTATGAAGGAAACACTTTTTGGAAATGAATGGGCAGATTCCCCCGGAAATATTCTGACCTTTGACGGAATCAGTGAAAAAGACGCCATGCTGTCCGGCGGCCGCGATGAATCCATCGGCAGACAAAAATATTATCCTCTGATTATCGGCGGCTATGCCGACCGTGCACCGGCCGTGAATCAGCCTCTGCTTTGCGTAATTCTCCCCGACTATGGAATCGTCTGGGACGGGGCAACCGGATTTGTCTTTTTTTCTTTCGGGAATGATGAATCGGTTATCAAGGAAGAAGAGAAGATCATCCTGTTGATGCCTTACAGCGACGCATTCATTATTGACTGCATGAACCGCAGAAAACTCTTCAACAAAAGAATAATAGACGATTTTATAAAAATAATCTGAACCGCCTATCGGCAAAGGGCATCCAGTTTTTCAGCGGAGACGTCATAGACGATTTCATTCTTCGAAAAGGCCTTGAAAAACGAGTAGGAAGTTTCTTTGTCCCCGTCTGAATAGTCAACAACGATCAGCACGCGCAAACCGCCCCTCGACAGTATCTCCGTCTCGCTGATTTTTTTTATCGAGCCGAGGTCGATTTTCCTGACGAAATTCCCGTCGGAATGAATGAAACTCTTCCCGTCGATTTCGATATAAAACCTTTCAGGATATGTATACCTCATATGCAGCGTCTTGATGCTCAAAAAAGCGACATTTACCGACAGAAAGACCAATGCAAACACGCCGGCAATTATAGCCTCTGCCGTCTTCTGCACCGAATACAGATAAAACATGCTCCACAGGCAGAACAGAGACAATGAATTTGCCAGGACGAGCAGCAGCGAGGAGAGGATGATTCTTCTTGTATAGACGTCTTTGCCGATATTGACGGCAAACACCTTAAAGGATTTTTTCTGCTGACGGAAATTTTTCCAGAACGATTCTTCCTGATTCTTCAGACAGGCTTCATAATGATCCGAAGAAATTTTTCTGATTTTTTCCGGATCCGCCTCCGTCTTCAACCCGGCAAGCCTGTCGATATTCTCCCGGACGTCTATCGAAATGTATCTTTCTTTTTCACCCGGGAAGTCCGTCAGCAGCGTAAACCTTGCAAATCCGGCAACCGGCCCGCCGCCGGAAACGCCCAACCCTTCATTCAATACACTTGTCCAAAGCTGGAAGAAACCTTCCCGTCCGTCGCTCCCTGTTTTATCAATGGTAGGAGGATCCCTGTCTTCTCCAAAGCCGAATGTATCTTCATAAATGAGTTTCCACATGATTCAGAACCATTTTTTATTTGACTCCGACGGCTCCTGCCTTTATAAAAAGGGCAATCACATACAATATATATTAAAGGAGGCCATATAATGAAAAGAACCGTTTTAGCAACCATAATATTTTCGTTTGTATTGCTGCTTTCACATTATGCCGCTGCCGACTCCGGAAAGGTTTTATTTTTTGATCAGAACGGACAGAAAGCAGCCTTCAATTCCGCCGACGTGCGGACTTTGGGATTAAAGGTCAGTTTATCAAAACCGTTGAGCAGTTTCAAATTTGATTATGTCCAGGTCGTCGTATCTCCTTCTTACAATCCCAAGATGGAATGGCGAGGAGGCTGGATGTCCCATGAGCTGGACAGCGGTACTCTGTCAAATGTCGTCCTGGTTCCCAAAGGCAAGCTGGTCAATGGCTACGGAACCCGTTTCATGCTGGAGGACATCAAGGACTATCCAAGCGCCAAAGGTTTCGAAACGGTTACATTAAACGCAAAAGTGAAGTTTTTTAAGAAAATCGGCGAGCGCAAGGAAACAAGATGGGACAAATTCAAGGAAAAATATATCACGGAGACCATATTTGAATGGGACAGGGGGGTGCAGATAGCTTCCGGTAGCGCGAATTTCTCCGTGCCCAAATTGTCGGCTGAAAACAAGGCGGCCATCGAAAAAGACAATGAGGTAAAATTAAAACAGTTAAACGAGATCAGAAAGAAAATGGGCAAGCCGCCGCTGAACAAGCTGCCTTAAGGATACAGAGGAAAATAAACAAACGTGTATTGCTTACATTCTGAGCGCGGTTGATTTTTCCTGCGGGACGCTGTTTCCGCAGACAAACCGGCAGGAAAGGGAATATGAAAATCCAGGCTTTCTTCTTTGCAATGTTTGTCTTGATAGGGTGTGCTGCAGGCCAAGGTCAAAAGGGCGCCGCCGTTGTGTCGGCAGACAACCTCGGCAGGAAAATAACCGTCGAGGGCTGGGCGGTAAACAGCAAGATGGGGGCCAAACTGATCGGCGTCGATTTTGACCTGTGGATTGACGGGCTCAGCAGTTGGCCGGAAGGATATTACACAGCCGGGACCAGGGGAAAGAAAATCACGGTATCCGGCATCCTTGCAAGGGACCACGGCCTGCCTGTTTTCATTCCCAAAAGAGACGAACCCGTCGTTCAGGGAATTCCCGTTCCGGAAGGAACGGATTTAAAAAAGGCGAGGCAGAGGTATATCCTCATGAACGCCGAATGGAGATTATCGCCGCAGTGAACCGCCATAACGGCACCCGGCCGGCGATATGCTTCGTCCGGCAGATCAGTCCGACAGGTGAAGGCAGATGAGAAACTCGAAGTACGGAATAATGGTGCTGATTGCAGCGCTTTTGCTTGCTGTTTGTGTAAACGCACAGCCGGCAGCAGCCGATTTTGATCAGGTTGTTCTGCTGGACGTCCAGAGCCTGCGGGGCGGCGTCAATCTATGGATTTCCGGCGACGGAAATGCGGTCTGCTGTTTTGTTAAACCGCCGCAGAAGAACGAAACAGGTCTTCAGGAAATCCGCTACTCGTTCAAACTGTCCGGGCAGCAGGCTGCGGCCCTTTCCGACCTTTTGAACAGGCACGACTTCTTCCACATCAGAACGGCGGATCGTTACGGGGTTCCTGATGAAGCCCGTCCCGTCTTATTTGTCAAATCGGGCGGCAGGACACACACTGCAGCAAAATGGGCAGGCGACCGGCACAGGCATTTCGATCCGATCTACGAGTTTCTTCTGAAAATCGCCCGGTCCGGCAGGGCAGGCGCTGAAGCCGGGAAAGGCGCCTTTGACGGGAACTGGAAACCGGAAGGTTTTCCGGAGAACAGGGCGATAACTTATATGACGAGACCGAATCCGGACGGCAAATGATCCCCGCCCCGATTGCCCCCGGTCTCCCGGTATACCTCATCCCCCCGATGTGGCCTCAGAACACAAAGCGCCGCATGCGATAAAACAGAAATCAAGCAGGCGCTGCTCCCCGTCAGGTCAGAAACCAGCGGGCAGAACCTTGCACATGTCTCCAAAAGAATCCGGACGGATCAATCCAGGCGCTTGTGGAAGCGCAGAACGGCTCCGGTAAAGACAACGACGCCCATGACAGCGAGGGCGAAATACTGCGGCCAGAGAATATCCAGCCCCACGCCCTTCAGGAATATCCCCCGGATGATGACAAGAAAAAACCGCAGCGGGTCGAGATAGGTAATCCACTGCACAACGACCGGCATGTTGGCAATCGGAAAGACGAAGCCGCTCAGCATGAAAAAGGGGAGGATGAAAAAGAAGGTTGTCATCATAGCCTGCTGCTGGGTTGCAGAAACCGTCGAGATGAAAAGACCGATGCCCAGGGTGGTCAGTAGAAAAAGGCAGGTAGCGATGAAGAGTAGGAAAATACTGCCCCTGATGGGGATATCAAACCAGAAGACGGCGAGAATGGTTACAAATATCATCTGAACGATGGAGATGATTATATAGGGTATTGTCTTTGCCATTATCAGCTCGATAGGCCTGAGGGGCGTCACGATCAACTGCTCCATTGTGCCCGTCTCCACTTCCTTGATAATGGCCATGGATGTGAAAAGAAGCGAGATGATCATGATCAGCACTGCGACGATTCCCGGCACGAAGAAATTCTGGCTGTCCAGATTTGGATTGTACCAGGGTCGGATGCGGGCGTCGATACGGCCGTACTCCATCTTCATCGGATAAAGCTCCTTGATGATCGCCTGATTGTACCTGTCCAGAACCATCTGTGTATAGGCGATACGGACGGAGGCCATGTTGCTCATGCTGCCGTCGGCCAGTATCTGGACGTAGGCCGTTTCACCCCTCCTGATTTTTGAGCTGAAATCGGGTGCTACTTTGATTGCCAGATCAACCTTGCGCTTCAGGAGCAGTTCTTCGAGTTCCCTGGCACTTCCCGTGTAATGAGTAATGCGGAATATCCCGTTGGCGCTCAGCGATTCCATGAGCATCCGGCTTTCCCTCGTGTGCGACTGATCGAGGAATCCGACATTGATAAGGCGCACGTCCGTCGACATTACATAACCGAAAACCAGAAGCTGAATTATCGGCGAGACGACAAGAAGTCTTCTGTTTTTGGGGTCCCTGAAGAGCTGAATGAACTCCTTGCGTACAAATTCGCGCACGCGCAGCCAGCTTATCATCACATCCCCTCCTTTCTCAGTTTCATCAGCGTCAGGAAGGAAAGCAACGTCAGCATTATGCACAGTACCAGAAAGCTCGGCCAGAGATGCGTTATGCCCAGATTGCGCAGAAACAGGCCGTTGAGGATATCGATGTAGTAAGTGGCCGGAATGATCTTCGACACCCATTGAAGGATCAGCGGCATGTTCTGTTGGGGAAAAACAAAGTCGGAAAGGAGCAGCGACGGCAGATAGGTGACGAGGATGGCGATCTGATTTGCCACCAGTTGCGATTTGGTGGCAATGGAGATCAGAAGCCCGAGACTTAAGGCCACCATGATGTAGAGTGAAGACGCCGCAATCATGAGCATGAAGCTCGCTTTCAGGACGATGCCGAAGAGCACCTGCCCCATAAAGATAGCCACCAGGGTGTCCGCCAGGGCGATGAAGAAATAGGGAACGGCCTTGCCGATAAGAAATTCAAGGGCATGTACGGGCAGCGAAAGAATCGTCTCCATCGTGCCGTTCTCGTATTCCCTGGCGATCACCAGCGATGTCAGCATGGCCGCCACGATCATGATGATGACGGCGATGATGCCCGGTACGATGAAATTGCGGCTCTCCAGGTCTTCGTTGAACCAGACCCTGATACGACCCTCGACAGGCGGCTTGATTTTCTCCCTGCCCTCACGGTTGAGAAAATCAAGGAGGCTTTTCTGATTGTATCCTTCTACAAGAGCCGATATGTAGCCCCGCGAGATGCTCCCGAAATTGGGGTCGCTGCCGTCGAGAAGCACCTGCATCGCAGCCTCCCGGTCCGCTCTCAGGTTGGCTGTCCAGTCCGGCGGTATGATGACGGCCATCGTCGCCCACCCTTCATCCAGATAGCGTGCGGCGACACTGTCGTCGGGGAGGCTGCGGAACACATTGAAATAGGATGAGGCATCCATCTTGCGGATGAACTCGCGGCTGAGCGCCGTCTTGTCGCGGTCCACAACGACGACCTTGATGTTGTCCACGTCCAGGCTCAAGGCATACCCGAACAGCAGGATTAAAAGCAGCGGCAGGGCGAAAGCCAGATACAGACTGCGAAAGTCCCTTATCAGGTGATAAAACTCCTTGCGCACCACTGCCTGAACACGCCGCAGATTCATTGATGATTCCTCGACATAAGTTTGATGAAGGCGTCGCTGAGGGTAGAATCCGGCTCGCCGGGACACGCCCCGTCGATTATTTCCCGCGGGCTTCCTATAGCCACGATGTTCCCTTCGTTGATCATGACCAGCCGCTCGCAGTTAAGCGCCTCATCCATGTAGTGGGTGGTAACGAACACCGTCATACCCTCGCCGGCCAGTCGCGATATGAAGCTCCAGAAATGTCTGCGCGTAATGGGGTCCACGCCGGAGGTCGGCTCATCAAGAAAAAGTATCTCCGGGCGGTGAAGCAGCGCACATCCCAACGCCAGGCGCTGACGCCATCCCGGAGGCAGCTCACGGGTAAGGCGCGTGCTCACATCCTGCAGGCGTGACATGTCCAGTGTCCAGGCGATGCGCTCCTCCCACTGGTCCTGAGGAACATTATAGACCCCCAGATAGAAGCGGATGTTTTCAAACGGAGTCATGTCCTCATACAGGGAGAACTTCTGCGACATGTAGCCGATTGACTGCTTGATATCCTCCGCCTGGCGCAGGATGTCGAATCCGGCGACGGTCCCCTCGCCTGATGTCGGCGTAATGATACCGCACAGCATGCGAATGGTGGTTGATTTGCCCGACCCGTTCGGCCCGAGGAAACCGAATATCTCCCCCTTTTTGACGGAGAACGATATGCGGTTTACGGCAACGAACTCACCGAACCTTTTTTCCAGATTGCTGACCGCAACGGCCTCACTGTTTGAACTGGTCATGCATCAGTCCTTCGTCAACTTCCTGAATGCGGTGGATCACGGCCTCTTCCAGATTCTGGTGTGATGATTTGATTCCCTCCGGCGTGTCAACGGCGAGAATACGGGCACGGTGCATGAGGGCGAGATTGTCGCACAGTTCCCCTTCGTCAAGATACGCCGTGGAAACGACGATGGTCATGCCGCTGTTTCTCATTTCCGTCAGGATATCCCAGAATTCGCGGCGGGAGACAGGATCAACACCGTTGGTCGGCTCATCCAGTATCAGCAGCATGGGCTCATGAACAAGCACGCAGGCGAGCCCCAGTTTCTGCTTCATGCCTCCCGAGAGGTTGCCCGCCTGACGATCCAGGAAGGGCAGAAGATTGGAGAAACCGAGATAACGTTCCCTGCGCCGTGTCCTTTCCTCGCCGATTACACCGAAGATGTCCATGAAGAAGGTCATGTTCTCATCGACCGTCAGATCCTGGTAGAGGCCGAAACGCTGAGGCATGTAGCCGATCAGGCGCTTCACCTTCCTTTTGTCCTTCACGACATCCAGTCCGTTTATCGCTATGCCGCCCGACAGAGGCCTGATCATCGTGGCCATCATCCTCAACAGCGTTGACTTTCCGGCTCCGTCCGAACCGACAAGCCCGAAAATCGTCCCCTTTCCGACGGCAAAGGATACGTCACGAACGGCCTCCGTGGCGCCGAAGTTCACCGAAACATTATTGACATGGATAAACCGATCGTTATCAGGCATGGCAGAATCTTATGATTGAATCCCGTGCAGTTTGCGCAAAAATGCAAGGAACAGGCATGCCTGTTCCCTATAGATAATTTCATCATGAAGCCAACAAAACCAGCGCAAGGGGTTTGCAGGCGGCGAATCAAATATTTTTTCATCGGGCAAGGCCTGCGGAATGATCACGGCTTCCGTCGAAAAAATATTCTGAGCCGCGGGAAACCCTTTGCGCGCATCCCAACGCAGCTAGCGCTCTGATTCAGAACCGGAAAAGAACTCTTTACTATTTCAGCCATGCATCTGCCGGCATGCCCGACTTAAGTTCAAGACCTGCATTGGGGATGGACACCTTGACGAGATAGACAAGCTTCACCCTTTCCTTGCGCGTCTGAATGACCTTGGGCGTAAATTCGCCTTCCGGCGAAATGAAGGATACCTTTCCCTTGAAGATCCGCTTCGGGAAGGTGTCCACCTTTACTTCGACATCCTGTCCCGGCTTTACCTTGCCGATTGACGTCTCATCGACGAATATCTTGAGGTCCACCGTTGACAGGTCTGACAGTGTCATGACCTCTCTGCCTGAAGTGACGACCTCACCCGGCTCAACATTGCGGCTTGTGATAACGCCCGCAATGGGGGCGACAAGCTGCGTGTACTTGAGCTGAATTCCCGTTTGATCGAGGGCGGCCTTGGCTCCCTTGGCGGCGGCTTCACTAGCCGCTATCTCCTTTCTGGTCAGCTCGATCCTGGCGAGATTGCTCTTCGCCTGCTGGAGAATCGTCTCCGCTTCAAGCAGCCTGGCTCTTGCGGTATCATAGTTGAGCTTCACGGCATCACGCTCCTTCGCCGAGACCACTCCCCGGGAAAAAAGCTGCTCATAACGGCCATTGTTCCGGCGCGCATCCTCCATCTGATCCTTGACGGCCGAGACATTGGCCTGTGCCCGGACAACGTCGTCAGGCAGGGTTTTCCGGTAGATGGAAAGCAGCGTTTCCTGCTGCTGACGCCCCGTGACCGCTTTTTCCAGATTTGCCTTTGCCTGCTCGTCACGGGCCTGAAATTCCGACATGTCAAGCTCCGCCAGTATCTGGCCTTTTTCTACCGCCTGGCCTTCCTTGACCAGAACGCCGGAAACCCGCCCGCCCACCTGAAATGACAGGTGCGCCTGCGTAGCCTCGATTGTGCCGGAGTAGTACATCTCGCCGCGCTGAGACTGCCACTGGCCGAAATAAACAAGCAGGGCGACGCCGACAAAAAGGACAGCAACGATGATTATGATGCGTTTCTTCAATTTCTATCTCCCATAATACCTGCGCGCTTCACTTCTCAGTTTTACCGATAGCCCGCTCCAGTTGCGCCAGGCTTATATTGTAGTCGCCGAGCGAATTGAAATAGTTGGCCTTTTCCCTGGTCAGCAGGGTTTCGGCATCGAGGACATCCGTAGCCGTTCCCACCTGCTCGCGGTAACGCTCCCGGCTGATGCGGAAATTTTCCTCCGCCTGGTCAATGGCCTTCTGCGCCACACGAATCTGTTTTTCGGTTTCATGAAGGATAAGCCACGCATTCTTCAGGTCGAGGGCTATCTGGTCCTTTATATTCTGGAGGGCGTCCGCCATCTGATTTTCGCGGGAACGGGTATAATCGACCTTGTATTTTGTCTTTCCCCACTCCCAGAAATACCATGTCGCCGTGGCTCCCACATACCAGCTTTCCTGATCCTTGTATGCGCTTCCGGATACGCCGGGCGTATCTCCGTATTTTTCATAATGCCCGATGAGGTTCACGCTGGGGAAAAACTCGCTTCTGGCGACCTTGACAAGGTTTTTCGCCTGCTCCACCTTTTTTTCGTACGACTTGATCTCCGATCTGTTTTCATAGGCAATCCTGAGGCAGTCATCAAGCGACATATTGAAGGGCTTATAGGCCATTATGTCCTGAACCTTTGCAGGTGTGTTGACGTTGCGGCGCAGGAGTGTGTTGAATTTCGCCCTGGCCAGTTCAAGGCCGTTTTCGGCACGAATCTGGTTCTGCTGGCCGTTTGCCAATTCCACTTCAGCGCGCAGCAGGTCGTTGCGGGGAATCAGGCCGACATCGAAAAATGCCTGCGACATGTCGCGATGCGCCTTGAGCTGCTCCACCGACTGCCTGGCCACTTCCAGCAGGCGTTCCGCTTTGAGGATATTGAAGTAGGCGACCTTCACATCTCTGATCACATCCAGTGTCGTGGAGGTCTCGTCGAATCGTGCGCTCTCGGCTCCTGCAGCCCCCGCCTGGTAGTTTGCCAGAATGCCGCCGCCGGCAAACACAGGCTGCTTTACCTCCATTGCCCAGGTGTAATTGTCTTTTGTTCCCGTCGGCATCGTTGCCGCCGGAACCAGCGGCGGAACACCGGGAAAGACAAACACCGGTGCAGTATTGAGTCTTGTATAGGTATATGACGTGCTCAGTTTCGGGAGAAAACCGGTAAAGGCCTCCTTCCTCTGCGCATCCGCTCCTGCAACGCCTTCTTTTGCCGAATGCACGATAACGCTCTGCTTCAGAGCGATGTCAATGCTTTCCTGAAGCGTCAGCGGGGTGGTCCGCTCTTCGGCCGTCGCACTCCCCATAAAAGCAATACCCAGTATCAGGGAGGCGATCAAAATGAATCTGTGCTTTCTTCTCATCATTCAACCTGCCTCAAACCTTCTTTTTCGTCTCTTTCTGGACCTGTTTCATCAGCGCTTCCAGGTCATCGTCAGATATCTGCTTTGTTTTTTTTTCGCTTCCCGATGCCGCTGATTTTTTTTCCTTGGCGTTTTCCACGATCTGATCGATCTCCAGCCCCTTGCTTTTAGTAAACGGGAATAGAGGATAAAAAGTGATCTCCCCTAGAGACACCTCCAGATGAAAGCGATTGGTATCGGCCGTTTTAAATGATATCCGCCGCAACTGCGGCCGGTCGATCCCGGCTTCGATGGCAATCTCCACCGCCTCGTTTACCACCATCATCTTCGGCTGATTCTGGTTCACAAAAATCGTGGTCTCCTTTTCCAGATCGACGCGGAACCTTCCTATGCACTGGTTCATCAGTTCGCCAAGGCTGTTTGCCACCTCTTCAGAGGTATGGCTTCTTGCCAGCTCATCCTCCGGCATGCCCATTCCCATCATGTAACGCCTGTATATCTCCATGGCGGCTTCCTCGCTGAAATTCATGATAACCAGGCCGGAGAAATCACCGCCGAAAAGCACGAAGCATCCGATATTCGGTTTCAGGCAGGTCTTCTCGATTACCTGCACCATGGGAGAGAACGTGATTGCGGAACCGGTGGCGGCGGAAAGAGTAGATTGAACAGCGCCGCAGAGAATCTTGAATATATCCTCGGTCAGGATCAGATTTTTCTCATCATGTTTTTCAGTCATCCGGCACACCCTCCCTGTCTTATTGTAGTAGGTTTCGATCAGGAAAGAACAGCATCTGAAATTATCCGTTTCCGGATCGCATTCTATATACTCAAAGCCTTGACAACCATCTCTGCAACCCTGGATGAAATCACTCCCGAAACTTCTCCCGCCTTTTCACGCGTTTCGAGCAAATCAGCCTCATATTTCGATCTGATATTGGTGCTTACCTTGAATAAGGCAAAAGTTCCTACAACCATCAGATGAACCATCAAAGGATCGGTCTGCGAAAATCTGCCTTTTCCCACACCTTCATCGACTATACCCCCGACAATACCGATGATCCCGGCAAAATCCGCGACAACGGCATCCGGCAGAGTCACTCCTCCTGAAGCAACTTCCCTCAGCATAATGGACGGCATACGGGGATTTTTATCCATGGCTTCAGCCATTGTATTTATGTACGCCCTGATTTTTTCATCCGGGGAATCAATGTCTTTGGTGTTGCGTTTGATCTTATCGGCCGTGCTGCCGAGGACACGTCGTATCACCTCCGCGTAGAGGGACTTTTTATCACCGATGTGATAGTAGATAGTTGCCTTGTTGACGTCCGCACGCCGTGCTATCTGATCCATGCGGGCGCCCGCGAATCCCACCTCGGCGAAGACATCCGTAGCGGCTTCGAATATGCGGCTGAGGGTGTCGCCATGCCTATCTTTGTCATTAGATTCGTTCATGCAAGCAGCTATTCGTTATTTCCAACCGTTTAGTTTAACTAGACGGTTAAATAATACAAATTCCAAAAACTGTCAATATTTTTTTATCGCCGGTCTTCTATGATTTTTCTGATTTTAAGTGTCAGCTCATTGATATCATACGGCTTCTGGATAAATCCCCTGCATCCCTTATCCATAATCTGCTGAGCCTGCCCATCAATGGTGTAGCCGCTGGAGAGCATAACTTTCACTCCGGGATTGATCTCCTTGAGAGCATCATATGTCTTTTCTCCCGACATGCCGGGCATGATGACATCCAGGATAACCATGTCTATATGAGCATATTTTTCCCTATAACCGTCAACGGCATCCTGACCTCCCTCGACCGCGTATACCTTGTAACCAAGGTTTTCCAGAAGTTCCTTTGTCACGTCGAGGACGGTCTTCTCATCATCAACTATCATGATGGTCTCCGTTCCCTTAAGCGGAGCGACCGGGCCACCACCCGCCACAGGCCTGCGTTCTTTCTCTGTAACGCTCAAATAGATTTTAAAGGTCGATCCCCTGCCGGGAGCGCTGTCAACGGTAATGAATCCCCCATGATTCCTGACAATACCGTAAGCGGAGGGCAATCCCAGGCCTGTTCCCCTGCCGGTGTCTTTTGTTGTGAAGAAGGGGTCGAAGATCCTTTCCATTGTCCTGGCATCCATGCCCATTCCGGTATCGGTTACGGAAATCCTGACATACCTGCCGGGAAGGGCTTCATGGGATTTTGTTTCCGCCTCGGACAGTGTAACGTTTTCCGTTTCCACCGACACACTGCCTCCCCCCGGCATCGCCTGCGCAGTGTTGATAAAAAGATTCAGCAGCACCTGTTCCATTTGCACCTGATCCACATCAACGATCCAGACTGGCTCTATATAGCGTTTCAGGATGATGATATCTTTTGCCGTTTTACTGAAAAGCGCTGCCGTCCTTTCGATGAGGTTGTTGATATCCGTCTGCTTGACCTCATATTTACCGCCCCTGGCAAAACCGAGCAACTGCTGGGTCAGGCGTGATCCGCTTCTCACCTGCTCCTGAATCAGTTTATGCCTTGCGTAATGGGGATTGGATGGTTCCATGGTCATCATCATCAGCGACGTGTATCCTTCTATGCCCATGAGGATATTGTTGAAATTGTGTGCTATGCCGCCGGCAAGAGTGCCTATTGCCTCCATCTTCTGGACGCGGAAGAGCTGCACCTGGAGGGCATCCCGCTCTTCCTGGGCATGTTTTCTTTCTGTGATATCAGTGCCGACAGACAGAATCTCACATAACCTTCCTTCTGCATCGATAATTGATCTGTTTGACCATGCGACCCATACCCGCCTGCCGTTACTGCAGACATTTTCGTTTTCGTTGTATTCGTAATCCTCCGGCCTGCCTATGATGTTCTCAATCATCACCCTCAAATCACGACCAGTGGACTCTTTCTCGTCGACAATTGTACCGATAACATGCCTGCCGATGATTTCCTCTTCACTGTATCCGAACAATTTCCGGCCGTACTCGTTGAGGAAGGTTATTCTGCCTTTCATGTCCCACCGAAGAATGATACTGTTCGCATACTGCACCAGTTCACGGTACTTCTCTTCGCTCGTCTTTAATCTTTCCTGGGCATCCTTCAACTCCTCAACCTGCCGCTCCAGGTTGCCGTAAAGGGAACGCAACTCATCCTGCATGTGGCGGAAGGCACGTGATAAAACGCCGACTTCGTCCTGTCTGTTTATCTCCGCAAGCCTTGCATTAAGGTCTCCCCGGCCGATGCGCTCCACATTATCAGTCAGTTCGCGAATGGGTTTGGAAAGACGGCGGAAAATGAAAAACGCTATGGTTCCGGCACTCAAAGCGCCCAGGAAGGCCAGGCCGGCCAGATACCACATCATGCGGGTGATGGGAGCATAGGCTTCACGTTCGGGAAGTTCAACAACCACCGCCCAGCCTGAACCCCGGATCGGCGAATAGACACCGATAACGGCGTCACCGTTGATACCCTTGTATTCATAGGCATGCAGAGATTTTTCGGTTTTTCCGGCAATAAAATCCGCCACCGGCGGCATCATACTCATATCGGCGCCGTACCTCTGCAATACCCTTGAACTGTCCTGATAAGCGATGAAACGCCCCCGGTCATCCACCAGATAGGCGTATCCGGTGTCGCCTATTTTGATTTGCGAAACATCCTGCCAGAGATTGGTGACATTGACTTCGGAAATTATTACATTCGCATTTTTTCTTGTCCCGGCAGGCAGCGCTACTTCCAGTGAAAGCAGGCCGCTGTCCGGCGCTATATAAATATGGCCTATATGAGTGCGTCCCTCAAGGGCGGCGGAAAACGCACGGCTTCCCGCCATCTGTTTCATCTCGTGCGGCAGGTAGGTATGAAACCGGGACACCTTGAATATCTCTCTGCCGCTTCTATCGACCATTGCAATATGGTTGTAACGTGATTGCCGGCTGATCAACAGATTCTCCAGCGCCTTTATCTGCTCCTTTTCCGAGATCATGTCCGACAGACCGAGATTACTGAAAAGTCCCAGGTCTTCGATAGCGTAGGTGAGATATCCGTAGATAAGGCCGGACACCTTCTCTGCGTTCTTTTGCTGGAACTGGAATACCATGCTGCGGCGCACTTCACTGGCGCTGCCGATAAGCACGGCGCCGACACCGATAATGGCGACAAACACTACCAGTGCTGAAACAATGCTCAGCCTGCCGGTGATGCTTCTCTGCCAGCTTATGAATTTTTTCTGCCGTTGACTCTGCAAGTCAATAACTCCTTTCACTTTACTTTGAGGAGTTGTGCAGTTGCATACTCGGCCGGCCACACCGGCACCAGTTCTCCATTCTGGATTTGCACAATGAACAGCCGCGCGAATTCGTTTTGTCCCTGCGCATCAAACTTGAGCCGCCTGGCGGGCAGTATCATCGCCGGACCTTTGGGCATATCGGTTGCGGCCAGCGCCTGGCGCAGTTTTTCCCTGTCTCTGGATCCGGAGCGTTCCAGGGCATCCTTCAGCACCATTACCGCCTGATACGCATAAGCGCTGTCTCCCGTTATATCGACACCAAAGCGCTTGCGAAAACGATTGTTCAACTCTTTTCCGCCTGCGGCATATTTGGAATATTCCGAAGACGTCAGGGTTCCCTCAGCCAGCGCCCCCAGTTGCTGTATATATTCGGGAGAAACCGTGCCTCCGGCCGTATCCACCAGCGGCACCTTTGTCCCCGCCTTCAGCAGGGCGCGGCGGATCAGGATACTGTCATTAAGATAGGTTACTGTCAGAATGGCGTCCGGTTTCGCCGCAAGCACCCGCGACACTTCCCTTGTAAGATCGGTGACACCCTGTGCGACATAGCCGACATCGGCGACGACATTTATTCCCCGGTCGCGGAGCGCCTGTTTCTGCGCCATGGAAGATGCGGTTCCGAAGTCCGTGTTCTCGTAGAGCAGCGCGACCCGCTTCACCTTACGGCCTGTCATCTTCTTCAGATCAGCAAGGAAGAGCGCCTGATCGCGAGCGTAAAACCGGGCCTTGGGCTGTACTCGGAAGGTATAACGGAATCCCCTTTCTGTAATGACATCCGCAATCGAAATACTGACAATGAAAGGTGTCTCGCGCTTTTCGGCAACCTGGGTCGCGGCCTTGGTGACACTGCTCTGATAAGTGCCGATGATCGCAGCCACTCCCCGACCGGTTATAAGCCGCTCCGTTTCCTTGGCGCCGGCATCCGGATTGCCGCGGGTGTCGCCGGAAACCATCTCCATCCTTGCTCCCCCCAGTGCGGCAATGCCTCCGGCTGCATTCACCTCCTCGACAGCGAGCGTAACTCCCTGTATACTGTCTTTCCCCTTGTCCGCCAGATCGCCCGTCATCGGGAAAAGTACGCCGACCCTGACGGTTTGATCCGGTTTACGGGCATCGTCGCGGGAGCAGGCGTTCACGGCAAAGAACACCATGACAATGAATAGAGGCAGGAAAATCTTTTGGGTTTTCATAATCTCACCTCCATAATTGATAACAAACATCAGCTCAAACCATCAATGTTTGATGTCGGTTTTCTGCCCAATTTTCTTAACGATCTTTTCTGCTGAGACGGCGTCTTTGAATCTGACCGCTCCGACAAGATAGCGGCCGGACTGCAGCAGATACACCTTTTGATAGAGAGGTTCCTCTGCCGTCAGTGAGACGCGTCCCCTCTCTTCGCTCAGTTTAACTTCTTTGCCCGATTCCTTGAGATAGCCGCCGTACTGATCGAAAGCCTCGCGGGCCAACTTGCTGTTGCCCTCAAAAACGACAAAGACCTGCATTTTATCTCCATCCTGCACTGCATCGGCGGTGATTCCGCTCCGCAGAAAGGAATATCCCAGCAGACTCCGGGCAATATATCTTTCGCTTCCATCCTTTACCCCGTCAACTCTCAGGCAGGACAGTTCTCCAGGCGGATTTTCGGAAACGGGCAGATTCCTTGAGACGGCATGTGCAAAAGCCACGAACGAATTCCTGTCCGGATTGATATCCCCCGAGGCGGACAGCCTGATAAAGTATCTGTCCTGATAAAAAAGAAGCTGGGACGCAGAAACAAAACCTTCATTGCCGGCAGCGATTTTTTCCGCATCGTCGGCTCTCCTGTAGTTGGAATAGATGCCGAAGGCATCGAGTCGTGAACCCATCCTGTATACGTCGGCAACAATTCCCGACCGTGCGTTCTTTTTATCGGCATATCTGGCTGTGGCAAGGTCTTCAAATCCGTACGGAAGATATATCTCCGCCTCTCCGTTGATGTGATCGAAAAGATTGTCCCTGTTGAAATGCCTTATCCCTTCTTCCATAACCCAGCCGGAAACAATCTCCGTTGCCGGCAGCACTTCTCCCGGGAATCCTGCCGCCGTCGAAACCCGGTGCACAATGCCCCCGGCTATGAGAAGAACGATAGTAAGAATTGCTGATAAGAATTTCCCTGGAGACATTTTCTTATCCTTAATGAAATCGTAAAGGCAGTATAAAAATGAACCACCTCGCCGCAAGCAGCGGGGTATCTCCGGGAGGTATCATTTTATTCGCCGCAAGCAGCGGGGAACTCGACCCGGAGAGATTAAATTAGAACGGCTTCGTAAAAAGCTCCGCAGGCAAGGCGCGCAAAACCTGAGGAGTGAGGCGTACTTTTTAGCGTACGCTGCAACGACGAGGGATGCAGCGCAACGCAGCATCCGGACTTTTTACGGAGTCGTCATACCTAACCCAGCAGCATTCTTGCTTTCCCCATCTTCCCGCGCACATCAAGGCCATTGACGCATTGAGCCGTACAGTCCTCACAATCGGTACAGGCGGACGCCGAAATTTCCGGGGGGATCTCCCGGTACGTAGTCAGAGCAAGCTCGGAACTCTTATAGGCCTCTGCATACATCAGGCTGCGATTTACCGTACTGATGGCAACGCCTCTGCGGCAGGTCGGTTCACATTTTCCGCACAGGTGGCAGTAAAACGGTTTTATCGCAGCGCTGTATCCCCGGAGAATAATCTCATCGAGCAGACTGAAGCGCATGCCCATGACGGCGACGTCTTCGCGCAGCTCAGCCATGTTTCTCATGCCGGGAATCGCGGCCGTTACTTGAGGGTTCTGCAGTGCCCACTTGAGCGCGGCCTGGTGCGGACTGATAGGCCCCAGCGCCCCTGTTGCATAACCGCCGGCCTGGGTCTTCATGGCAATTACTCCGATTCCCATACCTGCTACCCTCGCAATGGCGTCCTTCACGTCCTTGCCGCTCTTGAAGTTATACTTGACAAGAACGGTGCTGAACAGTCTTTCCTTGTCATCCGCAAGCGCATTCAATACTTCCGCTTCATTGGTATGCGTCGTCACTCCGAAGAAGCGCGCCTTGCCCTGCTTCCTCAAGGCTTTAAGCGCTTCTCTTATTTCCGGGTTGTAGATTCTGCCTCTGTCGGTCAGACTGTGAAGCTGAATAACGTCCACATAATCCGTGCCGAGTTCCCTGAGGCTTGTCTCCACGTCCTTATAAATGTTTTCCTTTGAGGTTGAGGACGGCTGTATCTTGGTGGCAACATAAACCTTGTGGCGCAGCCCCTTCAGCGCCTTGCCCACAATGCCCTCGTTTCTTCCTCCGAGATAACGTCTGGCGGTGTCCACATAATTAACGCCGTTCTCCAGGGCGTATCTGATCACCTCCGGTTCAGGGGTCAGCATGGCGCCGAAACTGACGATGGTGATTTTCATCCCTGTGCGCCCCAGCGTCCTATAGACAGGAGCAGGAAAGGTGAACGGCCCCTGTGTGGCCGCATGGACAGCCCCCGTTAATCCATCCACGACGACCAGCGCCGATGCGGTGCCGGCGATCCCCGCCTTCAGGAAATCCCTTCTGCTGCAGCCGTCATTACTCTTTTCGCCTTTCACAAATCCTCCTTATTTATATTTTCCACAGGACTGAGGATGCATATCTATTCTCTCATTTCCGGCAGGTAAGACTGTGACCATGATTTACAGGCAGGGAATTGTTTTCCAGGGAACCGGGGGCCTCTGCATTATGAATCTGAACGGCGAAAGCAATAATAAAAGAGGAGGAAGATGATATGCACATTATCCTGATCATAAGGACAGCATCCTTGCACTGGTTGAATGTTAACTGTTGTGTTGCCGCCGGAACTGGACGCGAATGATGTTTGATTATCAGGCTTTAGGGGGTGTTGTGTCAAGAAAATAGTTGGTTTCCGCCCGGATGGCCACTTGAAAATCCCCCACCTGTGGCCGGGTCAAAATCCCCCACCC
>CAZLFA010000072.1:0-19333 GCA_964558665.1 uncultured Syntrophaceae bacterium
GAAATATTCAACAAATTGAAATATTTTTAAATAGTTACAGTTTCCGGATGGACACAAGATAGTTTAATACTCTCCTGGTCGAAGAGGTTTTAAGCGGCGAATCAAATATTTTTCTTGTGAAAAATATTCTGAGCCGCGGAAAACCTCTTTGACCAGGATGCCAAGGTGTATTACTTTTTTCTCGCGTAATCCGGATTCAACCTACCGATTCACCCTCGGGAATATGCTGAGAAATGGCGGCATATGCGCAACCTGCCAGAACGATCATACAACCGACAAGAGAACGCACGGTCACCGGTTCATGAAGAAAGAACATGCCCAGCACGACATTTATAACGGGAGTAAGCATGCATAACAAAGAGCCTTCCGTAGCACCGACGAATTTGTAGGCGTGCGTCATCTGCAACTGGGCAATGGTGGCAAGAATGCCTATGACAAGCAAAACCATCCAGCCCGCTTCTGTGAACGCATATCCACCCGGTTGTGCCGGTACCGCAACGATAATCAATCCGAAAAAACACTGCGAGAAAAGAATCGCCCGTGAGGTGTCGGTCTCATGCAGCTTTTTGATGGAGAGGACGGCCCAGCCGGAAACCAATCCTCCTGAAAGAGCCAGCAGGTCCATCCAGGATATTGCCCCAAGACCCTCCGACGGCACGATGATCAGGTATAATCCGCCAAAGGAAGCCGCTATGGCCAGCCATACGCCGGGCTTGATTCGATCATTCAACAGAAAAGGAGCAAAGAGTCCTGCCCAGATTGGGTACGTATAGGTTAAGATTGTGGCCTTTGCGATACCGATATGAGTAATCGAGTAGAAATAAATGCTGGCCGCAGCGCCTCCGAACAGTCCGCGCGAGACAAGCCAGGGACGGTTTACGAAACGCAAGGGGTCGCGCAGGCAGGCCGACAGAATCAATACCAGGATCATGCTTATCAGGAAGCGAAATTCTGCCGTTTTCCAGGCGCCTATTCCATATGTTTCGGCTGCGATACGCACCAGCACTGACATCAGGCTGAACACTACCGCGGACGATATCATCCAGAAGACACCTTTCAGTGTCGGTGAAATATTATTCTTCATTTTCTTTACGCGCGACCGCTTTGTTCCATGCAGGCTTCAACCGGAGGCGGTGCCTTCAAATACTGAAACCCCACCCAGATCAACACAGCCGCAAAAACAATCCTCAGATTAACCTCGGGAAGGACGTTGGCGAGTGATCCGCCCAGCCAGGTACCCAAAATAATCCCGGGAATAAGCCCTTTCAGCAGATGTCCCTCCGTGTTCCCCAGGCGCCAGTGCGCATATGCGCCTACCATACTGCCGGGGATTATTGCCAGTAACGTGCTTCCCTGGGCCATCTGCTGGTCGTATCCAGCTATAAGCACCATGGACGCGATCATCAGCACTCCGCCGCCTACCCCCATCAAACCGGCCAGAAAACCCGTCATCAGACCTGTTGTGATGAGCACAACTGCTTTTATCCATTCATTCAGCGGTGATGCCAGATGAGGCAGGTAAGATTTTGCCGCCATTAGCACGGAGACCGCAATCAGAAAAACCCCGAAGGCGCGCCGCAGCTTCCATTCCGGCAGGCTGTTACAATAGCGCGCACCCATGCGGGCGGTAAGCATGGCGGGAACTGCGAGAAGTATCGATGCCGCAAGGTTCACATTCTGATTCATGCCATATACCATCGTTCCTATTATGCCTGTAAAAACGAGGGCGATAAGGCTTGTTCCATTCGCTTTATGCTGGCTGACCTTCAACAGGCCAACCATCATGGGTATCATTACAACACCCCCGCCAAGTCCTACCAGCCCCCCGAATACTCCCGCGGTCAGACCGATGAAAAAGCTCATGACTAAAATCAATGGCTTCATTTCGTAATCAGCAGAACGGCTTCGGAAATTTTTTCGCGTACCCAGTCGTCTGGATCAAAAGCCCCGTTTTTAAGAGCCGGCACGGCTTTGCCGGCTGCGGATCCCATCTTGCCGAGGGCTTCTGCAGTACAGCCTCTGATCCATCTATCCGGGTCCTTCAGGGCGGGAATCATGTCCGGAACCGCAATAGCCGCTTCACTTCCGATCTCTCCGAGCGCCTTGACAGCCTCTCCCCTGATGTCCCGCGAATCATGTCCAAGAAGAGCCCGCAGAGCGGGAACCGCCTGCATCGCCGGTGATCTTGCATGTCCCAGGGCGCCGGCCGCCCATTTAACCGCCAGCTCATCCGGATCATCGAGCGCTTTGATGAGATGTTCCACGACTTCCTGTTCCAGTGTACCAATCAAACTCAAACTCGCGGCGGCCTGCCATCGGCCATCCCAATTCCTGTCCAGCAACGCATGAGCAAGGGGTAGAGCCGCTGCTCCGGCCTCTTTACCCGCCCAGTCAATTGCTTCAACAGCCACACGGCGCAGGGCGTGGTCATTGCTACGGAGTCCCTCGATCAGTACGGGAACGGCTTTTCCGGTATCATAGCCGATTTTGCTCAGGGCGCTTGCCGCCTGCATCCGGACTTCCTGTTCAGGATCGCACAGGGCCTCCAGCAGGTCCGGCACCATCGACTCGGCTGCGACCAACATTCCTCCCAGTTTTTCCGCTGCGTCCATCCTCTCCTGAGGATCGGGACTCTTAAGCTTTTCTTTCATTCTCGCGATCTTCCACCTGGCATCCAGCTTATCATAGAGCGCGATTGCACCGATAATCAAACCAAAGACCAGCAGAACAGCCATGAATGCCACAACAGCCTCTCCAAGGCTTTTCTGCCCGGCCGCAATGGCGACCGCTATACCCAGGATGAACAGAATAATCCAGTATTCGAGGAGCATACCCCGTTCATCTGTCAGCATGTTCTTATTCTTTTTCATAGAGGCAGGATAAACGAAGCATCCAAGAAAGCCAAGTATTTTTGAATAAACGCAGATTACACAACAGAAAATATGGACACTTAAATAAGCAAATACTTGAACTCGTAACTATTAGTATAGGTTGACATTACAAATGAATTACCTTATACCGACATGCGAAATAAAAAAAGTGAAGGCGGAGAAAGTGGAATCCGTTATCAATGTACCCGACAAGCCAAACATTGCCAAACTGTTGTTTTTAGAGACCAGGCCCCAGTTTCTGATTCTTATCCCCTGTGTATTGGCCCCCGGCGTAGCCATGGCCGTTACGGAGGGGCACTTTAACGGCCTTCATCTGATACTGGCGCTTATTGGCAGTCTGCTGGTACACGCCTCGGTAAATATTCTCAACGACTATACCGACTGGGTTCGGGGAACCGACAAACTTGTCCTGAGGACACCTTTCTCCGGAGGCAGCGGCCTAATAAAGGCGGGACTGCTTGACCAGCGCACAGTTCTCATTCAGGGCATCGTCATGTTTGCAATTGCGTGCATCATCGGCCTGTACTTTATATATCTCTACCCGATACTGTTCTGGTTTGTGCTTGCCGGTGGATTGCTTACCGTCCTTTACACACCCGTTCTGACCAAGGTGGTTATCACCGAAATCTTCCCGGGCATCGGCCTGGGCGTAATTCCGGTTATCGGTGCATACATTGTCATGCAGCCGGTAGGCAACGTCCATTTACCATCTTCCCTCTGGTGGGTGAGCATCCCGCCGGGAATTCTTGTTTCCGCTCTTCTCTGGATCAATGAACTGCCGGACATTAAAGCCGACTCCGCCACCGGACGCAGACACGCCGTTCTCCTCCTGGGAACCAGGAAGGCGGTATGGGGATATGTCATATTGCTTGTCTTAACCTACATACAAATAATCATTCCTGTTGTGATGCGAATACTGCCTTTATGGAGTCTGATGGGGCTGTTGACCATACCTGTTGCCATCAAGGCCGCCACCGGTGCTATCAAAAATCACGACAATATCGAGGGTATCATTCCTGCTCTGGGTCAGAATGTCATTGCTGTTTTGGCCACGCCGGTGCTTACGGCCGTTGGGATAGGCATTGCCGCTTTCCTCAAATAATTTCCAGTTCTGAATCAGAATCGATGCGGTTTACACCGGCAATTGAGTGCACCCAATAATTCATCATAAACAAAAAACCGTATCCGGCAACAAAATATCCGAATACGGTTTTTCTGCTTATTTATTCCTGATTATGCAACAGAACGCACAGGTACTTGGATAAGCAAATATTATCCTGGTCAAAGGGGTTTTCAAGCGGCGAATCAAATATTTTTCCTGTGAAAATATTCTGAGCCGCGGGAAGCCTCTGTGACCAGGATGCCAAAGGGTATTGCTTTTTTATCGCATAAGCTGGGCTTATCTGTCGTTGCTGTCTAATTGTTTGACAGATAGTTGTGGATCGCCTGTGCCGCCTTCCTTCCTGCCCCCATCGCCAGAATAACAGTGGCTGACCCGGTAACTATATCTCCGCCGGCATAGACTCCTTTGCGGGTTGTCTCGCCCTTTTCATCTTTTGTGATGATGTAGCCCCATTTATTTGTCTCCAGGCCCGGTGTAGTCGCCGGAACGATTGGGTTGGCCATGGTGCCGACGGCAACAACCACTGTGTCAACATCAATAACAAACTCGGAACCTTTTACCGGAACGGGGCTTCGCCTGCCTGATGCATCCGGTTCTCCGAGCTCCATACGCAGACATTCCATCCCCTTGACCCAGCCGTTTTCATCGCCTATATATCTCACCGGATTTGTCAGGAGCTTGAACTGTACACCTTCCTCCTGGGCATGATGCACCTCCTCGGCGCGGGCCGGCATTTCCACCTCCGTGCGCCGGTAAATGATATAGGCATTATCCGCTCCCAGGCGCAGGGCGGTACGCACTGAATCCATGGCCACGTTTCCGCCGCCGACAACGGCCACATTCCTGCCGCGAACAATGGGTGTGTCGTAATCCGGGAAAAGGTAGGCCTTCATAAGATTGGATCGCGTCAGGTATTCATTGGCCGAATAAATGCCGCTCAAGTTCTCTCCCGGGATATTCATGAACACCGGGGCACCGGCGCCGACGGCAAGGTATACTGCGTGATAGCCTTCTGCAAAAAGCTCATCGACGGTTTTGATCCTGCCGATGACGGAATTCAATTCTATCTTCACGCCCAGCTTCCTCAGATAATCGACCTCCGCCTCGACAATGCTCTTGGGAAGGCGGAACTCAGGTATTCCATAAACCAGCACGCCGCCCGCCTTGTGCAATGCCTCATAGATCGTCACCTCATAGCCGAGTTTGACAAGATCTCCAGCAATCGTCAGACCCGATGGCCCGGCGCCAACTACCGCAACCTTGCAGAAATTCTTTTTGGCTATCTCCGGTATCAGAATCTTGCCTGAATTGCGCTCAAAATCCGCGGCAAAACGTTCCAGCCTGCCGATGGCAACAGGTTCGCCTTTCTTGCCGAGGATGCAGACCTTTTCACACTGATCCTCCTGAGGACAGACCCTTCCGCAGACCGCAGGCAGTCCATTGGTCTCCTTTAATTTCCAGGCCGCCTCAATAAATTTGCCTTCGGCAATCAACGACACAAAACCTGGAATGTTGACATCCACCGGGCATCCGCTAACACAGCCGGGTTTTTTGCACTGGATGCACCGCTTTGCTTCCATAATTGCCGTCTCCGGAGAGTATCCGAGAGGCACTTCTTCGAAGTTCTTTATACGCGCCCCGGGGTCCTGTTCCGGCATCTTCTGCCTGGGGACTTTATCCTTCTTCTCTTTTTTTTCTTTGCTTTCAGTTTCCATCACATCCGCACCTATGCAGTTGGTACGCCTGTTTCTCCATATCACAGTACATCTTCAGGCGGCTTGATAAAAGATCGAAGTCGACTTTATGCCCGTCAAACTCAGGCCCGTCAACACACGTGAATTTTGTTTTCCCTCCCACGGAAACCCTGCATGCACCGCACATTCCGGTTGCATCCACCATAATGGAGTTGAGGCTGACCGTAGTAGGAATACCATGGGGTTTCGTTACATTGCAGATGACCTTCATCATGGGCACCGGCCCGATAGTAAAGACATGATCGATTTTTTCCCCCTCATCGATCATCTTCTGCAGAACAGCACTGACAAATCCATGAAATCCGTAAGAGCCGTCATCGGTCGCAACGATCAGTTTATCACTTGTTTTCCCCATCTCCTCTTCAAGTATCAAAAGGTCCTTAGTTCTGGAACCGATGATCGAAGTGACCCGGTTTCCGGCTTTTTTCAACGCAACAGCCAGAGGATAGACGACACCAACGCCGACGCCGCCGCCGATGCAAACCGCGTGTCCGTAATTCTCGATTTCTGTCGGGTTGCCCAGAGGCCCCTGAAAATCCTGGATGGCGTCTCCCACGTTCATGGCGGCGAGTGTGGCTGTAGTCTTACCGACAATCTGAAAGATGATGGTTACTGTCCCTTTCGCAGCATCGGAATCCACAATGGTCAGTGGAATGCGCTCACCTTTCTCGTCGACCTTCAGGATGATGAACTGACCCGCCTTGCGCTTTCCGGCGATCTCCGGCGCCTGTACATCCATCCGGACGACACTTTCCGACAACATCTTCTTTTCAACAATTTTATACAATTATCTTCTCCTGTATATGGTAATTTAATAAATGCAACTTCACACCTCATATAAAAAAAGAGGGAGCCCATGCCGGCTCCCGTTATAGCACCCTTATAATAAGGGAAACCATGATCCAGAAAAACATTGTCAGTATTCCTTGGTCAGCTTGTCCAGTTCTGCCAGAGAAAATACCGGCCCGTCCTTGCATACATATTTGCTGCCGACATTACAGCGGCCGCATTTCCCTATGCCGCATTTCATCCGCATTTCCAGAGATGTAATAATATTCTCCTTGGAAAAGTTCAAGTCGAAAAATACCGGCAGAGTGAAGCGGATCATGATCGGGGGCCCGCAGATGACGGCAACGGCATTGTCGGCGCTGGGGGCTACCTCCTTGCATACTGTCGGTACAAATCCCTCACGGCCTTTCCACGTTGAATCACCCTTGTCTACTGTTACGTTCATGTCGATGTCGCTGCGTTTCTCCCAGGCGACCAGTTCATCCTTGTACAGGAGCAGACCGGGATTTCTTGCGCCGTATATAACAGTTATTTTGCCGAATCTCGAGCGGTTAGCATCGTCGAGCATATAGTTGATCAGGGAGCGTAATGTAGTAAAAGCAAAACCGCCGCCGACAATAACGATATTCTTGCCCTGCAGAAATTCAATCGGCCAGGAATTACCTAATGGCCCGCGAATACCCATTACCATCCCCTCTTCCATGCTGTGCAGCTCTGAAGTCACTACACCCGCTTTCTGGACGGTAAATTCAACATAGCCTTTCTGGGTAGGTGATGAGGCGATCCCAATGGGAGATTCGCCTTTGCCGAAGATTGAAAGCTCTCCGAACTGGCCGGGAATATATTTGTATCTTTCCTCATCATCCTTATTAACGAAAGAGAACCGGAAGGTCTTGATGTCCTTAGTGTCAACCTCCGTAATAATTTTGCTGATCTCTACGGGAATTGGTACATATGGATTTTGCATGACGCTCTCCCAACTATAATTTCGAAATGTCTTCGACGATTTTTCTGATATCAATATTCACCGGACAATACATGACACAGCGACCGCAGCCGACGCAGGCGATCGCATTAAAGTTGTCTACATAATATTTAAACTTGTGCATCGTACGCTGGCGCCATCTCTCCTTCTGGGAAGGTCTGGGGTTGTGACCGGACGTTTCCAGAGTAAACAGCGGAAACATGCATGAATCCCAATTCCTGATGCGGACGCCGTCAGAATGCTTTACCTGGTCACTTATGTCAAAGCAGTGACAGGTCGGGCAAAGATACGTGCACGTCCCGCAGGCCAGGCACTTCTGGTGAATGGTATTCCAGAATGGATTATCAAAGTTATTGTCCAGAATCGGCTTGATTTCCTTTGCGGGGATCTTTGACTTTATCTCCCCTTCCGCCTGCGCAGCAACGGCCGCTTTCTTCTGCACAGCGGCATCGTCCGGTTTTGCCTCACCAAGGTATTTCAAAAATTTTTCTCCCTTGGCGGTTATTACTTCAGCAAGATACTGATCTCCCAGGTCTGTTAAAAGGATGTCGGCACCGTCAGATGAAGTAGGGCTTCCTCCCACGGACGTACAGAAACACGTCGCATAGGGCGGGTGAGCGCATGCAAGAGCAATAATAGTTGTCTTGTTGCGTTTGTCGATATAAAAATCATCCCTGTATTTTTCCTGATCGAAAAGCATATCCAGGAGCACATAACTTCTGGCATCGCAGGGGCGAGCGCCGAAAAGCACTGCTCCCGAGGCTTCCGTTTCCAGACTCTTCAGCACTGCACCTTTATCCGTCTTCGTGTAGCGCATCATAATTTCAGTGTGGGGAAAGAAGAAGTTCTTCGGGGCATTCTTGCTATTGGCGTAAACTGTTAAAGGTTCCTCGCCTTTTTCGAGCACTTTGAACAGGACATTGTCTTCGACCTTGACCGGCGCATAGACTGGCATATCATCGGCGATTTTCTTGACAATCCCCGCCAGCGCGTCTTTCTTGATTAACCTTTTTTCCATAGTATGCCTTATCCGATGGTTTGTGGTTTTATTACTTTCACAGGCACCGGGCCTTCTTTCGATCCTTGCGCCCGTTCCCGAAACTTCCTACATCAGCCTAAACTCCCCACCAGTTGCGAGGGGTCAACATTGTGGAGTTTAAACCATTCAGCCGTACCTTGCAATCCCATGGCCAGTGCAACCAGTTCCGTGAAGTAGAATACCGGCAGCTTAAGATGACCGCTGGCTCTCATATCCAGGTTGGCCATGCAGACCGGGCAGGCTGTTACAATGCAGTCAGCGCCGGCTTCACGAGCCATGGTCATAAGTTTGTCCACCATGGAAACCACAATCGATGTTTTGCTGATCGTAAGGCTGCCGCCGCAACAGTCAGTCTTATAGGACCAGGGTTTTACTTCCGCACCGATGGTCTTCAGTATCCCGTCCAGCAGGACCGGGTTTTCGTAGTCATCGAACTCGCAGACTTCCGGCGGCCTGAGCAGCAGACAGCCGTAATATGAAACCGCCTTCAGCCCATTGAGCTTTTTCGTCACCTTGGAGGCCAGATTATCGAGGCCGATGCTGTTATAGATAATGTCTATGGGATTTCTTATGGAGAGCTCTCCTTTATATTTACCGCCGACAACCTTTTCCACATCGCTCTTCAGGGATTCGTCATGGCCGAGATGGTGCTGAGCCGACTTAAATCTGTTGAAACAGGCTGCACACGGCACCATGACCTCCTTCAGATCACTTTTTTCGGCGAGCATAAGGTTTCTTGCCGGCAGCGCTACGGAGAGTTTAAAGTTCGTAGCATGTGCCGATGTGGCACCGCAGCAGGACCAGTCCTCGACTTCTTTCAACTCAATCCCCAGGGCGCGGCTTACCGCCTTCATCGACTGATCATACTCCTTGGCGGTGCCATGCAGTGAACATCCAGGATAATATTGAACTTTCAACTATAGCCTCCTTCGTCTACACTTCACACATGCTTCGTTTTATCAAAAATATTTCGTACGGATTGAATATCCTTCGTCTTCGGTGATACCAACGCCAGTTTCCCTTTCAGAAACATGCTGATTCCCATGCCCATATCTGAGAACAAATCACCCGATTTAAGCTTGTATTGAACCATCATGGTAGGTTCATTGATGCGGCCGCCCATTTTTATATTCGACAAAAATGATTCATGAAACTTGAGAATATTTTTCTCTTTAGCCCCGGTTCCCGTTTCAATGGCCATTTCCCTCAACGCGTCCATCATCCGGGCGATGTCCACTTCGTTCGGACAGCGTGTAATGCATGTCTCGCATGATGCGCACAACCAGATTGTAGAACTGTTCAGCACCTCACTGCGCTTGCCCATCTGGATCATCTTGATCACCTTGTTGGGATTATAATCCATGGCAAAGGCCAAGGGACATCCCGCTGTGCATTTCCGGCAGTGATAACATCTCTGAAGGGGGACTCCGTTGATCTTTTCGTTCACTTCGTCAAGAAAGGTCTTCATGTTCACTCCATTTAGAGTCTGGCATTCCTCGGTCACTGGCAGACAACCGTATGACTTCACCAATACCGTCTGCGACATTCAATATTACGGGTTATAAACAAAGCTTTCATCCTTCTCGTGTTCCCTGAAGGTCTGAAGGCACGGTACGCTGTTCATGTCGGCACCGGCCCGCGCATCGAACAGCTCAAGGACATCCTTGTCAATCTTCTTCAGATAGGCTCTCAGGTCCACTCCCATGGGGCAGACGGCGATGCAGGATCCGCAGTCCACGCAACGGCCGACCATGTGATAGAGACGCATGAGTTGGAAGACCTGTGTATCCGAGGCATCTTCGCCAATACCTACCCACTGGGGCATGCTCTGTTCCGCAAAGCATGTCGGGCAGTAACAGGATGGACAGGCCTGACGGCATGCATAACAACGCATGCACTTGGCCATCTCCTTCTCGAAATAAGCCCAGCGCTCGGCATCAGACTTTCCTTCCAATTCCTCGACCGCGGCGTATTCCTTGTCCACATCCATGGCCGGTGCCTTGTCACCCATCATCACATCGGAGATAACCGGGTTATTAAAGCGACAGGTGAGGCAATTGTCGGCCAAAACATTTTTCAGGGCAATTGTCTTATCGCCGCTCCCGGTCTTCACCGACAGATGATCGCCCGCAAGAGATCCGTCCACGATATCGGCCCCGTCAACGGCGATTCCCAACTTTTTCCTGTCCACATAACCTGTACAGGGAACACCAATAATGACCACTTCTTCCCGGCTGTACTGTTTCTCCTGAAGATGGATCACAATGGACCGGCTAGTGCATCCACGGGCAACGACACCGACCACCTTATTCTTCCGGTCTTCAGGCTTGACCCTCTTCTGGGCGTTCCGATGCTGCGAAATCACGTCATGTACATACTTCGCCAGATTCTGGACACAGTAGACGTCCCAGACCAGCTTCTCCGCATCTTCCGGGTTAGTAATGAAGCAGGGTGTTGATGTCAGGGGAAGGGTTCCCTTTTCATAACCGATCACCACATCGACCTTCTGTTCCGTCAGCAGCCTTTTTGCCTCTTCCCGTATTTTCTTTGCGATATTTTCCACAGTCTTCAATTCCTTCGTATGCTGTTGTTTGTGAGACCGTAAACCGTCTTATTATTACAGGCTCTTTACCAGTTTTTTCGCCGGTCCCAGCGCCCGGACCTTCTCCGTCGCCCCCTTGATAACCTGGGCCCAACGCTCACCTTCGGATGCGGACACCCAGGTAAACATGGTTCTGTCCCCTTCCAGACCGATGTAATTCAGGAATCTTTTTAACGTCGCAAACTTGCGGCGCGCCACCAGATTTCCTGAAATGTAGTGGCATTCACCGGGGTGTCAACCAGACACCAGAACGCCATCGACGCCTTCCTGAAGTGCCTTGACCACGTAGAAAGGATTGATTCTTCCCGTGCAGGGAACGCGAATGATCCTCACGTTCGTCGGATACTGAATCCTGCTGATGCCTGCCAGGTCGGCCCCGGCGTATGTGCACCAGTTGCAGACAATGGCAACGAATTTCGGTTCCCATTCTTTGCTTGCTAAATTTTCAGCCATATATTCTCCTTCCAGCGGCAATATGCGGCTTTATCCGCCATATACCTTAGTTTATATTAGATATCTGCGCCAACATTTCTTCGTTGTTGAATCCGTTCAGATCGATAGCGTTCATACGGCACGACGCAGTACAGACACCACAGCCCTTACAGAGAACCATATTGACCTTGGCACAGGCCTCGGCAACATCAACGGCAACGGCACCGAAGGGGCAGTTCGCCTCACACAGGCCGCAGGCGGCGCAACGTTCCTTGTTCACATATGCTGTTTTGCCTTCCGCCTCGATAAAATCCTTCGTAAGAATCGTACATGCCCTCGACACGGCTGCGTTTGCCTGGACAATAGACTCGTCGCTCATCTTGGGTGAGTGCGACATGCCGCACATGAATACGCCGTCCGTCGCAAAATCGACCGGCCGCAGTTTGACGTGCGCTTCGAGGAAAAAGCCATCCTGGTTGGTCGACACCTTCAGCATCTTGCCGATCTCTTCGTTTTCGGGATTGGGAACCGTGCCGACGCTCAACGCGAGCAGAGCGGTTTTCAATTCAACCGATTCATTGAGGATCGGATCGAATATTTTTACAGTCAACTTGGTTCCGTCCGTGCTCACTTCGGGTTTACGGTTTTCATCATAACGGATAAATTTCACGTTAAGTTCACGTGCTTTCTTATAATAGTCTTCCTTCAGACCATATGTGCGTATATCGCGATAGATGACGGTGATGTCCTTGTTCGGATCGGCTTCCTTGAGCTTAAGGGCGTTCTTAATGGCCTCGGAACAGCAGTAGCGGCTGCAGTAAGGCCTTTCGTCATTTCTGGAACCAACGCACTGGATCATGACGACACTGCCCGCACCCTCCACCTTGGCATCCTTTTCAGCAATCATCTTTTCCAGTTCACGCTGCGATACCACTCTGTCGGACTGGCCGTAGAGATACTCCTTGGTTTCCAACTCATATGCACCGGCCGCTACAATAACCACACCGTGCTCAAACTGGTTTTCACTGTCCTTTGTTTTGACAGTCGTCTTATAGTTGCCGATAAACCCTTCTATCTTTTCAATATTCGCTCCCGTGAAGACGTGGATTCTCTCGTTCTTCTTTAACTTTTCAATCAACCCGGCCAGATGTTTTCTTGTATCCATGCCTTCGAGAGTGTAATAGAGCTTTGCGTAATTGCCGCCGAGGGCCGGTTCTTTTTCCACAATATAGGATTCAAATCCCTGGTCCGCCAGAGACAGGGCAGCAGTAATTCCAGCCAAACCGCCGCCGATGATCAAGGCGGCATGATTCACACTTAACTGTCCCGGTTTCAGTGGTTTCAAATATTCTGCCTTGGCTACCGCCATGCGCACGAGATCCTTTGCTTTTTCTGTAGCTGCTTCCGGTTCGTGCATGTGCACCCATGAGTTCTGGTCGCGGATATTGGCCATCTCAAAGAGGTAACGGTTCAGACCGGCCTTTTCACAATTCTCCTGGAAGAGTCCTTCGTGAGTGCGCGGCGAACAAGACGCCACAACAACACGTGTCAGGTTCTGCTCCTTGATTACCTCTCCCATCTTGACAGCAGTATCCTGAGAGCAGGTAAAGAGGTTGTCCATTGTAAAGACTACGTTGGGAAGGGTTTTGGCAAACTCAGTAACGGCCGGGACATCCACCACGCCGCCGATATTGATGCCGCAATGGCAGACAAACACGCCTGTTCTCGGTCCGATACCTCTGATGTCATTTTCCAGGGGAACCTCAACCTCTGTGATCATCGTGTTGCGTTTGGCCGCCAGCAATCCCTCGGCGCAGGCAGCCGCCGAACTGGCTTCCATAACTGTTTCCGGAATGTCCTTAGGTCCGCCAAAGGCACCGCATACAAAGACACCGTCACGAGAAGTCTGTACGGGATTCTCAAGCGACGTCTTGCAGAAACCATGTTCTTCGAGTTCTATTCCTAATGCCTTGGTAAGTGCTAAAGCCTCTTTAGGCGGAGTAAGACCGACGGAGAGAACAACCATATCGAACTCTTCTTCAGTTAAGGATCCGTCTTCGTTTACATATTTAATGAGCAGATTCTTCGACTGCTGCAGTTCCTTGATGCTTGACGGCATGGAGCGGATATAGCGAATACCGTATTCATTTTTCGCGCGATTTACAAACCGGTCAAAATCTTTACCGTGGGCTCTGATATCCATGAAGAATATAGTCGGCTCCAGTTCCTTGGCATGTTCCTTGCCGATGATGGCCTCCTTGGTGGCGTACATACAGCATACTGACGAGCACCAACTGTTGTCACAGGAAGTGTCGCGCGAACCGACACACTGGATAAAGGCGAGCTTCTTCGGTTCCTTGCCGTCCGAAATTCTCTGCACGTGGCCAAAGTAAGGTCCTGACGCAGACAGGATTCTTTCGAACTGGATGCTGGTCACAACATTTTGATACACGCCAAACCCGTACTCACCACGGACATGGGCATCAAATATCTCAAAACCGGGGGACGCGATAACGGCGCCGACCTCGATGGTTTCTTCCGTAAAGGTATCGTCATGATTCACCGCCTTGGCAATACATACATCCACACAACGATAACACTCCGAACAGATACCGCATGACAGACAGCGTTTGGCTTCTCGTACCGCCTCTTCTTCGCTGAATCCTATACCAACCTCTTTGAAACCGGTTCTTCTTTCTTCCGGTTTCATGTGAGGATACTTAACCCGCGGTGACTTCTCAATGGCGCTCAAATCAGCCTTGTCAGCCACATCCTTCTTCCAGTCTTTTTCACGCCCTGCCTTGATGTCTTCTCCGCGCAGATAGCGGTCAATGGATACTGCCGCTTCCTTCCCTGCATAGACAGCCTTGACGACGGTGGCGGGACCGGTCACAACATCACCGCCGGCGAACACGCCGGCGACATTGCTGGCAAACGTAACGGGGTCTACATCAAAGTTATTCCACTTGTTGATGGAAATGCCGCTTTCCTTGGAAACAAACGAGAGCTCAGCGGCCTGGCCAATAGCTGGGACAATTGAGTCTGCCTCGACGATAAATTCCGAACCCTTGACAGGGATGGGACGGCGGCGTCCGCTGGCATCCGGTTCGCCCAACTCCATTCTCTGGCACTCTATACCTGTAACCTTGCCGTCCTTGCCGACGATGCGGACAGGGGCGACCAGGAATTCCATTTTAATTCCTTCTTCAAGAGCTTCTTCTATCTCTTCAGGGGATGCCGGCATTTCAGCGCGGGATCTGCGGTAAAGAATAAAGACATCCTTCGAACCTGTGCGGATTGCCGTGCGCACTGCATCCATGGCGACATTCCCGCCGCCGATTACGGCGACACGGTCTCCCAGGAAAACCTTTTCTCCCAGGTTAACACGCTTCAGATAATCAACACCGTGGATGACTCCCTCCATGTCTTCACCGGGGATATCGAGCTTGCTGCTCAGAGCCGCTCCGCAACCGATAAACACCGCATCAAAATCTTTCTGCAATTTATCAAACGGGACATCTTTTCCGATCTTCGTATTGAGGTGGATCTTGACTCCCAGATCCTCGATGACCTTGATCTCCGCTTTCAGCACGTCTTTGGGAAGACGATACTCGGGGATACCGACAGCAAGCCATCCGCCAGCCACCGGCAGCGACTCAAATACCTCCACATCGTAGCCTTCAGCGGCGAGATAGTAGGCAGCCGTCAAACTGGCCGGCCCTGCTCCCACCATTGCCACCTTCTTGTTTTTCTTCTCCTTCACCTCGGGGATATATCTAGTCTCGTCCTTTAAATCGAGATCGGCTACAAAGCGCTTGAGATGCATGATATCAATGGGCTCATCCACCTTGCCCCGCATACAGGCTGTTTCGCAGGGATGGTTGCAGACGCGTCCGCAGACAATGGGAAACGGATTGTCTTTCTTGATAAGTCTCAGAGCTTCTTTATATTGCCCGGCGGCAATGAGGGCGACATAACCCTGCACGCTGATGTGTGTCGGGCAGTTTGATTTACAGGGGGCGGTACCGATCTTGTCAATAGCAAAACCGCTTGGAATGGCCTGGGGGAAGTGTCTGTAGATGGCCTTTCTATCACTCAGCCCCTCGTTGAATCCCGAGGGAACAGTCACGGGACAGGCATTGGCGCAATCACCGCAGCCGGTACACTTGCTCAGATCAATAAAGCGCGGCGCCTTTGTCAGCTTGACCTTGAAATGTCCCGCTTCTCCCTCCACGGCCTCAACGGTTCGGCGTGTCAGGATTTCAACGTTAGGATGTCTCCCGACTTCAACCAGTTTGGGGGAAAGGATGCAGGCTGAACAGTCGTTCGTGGGAAAGGTCTTGTCGAGCTGGGCCATAACCCCGCCGATACTGATCCCTTTTTCCACCAGGTAAACCTTCATTCCCGAATTAGCCAGATCCAGGGACGCCTGAATGCCGGCGATACCCGATCCGACAACCATCACAGCACCGATTTTTTCGTTATCACTTAACACGTGATGCACCTCAAATTGTTTATATGATTTATGAAATGAAACTGATGCCTATTGAAAAGGGCATGCTGACAAGCACTTGTGCGGCTATCATTATTTAACTGCACTGTCAAGACTTATTTGTTTCATGCATGGCAACCTCTCTCAGTCATTCCCAGAGCCGTCCCTCATTGAAAAAGGCAACTCAAACCAGAGCTACTTTTCTATTGACAAACAAGCTGCATTTGTTATATTCAGCGCCCCTGTTTGAAGACTGAGCGGGCGTAACTCAGTGGTAGAGTGCTACCTTGCCAAGGTAGACGTCGACGGTTCAAATCCGTTCGCCCGCTCCAGTCAACAGCGGCGGCATAGCCAAGTGGCTAAGGCAGCGGTCTGCAAAACCGTTATTCACCGGTTCGAATCCGGTTGCCGCCTCCAGCAATAAGCGGGCTCGGCATCGTAATGCCGGGCTCTTTTTTCTTGTCCGTTCATACCCATATATATTCTGCGCAGTTTTCCATCTGGAAATATTTAATCACAAGATTCTTGATTTATAATAAAGTTTGGATTAAACTCCTGCCACTTCTAAAAAGGCGGGGGGGATTGTTTTTTATCGAGTATATTCAATGTGTTAAACTATCGGCTCCACATAAAAAACATGTCATTTTTTATAACCATAGTGAGTTTCTTGTCGCAAGGAGGGATATCATGAGGTTGTCATTTTCAGGAAAGATTATCGGATTGATTGCAGTTTCCATCTTTTTTGTCGCAGTTTCCATCTTTGTTATATCCAATTACGTAGTATCAAGAGGAATGGATGACCAGTCGCGTGAAGATATTGCGAAAATGTCGGATTCCGTACAGGCGTATATAGAAGATGCCAAGATACGAACGCAAAAGGCGGCGGCAGCACTGGCAGGTGAATCCGGCATTGCAGCAGCTATCGATGGCAAGGATAATGCCGCAGTGCAGAAACATGCCAAAGACGGAATCAAAAACCTCCAGGTTTCACTTGTTACCGTTGCCGATGTTTCAGGCATCGTAATTGGCAGAGGACATTCAGACAAAGTTGGCGACAGCGTATCAAATCAGAACAATGTTAAAAAAGCCCTGGCGGGTCAATCATCCATGGATATAGAAGAAGGCACTGTTGTGAAATTCTCTCTGCGTTCCGGCCATCCTGTTAAAAAAGGTGAACGCATCGTTGGTTCAGTGACCACAGGTATCGACCTTACGTCTGATACCTTCGTTGATGAGATAAAAAAACGATATGGAGTGGAATTTACGATTTTCCAGGGTGACACAAGGGCTGCAACAACCATCATCAGAGATGGCAAAAGAGCTGTGGGTACAAAAATGGACAATCCCCGCGTGATCGAAACAGTTCTGAAAAAGGGTGAAAAATTTTTCGATGTCAATAAAATTATCGGCAAAGAATACAATACATCCTACTGGCCGCTGAAAAATGCGGAAGGCAAGGTTATCGGCATGCTCTTTATAGGCAAAGATAGGGAACTGCTATCCAAGGTAAAAACAAATCTGTTCGCATTGAGCATACTGGCTACTCTGATAATCGGTGCTTTGATGACAGCCGTTGCATTCTTTTTGACAAAGTTTCTTGTCAGGCCTTTGATTGCCTCTATCGGTCAGCTCGAAGAGGCGGCAAATCAGGTATCGTCGGCTTCCACTGAAGTAGCATCAGCCAGCCAATCCCTTGCGGAGGGAGCATCCCACCAGGCATCGTCCATAGAAGAAACATCAGCATCGCTGGAAGAACTCTCCTCCATGACAAACCGTAATACGGACAATACCCAGGAAATGCTGAAGAGCGGAGATCAGACATTTCAATTACAGAAGGCTCTGCACAAATCACTGAAGACTGCCAATGACCGCATAAAGCACATCGGAGAAATCAGTGAAAAAATAGCTACCGTCACAAGAAAAAGCGATGAGATAGCTTTTCAGATCAATCTGCTGGCATTGAATGCCGCTGTTGAAGCGGCTCGCGCAGGAGAAGCCGGTGCAGGATTTGCGGTGGTTGCTGAGGAAGTCAGGAATCTCGCCCTCCGTTCCGCACAGGCGGCAAAGGATACAGACGTTATCATAGAAGAAACCAGGAAGAGCATCGATGAAGGCGTTCAACTAGTGGACGATGCACTCAAGGTATTTTACAATATGGGAGAAATGGGAAAGAAAACCTTCAGTCTCATAAATGAGATCAGCGAGGCTTCCAAGGAACAGGCCCAGGGCATCATCCAGATAAATCAGGCCGTTGCCGATATGGACAAAGTGACTCAGCAGACGGCCGCCAGTGCGGAAGAGTCGGCCAGCGCGGCGGAAGAGTTGAATGCTCAGGCAGAGCAGACCAAAAATCTCATAAGAGAAATGATGGACGAGCTTCAGGGAAACAGCAAGAAGGAAACACCATAGGTAAAAAAAGAAAGAGCCTTGCCGATAAAAGAGACAAGGCTCTTTCCTTGATATCCGGATACAGATTATTTTTCTACAAGCCTTTTTTGATAAAAGCTTCCAGCCTCTCCTTAGGGACAAGCCCGATTAACGTATCAACGGTCTTGCCATCCTTAATCAGTAATAATGTTGGAATGCTTCGCACTCCATACGCAGATGCCGTTTTAGGATTATCGTCAACATTTACCTTCACAATGTTGACTTTTTCTTTATACTCCCCTGCCAGTTCTTCCAGTATAGGCCCAATCGCTTTGCATGGACCGCACCAGGGAGCCCAGAAGTCGACCAGAGAGGGTTTGTCAGCTTTCAACACCTCCTGCTCAAAATTATTGTCTGTAACATGCACCACAGATTCTTCACTGCCCATAAACTTCCTCCCTTACAATCCTTAGATAGTTTACTTCCGGAAACCGAAAGTTTCAGCATCCGGAATTTCCGGATGCATTGCGGATTTCACGTCCGCACTCATTACATATGTTCATCTGCAATAAAATTAATAACGTTCGTTTAAATGTCAATGTCTCTTTCCGCAAAACCAGCAGGCAGAAACGGGTCTGAAGTTTTTTATTAACCGCCTTGCGCCATCCGTCTGGTCAGTTTTTTCAAGCGACTGATCTTTTTCCGCAAACTGCCTGTCTTGTCTTTGATACTCTTATCCTGCTCCTCTGACTGCTTTTTCTTAAGTTCTCTGATCCTTGTTTTTATCTGCTCTTTTGTCTGAATAATTTTCCATCTTTCGTCTTTAAGTTGAAGTCCTAGGGTTGAGTAGTCCGCAATG
>CAZLFA010000073.1:0-18699 GCA_964558665.1 uncultured Syntrophaceae bacterium
CTACCTCTTATAGGCTTTTATGAATTTACACAAAAAATCTTACACTACCATTTTGTTGCTCAGAGATTTAGTTTTATCCTTTCTCTTTCTTATCGCTGCCTGAGCCTTCCATAGCCATCTCAGGTGGGTAACGATTCTGTCCTGTATTTCCCTCGGTGGCACGATCACTTCGACTTCGCGAAACATGGCAGCGTTCATCTTGAAATTGATTTGCTGTGACGTAGAAGTACCAAAGAGCCGGAACTCACGCATGTGATTCAGGAGTCGCCAGAGAAACATCCGGTTTGTCTTATCATCTGTCCTGATACGTAAAATAAAACTCGCGTATGTGTAGCTCGCATTTAGATCGAATATCGCCGTTTTCCCCACATGCTCTTCACTGCCCGAGCGCCAGTTAAGAAGTAGGTCTCCTGGCTTAAGAATAAAATCTTCTTTTTTCGGCTCCTTGATATAGACAATCTTTGACAGGTCCAGAGTCCCAGCCAGAGTGATGTTAGCACCAGTAAGGATGGGCCAACCAATAGATGGATCTTTGTTCGATGCTACTGCTTCCGAAATACCATATGCGACTTTAGCAATAGAACTAATTGGCACAACATCCCATTCGACAGGAACCATACCGAAGACAGATTGCCGTAAGGAACCTCGATGGTCGTGTAGTGACCCACGTAAAGCATGAGCGAAGATTGTTTTTTCCAATGTGACAGCAGCCTGAAAGGACCGCGACAATGCCTCTTGCTGTACCTCCATAGCCCTCAACACCTCCGCAATCCTCTGCTGTTCCTCCAGCGGCGGCAGGGAGAACTTATAGCTGGCAAGACTCTGCCAGTTGGTGCGTGGTGATAGCGATCCTGCCGAAGTACCTACTGCGTGCTCAAAGAAAGTATCCGTCTGACAGATGAACGGCAGCAATTCGGGCAGGAGTTTTTCATCTTTTGGCTGGAACACATAGATGTCCCCGGAACACACACCGTCGAAGTCCGCCACGCCGACCTTGCGCTGATAAGCGCGCCGCTTACCGAAGAGCACCTGCCCAGCACGGAATACGTTAGTAAAAGTTGTCCCGTCTGCAACATTGCCCCAGCGCCGAATCTTCAGCTCACCGGGATCGAGATGTTCAAGTCCGATATATAGATCAAAACCATCCTTTATGGGATTGCTGGACCGTTCTCGGCACAGTTGCACGACATCTCCGAAGGCCACGCGTGTCCATCCTTTTTTCAGCTTCTCAGGCATCTTCAGCCTCCCCGGCCAGAACGCCGTCGAGCATGTCCACCAGCGCGTCCATCTGTTCCCAAAACTCACGCCCACTCACTTCAAGAGTGGCCCACATTTTCTTCAAATCCTGCTCTTCCCCGCCGCCATTCTCGTTGTTATTCCCGGCCGGCCGGACATAGCGCGGTATTGAGAGATTGCCGGCCCTCACCAGGATTTCTTCTATAGTCGCCACCTGTGCGAATCCGGGATCATCGGCAAAGGCTTTGTAAGCCGCAAGAATACGTGACTGATGTTCCGCCTTGAGGAAGCTTAGCGCCCGTTCCCGCGCCACTTCATGAACGGCATCGATGAACAATACTTTGCCTTGGCGTGCGGGCGACTTACATGTCCGGCAGATTACGACACAGGCTTCCATGGGCGAATTGTAAAAGAGATTCGGTCCCAGTCCGAGGACACATTCAAGGAGGTCCAGCTCGATCAGCCTGCGCCTCATGTCGGCCTCTTCATTGCGGAACAGCACGCCATGCGGGAAGAGAATCGCACACCGGCCGGTCTTGGGGTCAAGGCTTTTCAGGATGTGCTGGAAGAAGGCATAATCGGCCCGTCCCTGCGGCGGCGTGCCCAGGAAATTTCTGCCCCAGGGATCGCTTGACCACACCTCGCGGCTCCACTTTTTTATCGAGTAAGGCGGATTGGCCAGCGCCACGTCAAATGTGCGCATTCGATCACGTTCGATGAAGGCAGGATTGCTCAGTGTGTTGCCAGTGATGATCTGAAAATCTTCGACTCCATGTAGGAAAAGGTTCATCCGGGCGATAGCGGCGGTTATGTGGATCAGCTCCTGTCCGTACAGGCCAAGGGTGCGGATATCGCCCCCTTGGCGCTTTACTTCCGCGAGGCAGGAAATAAGCATGCCGCCCGAGCCGGCGGTCGGGTCATAGATGGTCTCTCCTGCTTTCGGTTCGAGCATCTGCGTCATCAGGTGAACGAGCGTCCTGTTGGTATAAAACTCCTGCGCGGTATGACCGCTGTCATCGGCGAATTGCTTGATGAGGTATTCGTAGCCGTTGCCCAGTTCATCCTCTGGCACCGCCTCCAGGCTAAGCGATTGCTGAGAGAAATGTTCGATCAGGTTTTTGAGAGTTTCATCCGGCAACTGTGCCTTGTCGGTCCAGGAGGCGTTACCGAAGATGCCCGTCAGACGTTTGGGGTTGGCCGCTTCGATAGCCCGAAAGGCGTTGAGCAGCGCCCGTCCCACATCGCGAGATACAGCTCGCACATCCGACCAGTGGGCACCGTCCGGGATGGTGAACCGGTCATCTGCGGTCGCACGGGCATATTGTTTGTCTTTTGTTTCTTCAAGCGCATTTTTGTATTCTTCATCCCAGACATCCGAAAGACGTTTGAAGAAAAGGAGCGGGAAAATATACTGTTTGTAATCCCCGGCATCCACCAGTCCGCGCAGCAAATTGGCCGCACCCCAGAGGTAGGATTCGAGTTCCTGTTGTGTCAGATGTTCAGGCGCTCTGCTCATTTCAGCCATCCGCCATCGATTAAGATTTCTCGCAGTCGGTCCTCCGCTGTTCGGGCTTCGGCTAGTGCTTCCTTGAACGAGGCGACTGCCTCTGCCAGCGGGGGAATGTCTTCTCCGAGCGGGGGCAATACGTAGCGCGATATATTGAGAGTCCAGTCTTCTTTCTTGATATCAGGCATGCTGACGACTTTTACCCGATCTTCAACATCCGCATATTCATGGACCCAGGCAACTATCTGCCGGGCGTGTTCCGGGTCCAGGTAGTTCTGTGCGCGGCCTTTGCGGAACAGGCGTGAGGCGTCAATCACCAGTACTTTACTTTTGTGCGCGGGCGGTTTGACACGGCGCAATACCACAACGGCAGGTGCAAGTCCGGTCCCATAAAAGATGTTCGGCGCAAGACCTATAACGGCCTCAATAAGGTCTTGTTCCAGCAATTTACGCCTGATTTCACCCTCGGCGCCTTTCCGGAAGAGGGCGCCTTGAGGAAGAACCACGGCCATACGGCCGGTTGGTTGCGCCATGGACGCCACCATGTGTTGGACCCACGCATAATCACCATAACTGTCAGGCGGCAAGCCGAAGACGGCACGTCCCCACGGGTCGAATTCCCAAATTTCCCTTCCCCATTCTTTGAGCGAGAAAGGCGGATTGGCGATGACACAGTCGAAGGTAGACAGGCCACCGGTGCTGGAATCCGTAAAGGCCGGGTTGCGGAGGGTATCTTCACGCACAATCTGAAAATCCTCGATGCCGTGTAGCACCAGGTTCATGCGGGCGATGGAGGCGGTTGTGAGGTTTTTCTCCTGGCCGTGAATTTTGCCGAAGAAGGTACGCGGATCACCTCCCGCTTTCCTGACGTGTTCGATGGCTCCCAGCAGCATGCCGCCGGTACCACAGGCAGGGTCGTAAATACTTTCGCCCGCCTTAGGGGCCAATATGTTTACCATCATGCGCACAACGCTGCGCGGCGTGTAGAATTCGCCAGCCTTCTTCCGTTTAGTTATGTCAGCGAACTTGCCGATGAGGTACTCGTATGCATCGCCCAGGATGTCGGAATTAACGGCTGCGTTGCCGAGTGAAACTTCCGAAAGTCCTTCTATGAGATCCTTCAGGATAGTATCAGTCAACATCTCTCGATTGCCCCAGTCCGCTGCTCCGAAAACGCGGTATAACGTGTCGGGATTTGCGCGCTCTATTTCACGCATGGCACGAGACAGTGCCGCCCCAATATTTGCAGGGATCCCGCGAATATCACGCCAATGACAATCAGTGGGAACTGTAAACCGATGAACTTCGGGAAAATCGACAGGATCAGCGTCACCGAATAACTCGACAGCTCCGGCTGTCTCCTCGTCCCAAACATCGCAAATTCTTTTGAAAAACAGCAGTGGCAGGATATAGGCTTTCCAGTCGGTGCGGTCAACCGCACTGCCACGAAGGATCTCTGCGCAGTTCCATAGGTGGGATTTGATGTCTTGAAGAGTCATGAACATTTCAGGTCATCACTGTTTATACGTGCATATTTCAAACGCATCACAAATATATTACAAATTGAACTCTTCAGTGGGTGTGCAATATCATGATTTCTAATATAAATCTACCATATTAATGGGTGTTCATTTTAATGACTAATAAATAATATGACTTTATTGACTACAAATAAATTTGTCTTCAACAGTCCAAGGTTTAATTCTGCTTGCACAATCACACCACAAATGGTATCTTAGGGGCAGTGAATTAAATATCCTGGAGGGGTGTTTTATGGGAAAGACCAGGGAAGAGAGTGACCAAATCGCTACCCCTAAGAATTTTGACCTCGTTACCATTAAAAATGATACTCCGGATGGGCTCACAGAATGGGCCGAATGGTACTTCGACCATGCCGTGACGACAACGGAAAGGTCCCGGAAAGAACAGCGCCGGGACATCGGAAACTTTCTTGATTTCATGAATCTGACAGAAAAGACCGATACGCGTCCACGCTGGACACCAAGGCTGTCAGAAGCATTCAAGGAACATCTGCAGGGGATGTACCGCCCAGACGGCAAACGCTCGTATAGAGATCGCACTATAAACAGGATGATTGCCCACCTGAAGACGTTCGCCAAGTGGATACACGGCCTGCGTCCTTTCCCTCTGGGAAATCCGATGCAAAAAATAAAGTCGATCCCGGTTACAAATGCCCTGGAGATTGAAAGGGCGATCACACCTGGTGAACGGAGACGGCTGCTCGATGCTGCGGACATCCTTCTCAAGGTAGGGGGATTAAGCAAATCCAGGCGGAGATATGCCGGCCAGGAGGACCGACCGGTTCGGAAGGGATATCGCCCCTATCGTAACCGGGCCATCATCTATACCCTGGTGGAAACAGGCATGAGACGCCAGGCAGTGACCAATATAAATATTGATAATGTCGACTCTGAGAAAAGAAAGATTGTCGTCAAAGAAAAGGGCGGGATGCACCACTCCTACCAGATAAGCCGGGAAGGGCAAGAGGCCATCCAGGATTACATCACACGGGAAAGAAAGCTGGATGACGACAAGTGGGGATCACCGGCACTTTTTCTCACTTCCTTTACAAATCATCATGGAAACGGGAGACTGACGGTTAAAGTGATTAACCAAGTCTGGAACGAAGTATGCCGCATGGCCAATGTAAAGGACAAGACCCCTCACAGCGCCAGGCACGGGATGGGAAGATTCATCATTGAGAAGACGGGCAACATCGCCGCCGTCCAGCGCCAGTTGGGACACAAAAACGCCGCCTACTCAATGCAGTATTCCAGGATAACCGATGAGGAACTTAATGTTGTCCTGGATGGCAGATAAATATATGAGACATAAGTACCTTGACACATTAAGACGTGATTTGTGATAAGGGAAGAAATAAAAAAAGATAATGGTATGAGTATATCAATTGCTATTTTTCAATGAACCACAAAAAAGACGAATAGAGAATGATAAGAAAGGAGACAGTAAAAAGTGACCCCTTCTATTCATTTCAATATATATTGTGACGAAAGCCGTCACACATCTAACCCTACAGACCCCTTCATGGTAATAGGAGCTTTATCTTGTCCTCGTCCAGAAAAAGAATCATTGGCGCACAAAATCAATCAAATCAGAAAAAAACATAATGTGTGGCGTGAGTTTGGCTGGAAAACCATTTCAAAAAGCCGCCAAGAATTCTACTGGGAACTTCTTAACTTCTTCAAAAACGAAGACGCTCTTTCATATAGATGCCTTGTCGTTGATAGGAAGATATTAGATCATGAACAATACAACAAAAGCGACAATGAGCTAGGGTTTTATAAACTCTATTATCAAATGCTTGTCCACTGGCTAAAGCCAGGATGCGCATATCACATTTATCTTGATTGGCAACAAAACCGCATCCAGCGTCGCTTTCTGGATTTACGTGATATTTTAAGAAGGCGCCTGACCGGTAAAGCTAAGATTGAGTGCCTTGAGCCTGTTAACTCAGGTCAAATATCCTTGATACAATTAACAGATCTATTTGCCGGCGCGGTGGGATATACTTGGAACCAATGCCATGGAAGCGAGATAAAAGAAGAATTTTGCAACGATATAGCAAGAGCTGTAGGTTTGGCCACACTGAATACAACGACCAAATTGAGTGAGCAGAAATTCAATATCTTCCATTTCACAGGACGTTAACAAGATGGATCACCTCTGGCCAATGCTGCGACTAAAAGCGGACACAAGCGCGAGGTTATTTAAGGCCTATAAGCAAGTATACATTGAAAACTATGTTAAAAACAAAGCCGGCATGGAGCTTGAAATTTATGATTGGATGGGTAATCGAGTATATTTTCATCCTCATTCTTTCAATCATGCCTTTTCTGAAAGCACAGACTATCGCTTTGGCATGGGGGATCATAGCGTAACATTATCGCAAAAACGTGCTCGGCGTGTCCTGTGGATCAAAGAAGTATTAATGGCCTCAAAAGGCCATATTGAACGCAGATCTCAATTACGTCGTGATAGTAGAGGAAGACTTAAGAAGCGCAGAGTATTAATTGTTGTAGAGGAAAAATACGTGGTTGTATTAGAAGAAATGGATGATAAAAAGGCTTATAAATTCATAACGGCGTTTCCAGCAGATGAAAATTATCTTCAAAAAATACGCAAAGAAAGCAGTTTGCAGGAAATAAAAAACCCCAGTCTTAATGGCGACTGAGGTGCTGCCACGGTCCTAAACCTTAGGTAAAGGGCCACCAGCCTTACGGCTTGATTATATTTTATAGATTACATACGAAAAGTCAAGTATTTTTCTCGAAGTCAATATACCTAGAAAAAAGTCTTATTTGCAAAACGAGGTTGGAATATCAGCCATAGGTTGAAAAGAACAGAGCTTGCCGGGACAATGAATACGGGAAGAAAGCTATGGTTGTCACATGCCGTTTTTCTGAAGATCACGTGTATTTTTGTCTTCCTGTAATCCACAAAAGTGATACGACCTCTGGCATGCAAGCTTTCCAACCGTATTCCTCAGAAGTAGCATGCATCTGTTGTTGCTGACTCCACTGATTGCTCACACTTCAGAGGCTTACAACTGCCGCCGTACTTCATCTGTGTTTTTTTCTTCTTCGCGTGTAAGGGTGCACACTCTTTTTACCTGTCTCCTCAACGCACGCTTTGTAAGGAAATTCATTCCTGGCGATGTCGGAAATCAATTTCAAATGCTTTGAGAGACAATTTGTCAGTGAATATCCTTCCACTATCTTCCGCCGTGCATTGCGGCGAATATCCTGCATACGATCCGTATGTTCAAGAACCTTGTCGACATGATCGGCAAAATCATTGGGCTGAAAAAAATCAACCAAAAATCCGTTGCGACAATGCTCTATAACTTCAGAGACTGGAGGCGTATCGGACCCGATCACCACGCATCCCGCCGACATTGCTTCAAGCATCGACCAGGAAAGGACAAATGGATAGGTGAGATATACATGTGCCACCGAAACTTGCAATACCCGCAAGAAACGATTGTAGGGAACCTGTCCTAAAAAATGAATGCGTGAAGGATCAATGTCAACTTCCCGCAGCATGTGTTCACGCCATGTCCCGCCTCCCTTGGGTGCGGAACCATAACTGATACCATCACCACCCACAACAACGATTTGGCATTCAGGACGCCGTTTTTGTATTATTTCTACTGTACGCATAAAATAAGGGAAACCCCTGTACGGCTCCAAATTGCGCGCAACATATGTCACAATTTCATCGCCTGCATGCAGCACAACGCCATTATCCAGTGCCAGTTTGGCTTCTGGATCGGGAATGGCAGCATCGGTGTCGATGCCGTCATGGATCACTGATATCTTGTCTCTAAACTGACCTGGAAACTGCCGCCACTGCCACTTTGTAGGGCTTACCCCCCAATCGACCTCCTCAAGACTGAGAAGGTGCAGTGCGTTTTTGGTTCGGACACGGCATACAGTATCTATATCTACTTTGCCATTGGTGTCAAAATGAACATCCGAATTTAAAGCGTGATAGTAATACTCAAAATAGCCCAACAAGGGGCTTTGGGGCCAAATATCTTTGACATAAAGAGCTTCTCCCCACCCCACATGTGCACATATGATATCAGGAGTGAAGCCCTCTGCCCTGAGTTTTAACGCCACCCTTGCCACAGCCTGCCCGTGAAGCACCCCGTCTTCAAAAACACGGACATAGCGGTGGGTTTGAGGAGAGGGATTGCGCTTGGTAACATACTCTATTTTATGCACCCCCGGAATGTCCGGCTTTCCCGGTTTGGTTATAAAAAGGACCTGGTTTCTCGGATCAGCAGCAATGATACGGGCGAGATGCTTGTATTGCCCCGGACAATTCTGGTGGATAAACAGTATTTTCATATCAGGATCGTTGTCGCTTTCAGCAGCTACTCAATGATAAATTCCTGCATGGCGTTAACCATGACCATTCCCCCTCTGTAAAGCCGATATTCACCTTTCCAGACGCCCCTTGAAAGTTGACTGTCAGGTTTATTGCCTTTCCCGGCATACCCAATCCAACTACGATAATCGCGTACAATATCTTTTTTATTGTCGATTACAACCTGCCCATTCGGCGATATCAGCCGAAAATGCTCGCGGTCACCCTTTAAAACCCCGTAGACATGAACCCAGAAGATCAGTGCCGATAAGCTCTTTAACTTTGCTCTGGTATTTGTATGTTGTCCTTCCCACAACTCCGTTTGCCTTGGTCTCTTCTGCGCAAAGCCACTGTCGATTATCCCCGTCCGGACATACTCTATTGATTGTTCCCAAAGAGGATGACGTTCAACTTTGCATCCCGGTTTATCATTAACTCCGACAAAGGGATCAACTATCTTGCCCTGGTAACGAACCGTAAAATGGACATGGGGGAACGATGCCAGCCCGGACGAGCCTACCATGCCCAGGACATCACCCTTGTCAACCCTCTGATTCGGTTTGACAACAATGCTTCCCTTGCGCAGATGGCAGTACTGAGTCTGCCAGCCGCTTCCATGGTCGATCACAAGTCCATTGCCACACGCGATATTTTTAATAACCCTCTTGTCATATTCATTAGTGACAAGGTGATCATCCACACCATCGCGGATCCTCTTTACAACCCCTGATGCCGCTGCAGTGACAGGGACTCCCGCATTCATCACCTTCACATTTGCAATGCCAAAATCGATGCCGTCATGACCTTGATAGGTCAGTCTGCCGCATCCGAAATCCACCGGATTGGCTCCCTTACCTAAATCCACGTAGTGCATGATAAAGCATGTTTTTCCCAAGGTGCATTTGATGGGAAGGGCAAATTTCGTTACTGAAAGCTCATCTGCTCCAGCAAGGCATATAGCTGAGAGGCAGATGACAGATAATGTGAAGAATAATATAATTGCTTTTTTTACCGGACTCATGTCGATCTTGTTTATGTGCCTTTACGGGACTGTGTGGATTGCCATTTAACTCTCGTCATCTGACCTTCAGTCCTTCGTCCATATAGCGTATGACCGGGAACAGGAAGAATTCAATCACCCGCCTCTTGCCGATGTTGATCTCCGAGGTCACGGACATTCCCGGCCTTACTTTGTAAACGTCTCCATTTTTAGTTTTTAACTCTTCCGAACCCATTTTTACCCTTATCGGATAACCGCCGGATTCTTGTTCCTGATCGGAACTTTTATTTTTTTCTCTTTCTTTATCCTTATTACTATCATCCATGCTGTATGGATTGACTACCTCCACTTTGCCTTCAATAGTTCCATATTTCTGAAAATCAAAAGTATCTACCTTGATAATGCACGTCTGGCCTTTTTCTACGTAGCCGATATCTTTGTTCATCACAATGGCACTGACTTCCAGCGGTGTATCTTCCGGCACGATGCCTACTACCGGTTGTGCTGTTGTAACAACACCGCCCACAGTCTTCACCGGCAGCAGATGAACATAACCTGCCACGGGAGCAACAATGAATCTCTTGCCTTGCTTGAATTTCAGGCTGCTGACTTCCGCCTGTAGTGTATTGCTTGTCTGGACATTCGTCGAATAGTCAGAAAGAAGTTTTTCACGAAGCTGCTCTATCCCGGCTAATTTTGAATTGCGTTCCTTCTCCAGATTCATTCTTTCCTTCACTTTGTCACGATAGCGATTTTCGGCAACAGCACCAATTTCCACCAACGCCTTCTGTCTTCTTTCATCCTCTTTTGCCTCGACCAACATTTTATCCAATGCGGAAAGCTCTTCTTTCAAAGATCTTAACGCGTCCCTTTGTGCCTGATAATGCGCTCTTTGTGCTTTAATCGTCTCCGGAGACGGTTCCGTTCCCCTGGGATCAAATTCTTTTCCAGCGAGAACAGAATTAATCCTTTTCATGGACAATTTAGAATGCCGGAGGTTGAGTTCCTTCCCTTCCAGATCAGCGGTATCCACGGAAGGGTCTATTTCCAAAAGTATTGCTCCCTCTTTTACAAAATCACCTTCTTTAACGTGGATTTTAGTAATGACACCCGTCTCCAGGGGCTGAACCACCTTGACGTCACCCAGAGGTATGATCTTGCCCCTGGCCGTCACCACGACATCGACCTTCACAAAGTACAGTCCCAGCACGACCACAAGCATCAGGGAGATGATGGTCCACAGAAAATATACTCCCAGCGGGTTCGCAGGCCGTTCCTCAATCTCCGTGAGAATCGGCTTGAAATCATGATGATCTCTTTTTTGGGGAAACACTCTGTTTATCCACTTTAAATTCATAACTAATTCGCGTTTGCTCCTCCAAAGCGGTTCTCCTCCTGCTGTTTGCACAAATAGGCGTACAGGCCATTCTGTTCCATAAGGGACGCGTGATTGCCTGCCTCGACCACAGATCCCTTGTCCAGCACCACAATCAGATCGCAGTCCCGCATGACGGACAGACGATGGGCGATAAAGATCACCGTCCGGCCTTTGCGGATCATATTCAGGTTCTGCTGGATAACCCGCTCCGATTCATAGTCGAGGGCGCTTGTGGCCTCATCGAAGATGAGGATGTTCGGATTTGTGATCAACGCCCGGGCTATGGCAATCCGCTGTTTCTGGCCGCCGGAAAGCGAAGACCCTCGCTCTTCCACATAGGTGTCATAGCCCATCGGCATATCGGAGATAAAGTCATGCGCCCCCGCAACGCGGGCCGCCTGGATAACCCTCTCCATGCTTGCATCGGGTGCTGCCATAGCTATATTATCCCTGATTGTCCCGCTGAAGAGAAAGCACTCCTGAAGCACGACACCCGTCCTGTACCTGAGAAAAAGGGGATCGAGGTGCCTGATGTCCACACCGTCGATCAGTATGCTCCCTTCCAACGGCAGGTAAAGCCGCTGGATAAGCTTGGCAATGGTGCTCTTTCCGGAACCACTTCGCCCGACGATGCCCACCATCATGCCGTGATTAATGGAAAAGCTCACGCCGTTAAGCACGAGCGGGCCATCCGGCGCATAACGAAAAGTAACATCCTTCGCCATTATCTCTCCCTTAAGATGACTGACGGTAATCGCCCCGCCAACCACTTCCGGAGGAGTATTGATGATGTCCCCGATACGGTCGAGAGACAACTTCGCCTGCTGAAAATCCTGCCACATGTGCACAAGTCTGAGGATCGGGCCGCTCAACTGCGAGGCGAACATCTGAAAAGCGATGAGCTGGCCGACGCTAAGCTTGCCCGCAAATACCTGGCTCACGCCGAAATAGATGACAGCCAGCGTCATCATCTTCTGCAGCATCTGCGAAGTCGAAACGGCCACATTGCCGACGTTGGACAGCCGGAAGGCCGACATGATGTATTCGCCGAGGTTGTTTTCCCAGTCCTTGATCATCTTGCCTTCAATGGCCAGAGACTTCACCGTCTGCACGCCGGTGATCGACTCCACCAGAAACGACTGGGCGGCGGCGCCCTTCTGAAACTTCTCGTCGAGCCGCGCCTTGATCATCGGCGTGGCAAAGAAGGAAATCAAACCGATGGCCGTTACGAACAGCATCACGATTAAGGTCAGATAGACGCTGTAGACAGCCATGATCACGACAAACAGCACGGAGAAAAGCGTGTCCAGAAGAACCGTCAGCGATATGTTGGTCATGAACTGCCGCAGGTTTTCCAGCTCCCGCACCCGGGCGATGATGTTTCCCACCTTGCGGGTTTCAAAATACCGGAACGGCAGGGACAGCAGGTGCCGGTAAACCTTGGCGCCCAGGCTGGCATCGATCTTGTTGGCCGTATGGTAAAGCAGATAGTTGCGCATCAGGTTCATGATGGTGTCAAAAAGCAGCACAATCATAAAGGCGCCCGCCACCACCTCCAGTGTTGTCAGCGCGTGGTGCGCCAGGACCTTGTCGATGATCACCTGGATAAACAGCGGCGTTACCAGTCCGAACAACTGGATGAAAAACGACGACGTGACCACCGCTGAAAACGCTGGGCGGTGCTTGAGGAACTCCTTGAAGAGCCATTTTACGTTGAGGAAAAACTCCGTCTTGGTAAAACGCGGATAGACGGCAATCATGGAACCGCTCCAGAACGTGCTGAAGGATTCCATCGTCATCTCGGTTATTTTCTTCTCATTGCAGTCAAATACAAACAGCTTGCCGTCTTTGGCGCCCACCAGGACATGGTAAGTTCCGTCCCGGCCGATCACAATGGCAGGAAGAGGATACTTGATCAGCTCGTCCGTGCTTTTCAGTTTCTTGAGACGGGAACGCATCTCATGATCCCTGAGTATCCTGAGAACCTCCTCGGGCTTTAGTTCTTCATTGACGAAGTAACGTCGTTTGACTGCCTGCACATCGATGTTGACGGCATGGATCTTCGACACGACTTCAATGCTTACAAGCGCTGTCTCCATAATACTCCATGATGAAATTCCTGTAGTCTGTCTCCAAAACCAGGCGCTTCTCGTAAGCCGCCAGGGAATGCTCCGTCACCTTCAGGTCCCGCTCCACCGTCAGGGCTTCCTTCTCCATCTCTATGATATCGATCATGCTTCTTTCACCCAGGTCATGGGCCTTTTTAGATATGTTCAGCATCTTTGCATATTGATCCGAAATCTTTTTATAATGCTTCAGTGACCGGGATAATTCGGTATATCCCGTATACAGGGTCTTGATGTCCCTGCCTTTCTCTTCAATGACGGCCTTGACGCTTTCCTCCCGCTTCCGGACTTCGTACATATTCTTCTTTCTTTCCCATTTACGGACACCGCCGTCGAAAATCGGCAGGCTGATCAGAATGCCTCCTGTTAAAGCCGTTTCCCGAAGATCGTGCAATGCATCGTTCAGATTGTTGGTATTGCTGCCGTAATAATCATAACGTCCGTAAAGGGAAATATCGGGCCAGAAGTTGTTGTTGGCGGCTTTCTCCTTGTACTTGAGAGCTTCGAGTTCCCTCATACGGGCCTTGTATTCCGGGGTATGGTCTATTAGTTGACGGAAATCGCTGATCTGCATACTCCCGGAAGAGACCAGCTTTTCCACGTCCACGTCATCACGGTAAGCCTTTCCCGTGTAACTGTGGAGCCTGTCCAGGTTCTCCTTGAACTCCTTGCGCAGAGCCGCCAGGTCTTTCTCCTGGCTTACGGCATCGGCCTCTGTCCGGAGGACTTCTTCGTAGGCAATCTGACCGTTTTTATACGATTGTTTCTTCAAGTGAAGGACTCCCCGCAGCCGCTTCAATATCTCTGATGCATAGCGGATCTTTATCCTTCCTTCTGAAAGGGAACAGAAGACATCCGTGACCTCCCTGATCAATTTCTTGACTTCGGCTTCGCAGTCATGGACGCTCATATCCTTCAATCGCTCATAGTAGTTTGCCTCGAATCTTTTCTTGTACCAGTGCGACAGATAATACTGCCCCCATAGATATGCGCTCGACCTCCAGGCGCTGACCCCGCCGCCGATGACTTCTCCGGAAATCGTGTTTATTCCCTGCTCGTTTCTTTTGTCGAGGTTCTCGTACTTCTCGATGCGGCTGTTGACAGTTATCTCAGGATACAGCCCGGCGAAGTTCTGACGGTAAGCGGCATCCGAAACGTTGATGTCCTCTATCTTGACCCTGACACGCGCCGACTGGCTTATCGTGTCCCGCACCGCGTCGCGATACGTAAGCTCCTCAGCCCGGGAAACGGAGCAGAAGACAACTGCCAGAAAAAGCACAACCTGCAAGCCACGGATCAAGAAGGCAATCATATTGATCTTCAATGCGTCTTCTTTGCTTCCTCTCCTGTTGCCGTCTTGATACGGTCCTGCTCGGTTGCATCAGCCTTACCTTTGGGAGCCGATATATCGATCACGCCGTTCTGCGCTTCGTACCTGCGGAGCATATCGCTTAGGGTTATTGCCATGCGCTTTGCGGTCTTCAGTGAAACGGCTACTTTCGACTCTATGCGTACGACGTTCGGATCAACGGACGGATTGCCGAAGATAAACACCACCTCGTCGCTTCCGAAACCGATATTGAACACACCGGAATAGAGGGTCTTGACACCCTCCTCGACAAAACGGATCTGCCTTCGCTGCGCCTGGCGCGCTCCGCCGGTCTGCTGTTGCGGATTCTGTTGCTGCTGATTGCCTTGTTTTTTATCATCTGTTGCCATATCTGCGTATACCTCCCTGATTATTTTATCTCCTGTTATTAAGAACAAAAGTGAGGGATCGTAGAATCCCTCACTCATTTGAAGTAAACAGTCTGAAGATTTATGATTGGTGCCAGCTCTGGGCGAGCGTGCTGATGTACGTCTGGTCTTGGCGCATGGCGTTGAACTTCGCCATCACATCCATACCCGGATCGTTGTTGATGGAGGACATCGTGTTCACGATATTCTCGATGTCCTGACGGGTGATGTAATGGCCGTCCGTCACCTCCAGACGCTCGACGCCGTAATTTGTGCTCTGGAACTGACTCAGTACTTTCGTGTAATTATTTGAATCGATGAACAGATAAAGGTCATTATCTTGCTTTACAATTACAGGCTCCGTCGTCTGGATGCCGTCGGTCATCTTCACTGTATCTGAATCGGCGGTGTTTGTACTGTAATCGCTGATCGTATCTATCCCGTCCGTTCTGCGGAAGATGTAAGTATCGCTGCCGGCTTCATCAATCAACGAGTCATCACCTACGCCGCCGTCTAAAGTATCGTTACTTCCTCCACCATAAAGCGTATCATCGCCAGATTCTCCGGTTATGATGCTGTTGAAGTTACTACCGTACAGTGTGTCATTACTCATTGTTCCGTAAATCTTGTAGCCTACATTATCAACATCCGAAGCAGTCAACATGTTGCCATCTGAAAACATGAATTGATCTATCCGGTATCTGCCTCCATAAAACCAGTTCTGAATGGTCAATACATCGGACGTACCCTTGATCCGAACCTGCAAGTCATTACCGCTCTTGCCAAAGTCCAGATCATCAAGCACAAGACCTTCCTTGAACAACACCTTGTCCAATGCCCCTGTCTGACTGTCTGTATCGCTCAGATAGGCATTCTCAATAGAGTCCGATCCGTAGCCTCGGCCAAATATATATGTATCCGCACCGTCACACCCGCACATTACGATCTCATAACCGGCACCGCCATCTAAAGTATCGTTGCCTTCCCAACCATACATCTCATCGCTGCCGTCACCGCCTATAAGGAGATCATCCCCGTTGCCACCGGACAGGTAGTCATCGCCACCTTCTCCATAAATTATATCATTATCAGATGTGCCATAGAGGATATCACGGCTTGACGTACCATAAATCGTGTTTATCGCCTCAGGTACATTCAAACTATCAACATAGGCTGATGTCACTATGTTTCCGTCGGTAAATACAAACTGGTCAACCTTGTAACAATCCGCGCTGAACCAATTCTGGAGGATCAAGGCATCCGTCGTCCCGGTGATGTTGATTCGTAGATGGCTGCCAGACTTAACAAATTCAAGATTTGCCTCCGTTATCCCGGCGCCGAACTCTACAGTGTCGGTCGCTGTCGCATAATCGCCAGCATCATTATTGATCGTCTCAACTCCGCCGCCAACACCGAAGCGATATGTATCACTACCCTCATCTCCCTGAAGGTAATCATTTCCAGACCCACCGTCCAGCGTGTCGTTGCCGGATCCCCCGTATAGAGTATCATTGCCAGCTTTTCCGTTTATCACATCGTTTAATGTGCCACTGCTCAGCACATCATCACCATCTGTGCCACTGATCATTGCCATGGCTTCCACTTCGGCACCTGTCCATGTCGTCCCATCTGTGAACACGAACTGGTCTATCTTGTATCTGCCTCCATAAAACCAGTACTGTATGGTCAATACATCGGACGTATCCTTGATCCAAACCTGCAAGTCATTACCGCTCTTGACAAAGTCCAGATCATCAAGCACAAGACCTTCCTTGAACAACACCTTGTCCAATGCCCCTGTCTGACTGTCTGTATCGCTCAGATAGGCATTATCAATAGAGTCCGATCCGCAGCCTTGGCCAAATATATATGTATCCGCACCGTCACACCCGCACATTACGATATCATCACCGGCACCGCCATCTAAAGTATCGTTGCCTTCCCAACCATACATCTCGTCGCTGCCGTCACCGCCTATGAGGAGATCATCACCGCTGCCACCGGACAAATAGTCGTTACCGGAACCTCCATCCAAAGTATCATTCAAATTGGTACCATATATAGCGTCGTCCCCATCTGTTCCCATCTGCAGGATGCCCTGCAACAATATCTCGCTCACATCTTGTATTGTCCCATCAGCAAACTTGATTTTGGCTTCTTGAACATTATTGCCGTCATGAAACCAGTCGTGCAGTGTCAATGTCTCTCCGGTATCTTTAATCCTAAGTACAAGACTCAAAGTCCCATCGCTTGTATCCCTGTAGCATTCAACAGAGTCATTGGTTAGATCTGCTCCGAGCCATATGGTGTAATGCCCTTCATCATTGGTAAAGTTATCCCAGTTCTCAATTACGTCATTTCCGGAACCTCTTCCGTAATAATAAACTATGTTGCCCCCATATCCTTGCAGCGAATCGTTGCCTGCGCCAGCATCAACCAGATTGGCGCCATCCCGTATGTACAAAGTATCGTCACTTGATGTACCAGTCACTCTTACCAGTCCGGCCGTATCAAATATGTAATTTAAGGAAGGATCGCCGGACGTCAAGGCAGATCGAAATTCTGAATAGTTCGTCATATCCTCAACGCTGATGCCTTTGATAGATCGCACAAATTCAGACAGAAGAATTTTTCCTTGGACCGGATCGGCATTAAGCGCCTGTTGAATGTCTGCAACTACAGCGGACAAATCACCCCTAAAGCTTAGCGTAGCTTCATCCCAGCTATAAGTAATCTTGTTGAACAACTCCTGCATTTGTGTCTGGGTCATCAAATGCCCATAAAACATCTCTGCAAGGGTATGATAAGCATGATTCAAGTCTTCACCGGCAAACCAGTTAACCATTGAGCCAGTGCCAACATTCGACACATATTCTTTACCGACAAATTTTTCCAACGCTGACATTTTTCTGGCATCTATAGTTATCTCACCACTGTATGGGTCAACGCCACGACTCGCCGGGTCTATTCCTTCGCTACCTGTCCACTTGAATATGATCTGATCCAGAAGGTTTGTACGCACGGAAGGATCAGTCGCGGCAACGAAGGATTCAACAAGCGCTTTCAACTGGCCACTTGTGTCCCTAACCATCGCCTGTTGAAGATCATAGACATTACCGTATCCCTGAAGATCGGGAAGTGCGGCGATATCCGCAGGCACATCCAGGTATTCATTAGCAATAGTGTACATCTTGTCCATTTTGAACCAGACATCAGTAGCAGTTCCTGTTGTTCCATCTGTTCTGGAAAAGCTGCCCACCTGCCGGTGCTCATTTTCATTGGCATCGACATAACTGGAAGTAGAATAACCGGTGTTTATTGATGCTATGCCCAATTCGGAAAGTGTCTTTAATTCATCGGGGACGGAGTAGCCGTCACCATTGATATCCTGCCAGATGCGAAGCTGAGTATACGCGGCATCGCTGGCATCGATCTTCCCATCGCCATTGCTGTCCAACTCCGCAAGCGCCTGGAAACCATCATCTGCTTTCTGGCCATTGCTCAGAATCGTCTCGTTGCCAAACAGCTCCTTGCCTGTGTCTATCTTTCCGTCCCCATTTCTGTCCATAACCAGCAAGCCGTCGTCACTCTTTACCCAGCCTGTCTCCTCCGCAAAACCGTTACCGTCATGGTCGAAGTAAGATCCACCCTTTAGGCCGGTAGTTTCCACTCCATCTCCGTCAAGATCAAAAATGACAGGTGAACCAATATTCGCGTTGCCTTGATCGTCTGCTGTATCGAAATAATCGGTAGTGTAAGATTTTTTGTGTAAATTCATAAAAGCCTATAAGAGGTAGAAAAA
>CAZLFA010000074.1:0-18602 GCA_964558665.1 uncultured Syntrophaceae bacterium
TTGGTAGCGGGGAGAGGATTCGAACCTCTGACCTTTGGGTTATGAGCCCAACGAGCTACCGGACTGCTCCACCCCGCGTCATTTGTATTGCCCTGTCAAAACGGAAAAACCCTTAAAGCACCGGAGTGCCCTTTTGTCAAGGAGTTTTTCCGGACAATTCGCATTGACGCCGGATGCGGTTTTTACATCACGTCTTTGTCGCTTAAATCCACCGCTTTATCAATTTCCGCCTTCAGTTGCGGCGGCAGCCCGGGGATGTCGACACTTAAAAATCCGCGTACAATCGTCGATGTGGCCTCATCTTCCGTCAGGCCCCGCGACATCAGATAGAGTATCTCCTCCTGGGCGATCTTGCCGACAGCCGCTTCATGGGACATCTCAACGCCGTCCACCTTGCCCTGGAGTTCCGGAATGGCATGGATGAGTCCGCCGTTGAGAATCAGGCCTCTGCATTCCAGGTGCGCCTTGACTCCGGGTTTTTCACCGATCATATCGCCGCGTGAGATAATGCGTCCGCCGTTGCTGATTGCCCGCGCTACGATCTCTGCCTTCGTATCCTCCTCCTTAAGAAAGATGCGTCCGCCCACGTCCAGTTCCGATCCGGGGCTGCCTACCAGCAGGCTGTAGAAGCGGGAAACGGCGCCCTTGCCCACGAGATGGGTGGTCGGATACATCTGCAGAGATTTGACCGGCTTCATGCAGATGTAGTTGTTGAGAAACAGTCCGCCCTCCTCGACGATGCCCACAGATCTCGGACGTACCATCATCTCGTCGGCCCAGGTGTGGATCATGGTAAAGCTGAGCTTGGCGTTCTTCTTGACGAAGAATTCAGAGATGCCGACGTGGAGGCCGCGCCTGAGTTGCGCCGATGCGGCACATCCGGTGATTACGTGCAGCTCCGCCCCTTCCTCGACGATGATCAGGTTGTGGACGTACTGGCTCAGGTTCTCCTTGTCGATGTAGAGGCAGGCCTGGACGGGGTAGATTACCTTGCTTCCCGGCAGCGCCCTGATCACATAGCCGTCATGGAGTTCAAGCTGTGCTTTGGAAGTGTATTTGTCGGCGTCGACCGATACAAGCTTCCAGTAATATTCCTGTGCCCAGTCGGTCTCCTTGAGCGCCTGCTTGATCGGCAGAACCTGCAGACCCTCCTGCATGGAGTGAGAGTGAAGCACAGCGGTGTCCTTCTGCAGATACGTGCCTGATCTTCCCTGCTGGGTGGTGTCTATGCCCGACTGGATGATTCTCCGCTTGTCCTGATCGGGAAGAGTGGTGAGATCCTCCACGTAGGCATGCTTTTGCGATTCCGCGGTGAATGATGACAGATCGATGTCCGGCCCCAGAGCGGCCTTTTTCTCTTTTGCCTGTGCGGCTTTTTCATTTAAGTCGTGCATCGTATACACTCCTCGTATCCGGCTTCCCTGATGCAGGTGAATATCTCGAGGGGGTTGCTCTTGCAGCTCATCACTCCCCCATAAAGCACCTGTCCCCTGTCGGCCGTCAGATAATCCAGGATGAAACCGGTATGGGTGATAATCAGCCCCATTTTGGTCCTTTCCTGATGCAGTTGTTTCTGCGTCTTGTCCGTGGATTTGTGAAAATTGCGCTGGAGAAGTCTGCTGATCGTTTCGCCGACCAGCGCGATGTTCTCCAGATCGACACCCGATTCCGGCTCGTCGAACAGAAGCAGGTCAGCATTCTGCGCCATCAGCTGCAAAAGCTCGGAGCGCTTTATTTCGCCTCCTGAAAAACCGGCGTTGATGTCGCGGTCGAGAAAGTCGGTGAAGTTTACCGCATCGGCCAGCTTTTCGACATCCAACTTTGATCCGGCGCAGATCTCCACCATCTGCCGCGTCTTGAGGCCTTGAATGGTGGGAGGCCGCTGATAGGACATGCCGATTCCCAGCCTGGCGCGCTCATTCACGGGCATGTTGGTTATATCCTGTCCCTTGAACATGATCCTGCCGCCGGTCACCCGGTACTGAGGGTAGCCCATGATCGTCATGAGCAGTGTCGTCTTTCCCGAACCGTTCGGCCCGAAAAGGATGTGGGTTTCCCCCTCGTGGATTTCCATGTCGATGTGCCGCAGGATCTCCTTGTCGCCGATTTTGACCTGTAAGTCTTCGATCTGAAGCATAATTCATCTCCGTATTGATGAACGTTTCAAAAATTCCCATGCATCATGGGCTGCATAGATGGAGATTAAGGTAATAACCGGATGGGGAGAAAGCAAGACGCCGGCAAACTATTTTTGATAAGATGATAAGATTGCCGGCTCCGCCGGCAGAATATTTGACGCCTTGTTTATATTGCTTTTCTATCAGTTACTGAAATCCAGCATGCGCTGAATACATGTTCTTGCCCGGTCGGCTACCGTCCGTTCGACGATAACCTCTTCATGCAGATTTTCCAGTGCATAGAGAACTTTATCCAGATTGATCTTTTTCATGTTTTCACATACAGCCTGATCGGATGCCGGATAAAACAGTTTGCCGGGATTTTCCTTTTGCAGACGGCAGATGATGCCGACTTCAGTGGCAATAATGAACTGCGTGCCCGTGGATTCTTTCACGTGCCGGCACATTCCTTCCGTTGATGTGACGACATCGGCCGCTTCTATAATCTCCCTGATGCATTCCGGGTGAACAATGACTTCCGCTTCGGGATGCAGTGCACGCTGCTTCATGATGTGATCTCGTTTGATGTCTGCATGAATGGGACAGTATCCCGGCCACTTGGTCATCTCTTTTCCAGTCTGTGTTTCGACATAGGATGCCAGGTTCTGGTCGGGTACGAAGATGATCTCTTCAGCGTCTTTCATGGTTTCCCTTACCATCTTGACGGCGTTGGCCGACGTGCAGCACAGATCGCACTCAGCTTTGACTTCTGCCGTTGTGTTGACATAGCAGAGAACTTTGGCGTCCGGGTGTTTCACCTTGAGCGCCCTTAACTGATCGGCGTTGATCATGTCCGCCATGGGACAGCCCGCATGGATGTCGGGAATGATCACCGTTTTGGAGGGGGAAAGTATCTTGGCCGTCTCCGCCATGAAATGGACACCGCAGAATACTATTACCTCCGCATCCGTCTTTGCCGCCTGTATGCTCAATCCCAGAGAGTCGCCTATATAATCCGCTATGTCGTGGATCTCTGGTAACTGGTAGTTATGAACAAGAATGACCGCCTTCTTTTCCTTTTTCAGTTTCTGAATCTTTTCTTTAGTTGTCACGTACAACCTCCTTTATTGTGCCGCCGCCCAGCAGAATGTTTCCATCGTACAGTACGATGGACTGGCCGGGAGTGATGGATTCCTGAGGATTGTCGAAAATGACTCTCAGGGTTTCGTTTTCAAGATATACCTTGCATTTCGCCGCACGGTGAGCGTAGCGAATTTTACCCGCGGCGGTCTCTGGAAGATGATCAACAAGAATATTGACCCGGTCAGCCGTCAGCTCGCGGGACTTCAGGAGGCTTTTTTCACCCGCCACAATCCTGTTGGCGGCGACATCGATATTAAGGACATAAAGAGGGACTTTATGGCTGATGCCGAGCCCGCTCCTCTGTCCGATCGTATAGTACGGCACACCGTTGTGCCTGCCGATGATATTGCCGTGAATGTCCACGATGTTGCCGGGGTTGACATGGCCAAGCCGTCTGGCCAGAAAATCTCCGTATCCCTCGCCCTTAATAAAACATATATCCTGGCTTTCAAATCGCTCTGCAGCCGGCAGCTTTGCCTCCGCTGCAATTGCGCGGACTTCCTGTTTCGTGTATTCCGCAAGGGGAAACAGGATGCTTGAGAGCAGCTCTTTTTTTATGCCGTATAGAAAATAAGTCTGATCCTTTCTCCTGTCCTTCGGGGTTGTGATGCAGTAGCCGCCCTCACGGCTGCGTATGCCCGCGTAGTGGCCTGTAGCAAGGAACCCGAATCCCCTGGTTTTTGCCATATTTGCTAGAATGCCGAATTTTACGGTCCTATTGCAGATGATGCATGGGTTGGGTGTTCGCCCGGCGGCATACTCGTCGATAAACGGTTTTATAACGTTGTTTTCTAGTTCCAGGGAGAAGTTTTCAACCAGGTGATGAATCCCGAGCATGTCGCATACTCTGCGGGCCTCTTCAATCTCGTCGGGGCTGCCGCAGACTGTGGATGTGTCACTTGCTCTTCTTTCAGACAGGTCGAAGCGCATGGTGATACCGCAAACATCAAAACCCTGTTTTTTTAACAGGTAGGCAGCAACCGATGAATCGACGCCGCCGCTTATTGCCACCATTACCTTTTTTTTCATCTCTATCTGCCCGGCATGGAATAAAATCATCCTTCAAGTGGAAAGACTAATATGAAATGTGTTTTTAACACAAGCAATAATGACTGCCTGAAAAGCAGCTCCTGAACTATCGTATTTCCAGACGGTTCACTTTCTGATATACATCACTGCCAGGAGATTCAAAATGTGTGAAACAGATTCATCCCGGCCGACCGTCTACGATATTGCCTCCTGGACTATCGCTGCCGTTCTGCTTTTTCTTGTACTCAAGCTGCACCTCCTGCCGGCGTTTCTTGCCGGCTTCCTGCTGTATGAGATCGTGCATGCGCTGGTGCCTGTATTCCGCATCAGCCGCCTGAGCCACGAAAGAACAAAGATGCTGGTGGTGGCTCTCATCGCCGTTTTCTCCGTGGCGCTGCTTTCATTTCTCATCTGGGGGATTGCCTCTTTTTTGAGAAGCGACGCGGGCAGCGTTCCCGCTCTTATGGCAAAGATGGCGGACATCCTCCATAAATCGCAGGATATGCTTCCCGCGTGGATGTCCGACTATCTTCCTAGGGACGCAGAGGAGATGAAGAAAGCGGCCGCCGAGTGGCTGAACGAGCATTCGCAGACCCTGCCCATGGCAGGTAAAGAGGTAGCCCGCGGTTTTGCCCTTATACTCATCGGCATGGTCATCGGCGCCATGGTGTCTTTGCAGGAAGTTAAACCGCTGCAGAGCCGCCAGCCCCTGGTGTGCGCCATGCGGGAAAGGATCGCCCGGCTCCACGAGTCTTTCCGTCAGATAGTGTTTGCACAGGTGAGGATAGCGGCCCTCAATGCCGTCTTTACATGGTTGTATCTGTGCGTGGTGCTGCCGCTGGCCGGTATCGATCTCCCTTTTACAAAGACCATGGTTGTCATCACTTTTCTTGTCGGTCTGCTGCCCGTTATCGGAAATCTGATTTCCAATACGATCATCGTTGTCATAAGTCTCAGCCAGTCCCTGCTGGTGGCCGTTGCCTCCCTCATATTCCTGATCGTGATTCACAAACTCGAGTATTTCCTCAATGCGCGCATCATGGGCGCGCAGATCAAGGCCGCCGCCTGGGAACTGCTGGTGGCGATGCTGATCATGGAAGCGGCCTTCGGCCTCCCGGGCGTCATTGCCGCCCCTATCTTTTACGCCTATGTAAAGAGTGAACTAACGGCAAGAGAACTTGTTTGAAAAACCGGCAGGTCATTAATGTCCCGGATTGTGCAGAAGAAACAGTGATGATTCTGCGTGCCGGTCACCGGCGGGACATCTATCAGAAAAAATGAAGGGGTCGGCATTTACAGGAAGACGAACAACTCTATTAAATAATCCTCAGGCACAATATCTCCAGTAAGTATCAATTCATTGTACTTTCCGGAGAAAATTGACCTATCCAGACGGACCAGGATAATCATAAAAACAGATTATACCGGCATTATTACGACTTGACCTTTACTGTTCTGAAGGTCTCTTTCGCCCAGGCCACCCTCGATTCGGGTGTCTTGAACATATCCGGTTCCGCCTTATCAACTTTCTCGAGGCGATGCAGAAGTCCGTCGTGGTTTGCCACCTGAATCTGCAGTCCCGGGCGTGCGTTCAGTTCCAGAAGCACCGGGCCTCTTTCAATGTCGATGACCTGGTCCACACCAACGTAGCCCAGACCTGTCATCTCGTAGGCCCTGGCGGCCGTATTCAGAATGACGTCCCAATGCGGTACCTCGATTCCGGCGATGGGATTGCCCGTGTCGGGATGATGAGTGACGACCTGCGATCCCTGCACCGCCGTGAGGGTTGTACCGGTGGCGAGATCGATGCCCGCGCCGAGGGCGCCTGCATGGAGATTGGCCTTTCCGTCCGATGCCCTGGTGGGCAGGCGCGTCATGGCCATAACGGGCACGCCGCGATAAACGACCACCCGGATATCGGGTACACCTTCGTACATGATTTCCGCAAAGACCGGTTCCGGGCGGATCAGCGTTTCGATGATCGCTGAGTCCTCGCGGCCGCCCAGCGAGTAGATGCCCGACAGGATACTGGAGATATGATAGGCAATCGCCTCCCGCGACAGGATAACGCCGCTCTGCTTGACAAAACCTTCCGGTGTAAGGTTCACTATCAGCAGGATGCCGTTTCCGCCGGCGCCCCGTGCCGGTTTCAGGGCGAAGGCCGTGCGGTCTCCGAGAGCTTTGTCAAATCCGGCGACATCTCCGTGCCGGCTGATTACGAAATAAAGATCGGGTGTGGGGACATGGTATTCGACGGCCAGCCGCTTGGTCAGCACCTTGTTGTCCACTTTCGGGTACAGGGCGCGGGGATTCTGCCGCATGATGTATTCGGCATTGCGCCTGTTCATACCGAGGATGCCCATGTCCGACAGCTCCTTGAATATCTCTGTGATCATGCCGCATCCTTTTTCATAAACCGGAAGCGGATCAACTCCGAAACCCGGTAGCCTGTGTATTTTCCGAGGAGAATCTGGGCTCCTGCCACGGACAGCAGGAGTTCGGGATAAACGAAGAAGGTGAGCTGCAGCGTTTCCCACTGAACGATCAGATAGGTGATCGAAGCCACAAGGGCGCTCCCGGCGGCCGTCTCCAGTGCCTTCCTTATTCCCGATTCCTCGATGACCACAAAGAAACGTTCGATAGTCATGGTCAGGATGACCATGGGGAGAAGCCCCACGCCCATCAGCGCCCGCAAACTGAATTGCCCGCCCAGCAGGGCGAAGAGGGTGAAGCAGAGGATAACGAACGTCAGAATTACGGAAAGGCGCGGCACAAGCAGAAGCCTCAGTTTGTCGATGTAACGGCGAATGGCATAACCGATGAGCATGATGGTACCAAAGATGCCCAACCCTTCGAGGAGCCCCGTGCTCCGGAAGGCGAGGGCCATCAGCACGGGCATGAAGATGCCGAAACTGGGGAGTCCTATCACGTTGCGCAGGATGCAGATAATCAGGGCTCCCACGGGAACAAGCAGCAGGATGCGAAAAACGTTCTGGAAATGATCGGGGATGGAAAACAGCGACCAGCGATCCAGCAGTCTGTGCGATCGTTTGACCCGTTCAAAGTGCATGCGCCATTTGCTCATTATCTGCCTTTCCAGTCCCCACTGGACATCAAGCAGCTCTCCCTGAGATATCCTGATAACGGGTTCCCCGGAGGTTGAAAGTATCAGCAGCCGCCCTGCACCGGGAATTGTCAAGCCGGTTTCAGGGTCGATGTATTGCGCCGTTTTCCCGATCCATGCTTCGATCCAGACGGTGACGGCGGTCTTTACTCCCTGTTCGAGAAGAAGACCTTCCTGCAGGCGCGAAGGGATCTCGAGGGCATTAAGAATAATGAGGAGAGATCGGGGATGGCCGTATTTTTGCCGGAGCTGTTCCCATTTAAGGATGTCCTGAGCGTCCGGCATCTGCCCGTCCCAGCGGCCTGATGCCAATGCGGAAACAGCGGCGAGTCGGCCTTCCGGAAGACGGCTTTTCCAGCCTGCCGTGAGGCGCGTGACCAGCACTGCATCTGAAGGACCGATCACCGGTACATCGGGTTTTACAGCAGAAGGATCAGCGGCGGGGAAGCGTCTCGGCCTGGCGATAATTGTCCCCCGGTAGGTGATGGTTTCCGTTATGTTCTCTGTAGAACCGGACCAGCGTCCGATGCGGTTGGCTCCTTCCTTCATGACGTTGAAATTCAGAGTGCCGGCGGAAAATGTTTCCTCGACCAGAAGTCTGCCTTCATGCTCGGCGGGAAGCGCAATGCTCGCTGCTATTTTACCCTGAGCTGGTTTGACATGGGCGTCGATCGAAACATCCCAGACCTGGCCGGGAGCGGCGGGCAAAACAGGATATTTGAGCCAGATAATACGGTATGCCACCATGGCTGTGGTCAAGGCGAAAAGAATCAGCGACAGCAGCAGTGCAGGTCTTTTCACTTGCGGTCTCCGTCCGGGCAGGCGGGGGGAGTCGGTGCAGGTTTGGCGACATCCACAACGAACCCCTTTGCCAGGATGTCCCGCCCTATAATGATCGGGTAGCTCATCTGCGACCTGTCGATGAGGCTTACCGTCGCCGTTATGAGCTTTGCGGCTATGCAGACATCGATTTCAACAAGCGGTCTTTTTGTTGTTCCGTGTGATGACTTGACCTGCTTCCAGCCCTTGACGGGGAGACGGAGGCGCTTGCCGCCGTATTGCGCCGGCAGGCTGAAAGTTACGTCGGAGCCCTCTGTTTTCAAATCTCTTGCATCCAGGCTGGTGCGGGCCGCGCCGCTGTCGATACGCGCCGGCATTTCGACAGACCAGGGCATGATGATGACCTTTTCAATGGCGCCGATGACGATCTTGTCTTTTTCCGAGGCGGTTCCCTCCGGCGGCCAGACGAGTGTCATGCCAAGTGCAGCGACAATGAAGGTTATAAAGGTTGCGGACAGACAGCCGCAGGAAAACGGCCAAACCTTGAAAAACGGACTGATCATCTTGAGCCTCCGGGGATATTTGTCAGAGCCGCATCAGTCTGCCTTTCGTGGAACGGCTGACTGACCTTGAGAACCGGGAGATATTATACCACGGCGGGCAGTATGGATGTAGAATTATTTTCCTCCGCGGGAGAGCCTTGCCGCCCGCCTTTCCGCAAAACATTCCATTGACACTGCGGGTATTCTCTTATACTCAGGGAGCGGTTTAGATAGCGTTGCGCGGTCATGGCGGTACAGTTTCGGGGGACAATACAACCTGTGGAGATGGAGCGTAATGGAGAAAAAGCCGGTAATCGGGCTGAACATGTCCCTGGACATCGGGAAAAAATACGAGCGGTACGATCTGCGCGTACCGATGAGTTATGTGGATGCAGTGGCATGTGCGGGAGGTCTCCCCTTTTGCCTACCGATTGTCGACGATCCCCAAATGCTGCCGGCAATGCTTTCCAGAATTCACGGTATAGTGTTAATCGGCGGTGATGACTATCACCCGGGTCATTATGGAGGCCATGAACAGCCGGAAAGCGATCTGATGCCGAAACGCAGGGACGACTTTGATATGGAACTCGCCGCCGCAGTATTGCAGAAAACCGATCTGCCGGTATTGGGCATCTGCGGCGGTCATCAGCTCATAAGCATTGCCCGGGGCGGGAAACTGATACAGGACATAGTCATGGAGTGGAAAGTTCCTGTGGGCCTTGCCGTCCTGCTGCATTCCAAGAGAGACCGGCGGGGAGCGCAGATAAGAAGATACCTGCATACCGTTACTATTGCGTCAGGCAGTCTTGCGGCCTCTGTCACAGGTGTCGGCGATGAATGCAGTATAGAGGCCAACTCCACCCATCATCAAGCGGTTCATCCGGACTGCCCGGGCACGGATCTGCGTGCATCCGCATGGACAACCGACGGCATCGTGGAGGCGCTGGAGCCGGAAGCCGGGTCGGCGTGGGCGAAGAAAGGCAGATTCATTCTCGGGGTTCAGTGGCATCCGGAACAGATGCAGCACAGCATCCATCATAAAGGAATATTTGATGGCTTTGTGAAGGCGGCAAAAAAATACATGGCGGAGAAAAGATGATCGGCAATCTGGTGAGGCTTTTCAATATCTATTTCAACCGCAAGATGCTGCTCATGCTGATGCTGGGATTCGCCTCGGGCATGCCCTTCTCCCTGACGGGCGCAACCCTCTCGGCCTGGATGGTGACGGAAAAGGTCGATATCAGGGTGATCGGCATATTCTCGCTGGTGGGCCTGCCGTATGCCCTGAAATTCCTCTGGTCTCCCCTTATGGACCGGTTTGTGCCGAGGTTCCTGGGAAGGCGCCGGGGATGGATGCTCATAACACAAATTACCTTAATCGTATTGATCGCCGCCATGGGCTTTTTCAATCCCGGCTCTCATCTGATGATGATAGCGGCGATTGCGGTAGGTGTCGCCTTCTTCAGTGCCAGCCAGGATATCGTCCTTGATGCCTATCGCACGGAATTCCTGAAGCCCGAAGAGCGCGGCGCAGGGTCGGGCATCTGGATCATGGGGTGGCGCCTGGGTTTTCTCATAAGCAGCGCCTTTGCCCTGATCCTGTCCGACATCATCTCCTGGCGCATGGTGTATGTGATTATGGGCGCCATCATGGCCGTCGGATGTGTCACGACGCTTCTTGCTCCTGAGCCTCTGAAGACCGACGCCGCAGGAGAAAAGATCGAGCCTCCCAAAAGTCTCTCCGAGGCAGTGGTGTTTCCCTTCATCGAGTTCTTCCGGAGAAAGGGCGCCATAGAAATACTGCTGTTCGTTATTCTGTACAAGTTCGGAGATGTTGCGGCATTCCAGATGGCGACGCCGTACATCCTCGATCATATCGGCTTTTCCCGCACCGAACTCGGCGCTATTCAGAAAGGGTTCGGGATGATTGCAACGATTGTCGGAGGATTGGTGGGAGGGGCCATCATGAGCACCTGGAGTCTGAAACGCTCTCTCTTATTCTTTGGCGTTCTGCAGGGAAGCTCAATACTGCTGATGCTCCTTCTGGAGTACTCCGGGCCCCAGATATGGGCGCTTTGCGTGGTCATCGGGGCGGAGAACTTTGCCGGCGGCATGGGTACGGCGGCGTATACGGCCCTGCTCATGGGGCTTTGCAACAAGAAGTTCACTGCCACGCAGTATGCCCTGCTCAGCAGCCTCATGGCCGCCAGCCGTTACATTACAGGAGCGCCGACGGGATTCCTGGTGGCGGCGGTAGGCTGGACTCCTTTCTTCCTTGTCTGCACGCTGGCCGCCGTGCCGGGTCTGCTGCTGCTGTTGCGGTATGACAAATGGAACATCGACGAAAAACAGTAAAGGATGTGCCGGCAATGGCTGTTCACAGAAGGTATATTCTCGCAGTTGTATTGATTACGGGGGTTCTTCTCATGAAACAGACTTACGCGGCATCTCCGGCCGCAGGCTCTGCTTCGTTGCAGTCCGTTGTGGTCACAACGGAAAACTGGGGTTCTCCGCGCGCTTCGATGCAGCGCTTTGAAAGGAAAGACGCCTTATCTCCCTGGAAGACGGCGGGAAAGAGGATGAAAGCGGTTGTAGGCCGCAACGGCCTTGGCTGGGGAAGCGGACTCCACGCTTCAGTATCGGACGGCAGCCCCGTCAAACGGGAGGGCGACGGCAAAGCCCCCGCCGGGATATTCAAACTGGGAGCGGCGTTCGGATATGCCCCCGGCGGGCAGGTTTCCTGGATAAGAATTCCTTACAGGCAGAGCCTGGCAGGGGACAGATGTGTGGATGACGTTTCTTCTCCCCTGTACAACAGCATCGTGGATACGGGCAAGGTGCAGAAGGTATGGAAGAGCGATGAGGAGATGCTGAGAAAGGATGCTCTGTACCGTCTGGGTATTTTTATCGAACACAACACAAATCCGGTGAACGCGGGAAGCGGTTCCTGTATCTTTTTTCACATCTGGAAGAGGGAAGGAGAGGGGACGTCAGGATGCACGGCCGTCTCTCAGGAAAACATGGAAGCGCTGCTCCGCTGGCTTGATCCCGCTGCCCTGCCCATCCTGATACAGATGCCCCTCAGGGAATACGGAAGACTGAAAAGAGAATGGAAACTTCCCTAAGGCTGCTTCCTATTGCCTATGTTTCGCCAGTCGGTGATAACGGGGTCGAAACCCCTGCCGGACAGCATGGCTTTTATTTCGTCAAGGCTGCGCGTGTCGTTGACATGGAACTGGCCGTTGCGTTCTTCGATCTCCCGATGGACGTATCCGCCCACTTTCGTTGAGGACCCTGCGGACATGCGCGTTACGCCGAACTCGAAGACGCTGTCGCGGAATGAGGCGCTCTCCCGTGTTGAAAGATTGATGCCCACTCTGGGGAAAAGAAGTCTGGCGGTGCAGATCAGTTTCAGCATATCGGCGTCGGTGATTGTGAAGTATTGATGGTCGTCATAACTGATCTTTTGCAGCCGGGGAAAAGAAAGGGAATATTCGACCCCTGGATACCTTCTTTCCAGCCAGCGTAAATGATCGAAAAGCACCGGTATGTCTTCGCGCCAGTCGTTCAGTCCCAAAAGTGCGCCAAGCGATATGTGGCGAATACCGGCTTCCGCCATCCGCTCCGGGGCATGGTAGCGGTAGTCGTAGTCTCTCTTTCTGCCTGCCAGATGCACTTCGGCATAGCGACTCCTATTGTATGTTTCCTGGTAGAGCGTTACGCCGTCCACTCCCGAGACAAAAAGATCGCGGTATTCATCCGTTTCGAGCGCGTAGACTTCGAGCGCTATATTGGGAAAGAAATTCCCGGCAATGACAACGGCCTCTTTGATGTAGGAAACCGGGGAATGCCTTCTGGACTCGCCGGTCAGAATGAGGATGTTGCGGATGCCTTTTTCATATAAATTCAGGCACTCGTCTTTAATGTCGTCGGGGGTAAGCTTCTTTCTTGCAATGTCTGCATGTGCCTGAAATCCGCAGTAGGCGCAGTCGTTCTCGCAATAGTTGGATATGTACAGCGGTGCGTAAAGGCTTATTGTATATCCGAAGTAGCGGCGCGTCACTTCCCGTGAGGCGCAGGCAAGATTTTCCAAAAGCTCTCTGCTGTCTGTATTCAGAATTGTTGCAAGATCGCTGAACTTCAGATGGAAAAGATCTTTTAGCCCGGGAGTACTATTCATTGTACAAAAATCCGGTGAGCGGCGAAGATGCCTCGGCCCTGTTTAAGATGCGTCCCGCTCCGGCCAGATAGGACATCCTGCCTGCCTCAATGCCTTTTGCAAATGCCGTGGCCATCATGACGGGATCATCAGCCGTTGCAACGGCTGTATTCACCAGGACTGCATCCGCGCCGATCTCCATTGCTTCGGCCGCCTGCGAAGGACGTCCTATGCCCGCATCCACTATGATGGGCACGTCGTTTATTTCTTCGATCAGCACTTCGATGAGAGTTTTCATTTTCAGTCCCTGGTTGGTGCCGATCAGCGATCCGAGGGGCATGACGGCGGCTGCACCCGCCTTGACGAGGTCTCTGGCTATATAGAGATCGGGGCTTATGTAAGGAAGCACTACGAATCCTTCGGCGGCAAGTGTTTCGGTTGCCTTTACCGTTTCCGTGTTGTCCGGCAGGAGATAGCGGCTGTCGCTTATGACCTCGATTTTGACCCAGTTGCCGTAACCTGCTTCTTTGGCGATGCGTGCGATTCTCACCGCCTCGTTTGCGTTTCTCGCGCCGGATGTGTTGACCAGCAGAATAGTTTCTTCCGGGATGTATGAGAGTATGTTCTCTTCGCTTTTCTCCAGGTCGATGCGGCGCAGAGCGACGGTTACGATCTGCGAACCCGACTGCAGGATAGTCTGCCGCATTTCCTCATTGCTTCTGAACTTCCCCGTGCCGAGCAGAAACCGGCTTTTCAGTTCCCGGCCGCCTATTTTGAAAGGATCGTTGATCATTAATTGCCTCATTATAAAAGTTTGTTATCCGCCCCCGACCAGAGAGACCATTTCGAGCCGGTCGCCTTCAGATAAGGAAGTCTGCGGCCACGAATCCCGGGAGACAACCTTGTCGTTCAGTTCGATTATCACTCTTTCCGGCATCAGGTTCAACGACAGTACCAGCTCATGCAGACTCATGGCGGATGAAAGCTCGCGGGACTGCCCGTTTATCGTTATTCGCATCACCTGCCTACCGCCTTGATCTTTCTCAGCAGAGCCGGCGCATCCGGTGCAGCGCGGACGATTCCCACTGTCTTTGCTCCGGCGGCCAGCACAGCATCTATATTGCTAAGATCTATGCCTCCTATGGCGACAAAGGGAATGTCGAGGTTTGCTGACGCTTCCCTTATATATTCCAGGCCGACCGCGGGGCGTCCCGGTTTTGTCGGCGTGGGGTAGACGGGGCCCACGGAGATGTAGTCGGCGCCGTCGATGATGGCCTGTCTTCCCTGCTCGAGATTATGTGTTGTCTTGCCCAGTATCAATTTATCGCCGATTATCTTTCTTGCCTCACGGGTTGACATGTCCTGGCCGACATGAACGCCGTCGGCTCCCAGTTTCACGGCCAGGTCGGGATCATCGTTCAGTATAAAGACAAACGGCTGCTTATTCTTATGGGCGATTATACGCTTTGCCCTGTCCTGTATGATTGCAGCGTCTGCCGACTTGTCGCGAAGCTGAATAATGGCGGCGCCGTCGATGACGGCCTGAATCAGGACTTCAACCGAATCTGATATTATGTATAAATCGTTTTCAAACGGCTTTCTCATATTGCACCTCTGATCGGTCTATATCGCAAAAAAAATGAAAAGGAAACAGCAAAAGTCTCAAATAACAAGTGATTGAAAAGCCGATTAATATGATGCCGTCCTGATGAATTATTCCCCATCTTCTGGGGAGTTATTCTCCCTTTTGCCATGCGGGAAGGTGAGTCCTGCCGGTCTCTGAGTTTTAAAAATATAATAATATTGGGGCGATAAATTCATTGTTCTGTTGTATATGCATATTGGCATGCTCATTGCACAAGCAAGTTAAGAAGGAATTACGGAATGAAGAAATTATTAACCCCGTTCATTGTACTGACAGTTCTTACCTGTGCTTTCATTTTTGTAACCGACAGGGTTTCGGTAGGCGCAGATAAGGCGGAAGCGGTCAAATCATCCCAGCCGAAAGCTACATCGTCAAAAGTTACAAGGATGAATGCCTCAGGTACGGTCATTGAGGTAACTGATACGAAGTTAAAGATAGGCAGGATGGTCAAAGGAAAAGCCTCCAATACAGAAACCATGGAATTCCTGCTGGAAAAACCCGTATCAGTCAGTTCCGGGGAGAAGGTGTTTGTATCATATATTAAAAAGGATGATCAGCTTGTGGCCAAAAGGGTCCGGAGCATGTCGAAAAAAGACAAGAAGGAAGCCAAGAGTGAAAAGACAGCAGACCTGAAGGCTCCCGTTGATGAAAAGAAGGACAAGAAGGACAAGAAGTAACAGGATAAGTTGAGAACCGGCATCAAAACGATAGCCGGGGAAAATAAAAAACTATAAAAGAAGGAGGAAAGTTAGAATGAAGCGTTTAATGGTATGGATTATTGCGGCAATGTTCCTTATGACAGGTACGGCATTTGCGCAGGAGAAGAAGGCTGCTGAGGCGAAAGAGCCTGCGGCGAAAGAGGAAGTGAAGAAAGAGAAGAAGGCCAAGAAGACAAAGAAGGCCAAGAAAGCAAAGAAAGAGAAAAAAGAAGAAGCTCCTGCAGAGAAACCCGCAAAATAACCCTCTTGACAAGGTGGAGTTAGATGTCGTGGACGGGGTACGGATTATATCCGTACCCCGTTTTTTTTATTTAGTTTCCGCATCCGGAGTTTCCGGATGGAACATATTTAATAAGCGTATACGCCAACCTGCATCCTTGATTTTAAGCCTGCACATCTGTATGGTAGCTCAATCTCTGAAACAGAATAATCTTTGAGGTAACCTGAATGACGGTAAGATTTCGACTCCTGATTGTCACGCTGATAGGATTGGCGGTCACTATGGCTGTCTGGGGCTGGATTCAGTTGAAGGCCCTGGAAAAGATTCTTGTCGAGCAGCAGATAAAGAGACTCTACGATGTTGCGGAAACGGCCAACACCTATTACCAGCATTTCCCCACCCGACAGGGACTCTCAGCGCTGGATGCCACATTAAAGGAGCTTGTCCAGACAGACGTGCGCCTGGCCCGCATTGATATCTTTTCCATTGAGAAGAATGATTCAGACTATATAGCCGGCGCCAGCCGTCTTCAGTACGACTGGGCGGAAAGTATGGTTGTCTCGACGGCAAGCAAGAACAATCCCGTTTATATCCGGCTGAATACGGATAAAGGGCCTGCCCTGGGCCTGCTGTATCCTTTCAGTTCCGAGAAAGAAGCGCCGGTTGTAATAGGCGTGATCTCCTTTTCGCAATCAAGGGCGGAGATAATGACAAGCGCGCAGGCGCTGCTTCTGCTCAGCAGCCTGGGTCTGCTTATCGTTATCCTGATCGTGCTGGCGGTCAGCTACGGATGGATAATAGGCTGGCCCCTCAGCGTTATTATCAATACTATCGACGAATCCCAGACCGGCCAGCGCGTGAAAAGAATCCCGCTGAAAAGAAGGGATGAATGGGGACACCTTGCGGAACATTTCAATCTCATGGCTGACGAGATTGAGCAGGTGCTGGCAAAAAATGAAGAACTGACAAGGCACCTTCAGGAAAAGGTCGATGAATCGACTATGAAGGTCGTTCAGTTGCAGAACCAGGTAAACCAGCTCCAGCAATTGACGGCGCTTGGGTATCTGACGGCAACACTGGCTCATGACATGGGGACGCCTCTGCATTCAATTTCTGGCATTGCTCAGCTTTTGCTGGAAAAGGAGGGATGGCCTGCCGACGTGAGTCGGAAACTGGAATTGATTGTCCAGCAGACGCAGCGTCTCAATAAAGTCATACAGAATGTCCGCAAGGCTACAAGACCTCCCGAACCACATTTTGACGCTGTAAGGGTTGAAGAATTGCTCAATGAAACGCTGGTCCTGGTGGAGCCGCTGATGAAAAAATCGGGGATCAATGCCGAGTTGATAATATCGGAGGAGATACCCGTCCTTTATGTTGACCGCTACCGCGTGCAGACGGCCCTCTTCAATCTGATTCAGAACGCACAGGAGGTATTGCAACCGGGGGGCATGATTTCCATACGGGCTTATCAGGTTCCCGAAAAGAAATCTGTCGCTATCTCCGTACGGGATAATGGACCGGGAATCCCCGAGGAAATGATCAGCAGGATATGCGAGCCTTTTTTCAGCACGCACGGAGAAGAGGGAATACGCGGCCTGGGATTGGCCATCGTTCAGGATATCGTCAAGGTGCACGGCGGCGGTGTGGAGATTAAAAACAACGAGAATGAAGGTGCCGAGATAACCCTGTATTTCCCGGTTGTGGATCTTGCAAAGCAAAAGACGGATGAGCGGTAAAACTGATTTGTTTATGATGATCAGAATTATTCATTCAATAATCGGTTTTACTCCCGATCGGCTTATGTTAAAATAATGAAACATGTTGCAATGAATTGAAGATATTAAAGGTGATGTTTGAAATGAAGCTTTCTGAAGACGAGACAAAACGGCGTATGCCGGTTTGGGACGAAATCTCCAGATTATGGCTGGATACGGAATTGCAAGACTTTAACATAAATGGTATTGCCCGCGAATTAGCCAAGTCCGGTTATTCACTTGCTGAGTTAAAATATATCTATCTGGAAGAAGTTGCCCCGGCGGTTCATTTTAATTTATCTATGTTTAGCGTTGGGGGTGTATGGACGGGATTTAACTCGGAATGGCTGAAAGAAGAAATTCTGAAGACAATTGACCGGAACTCCTTCTTCAGCCGCTTGCCGATCATAAGAAATATCCGCCACGGATATATGACGCTTTCTGTCAAAAAACTCTGGAAGCAAGTAGAAGATATTCTTGTTCAAAAGTATAACTGTAAATGAATACTGTTTTAACGGTAATACATACCCCTGACATGATACAAACCGTAGGAGGCCACTACACCCCCGATAAAGATCAACAGTGTCACACAAACGGGCGCCCCCGGGCCGCAGGCAAGGCCGGCGACTCCGCTGCCTGCCGCCGCCCCAAGCGCTCCGCCTATCAGGTTGACCGTTTCCTCTTTGGCTGCTTCCTTCCTGTCTTCCGCCGTGTAGATGTTGTAGGTTACAATGGCCGCCGTCGCAATAATCAGACCCCTGCCTAAGAAACCGCCAGCTCGGGCTTGTATTGTCATTGTTCTATTTGGACGTCCCGAGGCCTCTACTATTTTCCGCCACACATATTCTTTTTGAGACTTATTTAAAGCAGAATATTCTTGGCTGAATAAATCTGTTGCGTATTTAATCTCCAACTCATTAAGCTTATAAGGCACAGGTTTTTTCTTTTCCGCGATCGCTCGACCAATTTCGCTTGACCGGATTCGCATCATCGCCATGATATCGTTTCTTATCCGGTTTGCCGCTTTTGCTCCCTGGCGGGGACTGACGCGATGTTCTTTAACCGCTTTGTAAATCTCGTGGGCAGTTTCCTTTGAATGCCTGAGATAACGTATACGAGCCTGGTGATCCTTGATCATCCTCCATGAAAAATTCAGGGTTGTTTGATCGAGCGCTCGCAGAGACCGTGACAACTCATCCTTGTTTTCGGAGCCGATGTACCACATAAACTATGACCTCCCTCGTGAAAATAATGCTTATTGAAGTTAAATATTGAACCAACCCCGCCTCCGGATCAACCCTCAAAAAACACCTGAAAAATACCCTGGTAAATTAACCCATCTTCCGCAGTTCGCTGCCGATAACAGT
>CAZLFA010000075.1:0-18243 GCA_964558665.1 uncultured Syntrophaceae bacterium
ATGCCCGGTGGTGTGACAGGGAAAGCCCGTGAGGGCATACCTATGTCAATCTACACCCCGTTATGTTCAGGAGTATAGTAAGCAAAAACGGAATGTGCAGGTTATTTTGGTCACTTAAGAGTCAAGGAAATTGGAAATCCTGAAAAACAATGAATTCCATTTGAAATAGAGACTCTGCCTTGCTATTATTGGCTGATTATGTTGGGTCGACCTACCTTCCGGAAAAACCTTACACCGCAGTTTACGGTCTGGAACCGACAAAAAGGCCGTTGGCGTAAGCAGGTGAAGCTGTTTTATCGACCTTCCACACTCCTCCTGTCAGTTTGGCATTCGGACCGTAAAAGGCCCCGTATGCCTGGCCGGATGCGGTTGCTGAATCATTATTTATATAAGCTGTGCCGCCTGAAACAGAGTAAATCCCGCTGCCGCTAAAAGTTCCGGAGGCGTTCTCAATGCCTGTCTTTGTAGCCCCCGATCCAACAATGGCGCTGAAGTTGGTTATGCTCCCGTTAGGTGTAGCGTAGTTCACAGTCATGCTGAAACTGCCCGTCAAATCCTGTCCGCCGGTCGATGACCAGACGGTTCCCCAGGCAGGACCGCTGAATGTCCCCGAAAAGGCGGCGGGGAGTGATGCCGTCTTTTCTCCCCATACATAGTAGCCTTTATTGTTGAACGCATAATAATAATCCCCGTCGGTCATCGAGCCCGGCTGTATCCAGTAACCCCATTCCATGTAGGAGTTGTATCCCAGTTCCGTACGCTGCAACGCCTGGGGCATGGGGGAGAGATAAGGATCTGCCATATTTGCGACATTGATCACTTGCGTCAGGGAGTGGACAGCTTCATACGTTGATGAGTCGAAGGCCTTTGCATTTGCGGTGTCAAAGTTCATATAAGCGGCATCATCGGAAATGTAGGTGCCAAAATGCTCGATGTTGCTAACATTTGACAGCATTCCGGCAAAGAGTCCCTCATGTGTAGTCGGCCTTGTCTGAGGGGGCGTTATTGTTCCCGATCCGCCGTAGATGCCGACAGCACCCTCGTTGGTTGCTTTGTTGAGCATCGCCCAGTTGCCGCCTATGTACTCAGCGGCGGGTCCATAAAATGAACCATGAGCTGTCATATAGTCCGTCGAAGCCAGAGTATTGCTGTTCAAAATCCAGGTGCCGCCAGTGAGATCAAAATGCCCGTCAGCACCTATCGATGCAATAGCATTAGAAATTGATGCTGATCTTCCACTGCCTGAGACTTCCATTGTGTAATTCGTGATGCTTTTTAATCCAAAATCCACCTGGGCGGAAAAGGAGCCCGTCATGTTGATGCCGCCTGTCGATGTCCAGTTTGTGCCGTATGCATTTCCGCTGTAAGTGCCTATCCCTGTTATACCTGCAACGGAGGGTGTGTTATAACCGAAAACGGCATAGCCCCTGTTGTCCTGCGTGTATGTGGAGCCGCCCACGCTCAAAGTCAGAGGCATGGTAAAATAGCTCAAGGTTAAGTATGTAAGTTTTTGCAGTTCCACATCGGTAATGGGATAGTTGCCGGCCAGGTCTCCCGTATTCAAAGCACCTGAGTTGAAAACGGACCATTTAAAGTAGGGGGTGGAACCGCTTCCGCCCTCTCCCCAGGCCCTGACGTAATCGCTAGTGGTGTTCTTATTGCCTAGCGCCCAGACGTTCCCGCTGCCTGATTGACGCGTATAGCTGGCAAATATCTCCTCCAGGGTGAGTCCCGATTTGTTTGTCAGCATGAGAACAATATAACCGCTGTCCGTACCCGAAAAGTTGGTTCCGGGGTTTTGCACGGGATCTGCATTGCTTTGCTGCTGCGCCTGCTGCTGTGTCAAGTTGCTGGTGTCCGGCGGCGGTGGCGGCGGGCCACCCGGCCAATCCCTATCGTACCCGGTGGGCAGAGGCGGTGGCGGCTCCCCTGGCGCCCCCGGCGGCGGCGCAAAGGTCCCCGCGGTAAATGAGTTGGCCAGTGACGGCGGTGTTATGGACGGTGTTGCGGGCAGTTGGCCCGTGCCGACGGTCGTCATCTGCCCCTGTAATAGGGTAACCACGGGGGGGGGCGGCGCTCCGGGCGGCGGCGGCGCCGTGGAGCCGGTAAAGACCGTTCCCGAGAAGCAGAGAATGGTTGTCTGGAACATAGGCAGAGACGGCGGATTGGCCTGCGCCAGAATCCTCAGTCCTGTATCGGATGTATCAGCAAGTTCGATAGGACGTGAAGCTGTTTCCCGGCCGCCCGTTACCTCTACAACTTCTATACCCCACTTCGTGCCCCTGACGCCGCTGACCGCCGTGGGTGTCTCGACCACCATGGCGTTGCTTCTGTGCTTGAAAAGCCTCAGGGCGTAGAACATCGCCTTGCCCCTGGCTATGGTCATAACTGATGATTTGGTGCTTCGCCGCTGATTCTCCTGAAAGTTCTTGACCCCCAGACGGGTGTTCTCGCCCATCGTGACCACATCTTCACCGATGAGCTTGAAACGGCACTTGGAGCCCTTAAGCGTGAAGATGACGTCTTTTTCAAACAGTCTGTCTCCCGGGGCGGCGTGGTAGGCGCTTTTCAGGTTTTCCCGCGCCACTACCACATGGCCGATGACGGTCTGGATGGCGCCGACCTGCTTTGTACCCGATCCGGCATAGTAGTCCTTGATGTCTGCCCTTTTCAGTTCATTGGGCAACTGGCTGGCCGGCACGGAACGGCCACGGTTGGCGGCCGCCAGTACAGGGTTTGCCCAAATGAAAGATGATATTACAATGAAACAAAAAGATAGAAAGATGATTGCCTTAGGAATAGATCTCATAAAAACCTCCATGAGAAAAAATGTTCCATATCGTCTTGAGTATCCTGATCTCTGAGTAACGTCTCTTTGAAATGCCTCCTCTAAAATAAAAAAACCCTGTCTGTTTTGAAGACAAGGTTCCCTTCATCATTCCATGATACTCCCCCCTGCTTTTTGACTATCAGAAAGGGTATGTTATTTCAATATAAATATCGGAGGTTGTGTGAAGCAGGTCAATAAACTGCACTATGATATTCTGGTGGTGCCAAGGCCTGTAATGGCTCGGCTGACGCCATCATCATATTGATTAACATTAGAAGAAGGCTTCAGTGTATCATCCCGGGTTATGCGGATGAACAAAGAACAAGTGTTTCTGAAGTATTCACCCAATTTATATTGAATCTGAAACGCACGAGGTCGAATGAACCTACAGATATAATACTGGAATATCCGGATTTCACGGCGAGCCTGATGGAGACAATATCCAAGATCAGATCCGGAAAAGCCAGGTGGCATAAGTATAATGAGGTCTTCTGATGGAGATTGTATTTAGCGATGCGTTTGTCGCTTCCCTGAAGAGATTGAACGTGGACCTGATATTCCAACCGTGGTCGAGTTTCATCAAGTCTGAACTGTTCGCTTAGCTTTGAGATGATTTCCAACCTCATTTTGCCAATAGCCAAAAAATTGGATTAACCGCCTGCAAACCCCTTGCGCAGGCACACAAACTTCCTGTCCGGCAACCTGAAGTTTCAGCATCCGGGTTTACGGATGGATTTTTCGCCTGGAAGGGCGGAAATAAGGCCTTCCAACGGGAAACAAATTGACATTAGAAGCCCTCTGGTCTATTAAAAGCAAAAAAATTGAGGAGTGATTCCATGAAAAAGAGAAGCAGCATCTTATTGTTCGTTGTCCTTTTTGTATTCTGCATCAGTTCCGTTGCCGCAGCCGGGCCTACCATCGACAGGATTCTTAAAAACGGCGTGCTGGTTGTCGGCACGAGCAGCGAATTCCCGCCTTTCACGGCAAAGACCAAGGATGGAAAGCTCATGGGTCTCGACATGGACCTGGCGGCCGCAATTGCCATTTCCATGGGAGTGCAGGTAAGGTTTGAAACCATGCCCTTCGAGAAGCTGATTCCCGCCCTGGACGCCGGCAAGATAGACATTATCCTGTCGTGCATGACGATGAGCACGGAAAGGAATCTCAAGATCGCCTTTGTGGGGCCGTATTTCATTTCCGGTCAGGCATTGCTGGCCAGCAAGGCAACGGCGCTTTCGCTGAATTCGCCGGCTGATATAAACAAGCCCGATTTCTCTATTGCAGTCGAAAAAGGGACGACAAGCGAACAGATTGCCAAAACAATCGCGCCCAAAGCGAAGATCACGGTTGCCAAAGACATGGACAGCGCCCTGAATCTTCTCTATAAGAAAAAGGTGAAAGCGGTCATGACCGACTATGCGCTTGCCAAGGTAATGGCCTTCCGCAACCAGGATAAAGGTTTGGTGGCCACGGATCGTTTCAGCTACGAGCCGATAGGAATCGGCGTGGACGGTAAGGATCCCCTGTTCGAAAATCTGCTGACAAATGTTCTTGGCAGATTCCAGGGCAGCGGCTTGATGGTCAGCATAATCAAACGCTGGTTTGAAGACGGAAGCTGGCTTAAGCAGTTGAAGTAGCAGTAACAATAGTGTACCGGCCTTCGCTGCCCTGTGGCTGAAGGCCGGTGCACTGCCCGATCCTCTCCACACAAAAGCAAAGGAAGATTGCCGGTGACAAAAATATTACTTATTGCAGTCTTCATTGCTTTCACATTCGTTAACGCCCTTGCCAAAGAATCTCCCGAAGCCATTCTCCGGTCGTTGCCTGCTCAGATCAGGAGCTACAGCGCAACGGATATCGTCTCTTATGAGGACAGGAAATTCGGATCCTCACTCAACTACAGCAATCCCGCAGGTGTCGCAGTGACCGTCTATCTGTATGACCTTGGCGTGGAAGATATTGCAGATGGACCCGATACCGAAGTCATAGCCTTATCAAAGAGCATGGCTATCGCGGACATACTTGAACAGGAAAAGATGGGCTTATACAGCAATGTTGTGATCATTTTTGATGGGGAAAAGAGCCTGAATTTAAAGGGCGGCAAGGCGATTAAACTGGTTTCTGTGGTGCTCTCCTATCAACTGAACAATCCTTACACGGGTGAACGGTCATCCGTCGCTTCCGATCTCTACCTGACAGGTCTGAGAGGCTTTATCTGCAAGGTGCGAATTTCCCGTCCGTCAGGTCTTGGAAAGACGGATGAGGACGGCATAGCGGAGATGCTTAACGGTTTGTTTTCCGTTCTCAAGCGATGAGAGCAGGGGCGTCAGGCCACGGCAACTAAAGAACTGACCGTCGTGGTTATTACGTCCAGCTTCATCATGGAGATAGTGTAGGCTGCATCTTCAATCTGCCTGCGGAGAGCCTTGTTGTCCTTGTCCCCTGGGTGCATCCTTATGTACTCTTCAACGATCTCACGGGCGATTTTCAGGGCGTCTTCCGCATCCTTGATGATGGCTGCCTCCTCTTTGGCCCTTTCGGCTTTCGATGTCCGGGGGGCGTCTGATGCCGCACTGTAGTATGATGTCCCCGCCGTTGATGAATCCGTCCCTTGCACCTGAGCGGCATTTGATATTCCGCCGGCTTCTGTTGCCTGGTTTGTGTCGGAGGACTGGCTGGAGTCTGATGTTTCCTGCGACGACGAACCGGTGTCCGGCGTTTCGGTTGATCCTTCCGATTCCGCCTCCTGCAGCGCCGCTTTATACAGCCTTAATGTTTTGTTTATTTCCCCGGCCAGCCTGGCTGCCTCGCGGGCGATCTTTTTATCACCAAGCTGGGAAAATAGCTTGAGCAGTTTCAATCTTTCCTTGATGCTGCTGATGCGTTCGGCCGCGCCCGCGCGGTTCATGCCGCTTGCCTGCCTTTTGGCCTCAAGCAAACTCTCTGCCGCCTGTTCAAGCGATGAAACCCTTTTCGTAAGGGATGGGGAAACATCGACGATATCCTTCAAGATTTCTCTGGCCTTGGTCAACGCCGATGAATTGCCCCTGGTGTTCATCTGGTAGAGGCGGTTTTGTATTGCCGCTTGCAGGGAGTTTTTTACAGGATTCATAAAGACGCCTTTGATGGTTGAATCTTATTATTCATATCGGCTGAAATATGATAAAAGTTAAGTCTAATTCATGACCATAGGGAGGTTGGATAATGTTCAGGATCCTGAAAATGACTTTTACGTTGCTGCTGGTTACGGGCATGGCATGTCCCTTTGGCTCGGCCGATGAGATCAAGCCGGTGCGTGAGAAACTGGCGAAGTATAATGTCAATATTGAAAGAAGTTCGGTTTCCGGCCTGTCTGCGGGCGGTTTCTTTGCAAACCAGTTTTTCGTGGCCTATTCCGGCATCATGTCAGGAGTCGGCGTTTTTGCAGGAGGGCCTTATGGCTGTGCCCGCGGCGACATTCTCAAGGTGTTGAACGACTGTATGAGCTATCCCTGGTTCCTGACGGATGAAGTTTTGGCTCATCTGATTGATGATGCCAACAAAAAGGCGGAAAAGGGTCTTATCGATCCCCTGAAAAATCTCAGAAAGAAAAGAATTTTTCTTTTCAGCGGCAAGGCCGACAAGACGGTCTATCCGCGTGTCACGGAAAGGGTATATGACTGGTTTGTAAGAGCAGGTGTTGATCCCGACGGAATCGTTTACAGCAGGGATATCGAGGCGGGACATGCTATGCCTACGTTAAAGTACGGTAATCCGTGCAGTGAGGCCGGCAAGGCGCCATGGATGAGCGCCTGCAATTATGACGGCGCCGGCGAAGTGCTGATGCATATTTACACCGAATTTAATCCTCCTGACCCGGTTGCACCACTTGATCTTCCCGAACCGGTAACATCTGCGACCGGCAAATTAATTGAATTCGAACAGAAAGATTTTGTTGAGCCACGGCCGCTGAATAAAGATGACCTGGCTAAAAAGACCAGCCTTAATGAATTCGGCTACGCATACGTCCCCAAGGCCTGCCAGGGGGGCAGGGAGTGCAGGATTCATGTTGTCTTTCACGGCTGCCGCCAGGTATACGATAAAGACCCCGGAGGAAGAGAAGTCGGCAAGGGTGGTGTTGCCTTCGGCCTGCAGATGGTTTTGCATGCCGGCTATAACGAATGGGCCAATACAAACAGGATTATTGTGTTGTATCCGCAGATACAGAAGACTGACGCCAATCCCTATGGCTGTTTCGACTGGTGGGGATATAGCGAAGGCGCCAAAGATACATACGCGACAAAGGACGCGCCGCAGATGAAAGCTGTAAGGGCAATGATGAGGGCGCTCAGCGGGAATTAGCCAGTTTCCGTCCGGAAAGGGCTCTTTTCCGCTCTGGCTGTGTCGATCTGCGGTATTGCTTGTGCGACGTACGTAAAGTACGCCTCCGCGCAATACCTTGATCTCCTTGCCAGAACGAAAAATAACCACTTTCCAATCCGGAAACCGAGTTGTGCCTGCCGCGGCATGCCGCCCACGGCAGGCAATTGCAGCGCCGTGAGCGGTGTATCTCACCTCACGCGGAGCTTCCGTTGTCAGTCTTTCACCAGGCTGCAATCCTCACCCTTGACCAGACCTGTCTTTGCCGGGAATCTGCCCGGATCAAATTTCGTTGCGCCTATGCCGGCAGCATACTGTTTCACCGCTTTGAGTATTTCGGTAAAGTCTTTCTGGGCAGCGGTCTTTTTATCCGGATCGCCGGGTCCTTCAAGCGATGCCAGATACTCATTCCTGGCTTCTAAAAGAACCTTTAATGCATCTTCGGGCCACTCGGCGATAGTGATTTGGGCGCTTACCGGTTTGCCGGCAATCACGCGCAGGGTGCCGTCCGTGTTTCGCTGGCTGATGCCTTTGTTGAAATCCAGCATGGCGTTCAACTTCCTGCACTGAACCGATTCGGTCGCCTTGTAGGACTCGATCACGGAATCTCTGGCCGCTCTCAGGACAGCCGCTTTCTGGGCGGCGTTCAGTTTGCTCCAGACAGCCTTATCGATGTGCATCCACGACAGCAGGAACGGCTGATGCCAGGAGGGATGGTGGGCATATCGCGCGCCGATCTGGCCGATATTTTGCGAGCAGTTTTCTTTAGTTCCAGGCGGAACAGGGAAACCAAGCGCGGGACCGCAATTCAGATCTCCCGCATCCGGGTTGCCGCGCGGATTGGCGGGAGTCGCATCCTTGACCGGGAAAAAGTCGACAAGGTCGTCATACGGCGTGACGTATTCGAATCCCTGAATTACTGCCCGCTGCATGGGCAACAGGACGGACTGTCCTCCGACGGGAGGATAGAATTTGAGATTCCTGGAAGGGATGATGCCTCTTTTTACAAGCAGGTTGCAGGCGCGGTCCACGATATCCTGCGGCGGAGCCAGATAGCGAATCCTCCAGCCCGACGTGCAAAGACCGGCCAGTCCGATACCTTTGCCCTGGCTTCGGCATTCCGTGTCTCCGGCACGGCAGTTGGGCTTCCCGATGGGTCTGGGAAAATAACCGGAACCCTGCATGGTGCTTCCTACGACGGGGAAGACGATTTGAGTTCCCCCTCGTTTGTCCAGTGTCGCCTGAGCCAATTCGATTCCATTCCCTCCGAATCCGTCCAGCTTTGTATCGTAGAGAAAGCCGAGCATCTGCTGAAAATTAATCCCGAATGGCATCGAATTGTAAATAAAGCCCCAACTGAGCTCGGACGCAACGGGCTGCGGTTTGGCGTTTGCGTTTGCAAACTGAATTCCGGCCCTGAGGACATTCTCGGTGCGTTTCGTACTCTGGTTTCGCTGGAAGATGACCTTCTGTCCTGCGGGCAGCGCATCCGGTCCGTGCTCGTCGGTGTAGGCGATCACCTTCTCTATGAATATACGCATGGCGCCATAGCCCGGATTGTTCGGATTCGTTGAAGTTCCATTCCCGCGTCCAATGGTTGGAGAGCCGCTGTAATCGTTGTAAGGAATCGTGACATCTGCAGCCGCAGGCTGTCCAAACCATGCAATGCAGATAAAAACAGCCGACACAAACAACATTTTGTCCATTCTCATTTTGACCTCCTTATAAATATAGCCGGGGCGGCTTTCACCCGCCCATGTTCAGCGATCTCACCTCACGCGGCGCTTTGCATCAGAGCCGGAATCAGTATGGAGGGAGAAGGCGGCGGAAACCATGCAACATCACCACAACCGTGAAGAACAGATTCCTCAGAATAACAGCCGGCAGCAAAAGGGGTACGGCAGGTTGAGGCTGCCGGTTTATTTGCACCTCGCAGAGTCTTTCCCCAAGCTTTTCCATCCAGGACAATGACCGCGGCCACTCACACAGGCGGTCCAGCCATTCCCCGGGTATGCCCTTCTTCCCTACACGCGCGCCGATGATCGCGCCGGCAATGGCCGCGGCGGTATCCGTATCTCCTCCGCAGCGGATGATTTCAAGCACTCCGCGGCGGTAATCACCCTGATTTCTCAGCCATGCGTGCAGTACGACCGGAACAGTGTCGAATATGTATCCTGTCACTCCTTTCGAGAGGCCCAATTGAGCGGCAAATTCCTCCGTAGCATCTCCCCTTTGCACGCTTGCCGCCGTCTTATCGATCAGAACCGACAGTTCCGGTGAAATACCGGGAATGTTATCCTTCATGAAATCGCTGAAGTCGCCGGGCAATATGTCGCGGTCGGCGACAGCCGACAGATGTGCAGCCAGCGACACGGCGATGGATGCCTCTTCAGCCTTCGGATCGGTGTGCGTTATACGTGTGCATGCCCTTACCAGCGGCAGCATGCGTGATTTGTCTTCTCCGCAGAAAACGCCGATGACGGCGCATCGCATGGCGGGACCGTTGCCTGCGGAATAGACGCCGCTTTTGCGGGCGGGTATGCCGATCCATAATTTGAGGATCGATCTCAATGTCGCCAGTCCGATACCCGCGGGCAGTCCCAGGAACCAGAGGCGAAATCTCCAGGCAAGGTCTTTCTGGAATATATCGGGATCTCCGGCCGATACGATCAGAGACTGGGCCACCATGCACGTATGCTCGGTGTCGTCCGATATCATCCCCAGGCCGGCCAGAAAATGATAACCGTCCAGGCCGGGATACATTTTAGCCTGGCGGTTTCTGGTCAGCCCCTCTGCGGCAAGCCCCAGGGCATCGCCCACGGCGGTGCCCAGTATGCAGCCGGCTATGGCATTCTTGCTGTCCGGTGAATTCTTCATGCCGTCCGCCAATAAGCCTCTGATGATTAGCGGTTGAAATTGTCGATGGCATAAAGTAACAGAAAATATTATAACATGCAAACGGCAGGTGGTTTATTATGTTCGATCTTCCCAATTTAGGTAAAAGCCTGATTGTCATCGGATTGATTCTGGCCGTTATCGGCCTGGTTCTGACGATCAGCGACAAGATTCCCTGGCTGGGCAGGCTGCCCGGCGATTTCCATTACCGGGGAGAGAATTTCTCGTTTTACTTTCCGTTGGCAACAAGTCTTATTATCAGCGTCGTTCTGACGCTGGTGCTTTGGTTCATTAACCGCAGATAGAATATTTCCGGGGTATACGGCATGAAGATGATACTGTTTTTTCTTTCCCTGCTTGCCTTGATGCCGCTGCATGTTGTTCAATGTCCAGCAGAAGATGCGGCGCCTCAAAAATATGTCAGGAGCGGCGGGCCGGCGTCTGCATATATGTCTCCCCTGGAGAGAGACGTTCTGCAGGAGATCAACAGTGCACGGACAAATCCGAAGGCCTATGCGGCATATCTCGATAAGATGCGTCAATACTACCGCGGAAAAAGGTATGAGCGTCCGGGCAGGACGGCGATCCTGACCAGCGAGGGGCTGCCGGCGCTGGACGAAGCTGTCAGGTTCCTGAGTTCCGCGGCGCGCGTTATCCCCTTGTCGCCCTCCCGGGGCATGTCAATGGGCGCGCGCGACCTGGTGAATGAACAGAGCAGATCAGGCGCCCTGGGCCATGCGGGGAAAGACGGCAGCACTCCGGGCAGCCGCGTCAATAAATACGGGCAGTGGCAGCGAACTGTCGGGGAGAATATCGAATACGGCGGCGAGGATGGCCGGGAGGTTGTAATCAATATGATCGTCGATGACGGCGTCCCGGGCAGAGGGCACCGCAGAAACCTGTTCCATTCAGAATTTGCAGTGGCAGGCGTAGCCTGCGACAAACACCCTGTATACCGGCATATGTGCGTTGTTACTTTTGCAGGGCAGTATGCTGAAAAGAAGTAACACTGTATCTGCACGGGAGGTATTATACCAATGGGTAAAAGTATCTCTGTCTTTGAAGGGCATTCTCCTCCTGAAAAAAACGGCGCCGGTATGGAATTGTCGCATTATGACAGAAAAAGAATGCCGGTTCCCATCAGCCCCGTAATTCACGGGGCGTTGCGCGCTATTTATGCCGGCGGGCCGAAAAGCGTGTGGGAATCCGATTCGTACGGCAGGCCCCTGTACAGGTACCGTACAAGATCAGGATGCATTACCTTTTTCTGTGCGCCGCCTCCCGATTTTGAAAACCGCTTTCATCCGTCCATCGCCATGTATTATACGCCGCGGCTCGGCTTTGTCTATGCCGGCGGCCTCAGGCAGGCGGTGCTTAATCTGTCGGTGGAAACGGCGGATATCTTCCTGATCCTTATGTCGCGCATTGCCCGGCTGGATGATCCGGTCAAAGGGACGGCGCGCATTTCACTCAAGGAGATGGCGGATCTGCGCGATGTCCGCATTCGCCGCGGAAGCGCAACCGTGCTCCATGATGTTTTCAGGCAGGAGATACTGCGTCTGGCGGATCTTCGCCTGAGCATGTTCTGGAAGGACTACAAAAGCGGCGGCGAGATCACGTTCGGGAAGGACCGTCCGGACAGGCTTCTGGACATACTGGATATAGAGTACCGCCGGGGAAGGGAAAGCTGGACGGCGTTCCGGTTCCGATGCGGCCACGCCCTGTCTCATTACCTGAATCCTGAAGGCCTGTTCTGGCTCGGATACTACAGCCGTTCACTTCTGCAGCTCAGCCCCTACCATGAGGCGTTCACAAAAAAGCTCGGTACCTACTGGATTCTCGTCGGCACCGTCGCGGAAAAGAAAGGGTCGCTGCCCCGCGCCACCCCGAAGACAATTCTTGATTTCTGCGGCGAGTCTGTGAACGGCATTCATCCGGGACGCACCGTGGATGCCTTCATCGAGTCGCACCAGAAGCTGGTGGAGCTTGGGGTCATCGATGCCGTGCCGGTTCTCGAGCCCCTGGCGCGAAGCAGAGGATACTTCAGCGAATGGCTGGATACGCCGCTGAGCGTTAAACTGTCCGACAATCTCTGGAGGATTGCACGGCGGAAAAAGGACATTCCCGCGTTGACGGCAGCACGCGGGTCAAGAAGAAAAAAACCGGAGAGAAAAACTCCGTCATCTCAGATTCCGCTCGGCGCCGAAGAGTTAATCGGCAATCCCTCCAAGATCCGTAATCTCCGCAGCGAATACTATTTCCGGCAGGAGGAACTGGCGAGGGCACTGGGAATAACCAGGCAGACGCTGTCCAGTTATGAGAGGGGTTTGCATCCTCTGCCTCAGGAAAAGGCGTCGGAAATTATCCGGATATGGATTAGGAAATCCCGGCAATGAAAGTCACCTATCAGCAGTAAGAAACCAACCCAGAACGTAGCTTTGTTAACACATCAGAACAACACGGCACAGACAGAGACTGCATCTTATCAACATTTAACATTGCTAACTATTTAAATGTCGGCATGACGGGCATGACCCTTCTGATATAATGCATGCCGTATAAAGGAGGATTCCCATGGCTGCCGAAGAACGAATCGGAATGCTGCAGGAGGCAATAAAGAATAAGGAGCTTGACGGCATCCTGCTGGTCTATTCACGCGATATTCTCTATTACACCGGTACGGCGCAGCCTTCATATCTGGCTGTGCTGCCCGACGACTTCATGCTGTTCGTCAGAAGCGGAATCGAATTTGCCTCGGACGAGGTTTTTGTCAGTATGGAAAGGATCAGGGAAGAAAGAAAATTGAAAAATGTCTTCAGCGAATATTTTAATTCAGGAGAGAAAAAATATAAAAGGATAGGAACAGAGCTTGACATTCTCACCGTAGGCCAGTTCAGAGAAATGCAGGCCGCCTTTCCCGGTTATGAGATCGCAGATGCATCGGCCTTGACGCTGAATCAGCGAAAAACAAAAGATCCTGCGGAGATTGAAAAAATCCGAAAGGCCTGTGACGTAATAGATCAGGGTCATAAAGCGGCTATCGCAAATCTGAAAGAGGGGGTTACCGAACTGGCGCTGGCCGCCGCCGTGGAAAATGCCCACCGGCTGGCCGGTCATGAAGGCATCTTCTTCATTCGCCAACCCGATTTCTTCATGAGCAGGGGGCCGATATCATCCGGTGCAAATCTGTTCAGGATCAGCGGCGTTGTCTATACTATAACCGGTGTAGGGTTGAGTCCGTCTGTACCCGCCGGTCCTTCACAAAAAAAAATAAACAGGGGAGAAGCAGTCATGATCGATATCCCCGTGCTGGTGAACGGCTATCATGCGGACCAGACCAGAACCTACTGCATAGGAGAGGCGCCGGCAACTCTGAAGGCAATGCACGATGATCTCAGGGCGATTGCCGATCACCTGATAGACTGCATGAAGCCGGGCGATGCCTGCAGCGACATATATAAGAAGGCAGTAGAGACGGCAAAAAAGCTTGGCCGCTATGAGCAGTTCCAGAGTTTCGGGAAGGGTAAAAGATCGCGGCTTATCGGCCACGGCATCGGTCTCGAACTGAATGAACCGCCTATTCCGTCGGAGTATGATCAAAGCCGGATAGCGGACGGTTTCGTTATCGCCCTGGATATGCACATGATGGATGAGGACTACGGAGTAGTCAAGCTGGAGGACATGATACTTATAAGGCAGGAGGGGAACGAGATACTCACGAGGTCTCCTCGTGAACTCTTCGAGGTGTGAAAAACAAAAAAGGAGGGGACTATGCAGTTTTTACAGTTGGAGACAAAAGACGGAATGACCACGGTGAAACTGGGAAGGGGCAAGGTAAATGCCATCAACGAGGATGTGATTGACGGGATAAGCGGACTTTTCGAAAAACTTGCGAAAGACAGCGAAACTAAGGCCGTGATACTCACGGGAACAGGGAAGTTTTTTACATTCGGCTTTGATATACCGGAATTTATAAAATATCCCCGGGCGGATTTTTTCCGGTATCTCACAAAGTTCACGAACTTCTATAACCGTCTGTTCCTCTACCCGAAGCCGGTCATTGCCGCGCTCAACGGCCATACGATCGCGGGCGGCTGCATGATCTCCATTGCCTGCGACTACCGACTGATGGTCGGCGGCAAAGCCAGAATTTCTCTCAATGAGATCAACTTCGGATCGTCTCTTTTCGCCGGCAGTGTGGAGATAGCAAAGATGTGGCTGGGACAGAAGAACGCAGAAATGCTGGCATACACAGGGGCGATGTATTCGGCGGAAGAGGCGCTGCAGATGGGATTGATTCATGAAATTGTGACCGAGACCGAGCTTGAGACCAGGGCAGACGCCGTGGCCCGGATGTATGCGTCCAAAGATGCCGCGGCATTTGCAAGCATAAAGCGCCTGCTGAGAAAACCGGTTGCAGATGAGATAAGTAAAAGAGAAAAGGAATCGCTGCACGAGTTTGTGGACATCTGGTATTCGGAATCTACCTGGCGCCAGCTTCAGGACAAGGTGATTCACACATGACCATAAGTTTCAGTACGTCTTTAACACAATATCGTCATAAGACTTGCGCCATTTGGGCGGCATCAGCTTTCGTTTCTGATCGAAATGGCCGATGGCGATCAGCATGGGAATAAAGTAATGCTCCGGAATGTCGAAAGCCTTCTTTACACCCTCCTGGTCGAAGCCGTCCATCGGATGCGAGTCGTACCCTGCGTCCTTCGCAGCCAGCATAATTGACATGCCGAAAAATGCCGCATTCTTTACGGCAAAGGCGAGAGATCTCTCAGGGCCGTCATGGAGTGATTTGATGCCTTTTTCCGTCGGCCCTTTCTGTTCCGGTTTGCTGTATCCAAGGTCCACCATGTTCTGCCATGCCTTTTCAAAAACGGGGTGGCCTGCCTGCCATCCGGTGCGGTCGGCAAGCACAATCAGAACGACCGGCGCTTCGGTGATTTTGGGCTGATTCCAGGCAACGGCCTTTAAACGCTCCTTGTCGGCAGGAGACTTTACAACCAGCAACTGCCACGGCTGGAGGTTGAAGCCTGAAGGCGCCAGCGCCGCCGTCTCGATGATCTTCTTCAGGTCTTCTTCGCTGACAGTCTTTGCCGGGTCAAAGAAATTCACCGCCCTTCTTTCCGTCATGATTTTTTTCAGTTCCATGTTGCTGTTCCTCCGTAATTCAGATTTTATCCGGGTTCCTGTTTTCTTATGACACTACATAAACCACATTGATCAAGACTCTGCGGCGTCACGGCCATGTGAAAAATCTAATAACGATTTGCAGATTGTCAAATATGGTACCCATGCTTCCAAAAAAAATATTGCCTTTCCATGTATTGCGAAAAATTGAAGATTACTTTATAGTTTCAGCAAGTAATATGAAAAGTTTAACAACAGGGAGGTGGGGCATGAAAAGAAAAGTTATCAGCAAATTTACTGTGGCGATTTGCCTTTTGTTTTTGGTCTCTCTCGTCATTTCGGTTCAGTCTTTGGAAGCTCAGACGCAGGGCAAGCTGAGCGGCAAGGTGATTCAAATCATCAAGAAGACGAAGTCAATAACCGTTCTGGGCATGGAAGGCGGGATGAGTTTTGAAACGGCGAAGGCAAAGTTCAATGGCTACAAGACATTCAAAGACATCAAACAGGGCGACGAAGTTACCGTCATGTTCACGATGAAACAGGGGAAAGCATACGCCAGCACCATTGAAAAAAAATAGAAAAATTGTACGCGAAAGATACAAGACTAAAAAATGACGGATGGTTTGCGGTGGACGACAGGATAAGAAGGGCGATATTCAGGCAGGTGGAGCGTGAGCCTTTTGCAAAAAAGTTCGGATTGACCCTGGTCGATTTGCAGGAGGGGTATTCAAAAGTCAGGATGAGTTTTACCCCCGACATGGAAAATATCTTCGGCATGGCGCATGGGGGCGCTATCTTTGCTCTGATGGACGAGGCGTTTGAAACGGCATCGAATTCGCACGGAACAACAGCGGTGGCCCTGAATATGAACATCAGCTATATCTCTTCACCGGAAGCAGGTGAGGTTTTGACGGCAGAGGCAAGGGAAATGAACAGGACGAAAAAGACGGCGATCTATGATATCAAGGTTTGCAACGAAAAAGGAGCGTTGGTGGCTACCTGTCAGGCCCTCGTTTATCGCATCGGGAAGCCCCTGCCGTTTCTGGAGCAGGTATAAAATTCTGGCGAAAGGAGTGTTGTATGACCAAAAAGAAAACTGACAAAGTGCTGGTGCTGCTGGGAAGTCCGCGCAAGAAGGGCAACAGCGCAATACTGGCGGAGCGTATTGCCCGGGGCGCCAAATCGGCCGGAGCAAAGGTGGAGACTCTCTACATGCACGGGATGAAGATTGCGCCCTGCAAGGCTTGTTTTGCCTGCCAGAAACCCAAAAGCAAGGGATGCTCGATAGATGACGACATGCAGGCCGTGTTCAAAAAATTGATCGCGGCTGATGCATGGGTGATCGCCAGCCCGGTTTACTGGTTCAATGTATCGGCGCAGACAAAGCTCTGGATGGACCGCTGCTTTGCCCTGCCCTCCTACGCCAGAAATCCTTTTGCCGGCAAGCGCATTGCCATTGCCATGAGCTACGGGGGCAATGATCCTTTCGACTCAGGATGCGTAAACGCCTTCCGCATGTTTCAGGATGCCTATGGTTATGTGAAGGCGGGGATCGTCGGCATGGTTTACGGCAGCGCCATGGATGCCGGCGATATCACACGCCATGAAGCACTTTTGCAGGAGGCGGAGGAACTGGGGAAGCAACTGGTTGTCGGCTGAAGATAGCAACTGCAGATGTTTGAATCACCTGTCCACCGGGGGAGTTAATCCGGAGAAAGCCGAGGGTAAGAGACGGCATGTTCCAGGAAGAAGACATGAAAAAGATGATGGAGGAGCTTTCGAAAAGGATGCTTATCGACAGCTTCAATGCAGTGACCGGTTACATGCAGAGGATTACCGACTTCTATCTGTCGATGACACCGCTTGTGCCGGCCGAGGGCAGGCAGGTCGTGAATGATGTGCTGGAAGCATACAAAAGCAGAAGGGAAAGCTACATCAATCTTCTGATTTCCAGGCAGATGGCGTTTCTGGGTGTAGCTGCAGAACCGGAAAAGGTCGAAGATGTTGACGTACACACCATCCTGCGGGACGTAGAAGAAAAGGTGCTGGGGAAGCTGGATTTCGGCTTCGAACCGGAGGTGTTGAGCGTCCTGAGTAACACGGAAGCAAGCCAGAAGGAGATCGAGGCGCTTAAGGGCAAGATGAGCCCGGAGATCCTTGCCAAGGTGGTAGATATCGCCAACTCCGCCTATTTCGGGACTTTAAAAAAGGGAAAGGCGAGGTCTTTCTACGATGCCGTGCTGACTCTGGGAATGAAGCATGCGGAGATCCTGATTATTTATGCCGCCCTTTTTATCATGGCCAAGGGTAAGGAGGCGGAGCTGATTCTGGCAAAGAGCTTTGCGAGGTACGTCCTGGGCGGATATGTCTACGCCAATGATCTGGGGCTCAGCAAGGAAGCGACCTACAAGGTTGAAATGGGCTGCCTGTTCATGGATATCGGCAGGATAGTCTTTCATCTGTACAAAAACAGATACGAAGAGGATTACAATCGCCTCGGAATTAACGATGAACTGATCGAAAAATGCCACCATCAAATGGGCATCAAACTTTGCGAACTGTTTCACATCCCGGACGACCTTATAAAAATAATCTTCCACAGATATTTCGACCTGGATGCCAAACACGTCTCTCTTACCGGAATAATGAAGACGGTCTATTATCTTATCGAGTCCTTGTTCGAGGAGAACTCCGGGAAGCTGGTTTTAACATCTCCCATGCCTGACGAACGGCAAAAGTTGATGCACTCCTTCGGGGTGGTGATTCGTGATCTCTTCGCGGCGGTCGGCCTGTCGTCATATCTGGAAATAATCGACAAGCATCAGATGGCGGGTCTGCCGGCGGGTGATGAGGACTAGAAGCGAGTCTTGAAATAATAATCCCGGATTATGCGATAAAAAAGTAATACTCTTTGGCATTGTGATCAGAGAGGTTTCCCGCGGCTCAGAATATTTTTCACAAGAAAAATCATTACTGTCCAAGATACCTGAAAGATTGTTGTTAAATAACTAATGAGA
>CAZLFA010000076.1:0-17931 GCA_964558665.1 uncultured Syntrophaceae bacterium
ACGTATTGAGTCTATTCTACTGGATGTTAACGAAAAGAGAATCAAGGGTCTTCGTGGTGATTGCCACCCTTATAGACCGGATTTTAAATGATGGACTCCAGCAAAAGACGAGACGGCATAAGTGGCTTCCGTCTTTTTTTATGTCTGCGGAATAGTTGTCGGTATGCTTTTAGGCTGGACAGGAACTTATCATAAAGCAAACCGCATTACCCAACTTCTTCATGAAAAAATCCTGGATTACATATCTTATCCGTTGTTCTGATGGGAAAATCTATACAGGCGTTACGAATGATATAGAGAAGAGATTAGAAGCCCACAACAGAGGTAATGCTTCTAAGTTTACCCGTGGGAGATTGCCTGTAACGCTGTTAGCCGCAAGCTGCGAGATGGAGAAAGAAGATGCCTTCCGTCTGGAATACAAGATCAAGCGTCTGCCCAGAGAGAAGAAGCTAAGAGCCATAAAAGGTGAGCAGGCATAAAAATAGAAATATACAGAGAGTTCTGGAATTATTATACTGCTATGATCTGGTATTATTGCCCATTAGCCGCTTTATCTAAAATCTCTCTGAGTGAAGGCAGAATATAGACTTCACTTAAATCGCACCGCTTCACAGCGTCAATCAGGATATGGATCTTTTCTCTGGGAGTTGCTTTTTTGTTTATAAAGATTACATCTTCTCCATTAATCCGGCAAAATGCACCGGCATGAGCAGGTCCCTCTAGCTTGAAGGGTTCGTACCGTACTTTCATCCCCAGCCTTTTGGCTAATTCTTCAAGCTGGCTCAATAGTGATTTATCGTCCATTTTTTTAGACAGGATCATTTCCGGCTGTTCCTGGCATGTGATGTTTTATCAATCCCCTGACAACCTTTGTTTCAGCAGCGTATATCTTTTTTCTGTCCTGTTGTTCTTAACGGCTATTGCTATGGCTTTTTTCGTTCCCACGATCACCACAAGCTTTTTGCCGCGGGTCACTCCTGTATATAGCAGGTTTCTCTGGAGAAGGACATAATGCTGAGTCAGAATGGGGATAACAACAGCAGGATATTCGGAGCCCTGAGACTTATGAACGGATACGGCAAATGCATGAACAAGTTCATCAAGATCGCTGTAATCGTAGACTACTTCCCGGTCATCAATTATCACCGTTACTTCCTGGGCTTCTGCATCAATTGAAGTAATTCTGCCGATGTCGCCATTATAGACCTCTTTATCGTAATTGTTGGTGATCTGCATGACCTTGTCTTTTACACGGAAATTTCTTCCTCCTCTCATTATCCCATTATCACCTGGATTAAGCGCCTTTTGAAGCTCGATATTCATATTGCCGGAACCGGCAGTTCCCCTGTGCATAGGTGTGAGAACCTGAATATCGTTGATAGGATCAAAACCAAAACGCTTCGGAATCCTGTCCCTGATAAGACTTACGATTAGATCAAGAACCTTCTGAGGGTCATCCTGCTCGATAAAATAAAAGTCGTCCAGTTTCTCCTGGTTGGATTTAAGATTTGGGATGACTCCTTCATTGATCTTATGGGCATTGATAATAATGGAGCTTTCCTTTGCCTGTCTGAAAATTTCGTTTAGTTGGACAACAGGGGCAATTCCGGAATTGATGATGTCCTTCAGAATATTACCGGCACCTACAGATGGAAGCTGGTTCACATCTCCAACAAGTACTAATGTCGCTGCGACAGGGATTGCCTTTAAAAGATGATGCATCAGAAGGGTGTCGATCATGGAAGCTTCATCGATGATAAGGAGGTCACAATCAAGGGTGGAATCTTCATTTTTCTGAAAGCCTCCTTTACGCATGTTGTATTCCAACATCCTGTGAATGGTTTTAGCTTCGTGACCGGTAGTCTCATTCATTCGTTTGGCTGCTCTTCCCGTGGGCGCAGCAAGCATGATCTTCGCCTTGATGGCTGAGAATATTTTCAGAATGGCATTGATGATGGTTGTCTTCCCTGTTCCTGGTCCGCCGGTTATGATCATGACTTTATTTGCAGATGCACATTGAATGGCTTCAATCTGTCTTTCGGCAAGGGTTATTGACAGTTTTTCCTGCACCCATTGAATGGCCTTATCCGAATTGATCTTTCTGATGACCTGATGGTTATTGATCAATGCTTTTAGACGAGAGGCAAGATTGGTTTCTGCGATGTGATAACCTGAGAGATAAACTGCTTTGTTGTTCTCCTGGAATTCGGCAATACTCTGGTTGATGTCTTCAATTACGATCTGCTTCTCGAAGGCGACAGTTCCAAGGGCTTTTACGATGATCTCCCTGTCGATATCGAGCATCTCCTTGCACTTCTCAATCAGAGGTTCATACGGGTAGTAAACATGCCCTTCGTCTGTGAGTTCGTGAAGGACGTAAAGAATGCCTGCTGCCGCCCTTAAGTCGGAGTCTTTGGCAAACCCAAGCTTATCGGCAATCTTGTCGGCGGTGATGAATCCTATTCCAAAAATATCCGTTGCCAGTCGATAGGGATTCTCCTGGACGATCTGTATGGCTTCGTTACCATACTGCTTGAAGATCTTTGCCGCATAACCGGAGCTGACGCCATGGGACTGAAGAAATATCATGACAGCCCTTATCTCTTTTTGTTCATCCCATGCCTTTTGGATCATACCGATGCGCTTTTTGCCTATCCCTTCCACATCCACAAGCCTGTCAATCTCAGTTTCTATGACATCCAGTGTTTTTTCCCTGAACATTTTGACGATGCGCTTGGCCATGACCGGACCGATGCCTTTAATCAATCCCGAACCTAGGTATTTCTCCATACCATGAACACTGGCTGGTGAAGTGGTTTGGCAGAATACTATCTTGAACTGTTCGCCGTATTTCGGATTGTTGCTCCATTCGCCCTTCATCTTGATTATTTCACCGGGTGTGGGATTGATCATATTCCCTATTACGGTAACAAGATCCTTTCTTCCGTACACCCTTATCCTGGCTACAGTGTAGCCGGTTTCCTCACTCGTAAAAGTGATTCTTTCTATTTGGCCGGAGAGTTCTGTAAGGCTGTTTGAAGGCATTTATTGGATGAGTCAGGTCTATTCTCTGTTTGCGGGTGAATTAATCTTTCTCGCACAATCTAAACCGGCTACAATAGTTTTGCAATATCTTTCATGCTCCCGGAAATGAATAATAAAGTGTCCTAACTGCACTGATGATGCAATTTAAAAATATCCCCACTAATAAGCACTTCCGGCACTTTAATTTATTTACAGCTAATCAATCAGCTTTTAAAAGGCAGGGAATTAGTTATATCAACGCCGGCATCGTCCGCCTCATGTCCCGCACCGGTCACGCATACCTTGCCGTTCGGAAGTATCTCAGTGTCGGACACAACAATGAAATCTGACACCTGCTGCTGGATGGCTTCCTCGTATGAGTTACAAATTTCTTTATTTCAGATAGTTCGCTAAAATGTAATTTCATTTGGGTAAACCCCCGGCTCTGCCGGGGGACTCCCAGAGTTTGACATTTCCGGGAATATAAAGAAAACCTCCTCACTGTGAACCGTTCAAAGTTTACAGGAAAGGAGGCTTCAATTGAAAGACAGTCAGAGTTTAAGCCATACTTCATGGGAATGCAAGTATCATGTGGTATGGATACCGAAATACCGGAGAAAGACGATATATGAGCAGTTGCGTCAGTATCTCGGATTAACATTCAGCGATCTCGCAACGCAGAGAGAAAGCAAGGTTTTGGAGGGGCATCTCCGATCCGATCATGTTCATATGCTGATCTCTATACCGCCGAAATACGCCGTAGCGCAAGTGATCGGATTCATCAAGGGTAAGAGTGCGATTCATGTAACGAGAAATTTTATGGGTCATCGTAAGAATTTTACCGGCCTGCATTTTTGGGCCAGGGGTTACTATGTTTCTACCGTTGGAAGATATGAAACGACAATCAGGGAATAAATCAAGCAACAAGAGTAGGAAGATCGTCGTCTCGATCAACTGAGTATGTTCGAGGAATAACCACCTTCAGGTGGTTCCATATTTAATCCGCTTTGAGCGGTTCATAAATTCAAGCCTCCGGCTTTGCCGGAGGTAATTGACTGCGTTGAAATTGGTTAAAATATGTCCTGTATGAGGAAAGTTTAGGGAAAGTCTGTCAGGAGGGAGATATATTGTAAGTTTAATAAACAAGGCGGGATATGATAAAGTCAATAATGTAGAAATGCATTGAAAACAAGCAACATCACCGCCGTGCATTGTCAGCTGGGACAAAAGAATGCAGCCTACTCGATGCAGTATTCCAGGATCACTGATGACGAGCTAAATGATGTCCAGGATAAACGTTAAGGGACAAAGATAATACTTGAAATTGGCGTGCAAAAGGCGTATCCTATGCGCATTAAAGGAGGTGATCATATGCCGAAAACGAAAATTAATATCACCATGGATCATGATCTGGTGCAGTATATTAAGGATTATGCGGAAGAACAAAGAACAAGTGTTTCTGAAGTATTCACCCAATTTATATTAAATCTTAAACGCACAAGATCTAATGAACCGACAGAGATGATACTGGAAGATCCGGATTTCGCAGAAAGCCTGATGGATACAATATCAAAGATCAGATCCGGAAAGGCCAAGTGGCATAAGTATAATGAGGTCTTCTGATGGAGACTTTATTTAGCAATGCCTTTGTTGCTTCACTGAAGAAACATGCCGCCCTCAAGAATGCCGTCAAAAAGAAAGTCGACATGATTATCGAAAATCCAATTGCCTTGGGAGAACCACTTAAGGGCAATTTCAGAGGTTTCTATAGTTGCCAGGTCAAAAAGAGATTTCTTATAATATATTTGTATTGCAAGAGTTGCAGAAAGAAAGGAGATAACGAGGTTGTATTATGCAGCGATTGCCGAACCACTGCTGATGATACAATAAAGTTCGTTGCTTTGGGCCCTCATGATCAATCTTACAAAAGGTGACAAGTAATCGGATACCTCCGGCTATACTGGATGCATCTGACTGCCATCTTCCAAAGACTGCCGTGGCGTCCTGCCTATTATATGGACTTGTTGAGCCGGTTATGTGTTTGCTGCTTGAAGATGCAAAGAAAATTCTGTGGAAGTATACAAAAGGTTAAGGTCGGAAAAGACTGCTTCCTCTCGACACTACAGTGGAAAGGTCAATATCCGGGGAAATAATCAATCATTGAGGAAGCCTGTCATTAGTGGGCAAGATTCAGGTACTTCAGCTCAGGAGAGTCATAATTCGCGTGAATAAAATCGGTCGTAACGACCCCTGCCCCTGCGGCAGCGGTCAGAAATACAAGAAATGCTGCGCGGCGAAAGATGAACAGTTTGAATTGCGGCGACGCGACGAGAGACAAGCGGTGCAGGCCGCCCTTTCCTGGCTGACCGCGAAATATCCCGAGGAAACCGCTCAGGCGATGTACGAAGGATTCTTCGGTGAGGTGACCGAAGAAGAGGATGAATTCCTAGACGATCTTCCTCCCGGCTTGCTGAGGATGATAAACATCAACAGCGGCGAATGGATGCTGGCGGATGGCCATCTGTTTATTGATGGAAATTTGAGGCGAGTCGTTGATCTGGTGCTGGGGCAGGGGGGACCGCCCCTGCCGGTGCATGGTAGAGAATGGCTCAAAGCACTGGGAGAGCGCCCCATGAGTTTGTACGAAGTGCGGGAGGCGAAACCGGGCGACGGTCTGCAGGTTGCTGATCTGCTTGACGCCGCCGCCGAGCCTGTCTGGGTGTGTGAACGGAGCGCCTCGCAAAGTCTGGTGATATGGGATGTCTTTGGCGCGCGTCTCGCCTGGCAGGATGATGCCTGGGTGTTCAGCGGCGCGATTTACCCGTTTAGCCGTAATGATGGCATCAAATGCCGCGATGAGATTCTTGACATCATCAGGTTCAAAAAGCTGTGCGACGAAGATATGAGGATGCTTGTCAGCAACTCAATCATAGATGACTGGTTACTTAGCCTGCTGGACAACTACGATAAGCCGCTCCCCGAGCTGGTGGATGCTTCGACCGGAGACAAACTTCTTCTGACTACTGATCGCTACAAGGTGACCGACTGGGAGAAGTTTGAGCATATCATGGAAGCGCAGGATGACGTTGACGGAAATCGCGATGATGGCTGGAACCGGTTTGCTGAGCTGGGGGACGGCAGATGCCGTTCCCTGGCATCTCTGACGCTGAAGAAGCTGAATACCCTTAAGGTGTTCTGCCGGACGCCCAAATTGGCAGATGAGGCCCGTAAATGGCTTGAGGATATAGCAGGCAGCGTCATCAACTACAAAATTCGCGAGGTTGTCGATCCTTGCTCGGAAAAAGCGCGTGAAGCCTCGAAACCCAGGTCCGAGCCTGATATACCAAAGGATGTGCAGCGCCAGATCATCCACCAGCATCTCAGGAAGCATTATGAGACTTGGATTGATATTCCGTTGCCAGCGCTGGAAGGGAAAACACCACGTGCTGCGATAAAAAGCAAGCGTTTACACCCGAAAGTGATTGAATTACTCAAATCCATCGACCAACTCGAAGCCCGGCGAATCAAACAGACCGGCGGTGATCCGTTAGATGTTTCATTTCTCTGGGAACAGCTAGGCATTGAGCGATAAATATGGAGTGGAATGTGAGTAGGCGTGAGATGATGACCCACCATCGGCATTGCAAATTGACACATCCAAAATTCCATGTATCGTAAAGGAATCCTGTATTTCGCTTTCATCAGCCTGGGGCAAAATTGGAAGCTGATCTACCTCGTAAATGGGTCAGAACCGCATGCCAATTCACAGCACGATTCAAAAGAGATGGTTTACGAGGTCTACGGCAAGTATGTTGAGGGGCTTGAAACGGACGCGGGTGAAATCAGGGAATACTTAGGCAAAGATTTCATGGGCATGGGCCAAATATATCCTCCGACTTTCGCTAAGAAATCATGGTGAAAGTTTCAGTGAAAGTTACGGTGTGAATTTGTTAACTGTATGATATTATTGTGCATTATTGGTGGAGGCGGCGGGAGTCGAACCCGCATCCACTCAACAATGATGCGGGTTTCAAGAGTTGCTGCAACCATTCTGCAACTCACAGTAGCATCATTCTCAACGCTGAGGATAATTACTTGCAGATATTAAATCCGATGTTTTTGGGTTCGATTCCGATGCACTCATCCAATTTATTCTATTGATATCATATTGTTACCTGTAAGTGTCTCATATGGTAATGATCACAGCTTAAAAAAACGAATTTACCTCAATCTTCTAGCTACACGGCTCATGGGAAAAGCGTTTGGGTCGGTGAAAGGCATAAGCCAGAAATCGCGAAGATAGCCGCCTACATTCCTAATTGCCTTATAAGTGTTGTTCGCGAGCAGGTTACTTTCAGTCCATCCAAAGAGGTTAAGTTTGAGAGGATCAGCGGAATAAAAGACTTGAATGACAATGTCTTTTTGGTGGACCCGGATTGGTTGGATAATGTTCTCATTTTCAAGCACCCAAGATAAAGAAGGTTGCTTCATTACGGATGAAGCGACTTCGATAGTTTTGTCATTCACCATGAGATCAAATCTTTTTCGTGTGCCTCTAAAATTGTCAGTCCTAACATCATCCCAGTCGGTGACGGATAACCCAATACCTTCTAAATATCTCTTCGTTACCAGTCTCGATATATCGCCACACAAAAGATTTCTATATCTTGTCTGCTGATCACGTTGAAGAAAAGTATCAGAAACATGCTGTAGTTTCCGACGTGTAAATATTGATGCATTAACTACATCATCCAAAGTGACATCAACTTGAATAATTTGTCTCGAATGATTTACTGACATTATTCTCCCTCCACAATATTTTATTTTTGTGTTCTACTTACACGACACAATAATGTCTTTTAAATCAGCTGGACTTTTCGACACTGCCCACATCCAGCGGCCAAAGCCACCATGTGTATTGATCGCCTTCACCCACTCATTCAGAAATTCACGCTTGCTTTTGTCCTGTTGCGTATCTTGCCCCTTTGTTTCTAGTACAAGAAAATCTCCAGTCTTTAACCGAAGGATAAAATCCGGGCGGTATTTTTGGATGACACCCTTAAAGATATAAAGAACCTCAAAACCGATGTGATCATTTTTAACCCATGATACAATATTCGCATTTCGGTCAAACTCAAAGGCTTCGCTGGCTTCCCAGGTACTATCAAAGACGCAGCAGTTGATGTGTGATTTCCTCGTCCTTTCGCAAGGTCTACCGGTAAACCAGGTACGCATTTCACCAGTGGACCGGATCGGATGTTCGCTGTCAAATATCGGTTCTATAGATTCTGTATTTTCAAAACGAATGGCTTTCCAAATGTGATGTACTACTTTATTCATGCTAAGTGTTAAAATGATCCGTTTTCTCAATTCGTCTTGGTTAAAGAGGGGGGGAGAAATAAGAATTTTGTCCGAAGCCATGAACAGTTCGACTAAACTGATGACCTGCGCCAGCAGGTAATCCCTATTCCCTGGCCATGTCGGTTTCATCTGATCAAAAACACCTCTGGCGGTTTCAAAGATGATCTTCTGCATCCTGAATTTCCTTCCAAGATCTTCAAGATCAATCTCGGAGATCTTGGAAACGTCGGGTTTCCCTTCTACGATGGGTGCTAATTCCGCTAGGGTTGCCAGTTCATATGCATTCAGCTCCAATAGAGGCACTTTGTCGATATCCATCGATAGCATTGGGCGATAAATGTGATCTATGCGAATAACGTTCGGCCAAGAAAGTTCATATATTATCTTTGCCGGATCAGGTTCGATACGGGTCTTTGGTGGTGGTGGTGGCGGTGGCAGTCCATCGCCACCTTCATGAGGCAAAAACGTGAAAGGTACACCAAAGATATTCACGTACTCAGCTTCAAATAAACCTGTCTTTGCATCAACCTCATAAGATGTACGCCGAAGTCCCCGGCCAACCACCTGTTCGCAGAGAAGCTGGCTGGTAAAGGCGCGGAGCCCCATGATGTGGGTCACTGTTTTCGCATCCCATCCCTCAGAAAGCATACCGACAGAAATCACCTTCTGAATCTGTTCTCCCGGCTTTCCTATCTGACCGACCGTATCAACCGTCTGCCGGAGAATCTCGGCCAACTCCTTCTTGGACAGTCTGCGGACAGGTTCTTCTTCCGCTTCATCATCATCAACAACAACTACATCTTCAAACACAACTGGTTCTTCCTGAGATTCTGCCATATCTAATACTTTGGAATCAATGTGGAGAGTTCGTTCAGGAATGCATAATTCCTCGATGCGCACTTCTTTATGATCAAAGGCATACTTTATACGCGCCGCCGTTTCCGTTCGGTTTACTACGGAGATCATTACTGGTGGCGTCTTATATCCGATTTCTTTCCACTTGTTTGCTGTCTCTAGCCAGTCTTTTCCGAGAAGGTAATAACCGTTAATGATAAGATCTGGCAGAGGTTCGTGTGCCATTGCCTTCCGGTTGATATCATCCTTCACTTCATTATCGTTATAGAGGTGATAGAAGCGCGATTTATAGTCTTTGGCCATTTTTCCATCATCACGAATCACTACTCGCGGCGTTTTGACTAACCCGGACTCGATAGCATCATTCAAACCGAAGTCACTGACGATCCACCCAAAGAGGGCTTCTTCGGAACTTCTTTTTCCTGAAGGCGTAAAAGGCGTGGCGGAAAAATCGTAACAGGCAAGAATCTGACGGCCTTTGTGGATTCTGTCCAGACCGCTCACCCATACAGTGGCTTGTTCAATGTCCTCCTTCTTCAGCCCCTTTACCTTAGATTCAGCTGGCACTCGCCATGCATGGTGGGCTTCGTCATTGATGACGATAATCTTTGAGGCGTTAGCCATCTCTCCCATGACTTCCCGGATATAGGCTTCATCACTTTTCACGCCGCGCTTATCAACACTTTTCTTCTTGAAGATCTTTTCCTCAGTCTCCCAAGACAAAGCGTGCCAGTTACGGATAAGCGGCTTGCACTGCCGGAGTTTATCCAATAGCCCCGGAGGAATCACATTAAACTCGTTGTAATAATTTCCAGGTAACGATGGGATAAGGACCTGAAGGCGGCTTTTGACGGTCAGTCCTGGTGCGACAACAAAGATATGCTTGGAAAACCGAGCATCCTGTGGGTATGTGATCTTGTTCAAAACTTGCCAAGCAATGAGCATAGCCATCACGACAGTTTTTCCAGAGCCCGTGGCCATCTTGGCACAGATGCGCTGGAATTCACCGCCATCTGACGGTATCTCTATTCCCACTTTTTCCGCACTTGAAGCCTCAGTGAGCCATATGAGGGTCTCGATGGTCTCAATTTGACAAAAGAAAAATCGGTAATCTCTTTCTTGAGGGTTATTCCAGTGGTCCAGCAGGCGTCTTGTAATCCCCGTTACACCCGCATACCCGCCTTCCCTCCAAGCCTTCACACGGGGTCGGATTTGGTTCACCAAAGGAATCTCGACAAATACACCGGGATCATCGAAAGCCTTTGATCTCTCAGAGGCAACCACATAGCCTGCTGGTCGTCTTCCTTTCTTCCTGCTGAACGAGCGTGTTTCGCGGTTGTAGCTCCAGTATTGCTGAGGTTCTTCATAGGGAGAGTTGACGATGAGCTGGTCTATTATACCGTCTGTCATCAGTTTACCTCCACGATTTTCAGGCTTTCTATCCCTCGATCATCCACGATCTTGACCGCAATACGCTTATGATCACCTGGTTCAAACGGCAGGGACACAGTACCTCGGTAAGCTTCGATGAGTTCTTCATCAATCTCCGCTTTTAAATTTTTAGCCAGCCTTGCCCACCCTTCTTTATCGCTAACCATGGGGAAAAAAACCTGTCGAGGGAAAAGGCTCCTACCGTCATAGTCAGTATCCAGCATCCACATAGCGATCTGCTCAGTGCCGCCTGACTCCACGGTACCGGTCTTGGTGTTGTAATAATCGAATCCATGAACCTCCACACGATACTTTCCTTTGTTCTTCCTTTCTTTGTCCCGAACTAACTTCACATCAGGTTGTCCCATTAGCCAGAAGCTCTCGTTGCTACTTCGCTTCTTCTTTAAATCTTCAGTAAGCAGATCAGCGTTCATCTGCACCTTCAAAAGTATCATCCCTGGCCAATTGGTCTCATCAATGTCCTTGGCCGCCTCGGGATCGAATTGAAAAGCGGCAAAAACGATCATTTTCGGCTGGGGAACCAGCTTACGAGACTCTTCGATTGCTAGTTCCACCTGTCGCTGTTCTAAGGGCGCATGCTCAGGACCGAAAGAAATGACCATCCGCAGGGGCTCGTTTAAATTAGGCATTTGTTCTCGGACGGACGCGGTAACGCGTTCATCAGGTTTCGTTTCCCCATCTGCGTGGAGCCAGCGGGTGCCCGGCAGAGCCTCCAGGCGTGAGAATGAAATGTGCTGACCTCTTTTGCCCCGGATACCTGATCTAAGCAACTCATCACGCCACTGAGTCTGGCGAAGGGTCTCACCTGTTCGAGCTATGGAACGATCGGCCACCTGTGCTGCCGCATATGTTGCCCTGAAATCATCGATAGCTTTCACTGTCGCCGCTGGCACTGCTTCAACGGTAAATGGACCGGTAATACGAACCCGCTTGCTGTCTATAAAAGGCTGATCGTGAAGGGTCTCCTGTGCTGGAGACTCATTGTTTGCAAAGGATTTTAAAGTTACATGTGGAACTTTCTTATATTTGAAACCGCTCCCCACCCCTTCTTGTGGATATGCCAGTTCGTAATAACTGAAGATCGCCGTCATCAACCGCTGTTTGGCAAGTGTAATAGCTACGCGCGATGTGTCGCAGGTAATCCAGCGCCGACCCCATTGCTCAGACACATAGGCCGTGGTACCGGACCCGCAGGTGATATCGAGGACTATATCTCCAGGATCCGTTGCCATTAGGAGGGTTCGGGAGATTACTTCTTCATTTGTTTGAACGACGTATACTTTATTAAATGCACCAACTGTGTCGCTCCAATTATTCGTAATTTTTACTAAGGGAAAATCGTCAAAATAAAGTTTATAGGTAAGTGTATTACCCTCGACAAAGAGTCTATCAGCTTTTATTAACCTTTCCATACCATCTTTGCCTGTAATCCATGACCCACCTTTTGGAGGATTATATTTTACTCCTTTTAATTCGACGACAAAATCATTTTGTGCTGTATAACCAGGGGCTTTGATTGATACAACACGAAAGATCTTTGAACCTTTGGGAAGAAGATTATGGTTTTGTATTTCTTCGTTTGACATTGTATAAATTTTGCCGTCATATTCATACCACTTCCAATGAAAATCCCCCTGAACGTCTTGAATCTTGTATAGTGTTTCATATTTCAAAAATGATTTATCTTTTGCATACCAAATCAAAAAATCAGACATGCTATCTATGAATTTTGCACCAAGCGGCATCGTCTTTTTTCTAAAATGAATTATGGAAACAAAGTTTCTCATCCCAAATACTTCATCCATCAGTTCCCGTACATGGTGGACATTTTCATCACTTATCTGAACAAAGATACTGCCGCTTTCACTCATAAGTTCCCGGCTCAAAAGCAACCGATCCCGCATATAGGTCAGATAGGAATGGATACCCAGCTCCCAAGTGTCCCGGAAGGCTCTTATCATCTCCGGTTCGGCAGTGAGGTCTTCATCTTTGCCATCTTTCACATCTCGCTTGTTTACGAAGGGCTGAAAGTTCGAGCCATATTTAATACCATAGGGAGGATCGAAATAAATCATCTGTACCTGTCCGCCGAGACCTTCTTTCTCCAAGAGCGAGTTCATAACTAAGAGTGAATCCCCGGCAATGAGCCGATTTGACCAGTTATGCTTGTGCTTATAAAACTCGATGGCTTCCCGCAAAGGAGGGTTCTCTTCCGGTGATTCAAACAGAGACAATTGCTCCTGACTCTTTTCTTTTATTTTACGTACTGCCTCGATAATTGTCCGAGGATCGATCCGTTCATGAACATGCAGGGAAATTGTAGGTACTTGAAAGGAAGTATGCTCTGCCTTGCCAGCCCATTGCAGCTGCGGGTCTATATGAGGATCATAGACATATTGCTTTCCCACGCTGTCCCTGTCCGTCTCCGGTGTCACAAGTCCGACGGGGGGATTGTTAACCCGCTTCTTTCCTTTGTGATCATATTGCTCGATGTGTTTGTCATCACCATCCTTTTTTTTTACCATTTTATTTCCCCCATGTTACCGTCATTGATAAAATACAAAACCCCGATCTCTTCTTGAGATACAGGGTTTCAGTAATTAGCCCATGGAATCCTCACATGTGGTTATAGACCTTATTACAATCAACTGTTTACATATGGTGGCCTAATTATCACAATTTACAGAGGAATGCTAATGTAAAAAAGGTTTAATGAGGTAACGTTCGGGAAAAGCTGGTTGGCTGCTGCAAAAGAGGTCAATTATCGCACATTACGAACGGCATTCAATGAATTCAGCCAGAGTACAATAGTATTGACTTGTATTTGTTATTATGAATCCCAATGGTAAATAATCTTTGATTATTCTTGACGCTGTCAATAATAAACGGACATTTTCGATTTACGCTGGCTGAACATAGAAACTCATGATTAATTATTACACTAGCTGTAAATAATATGTGACTTATACAGGTTTTAATCGACACCAAATTGCTAATTCATATTTTCCATTATACTATATTTCCTTGTCAAAGCTTTTGAAAATACTGCGTTTTTTGTCTTGACAACCATCATTTTTGATGGTAGAAGTTGGTCATATTTTTCAGGATGCTCACATCCACCTTCCGGTCGTGAGATCGGCTGCAAAGCCCACCGGCAGGAGAATTCAACGGTTTCAGCCCCGTTGTCTCAAGGTGACCTGGCAAGTCATATTTTGAAGTTTCAATTTAAGGGATATTTGCGTCTTGTGCGCGATGTCCCTTTTTTTTGCGTATACATGCCCGTGTGTGCGCATCCCCATATGTATGGCCTCGCGGATCGTGTCCGCGCAGCGCCAGCACCCGCCATCACATATCCCCGGCAAGGGTGCGCTCCAGCCGCGTCTCGCGGCGTCATCAAGCGATCCACAGCGATCATATCAGTCCAGGCTCATGCTCGCGTCTGTGCGTTGCCCTATTCGGCGGCCGGGCGTTAGTGCGTCTCGCGCGCTGCCATATCTGGCGGCCGGGATGCGCGGAGCTGCAGCCGTCGTATGTTCTCATGCGCCACCATTGACGGGGCGCATCACACCATTTCAGCAGTACAGCGACATGCGGGCACATGTCGAGGCGGAGCAGTATCTCTGATTGCGCGCCAGCGCAACAGAGAGACGGCGAACGCCGACAGAAAAAAATTAGGGGATCAACTTTAGCGCGGTGCGTAAACAGGCAGCCCATAGCGGGCGCGGGTTTCCCGGCGAATGTCGGTCGACTCGTAAGACTACTCAAACCACACTTAACGCGAACAAACCGACAGGGGAGGTGCGTCTATGGGCCGGGAAAACAGGAACAGCGGCATGGGCAGAAACTTTGATCGAGAATATACCATCAACAATATCTGCGAGGCCACACGAGAAGCCATCGGCAGAGGTAGTGATACCGAGGAAAAGCTGCACAGCGTCTTGGTCTCAATGTCTGAATATATGCGCGAAGAGTACGGAATCAGAGATATGGACCAGATCACCAGCGTGCAATACGAATCATGGGCGCAGTCGCTCGTAGAGCGTGTTAACCAGGAAACCATGTCTGCGGGCACAGTCGTAGACTATGTCTCGATGGCAAACACAATGTGGGGAGTTTTCGATGCAGACGGCAGTCGCGGGCTGCACATCAATCCTTCAGAGCTTGGCGTGAGCAAGACGCGCATCAGCAATGAAGATAAAGCCATCGACCGGGAGACCTTCGACGCACTGCGTGAAGCTGCGCACGACCGCTGGAGAGAGATCGGCGACATTAAAGACGCCGCGACATACCATATGCTCGGAGTCGGCTGGGAGACCGGCATGCGGCATGAGGAAATCATCATGAATCACATCGGCAACAAGGATCTGTCGCAGAACATCATGCACCTGGCGGATTACACCGACGGGGCCAAAAACCACCACGGCCGGGAATATGAGTCTGTGCGTGAGCTGGAAATGACGCGCGAGGCGCAGCAGTTTTTACAAGAGCACCAGCACATTTTTACCTCGGGAAATTTTATTCCCTCGGACATGACCTACAAGCAAATGGAGGATTACACAAACAACCGGCTGCGATATTTCAACGAGCAAGTCGGCAACACCCAGATGTGGCATGGTCTCCGCCACAATTATGCGCATGAATCGTATGCCCAGAAGTGGGAAGCAGCTGTCGGTCAGCGAATCGAATGCCCGGTCCGGGCCGGACTTTTTGGGGCAGACTGGATTCACTCGGTTCAAGAGAAAACCGGCTTAAGTTACCGAGAGGTTCAGCGCGTGGACCGGGAGTGCCGCAAGGAAATGATGGAGGAGTTGGGGCATCATCGGAGCAAGGACAGCTCCGCCTATCTCGGAAGATGATTTACGCTGTTCTGAGATTATGCCTAAGACATTAATATTATGCGAGAAATAAAAAATCTCGAAAAAAAAATGAAAAACATGGCCTCAGAGGGTGACAGTCGACGGATATATATATGTGGGGAGGTTAATGTCGTGCGCTTCGAGAACGCAGCGAGAATGAATCAAAAAACATACAAAAAGGAGGATAAAGACATGGCGGACATATTCATCAGGATAAGCGAACCGAGGGCGATGCAGGCACTGGAGGGGTATCGGAAGGATGCCCAGACCTACTTGGTCGAGAAGGCTATTGTGGATTATTTCGAGCGCAACAGTTCTCTCTCGATCAAAGACACGCTGAAAGCTGGCGGACTCGCCGGAACCGGCAGAAAAAATGCTGGAAGGGGAGGAAACGGCAAGAAACCGAAGCCGCCCAAAAAGGAAAGGCGCCCTGTGCGAGAAGAGTTGCCTACTCATGATCAAAGGGAAATCAAATCGGACGGCAGGGGGCAGGCTGAAATAGTCCAGGCAGCGAGGCGGGTTGTCGACGGAATGATAGAATATATTTAAAAAAGTGCCTTCAGAAGGTGACAGTCGTTGGATATAGTTATGAGAGGGTTTGAAGGCTCTCTTAGATCAAATACTAAAATAGTATAACAAAGGAGGAAAAAATCGTGACGGAAAAAATATAATCTGGGGATGTGACTTCGACAAGGGAGCGCGTGGGCGATGCGGGGATGCCGGTGATGTGCTCGTGTAAAACAAAAGTAGGGAAAATATATCGTCGGTTTAAAAAGTCGCAGAACGGATGTAGGAGGGTCCACGGGCCGGAGTACGAAAACTGGAACGACATGCAGGCTGACGAGGACCGGGAGTACCCTCTATATTGTGCCGCGGAAGTGGCTGAGAGGCTTGTCAATTATTTACGACAGAACACTTATGAGATGGTACGCCACCCGGAGGCCAAGGAAATTGTTGAGAACATTAGGATGAAGCTCAAAATTATCGAAAGTGAGGTTGAGAAGGTGCTTGGTAAGGCCATAGGCGGTGCTGCATGAAGCCCCTCGGCTATCAGATCGACAGATTTGTAATGGTGTGCGTGAAGTTAAGAACTATTCCCAAGTTTATGCAATAAAACGTCTAATGGGAAAATGAGTTGTGTAGACGCTTTGTAGACACTTTTTGTCTACACCTTACATCACGTAATAATTGATCTATTATCAATTTATAGATGTGTAGACGGGGGGGTAGGGGAAAAGCTTTTAAATAGATGTTTTAAGGAAAAGAAGTGGCACACGCCCCCCCTTGGGAAGGAAAAGAGATATATGAGTCAGCTAGACATATTTCGGAAAGTGAAGCGCTATATGCCTTTCATGGAGGTTGTAGCTTTAAATCTCAAAAAGGCAGCATGTTTTAATATTGACTTGCAACGCCCGGAAGATTTGATTGTGCGTGAACTCAAGAGCCTGAATATTCGTTATGAAAATATACTATTCCGCCCAACCGTCGATTATGAACCTTATTATTTGATGGCCGATGACCTCGATCAAACAGCTGTCAAGCGCTATTGGAGAAACCCTGATGGTACATATCGCCCAGGCCGTATGATCACGGAAACAAGTCCTGGCAATTATCAAATGTGGATTCATTTTGACTCTCCAATGGGCATAGAAATGAAGCTGCATTTCTTGTCTCTCATGGGTTCAGACTCCAGTGCCGGTCCGAAAGGCAGATTAGGAAGATTTCCAAGTTATACAAACCGTAAGCCAATACACTGCCGACCAGATGGATCTTTTCCCATGGCTCGTTTGATCTGGGTGGATTGGATGCATAAAGCTCAAAATCCGAGCAGCGATATATTTTATGAGGGAGCTAATGTCGAGATAAGCAAGCCTAGAGTTACACATCCGCTTTCTTTTCCAACAAGGGGGGGGCGTGTGTCCTAAGGTTGTTAAAATGAGGACTGATTTTGAATGTGGGGATGAGAGTCGAACAGATTTTCGATACACACTGTATTTATTGAGAATGGGTTGTTCCGATGATGATATCAAGAAGAGACTACTTAATGAACGCAAGAAATGGGAAAATCATATTGGTAGTCGGCGACTCGAGTCGTATTTGCAGAGAACGATAAATAAGGCGAGAAGCATTGTTGACTAAAGCGGAAAAGAAATATAGTCTGCCTTTCAGAAACCATAATCTAGGGGGAGGGTTGTGCATGAAAGGCGGAATTTATTCGACGCAGAAATGCGCCATTTGTGGGAGTTCCTTTACAGATAACCATAGAGATGGACTAGTATGTCGATCGCATAGTGAACAAAGGGCAAATCAGTTTATCGTCAAATTCCCCGGTAGTGTAAGATTTTTTGTGTAAATTCACAAAAGCCTATAAGAGGTAGAAAAA
>CAZLFA010000077.1:0-17759 GCA_964558665.1 uncultured Syntrophaceae bacterium
AAAGAACTTTAACTGACCCCTAAATCTATTTCAACTTTTTCACGAAAGAGCCAAATTAAATGATCAATCATCACAACGGCACTACAAATATAAACAGAACGAAAGGAGCTTCACTATGATGAGGGGGCATGGCTTTAAACCTCAGAACATTGCTTTTCTCTGTTCACAGATCATGTTGTCTCAACTGATTTGTCTGCAGCAGGCGGGAGCGGAGGATATACTGCCGCGGCCGGAACAGCCTTTTCGCGGCCATATCGGCAGGACGGTAAGCGATTCTATTTCAGACTATCCGAAGGCCGTAACGGCACCGAAAGGCGCGCCCAATATCCTGGTTATAATGACCGACGACGTCGGCTTCGGGGCATCTTCCACCTTCGGCGGTCCGGTCCCGACGCCGACCTACGACCGGCTGGCAAATAACGGTCTGCGTTACACCCGGTTCCATACTACAGCCCTTAGTTCGCCGACACGGGCGGCGCTCCTTACGGGACGCAATCATCATACGGCGGCAACCGGCGTCATCATGGAAATGGGCACGGGCTTCCCCGGATATCACACCCTGATGCCCAGGAGCGTCGGCACATTTGCCGAAGTGCTGAAGCAGAACGGATACAGCACTTCCTGGTATGGAAAAAACCACAACGTTCCGGACTGGCATTCAAGCCAGGCCGGGCCTTTTGATCTCTGGCCGACAAACCTCGGGTTCGAATATTTTTACGGCTTCATCGGCGGCGATACCAACCAGTGGCGGCCCGCCCTTTACGAGGGAACAAAACCAATCGAACCGCCGCTCAACGACAAGACCTACATCCTGGACAAAGACCTGGCTGACCGCGCCATTTCCTGGATCAGGATGCAAAACTCCATCGCCCCGAACAAACCGTTTCTGGCTTATTACATGACCGGAACCTCACACGCTCCCCACCACGCGCCCAAAGAGTGGATAGACAAGTTCAAGGGGAGATTCGATCAGGGCTGGGATAAGGTCCGCGAAGAGACGCTCCGCCGCCAGAAGGAGATGGGCATTGTACCTCAAAACGCCAAACTCACATCCAGACCGAAGGAAATTCCCGCCTGGGATTCACTCAACGCGGAACAGAAAAAACTTTATGCCAGGATGATGGAGGTGTACGCGGCTGCGCTGTCGCATGCCGACTATCAGATCGGGAGGGTCATCAAGGCTGTTGAAGATATGGGCAGGCTGGACAACACCCTAATCATTTACATCCAGGGTGATAACGGCGCCAGCGCAGAGGGCCGGCTGAACGGGCTGTTCAACGAACTGACCGTTTTGAACGGCGTTGAAGAGAATTACCGTGCAACATTAAAGCATATGGACGAATTGGGAGGCCCCTCGACCTACAACCACTATCCCGCCGGATGGGCGCATGCCATGGACGCGCCATTCCAGTGGACGAAGCAGGTAGCCTCACATTTCGGCGGAACGAGAAACGGCCTCGTCATCTCCTGGCCTAACAGGATAAAGAGCAAGGGCGGCATTCGCAGCCAGTTCCACCACGTTATCGACATCGCGCCGACCATATTCGAGGCCGTCGGTGTCCGGACGCCGTCGATTCTAAACGGCGTACAGCAGAAACCGATAGAGGGCGTGAGCATGGCATACAGCTTCAACAATGCCAAGGCGCCGTCAACGCACAGGACCCAGTATTTCGAGATGTTCGGCAACCGCGCCATATACAGCGACGGGTGGATCGCCTCGACTACGCCTCAGGTTCTGCCATGGGGAAACAAACCTCGCGATCCGAACAATGCAACCATAGATGACAGCAAGTGGGAACTCTACAACCTCTCCGAAGATTTCACCCAGGCAGTGGATCTGGCACAAAAGGAGCCGAAGAAGCTGCGGTATATGCAGGATCTTTTCTGGGCGGAGGCGGCCCGGTACAACGTCCTGCCTCTTGACAACAGCAGGGTTGAACGCCTCGACGTCAGCACCCGCCCGAGCCTGACCACGGGACGGACCAGCTTCACATTTTATCCGGGAATGGTAAGGATACCGGAGGGTGCCGCCCCCGACTTCAAAAACAAATCCTACAGCATCAAGGCATATGTGGAAATCCCCGCCTCCGGCGCCGACGGCATGATTCTGACGCAAGGAGGGCGGTTCGGCGGTTTCGGTCTGTATCTTGTCGAAAGCAAACCTGTCTTTCTCTACAATTTCCTTGGCCTCGCCGGATACCGCCTCGCGTCCAAGGATGCCCTCAAACCCGGCAGGCATACCATTGCATTTGAGTTCAAATATGACGGTGGCGGCATAGGCAAAGGCGGCTCCGGAATGCTTTCGGTTGACGGCAGGACAGTTGCCCAGGGACGCCTGGAGCATACCATGCCTCTGCGTGTCTCTCTGGACGAGTGCATGGACATTGGCGAGGACACGGGCACACCGGCCAGCAGGGATTATGCGGCGAAGATGCCTTTCAAGTTCAGCGGTACCATAGAAAAAGTGATGGTTGAACTGAAGCCGGTTCGCCTGACCGGCGTTGACAGAAAGAAGCTCAAGGCGGCGCAGGCAGCCGTTGAGGAACGGTAACAGTACCACTCTCAGCAGAAAAGTAATATACATCTTTCCTTGACCGTACCTGGATGGAATGGGTGAGGGAGAAAAGGCTGCAGAAATCGCCTTTTCTCCCTTCCCAAACTCTCTTCCGTAAAAAGAGAGAAATGGTTAATCAAGCTTTTGCGGTTCATCGTTCCCGTATGTCCCGTCAAACCGATTTCTTAATGGGGGAATAATGTCTGACAATCTTTTCAAGAGACTTCAGGATACACACAGCGATGCGGAAAAAAACATATGCACAGGACTGATCATCCTTGCATTGTCGGCCTTTCTGATTCTGCTCATACAGGTTGCAAACCCCGGTACCGCTGCGGCAGAGACGGTATCATCGGCACCAGCCAAACAGAATCAGCCGGACCAGCCCGCCTCTGCCGATAAATGCGCGGAGCTGACAAGCAGACTGGATATCGATCTCAAGGAAGTTGTGCGGGCGGGCTGCAAGCCGTCACAGGCACAGATATCAAAGCTGATGGACAATCCCGTGGGTAACCTCGTGATCATCTCCAACCAGTTCAACTGGACACAGCTCAAGGGTTCCGGCTTTGAGGGCAGCAAGGACGCCTATGTCTATAAACTGATCCCGACCTTCCCGATATCCCTCGGCGAATCCTGGAACCTGATCAACCGGCCGATTTTTGCCGCGCCCAGCGTCCCGGTGAAAAAAGAGGTCGGCCAGTTGATCGGTATGAGCGCGTCGGATATAATCCATCAGCCCGCTCTTTTGTCCACAGTCCGTGATCCTTTCGGGCGCACTACGGGATTCGGAGACATCACCTACGTCGGGCTGGTCTCCCCGAAAAAGCCGGACAAAGCAGCAGAAGGCATATTCGTCTGGGGAGTAGGGCCGACCTTGATTTTTCCAACAGCTAACGAAAAAGTCCTGGGTCAGGGAAAGTTCCAGGCGGGACCGTCGGCGGTTGCTGCATATGTCGGGAAAAAATGGGCGTTCGGGTTGTTCCCTCAGCACTGGTGGTCATACGCCGGCGACACTGACCGTGCCAGCACAAGCACCTCAAACATCCAGTACTTTATCTACTATAACATCACCGACACTGTTAAGATCGGCATGAGCCCCAATGTCACCATCGACTGGAAGGCGGAAAGCGGAGAGCAGGTGACGCTGCCGGTGGGACTGGGGGTAAACTGGATGACGAAGATGGGAAAGCTGCCCGTGCGACTTGGGGTTGAGGGGTATTATTCAATCATCCATCCTCATGACAGCATGAGTTCGCGTCTGGGTGTCCGCTTTACAGTCACCCCGGTGATACCGACTTTCCTGTTTTAGCGGCGGAGAAATCAGGGCTGCTCAAAAACGTTCAGGTGCAAGGCGCGCAAGAGCCGAATCGCGAGGCGTATATTAAGGATACGATGAGCGGTGAGGATTGCAGCGCAACGCAGTAGATGAGCGTTTTTCAGCAGTCCCGACAGTTAGCGGTTCAGCTTGATCACCAGCGGCCCCTTTATAGCCTCCATAATCTTCGATGCGGGTAGGCTGTGTTCCAGAAGCTGCCTGAACACCCTCAGGTACTTTTTGCTGTAATTAAAAAACTTCTTGTAACCGGGGCAGAGATAGTTCAGCCCCGGCTCATCGTCACAGGTTTTTGTGAAGCGGTGCTTGGGACATCCGCCCCGGCAGAGCACAAGCACATCGCACTCGCGGCACCATCCGGGCAGCGCGGTTTCCTTGGCTGTTCCGAATCCGGCGGCAATCGATCCGGAGACCATCTTCAGCGGATTGTCGTCCAGAATATTCCCCAGGCGGTATTCCGGATAGACGTGGTGATCGCAGGCATAGACATCACCGTTATGCTCAAGGACAATCGCGCGACCGCACTGCCGTGAAAAGACACATACCGGCGAGGCGTATCCCATCCAGGCGTTGAGCATCCACTCAAAGTTCATGACAAATATTTTACCGACGTCATTTCTCACCCATTCATCGAGCACACCAATAAGGAAGTCGCCGTATAATTCAGGCTCGACCGACCAGGGCATCACGCTGCTGCGGGTTTCCTCCCGTCCCTGCACGGGGGGAAACCCAAGGCGTAAACCGATCTTCTCCGCCCTTTCATCCGGAATACGCTCGACAATAGGAAAGAACTGAATAAATTCGACCCCCTCCTTTTTAAAGAAATGATAAACATCCAACGGCCTGCCGGCGGTCTCTCCTGCAACGCAGGCCATGACGTTGTATTCGACTCCGTGCTTCTGCAGGAGACCAAGACCCTTCATGACTTTGCCGAAGGTCGCCTTCCCGCCGCGATCTTTCCGGTATCTGTCGTGAATCTCCTGCGGACCATCGATGCTGATGCCGACAAGGAAGCTGTTCCTTTTCAGAAATCGGCACCATTCATCGGTAATCAGCGTGCCGTTCGTCTGCATCACGTTCCTGATTCTTTTTCTATCAGCGAATGGCTTCTGCATCTCAATCGCCTTCTTGAAAAACTCAATCCCCAGAAGCATGGGCTCCCCGCCCTGCCAGACGAATTCCACTTCCGGCGTGGGCTGGGCGGATATTGACTTGGCGATGTATGCCCTCAGGACTTTATCCGGCATGCGGTAATTTTCATCCTTTGGGAAAAGTGACTTCTTCTCTGTATAAAAGCAGTACTCGCAAGCCAGGTTGCATACGGGGCCATTCGGTTTGGCCACGATGTGAATGCCCCGGGGGGCATCTGCTGCATTGTTGTCACTCTTGTTCACTTCAACTCCCGTCACACTTGCAGCGCGGTCAATCCCACAGCAGCCTTTTCATCATGTATTCTTTGTGAGCGATATCTGTTTTCTTTTTGTCTGCCGTTTTCATTGTACCGAGATCGATGGTAACTTCTTTTATCTTGCCGGTAAATTTGTATGGCGATTGAATTCCATAGTTTTCCACTACAGGGGTTTCGCCGTCCTGACCGACATCGGCGCCTTCGTCCGGTGAAAAGACATAACTGTGTGTGTTTTCAATTCGTCCCTCGGCAACTTTCCTGCCGTTGACAATAAGTCTGCCTAAGCCCCCTTTACCCACACCCCCTCCATCGTATATGAATTCATAGCGGATGCTTGCCTTGCCTGCAGGCAGGCTTTTCTTAGCGGCAATGGTGTAGCGTTTCAGACCGAGCCAATTGTATGCAAACACAGGCTTGCCGTCTTTCATGTACAGACTCCACCCGCCGAAACGCCCTCCCTGAGCAAGCATAACCCCCTGTGCTCCCCGGGACACCTGCACCTGAGCCGATATGGAATGGGTCCGATTCTTTACATTGATAAAAACATTTTCCGACATCCCGATCATTCCCTCGTAAACCGTCAGCGACGTTCGGCCTGCCATTAAATCCGGTCTTCCGGCTATTTCTGCGTTCATGCGCTCCTGGATACGGTCATCAATCGGCAGGACATTATATTTGATTGCTTCGGATGTGAAAATGTCCTTCATTTGTTTTAGCTTGTCGGGAAACGTTGCCGCCAGATCATTTGCCAGGCTGAAATCGCTGCGGGTGTCATACAATTCCCATTTGTCGTTTTCCAGAGAAGCCCGTGGAACGTTCTCCCATACGGCCTTATGCACGGTGCCGGCAAACCAGCCGTCATTGTAGATTGCCCGGTTGCCGACTATTTCAAAATACTGGGTTATGTGGCGATCTTTTGCCTGTGCATTGTTAAAAGTGTAATAAAGACTCACGCCCTCGATAGGAGTCTGCCTGATACCGTCCACCTGTTTCGGTTCGGGCAAACCGGCGGCATCCAGAATGGTAGGTGCGATATCAATAACATGGTGCCACTGCGAACGAAGTTCACCCTTACCCTTGATTCCTTTGGGCCAGTGTATAACCATTCCGTTGCGGGTGCCTCCGTAGTTGGAGGCAACCGCCTTTGTCCACGTGAATGGAGTGTCTCCGGCAACGGCCCATCCTGCAGCATAATGCCCGTATGTGTTCGGTCCTCCCAGCTCATCCAGGTGTTTCAAAATATCGGCAACATTTTCATCAACCTTGTTAAAAAAGGTCATTTCGTTAAACAGGCCGTTCATTCCCCCGTCGGCACTGGCGCCGTTATCACCGGGTATATAAAAGATAAGGGTGTTATTCATTTGTCCCATATCTTCAATCGTCTGAATCAGCCGGCCGATCTCATAATCTGCGTACTCACCAAACGCAGCATATATCTCCATTTGACGGGCAAAAAGCTTCTTTTCCTCCGCGCTCAGTTTGTCCCAGTCCTTGATGGCTTCAGGCTTGGCAGCCAGCTTCGTATTCGGCGGAACCACTCCGAGTTTTTTCTGCCTTATAAGTGTTTCCTCGCGCAATTTATCCCATCCCTGATTGAACTTGCCCTTGTATTTCGCAATCCACTCTTTAGGCACATGGTGGGGCGCGTGTGTAGCGCCGGGAGCAAAATATACGAAGAAGGGTTTGTCGGGTGTAAGAGATTTCTCCGCCTGTATCCATTTGATGGCCTGATTCGTCATATCGGTCATCAGATGGTAATTCGGGTCTTTCGGGATTTCAATTCTGGCCATGCCGTCATAAAGGGCAGGTGCCCATTGATTTGCTTCACCTCCTATGAATCCGTAGAATTTGTCAAAGCCGCTGCGGGTTGGCCAGCGGTCCGTCGGCCCCGACGGGCTGACCTCCCAGGCAGCGGTTTCGTGGCTTTTTCCGAAAGCCGCCGTAGCATAACCATTATAACGCAACATGGTTGCCAGGGGAGCCACGCTGATCGGACGCTGTCCCGTGGCTCCCGGAAAGGCTGTGGCCATTTCCATAACCAGGGACGTGTTGCAGGTATGGTGATTGCGTCCGGTGAGAAGCGCTGCTCTCGTCGGAGAACTGACACCCGTGGTGTGAAAATTATTATATCGCAGTCCCTGATTGGCCAGGCGCTCCAAAGAGGGCATATTGATCGGGCCGCCAAATGTACTTGGCTGGCTGAAGCCCATGTCATCAAGGAGAATAATAAGCACGTTCGGCGCGCCCTTTGGCGCCTCCACCTGAAATCTGGGAGGCGGGGTTGCGTTACGGACATCCAATACCGTGCTGTGCGGATAACTTGGTTCCTGAACGGGCAGAGAAGTCCTGTCAGGAATTGATTGCGCCCCCGCTGTAGCGGCAAAGGTAACACCAAGCGCAAATAAAGAAGTTGTACATAAACATTTTTGTTTCATGGTAATATTCCTTTCCCTGTTCTCATTAATAACGCAGTCATGAATTCCGCAACTTCACTAATGTCCGCTTAAATTGCACAATGATCGCTCTCATTTGAATTCTCACATGCAAATGATTTGGAGAAGACTATAAGCGTCACGGGGAATGCCGTCAATAGTTATTAAATTGTAATAAGACCTGCCCCGATTCCATTAGTCTATTCAATGATATCGATAGATGCCGCCGGTTTTTTATGGTACAATTCCCACAAAAATTTTGCTTCGGGAGGTTGCCATGAAAAAATTGTTTGCCATTACATTGTCATGTTTTTTCCTTATGGTATTTTCCTTTGATTTGCATGCCGCCAAAACGACCACTGTGCGTAATAAATCGGGTAAGCAAATCGGCACCGCCACAACTTCGGGCAATAAGACGACATACCGCAACAAATCAGGTAAACAGGTGGGGACCGCAACCAGGTCGGGAAAAACTACTACTTATAGGGATAACAAAGGGAAAGTCGTGGGAAAGAAAACTCATACGCGTAAGTAATGCCGGACGATAAGGACCTCAACTAAGAGCTATTTTTGGCTAATTATTGAGAAGACAGTAATCAACCTGCCGAAAATAGACATAACACGCAAATCGAATGTCCAGTTGACGGCCCTTGAAACACGATTGAATTCACTTACAGGATGCACCCTTACCGGCTTCTGAAAAAGAGTCTGCAGCCGGTGCTGGTCAGCTTTTTGGAAACGGCTAATATGATTTTGCCGCATATCATGGGGGTCAGCCATTTTTGATAATATTGAGGGAGCAGTTTTGACTGAGCTTCATTCCGGGACTAGAACTCCTTAAAGACACCAAACCCCAGGCCATACTTTTTATAACCGTTTTCCAGGTTGAAATAACTTGTCTCGCCAAAGACACCGTAGCCATCCTTGATCCAGTGCCTGTGTCTCAGTGTTAACGATTGCGAATCGTTGGATACATCCGTTGGCGACGCCAGATTTGTGGCACGATAAGCCTGATAACCGAAGGAGTAAATGAGGGATGTCCAGGTATTGCCGACCTCTCCGTACTCGAGAGCAAAGGTATGGGAGAAGGAGCCGACAGACCCGGGCATGCTTATGTTGCGAAACAGCCGGTAACTGCCGACAAATTTCCCCAGGTAGGCCGCAAGACCCGTAGAGATGATATAATCACGGTGATCAACGTGATAATCGATGATGGAGCCCCCGACTGTCCAAACAAAATTGCGCCGTTCACCGAATTTGAAATTGAAATCGTGATCAACGCGAATGCTGGGCAGATAGTCGCTGACAGTTCCCATGGATGCACTGCTGTATGTATACAACCAGTCTAACCAGTCTTTATAAATGCCGGCACTGAAAAGAGAGGCGTTTTTTTCTTGCCTGGCAAAACCGGCGATCTCGAAAAAATATGTATATCCTGTTTCCTTCCTCGTGTATTTAAGGTTAAGCGTATCCCAGGTTCCATATTTGTCTGAAAGGTTTTCATGCATGTATCCCGATTCGATAACATTTTTCCTTAACTGTCCGGGTGTCCTGCCTCCGGGAGTTATTGATTCCTGAAGCTTGGTTTCCGGGGGCTGCGCTTTGGTATCCGTTTTCTGTTCAACAACTCCTTCCCTGGACAACGGTGAAGCTGAGATAACCTGCGTCTTGGATTCGATTAAAGCATTCTCTTGCTGTGCATTTGCTGCCGTCTTTTCCAATTCTGCATCTTCAATAATCGTTACCGGACGGGACCGCATTCTTACAATCCGTGATGAATCATAAGCACATGTCTTGGGCCTTGCTTTCCTGAAATTGCGCTTTATGGCCTTAAGTGTCTCTTCAGCCTCATTTTGATTATTATAAAATCCAACCAGCAGTAAAAATCCTTCTTCATCCTTTTCAATGCGGACATCATCATATTTTTTCATCCGGTCGAATTGTCTGAGAAGCGACTTACTGTTTGTCGAGCCCTGCACCTCGATGCAGATGTATTCGCTTCCCGGCTGGACCATCCTCCACTTCTTTAATACAGATGCCTGCTGTTCCTTTACCTTTACCTTTACCTTTACCTTCGCCTCGCTTATATCGCTATGCATACAAAACTGGACGATCAGTAAAAGGAACATCAGACGGACAATCCAGGTCTCTTTATCAGTGATACATCTTTTCATAATTTCTGATCAGTCCTGTTGAAAATTACCGCACGCATCACTCTGAGTCGGCAGATTACGACCGGCAGCTTACTGCTTTAATCTTATCTTTAAATTTGAGGGTCCTGTCTGCGGATTGCGGGTATTCCCCAAGAAAAGACCGGATTTCATCCAGCATCAGAAAGTCAAGCAGACGGTCACACGTTAATCCGTCACCGAACGGGTTGCATGCAACAAGATGACGCTCCGTTTCTTTTTCCCCGTCCATGAAGCTGCAAAAAGATTGGATGATTTTCTCTTCGTCCACACCGATCAGTTTGCCGAGGCCACATTCTACTATCTCCTGCCTTTCGGTTACCTCCCTCAGGATCATGATCGGCTTGTTGAGGGCGGCCGCCTCTTCCTGAATTCCTCCAGAATCGGTCATTGTCATAAGTGCATCTTTCAAAAGGTAGATCATCGCTGGATAAGTCAGCGCCTCGATGAGTGCGATGTTCTCTTTTTTCTTTGAAAGCATCTCGATCACTATTTCTCTCACTTCGGGATTTTTATGGAGTATCCAGATAAAAAGAAGGTTATTGTAACGTTGGGAGAGTGTCTCGACGGCGGTGCAAATCTGCCTTAAAGGAGCGCCGATATTTTCGCGTCGATGTGATGTTATCAGAACGAAATTCTTGTCGGCAATTTTATTCATATCAATTTGGTAGGGCGCGAGTTCCTGGAAGACCTTTCCTCTGTCGAGAAGCGATGGCACCATGTGTACAGTATCCACTATGGTGTTGCCGGCAAGGAGGATCCTGTCCTCCCTGATGCCTTCTCTTATAAGATTGTCGCAAGAGCGCAGTGTAGGAGCGAAATGAAAATCTGCGATTCTGCTGACCAGATTTCTGTATATCTCTTCAGGATAAGGCGAATACTTGCTGCAGGTTCTCAGGCCGGCTTCCAAATGAAGCACCGGCTTTTTTAAAATGAAAGCTATGAATGCCCCGGTATAGGTTGTAAGCGTATCCCCCTGAACGATGACAATGTCGGGGTTTTCCGACTCTATGCTGTGACTTATGACATCCATAAGGCAGTGAAGCCTTTCCTGATAGCTGTAACTGTCTGACATGCAATTCCCATGTATGGTCGGACGTAAACTGAAGAAATCGAGAACATCCTCGGCAAGTTCAACGTGCTGTCCCGTATGGAGCATGGAAACAAGGCAGTGATCCTTCAACTTATGATAAACAGGCGCCAATTTGATAATCTCGGGCCTGGTTCCAAAAATTATAAGCACTTTTGTTTTCATAATATGTCCTTTGTCATCTGAATAACAATCTGCTGCTCCACAGAGAAAGAGCGCAGTTTTTTTCCATAGATTTCAATGAAACGTCCCCATATTTGTCTGGTTGATACAGCATCTTTCTCGATCAGCCCGTGCAGAATTGGAAAAAGCTGGGCAAAGGCATCAGGGTATGGCGTTTTCCATGATGACTTATGGAGTGTATTGCCGGCTATCGCCCAGTAGAAATTATGCTCGGAAGTATCGCTGAAAAGCCTTATGATTGCCTCCTTCAGGCTCCGCTCCACATTCCGGTAATATTTGTCTTCAGCTCCCATCATGACAGACAGACGGTTGAAGGCTGCTATACCGCCAAAGGCTTCGCAGTTGTTCATCAGGTATTTAGTACTGTTGTCGGGTGTTACTTTTGTCAGCCCATCGCGGTCCTGCAGCATGGAGATCAGATAGGCAATATCTTTTATTTTCTGCCAATTCTTTTTGATCAGTACAGTGTCACCGGTCTTATTGTAATAGGCCTCAAGCAAGACCAGGAAAATACCCGCATAGCCGTCTATGGAATCGTAGTCCCTGTCGTGCATTTCGCTCTTTTCGCTGACACTGTAATCATAAATTGTTCCCGTGAGGCCATATTTGTCAGGGTAGTTCAGGTGCGTAAAGTACCAGTTAATAAAATTCCTCACGTCGTCAATAATCCGTTCATGCCTGACTGCATGGATGGAAAGAAGAGAAACGATATACGGATTCACGGTTGTTTTTTTTCCGACCGGCATATTATATGTGGCAAGGATCTTAACCCCCGGATGTCTCCAGCGCGTTTGGGCGGAGTATGCGTCTGTGTAGACCAGAGCAGGGATACAAATGCTAAGAAGTACGAAGGTCAATAGTTTTCTCATGCGAATTATCCTGTACAGTCAGATAATAGTTATGCTCGTCCTCATCAATGGAAATGCTGCTGTCTGCTTCAACAGGTTTTACAATGCCTTTTTTGGGTACAGCAACAGTGATGCCGTGAAGTCCTTCCTTGTTAATTAAGCGGACAATCATTTTTCCGCTGTCCATACGGAAAGAAAATCTGGTATTTATCACTTTCGTGAGATGCTTCGTAAAATAGCTCATGGTCTCAACCTGTATGCTGCCTTTTGCCTGCATGTCCTCAAGCCTGTCGAGGAAGGAGTGTATGGCCAACGGATACTCTTTTATGTTGTATGGATGTGAATATATTAGTCGCACCGTCTTGTTTCTGGCTACGAAATTCAATATTCCCGATAGCCATTCACCAACCTCCTGTTCAGTTTTCCCCGCATTTTTCATTTCGTAGAAAGAGGCGTACTCTTCAAGCAGGCTAATGGGAAAGGCAATCATTTTCTGAGAAACCATTTGGCCTTTGTAGAAACTGCGGTTGGGTGCGGATGAAGCGTCTCCCGTATAATAGTAGGCGATGAAACCAAGCTTTTCGAGTATTTTTGTTGTTACCGGCTGGGGGTGGACACCGGCGGGCGCAGAATATTCGATAATCCGGTATCCCGTTATCTTCTCCAAGGATTCCTTATTCAAACGGATGTTCTTTTCCATATCCGTTCTGTTAAATTTTTTCTCTTCAATATTTTTAGCGAACCAGTTATGTCCCCATCCTCCATGTGATCCAATTACACCATACTCCTTGAGTTTCTCAACTAGTGCATGCCCCTTCCCCCCGGCATCAAAACCCAATCCGTCGCCGGGAATATCCAGAAAATCACCTGCTGTAATATGACTGGAACACTTGATACCTTTTCGGAAAAATCCATCGGCAATCACTTTTGGCAGGTTTGACCACTCTATGCTGGAATCAATGTGCCAGTTAATAACGATGCCGCCTTTGTTATTGGGTACGGGCAGAATACGGGGTACTCCAACAACCTTGATCAGAAACGCTCTGAGTGCGGAGCGCAGGAACAGCTCATCGGACTGACCTTTAAGATATCCGAGAGGGGGATTGGCATAAAAAATGTTTCCTCCTCCTGAACTGTAAAGTGCAAAAGCAGGATATATCTTGCCGTCTGATGATGTAATATTGGCAAATACTTTCTCTGATCCAATATTCTTAACCTTTTCCACCCTGGCCATAGGATATGTCATACGGCTGATCTTGTATCCCTTTACAATAAAGTCCTTCCCTGTTTTGCCCGGGGGTATTTCCAGAAAATCACTTCCCTGCTGCCCGTTGATCGTTATATAGCCCTGCGTATAAGCATCCGATTTATTTTTTTTGTATGTTATATAGTTTATTCCAATAATGTCGGTAAGAAACGCTTCTTCATGAAACACCCCTTGAAGATTTTTAACGCCGACATCACTGACGAGAAAAATATTACCGCCGTTCCCCAGATAATCCTTTATCCATGGAATTATCTCACGGGGTATTATTTGATTGATCCCGTCCGGAAATATGATTGCAGGCTTTCTGGCTATTGCACCCCGGGGTAATGTGGTTAATTCAAACAGGTCGATCTTTTGATAAGGAATTCCCTCCTCCTCCAGAATACTTTCATAAGCGGCCAGGGAATATGGATAATCATTTGTAAGCGACCGGTTGAAAGCAAGCAGAACCTTGATTTCGTTGTATGCCTTCTCCTGCACAATGTGGTATATATAATAACCAGCCGCCATTAATACCAGCATTGTTAATACCATGTATCTTGCGCGGGATTTCGTCATACAACGATTCCTCTCCGGTCAGTCATCAGATAGCCGTAAATCAAAGTGTTGGCGGTTATTGTCATATCTCTCTTGCTGATCACGGATTTGACCATTTGCGGCTCACCTATTTGCACTTCTGCTTCCAGATTAATATGACCCTGAGAAAAAATATTTCCCAGGATGACTGAGTGATGACCAATTCTAACGTTGCCCTCAACAAAAAGATCACCGTTGACGGTCACGTTATCTTCTATTGTCAGATCTCCATACACTTTAATGCTTCCCTCAATAATGCAGTCTTGCCTGATGACAAGGTTCTGCCTGGCAATGATGTCCTTGGTAAAAATCATTGACGGAGGAACTATGGTTTGATTTGATTCTATTGTGAATGCAAATTCAGAAATATCCTGCAGCGGCTCTGATGGCTTTGCCTCTGTCTCAGTTTTGTATGTCGCGACAGGCTGTCCATACAGGCGCGTGAACTGAGCTCCCTTGCCGACTATCAGATTCTTTTGCGTTGCTGCGCTCATGCCCAGATTGCAGTTTTCGGCAATTTCAATGTCGCTTTCAGAGTCAATCCAGCGAATAATTTTTGAATCCCTGCCAATATACAGGTGGCCTTCCGAATAAATAGCTCTTACGGTGTTTCTATTTCCAATTATTACCGATCCCGAGGTAAACACTTCCTTTTCCAGTTCAACGTCATCTCCAGAGCGCAGGTTGCCCATCACATAGAGAATTTTTGACACACTTTCTCCCTGGTCGATTTTTTCTCCATGAGATATCCTTATTTTCTCAGGCCTTGAAAGGTATACATCATATTCTCCCGGTTGCGGATTTTCCTGGATGCCTATTGCCTTTTCCAGATAGCTTTTGAATGAACTGCCGAAATATCCAGGATCTTTAGAATAATTGACATTGATGAAAAGGGGCTTGTCATCTTTTGGCATGTAGAGTTCCAGTAGTCCCGGGATAAAAGGAATGATCAGCATGACGACTAAGAGTATGAGTAATATGACAATTGCGTAATTTTGAATTAAAGCATCCATTATCGGGACTCCCCCGCTGTTTCTTTCCTGAATCTCCTGGTTTTCTGCCACACTGCTGTCCGGCCCGTTATCACATCAACAATTGCATCCTTGCATCCCAGGGTCACATACCAGAGGCTGAACATGAAATTGAAGATGAAAAACGGCAGCAGCCTTATACGGTAGGTTGAACCATCGAGAAATGAAGCAATGCCCACTTCGTAGAATGGTGCGAAATTTCCAAGGGAGTTATAGAAGGCACCGAACAGTATCGGGTATATCCCCGGCAGTATTGTGAGATCGCCCATGAAAAAAAGCGCCAGAGAATCAAGCATGCCGAGAAAGAAGAGCCCCGGGAGAAAATAGATGCAGAGAAGCAGACAGCCGTCGAGTTTTTCTCTGAAATTAAGGAACCGGGAATTTAGAAGAGGCCTCATATACCGAAACATAACCTGATTGTGACCTCTTGACCAGCGTCTTATCTGTCTTGCCCTTACTGTCCAACTCTCGGGTGATTCTTCATAACATTCCACACGGTTTGCATAGACAACCTTCCACCCATTAATGAAAAGACGAAAGGTAAGTTCCGTGTCCTCCGTAATGATGTTGGGGTCGAATCCTCCAAATGCCATGATGGGGTCTTTTCTGAAGCCTCCCACTGTGCCTCCATACTGCGGCATCAGCTTCAGATTATGCCTGGCCTGCTGGTCGACCTGGTAGCCACCGGAGCGCTCAATGTCAAGCATGCGAGTCAGCAGGTTTGCTGACGTGTTTATTGGAATCACTCTGCCCATCACAGCACCCACCTCCGGATCCTTGAAGCATACCGCTATGTCTCTCAGTATGCCGCGCGGCGGCACATAATCAGCATCAAAGACTATTATTATCTCACCTTTGGCCAATTCAAGGGCATCATTAACGGCATTCTGTTTTCCTCCTAGTCCGGTATATCTATGTAGAGGATTAATAAATGAATGCTTCGCTGCATAGGCATCGATAATGCCCCTGGTGCCGTCCTGAGAATGATCATTTACGGGAAGAACTTCCAGTCTGTCCCTCGGATAAGTAGACTCTATCAGAGCATCAAGGACGTTCCTCGCCACCTTCTCTTCATTGTGCATGGGTATCAGGACAGTTATGTCGGGGAGATCCGAATCTATTATATCCTGGTAGTACAGCCTCTGCTCACCATATAGCCTGTTTAAGGAGAAGATGTAATGCCTTATGAAATAGACGACAAGCAGGATAATGAGAAACATCATGTATGTTTTAAGAATGATCAAGACCATTTCCAGGTTCCCATATCCTTGGATATTTTATGAGAAAGATTGCTGGTGTAAAGTGAGAAAAATCCTACTATATATAAAATATCCATCACTGTCCCAAATGCGAAATAAAACAGGGCGATAAACAAATAGGAAAATTTGGATACACAGTAAAGGAAGATGATGTACCTGATCATGCAAAAAGGAATGGACATGCATACCGCAGCCAGCGTAAGAGTCAGCTTTGAAAGATTCGATGCCGGAAAGGGATACAGGGACAATCCCATCATAACGAGGATGAATTGCCAGGTAACAACCTCGGTCATCATGAACAGATAGGAAAATGTTGCCAAATCGTAAGGAAACCTTGAAGGAAAAAAAATAAAGAACATCGCTGATACGATGTTTATGATGAAAAAGATGTTCACTGTAATAATAAGCGGCTTTATAAGTCGGGATACGGAGACAATCATGATAAGTGCAAGCGATATCAGCAGAATTACCAGGGAGAAATTTTGTGAAGGATATTTTCCAATCAGGGAAACATAGAATATATCATGAGAAAGAAAATGCTCTTTCAGAATATCGATGCTTCCCGCCGGAAATGAGGCCGCAAGGATATTCCTTGTCCACTCACTAATGGCATGAGTTAATCCCGGTATGGAGAAGTAGACAATGGCTTCCATTATCAACAGTCCGGAAAAGAGAGTTACCAGTGCTGCTTGCCGGGGTCTACGAATTCTTCTATAGGCTCTATGGAGATAAATAATATTTTTTGAGCTTGTAGGCATAATATATAAAGTTAAATTTATTTGTCTGGAAAGTTTTTAATACGCATCATCAGACATTATACATAAATCTTAAATATTACATGTATTATTATTTAATCCCAACGCAGAGTTTTCTTGACAGCAGTCGTTAAGTTGCCAAAGATTATCCGGCAAATCGTTTAATATAAATGCTTGATGGGCTTTGCACAAAATTCATGGTCCGGTTACAAATTTCAAGGTCATTGAACTCCCGTGAAGTTCAACAACAGGATAAACTTATATCAGATTTTAGTCCATTTTAACCACTTTTCATTCCCAAGCCCTACTAAATATATCAAAAGATATAGAACATTATATCCACTGGCATATTCACATTCCTGTTCATCTTAAATAAACTGGTAGTCAAAAAATGATCATCGGCGGAAGAAAACAGGAATCACAGGGTGATATACAAATGGGAATAGCGGACAACAAATTATTAAACAGTTCGCGAAGTTAAAGGGTGGCAGAGGGATGTCTCACCGGATTGATGCAAGAATGGCATAAATCATGCTTTCAGAGCAAGTAACGAACATTAAACCTATCAAGTAGAAAAATAGATTTATACTAAGGGGTATTTAAATGACATATTACAGTATTAAAAATAACGATAAAGATCATGAACAATTTCTAAGAGAAATCCCCGGATTCATTAAAAGCTGCGGGGATCACCAAAAAAAACGAAGGCATGAAATATTTTTGTCTCTCAGAGAAGGTATATTGTCGTTCATCACCGGATTTGACAAAAAATATACTAAATAGTGTCCATCCGGAAACCCCGGTTTTGAAAGCGGGGTTTATATAAAAGCCGGA
>CAZLFA010000078.1:0-17118 GCA_964558665.1 uncultured Syntrophaceae bacterium
TTATGTGTTATTTGATCAACCTTATTTCGGCAATTACTTAAGACGCTCAGTATAGCTTGACATTGCTGCCCATTTTTTTCGCAACTGGCGAATGCCATCCCCTGCCGACAGGGTTCTTCTGATTTACGTCTATTATCCTGCTTTCGCCCTTTTCATCCGTGTATTGGGCTGTTCCGCCAAAGGCAAACTCATACCGTATCGGCTGTTTTGGGGTCGGCTCAGTTTTCGTTAGCCGCCAGCCGGGAAACGATTTATTCCAAAAACGAGGGCCTATCACTATGAGCTTCTTTACAAGATTTCCAACCTTCAGAGATGTTATAGATCCCCTTTTATTTGTGATATAGGCTGTGGCGTTTAATATTATGTCAGCTTTGGGCTTAAATGGAGATAAATCATGCGGGTATTTCAGTGCACTTGTGCCTGGCTGTCCATAATATTCATCCGTTACCTGTAGCGGCAGTTGTTCCTCTGCAAGTTCAAGCAGGTTATCCGGTATTATGTTCGCTGTTGCTTTGATTACAATTGTGAAATGGTCACGATTATCAGGCCAAAGAGTATCAAAGCATAACGTCGGGAAGGGTGTGTAGTTTGTGTATTCCATATATTCTCTCATTCTCCTTAATTGAGCTTAACCACTTTACCGTTAATTTTAACTTCGCCGGATGCTCCAAGCTCGATGCTTGAGCCGTTAACCTGAATACTGCCGTCCTTGTTCAAGCAAATGCTTGCATTGCCGCAGGTGATGGTAAATCTGTCACCTGCATTGATGCTGAATTCTTTTCCAACACTTGCATCACGGTCTCCGACAACATGCTCCTTCATATCTGCGCCGACGGCAACAGCCTTCACCAATCCTACTTCCTCAGCCTTGCCCCCCAGCACAAATTCATTCATGGCTGCGCCAACATTGACCAGATAGGCTCCGCCGATGTTCAACTCCTTTGCTGCGCCGATGGTTTCCGCTGAATTGATGTTTACAGTTTCCGTCTTGTTTGCCCCTATCGACTCCGTATGATTCGCTCCGACGTTGATGGTTTTGTTCGCACCGATGGTTTCGCTCTGGTTGACGCCGACGGTCTTGGTGCGGTTATTGGCGACGTTCAGGGTCTCGTCATGGCCGACAGATTGCCCCTTGTCGTTCTTGATGACGATGTTCCAGTCCTTCTCGCCGTGCAGGAATATCTCTTCGCTTCCGGCCTTGTCCTCGAAGCGCAGTTCGTTGAAGCCGCTGGAATTGGGATAGCTTCTGGTCCTGATCGTGCTTCTCGTCTTATGGTCGGGAAGGCTGTAAAGGGGATTCCTGTCGCCGTTATAGACGCTGCCTACGATGACCGGCCAGTCGGGGTCGCCATCCATGAAGGCCACCAGCACCTCGTCACCGATGCGGGGCAGAAAAACCATGCCCCAGCCGTTTCCACCCCAGCCCTGGGCGCACCGCAGCCAGCAGGAGCTTTTGTCGTCCTTTTTGCCTTTTCTGTCCCAGTGGAACTGGACCTTCACCCGGCCGTATCTGTCGGTGTAGATCTCCTCTCCCTGCGGTCCGACAACCACAGCGCTCTGTATGCTGTTTATGAGAGGTTTTTTTATTGTTTTAATCGGACGAAAAGGTACACTGTAGGGAATTGCCGTGAAGCGGTTGAAGTAGACTGTTCCCCCTTCATCCGCCTGCTCTTCCAGCACCTGGGTCTGCTCACCCATGTGTGAAGTCTCTATTATCAGGTATTCCTTGTTGAACGATCGAAAATCATGATCTGAAAGTGTAAACGTACAACCTGCAGCAAGACGCGGGCAATCGCTTGTACCCTCAACCTGCTCAGCCAGAGCTTGTGCGGCCTGGAGTTGGGCTTTGGCAAGTTTGTTGCCGCGATCCCCGTTTCCGTACTGACCGGGGTAATCGTATATCTCATACTTTTGCAGTTCCTTATCCTTGCACATATCTTTTGTTTCGAGAGCTGCAGAAGGAATTTTGAAATTGAAATTAGTGTGGACAAATTTACCCGGCCTGAGTCTCCGGGAAAGGGCGATGCTGCTCACATGTTCCTTGTTTGCATTCATGCCGCTGCCGCCGGCCATGAATATCACTTCCTGGTTTCCTTCTATTGCCTTGTGGCATGTCGGCGCATCACCGAATACCATCATGTAACCTTTTTCCGAATGTTCAAAATAATAGAAAATTCCTTCCTCCTGCAGTAACCGGACTATGAAGTCCATATCCGTCTCTCTATATTGGACACAGTATCTGCGCCTGTGATCCTTATTTGTCAGCCGAAATTCATAATCATCAGTCTTGATGGCGCTTTCCTTGAATATCTGTGCGATTATGTCCTGAACATTCAGGTCCTGGAATATGCGGCAGTCTCTCTGCAGGGACAACAGATGCAGAAAGGATACAACCTCGACGCGATAGAGATACTTCCGGCCGCTCCTGCCGACCTGCTCAAATTTTCTCACGGCACCGTGAAAGTACCTGTCAACTTCGCCTCCCGATATAGTCAGTACTGCATCTTTCCCGATCACTTCCTCAGATTTGATTTCATCACGGCCGGCGAGTTTGGCCTCAAGCACGAAAGGTTCTGAAATGCGTTCATATGCGGAAAAATTGACAACCTCCATAGCAGCCGTGACACCTGTTATTTCCAGTGTAAAAACCGGCTCCATGCCTCTTTTAAACTTAATTCCGTTTACTATCTCGTCGAACATAATCTGCCTCCAAATACTGGATTTATATTAAATAAACTGCCTCTTGCTGTCGTTTTGTTTAATGTTGATCAGCTGCGTCATCCTGCGATCACCTGATTTTCCGGAATTTATTCAAGGTCGGTGTCTATGGGATGAGTACGCTTTGGTAAAACGCCGATCTGCGACATCAGATGCACAAAACGGCGTCCGTCAAACATGTAATAATGTTTTCCGGCATCACCTTTTTTCTCGTTGCGGGCACCGGTATAGATGATCAATCTGCTGTCAATGCGATACTCAATTGGCTCAAAATCATCATCGTAATCAGTGCCCCAGCAGCAAATAGAAAATGGCACCCCATAGACTTTTCCCGTTTTTGCATCAATTACTCCATCCATTAAACATTCCATTCCGCATCCCCATGCAGAATGAATATAGCGGCCGGCAAAGTTGGGTTTTTCTTTGGCGGCTTTCCTCAGTCTTGTTCTGAAAACACGGTTTTCGCGAGTCAGTTTGACAGGCGCGTTCTTACCCGTGAATCTTTCCGTTACCGGATAATCCTTAAATTGCGGCACTGGGCTTTCCGCCTGAACCCCTGAATTAAACGCGGAGACAAAAGCTATGATTACAAGACTAACCTGTAAAACTATTTTACTTTTCATTGTCCGCCATACTCCTTTATGTATATTTCAAAACGCCTTTTAGCCTCGGTCATGCTGATTGACGCCTCTTTTGCCCCCGGTAGCGATGTCCATGTTGTGCGCAGGTGCGGAATGGCTTGTTCGATATTTCCATCCTCAATATGTGAAATTGCCTTCTTTGTTTCAAATTTCCACCGGGCAATCTTATCCTGGGACGTGCGAGAAAAATCATTGGCGACACCCTTATGTTTCGCTTCATCCCAGGTTACCTTTGTGATTTGATATGCGCCTGCGGCAGTAGATTTTCTGCCCCACTTTTTAACCAGTTTGTTCGGATGCTTGCTCATATCTGTAAACCCGCCTCCGCCGAATATGATCATGTAGACGCCATCATCTTCACGCTTATGCTCGGCGTACCGGATTAATTTCAGAAAGGCCTTGACTCTAATTTGCCGAATATCCATTAATAATCCTCCCCGGTAATGTCCTTCATGTGCGGCATTAATCATTCCTGAAATTAACCGCATCTTTATGCTGAAATTTGAACGCATCTGCCTTCGCAATCCGGGCAGGCGAAATCTTATTTTTCTCAATTAAAAAATGGTCTTGTGATTTTAAAATCGGAAACTGTGATTTGATTGCTGTGAAATGAGAGGAGATGATTTTATTTATGCGGAAATCCGTGCCCGGTCAACGCTCAAAAAACACCTGAAAAATACCCGGGTTTTTTAAGGGTTGTGCGGATGGGAGCAGATGATAATTGATTAGTTTGATTGATGAACGTGTCGCAGTCATAATGAGGATGACAATTTATCAAGCTATTTGGCACAAACTGGATTCCCGATTACTCGGGAATGACTAACAGGCATAATTAATTGCTGAAGTGATAATTGAGTATACCTTGGGTATTGCCGGGCGTTACATAATCGATCTCAGGTACGTCTGCAGGTTTGCCTTTTTATTTTTCAGTTCCAGCTTTCTCCTTATGTTATCCCGGTGAAAATCGACCGTTCTGGCGGAGACATTGAGAAGAAGCGAGATGTCCTTGGTGCTTTTCCCCTCCTTGATGAAGTCCGCGATCTGAAGCTCCTTCGGCGAGAGATTGAGATGTCTTGATTTCAGGTTACGCAGAAAAGGCGAGATGATCTGATTCAGGTTGGTTTCGATGATGTGAACATAATCGGCCTGCTTTGCCGGAGACTTTGTTTCCTTAAGCTTTTCTACATAAGGGAGCACCAGTTCCCGCACGTTGGAGAGTATCTTGTCTTCATGCTCTATCTTGTCCTGTTCCCGGTGAGAGAGAAGCACTTTGAGCGCGGCGTTGGTTTCTTCCAGACGCAGTGACTTGCCTTTGAGCTCTTTTTCCCGCCGCTTGAGAATCTTTTCGATCTGCCTGCGATCTGCAATCTCGCCTCTCAGGACGGTATTGGCTTTCTCCAACTCCCTTGTCCTTTCGCTTACTCTTTTTTCAAGCTGGTCATGCGCCAGGCGCAGAGCCTCTTCGGCGCGCTTGCGGGCGGATATGTCGCGCATGATGCCGACGATGCGGCCTGCAGTCTCTTTGCTCCTTTTTACTATCCTGGCCGATATGGCGCAATAGACGGGAGCCCCATCCTTGTCCTTGAGAACGACCTCGTAATCGTTGACCATGCCGTTCTTTCTGATGAGCTTGAGGTACTCGTCGCGCTTTTTTGCGTCGGCATATATGTCGTACATAGATTTGCCGATGAGTTCTTCTCTTCTGTATTTCGATATGCGGCTGCAGGAGGGGGAGACTTCGAGGATTTCACCGGTCGGAGAAATTTCGTAATAGACGTCCTCGATGTTTTCGAGGATGTTCCGGTATTTTTCCTGGATCAACCGGAGTTTTTGGAGAGGTTCTGCATCACTCTGATGTTTTGCGGATTTTCCTGCTTCTGGCCGCGCTGCGGCTTTTCCCCGGCGCATGGCTGGCTGTTGTCCTTCAATGAATGTATTTTGTGCGTTCATGCACTTCACGGCGGTGCATGAAGATTCAATATGTCTTAACTGCGGCGGGTTCGTGCGGCCAGCTTCTTCTGGGTTTTGATTTTGTCTGCTACGGCCAGGACGGTTTCGACATAGACGCGGCTGTGATTGTAGGAATAAATGGCGCGACGCTGTTCCTCCCTGCTGTTCTTGCACGTCCAGCCGCCTCTTTTGCTGAGGTAGCTGGCAATGCTGTAGAGCGCATCTGTCCTGGTGAAGAGATCAACACGCCCGTCCCCGTCGCCGTCAATACCGTAAAGAGATATGTTCGACGGCATGAACTGGCAGAGGCCGATGGCGCCGTAAATGGAACCGTTGATCCTGACAGGATCGACGCCGTTTCCGTCCGCATAACGGATGAGGGCCCTGAGCTCGTTATAGGCCCAGTCGGATTTCTCGCGGCAGCTGTCCTGTGCAAACTGCTCATTTTCGGGCGTGAGAAGTTTTTGGGAAACATAGGGTCGGATCATATTCAGGTCGGAGGAGAGCGCCATGCTGGCCAGAGAGTTGAAGGCGGCCCTTCTGCCCAGGGTTTTTCCCAGCCTTGTTTCGACCATCATAATGGAAACGACGACCTCCTTGGGCACACAGTAGGCGGCCGTGATGTCGTTCAATACGGCATCATTGTTCTTTGCAAAAAGTCTGGCTTCGGCAATGATGTTCGGTCTGAGATAGGACCTGTGCACGCGGCGGGTCTGAGCGCAGACCGGTCCGGGTTTTGCGTTGCGCTTTTTGATCATGGCTGTAATCTTGCTGGCCATGATGTCGGGGTCGTAGTAGATCTCCTGGCGGGCAAAAAGGGAGCGGACGGTGTTTCTGTCGAAACCGTCGGATGCCAGGCGGTTGACGAGCGGCGTCCAGTCGGTCATTGCCGCGCCGGCCGGTGGAAATAAAAGCATGAATGTTATTGCAGCGACTGAAAGAGCAACCGTTCTACCGATACCCATGTTCCCTCCTTGGTAACAGGTTATTCCCCGGCTTGATCGGGGAATCCAGGCAATACCGGATTGTCCGGTCAAGCCGGACAATGACAGTAATTTTTTCCGCTTTGTCTTCCCGTCAAACGGATATCTTCAGGCTCCCTCCCCTTCCGAGCATGTCGTGGAGATGCACATATCCCTTCAAACGCTTCTTCTCGCTGATGACAACCAGCGTCGTTATCTCGTGCCTTTGCATCGTTTCTATAGCCTGGGCAACCGAGGCGCTCTCGTCTATCGTCTTGGGCGATGTAGTCATGATGTCGTTTACCGCCGTGCCGTTGAAGCTGCGCCCTTTCCTGATAAGCCGCCGCACATCGCCGTCGGTGAGGATGCCGCGCAGGACATTCTTTCTGTCCGTGACGAGAACGAAGCCGAGGTTCTTCCCGTCCATCTCCGCAATGGCCTCAATGGCGCTTGCCCCTGAATACACGCGGGGCACCTTGTCGCCCACGATCATGACTTCCTTGATCCTGGACCTCAACCTGAGCCCCAGGTTCCCGCCCGGGTGAATCTTGTAGAAATCCTTCTCGTTGAACTTCCGCTTGTCGATAAGAGCGACCGCCAGGGCGTCACCCATCGCCAGGGCCGCGGTTGTGCTGGACGTGGGCGCCAGGCCGAACGGACACGCCTCTCTCTCCACGCCGATATTGATGACGACATCGCTTGCCAGGGCAAGCGTCGACTTGGGATTGCCGGTGAAGGCGATCAGCGGAACGCCGATGTTTCTGATGCTCTCAATTATCATGTTGAGCTCATGCGTCTCGCCGCTGTTGGATATGGCCAGCATCACATCTTTTCTGGTGACGATGCCGAGATCCCCGTGCATGCCCTCGACGGGATGAAGGAATATAGCCTGTGTGCCCGTGCTGGTCATCGTTGCCACAATCTTGGACCCGATGAGACCGGACTTGCCGATGCCGGTGACGATGACCTTCCCCTGTGAACGGTGGATGAGATCAACCGCCTTTGTAAAGTTTCTGTCGAGTTTCTTTATGAGATGCAGAATGCTGTCCGCTTCTATCTTCAAAACTTCTTTTGCTCTGCTGATGGATGAATCTGTCTTCATTAATATTATCCCCGTATGCACCGCGAGGCTGACGAAAACCTCTTGTTATTTCTGAATTTGTCGTTTGAGGTTATCAAAAAAACCGGACACTGACAAGATGGTATTTCAATGCTTATAAGTGTTTTGTTGACACCCAAACCGCATTTTCTTATAATCTGCTCAAGAAAAGAGACACCGCAATATGAGCCTGTCCCGAAAGAGATGGCGGCTGATTGCCGGAGGAGCATCGGCGCTTGTCTTTATTGTCCTCCTTGCCATCCGCCTTGATATATTTCATAGCGCATCATCCGTCGTCGACAGCGGATCGGTTTCACAATCTTTGGGAAATTCGCCCAGAGAGTCGTGGATGAAGATCCTGCAGGCCGGACGCCACATCGGGTATTCCCACCGCAAGCTGGAGCAGACGGAGCTCGGCTACCGCCTTGACGAATCCGTCTTCATGCGCATCAACACGATGGGTGTTGCACAGGGGATCAGCATCTCAACGATCAGCGATCTTAATCCGGACCTGAGCATCTCTTCCTTCGATTTCAAACTTAAGTCCAGCCTTTTTAATTTCTCGGTCAGCGGTGCGGTCAAGGACGGCAATCTGGCTGTTGAATATGGGACCCCCGGCACCGCAAAAAAGATGAATATAGCTCTCAAGGAGATTCCCCATCTGGCGGGCAGCATCATGAACACGGCGTGGAGTTCCGGCCTCAAGCCCGGGCAGAGCCGGAAATTCCAGATATTCGATCCGTCCTCCATGGGACAGCGCCCGGTCGTGGTCTCGGTGCTTGACGATGAAGAAATCATATTCATGGGGGAAAAGCGGAAGTTCAGGAAGGTCTCCGTTGATTACATGGGGGCGCGCCAGTACGCCTGGATAGACAGAAACGGGGAGATCGTCAGGGAAGAGGGGATGCTGGGCATCAGCATGGAGAAGTCCACAAAGAAGGAGGCAACGGACGGAATTTCCTCTTCGAGTGCCGACCTGACGGAGATGGCTTCGCTTCCTTCCGCCATCAGCATCCCGGATCCGGCTGCTTTGAAAGTGCTCAGCGTAAAGCTGGCCAATGCCGATGCGAAGACCTTTTTTCTTGACGGCGACAGGCAGCAGTTAAAGGGAGGCATCCTGACAATCAACAAGGAAGAGCTTCCCCAGACGCGCATACAAACGATGCGGATACCCGGCGACATCAGTGTGTACCTGCGGGCAACGCCGTTCATCCAGTCCGACGATGCTCTGATAAGGGCCAAAGCCCGCGAGATATCCTCCTATGACGATCCCCGGCGCCTCAGGGCCGCGAAGATTGTAACCTGGGTCTACAGGAACATAGAGAAAAGACCGGTGCTGTCCGTTCCCAACGCACTGGAGACATTGATAAACCACGTCGGCGACTGCAATGAGCACGCCGTGCTGGTCGCCGCGCTGGCCAGGGCCTCCGGCATTCCAGCACAGGTCGAGGCCGGCCTTGTCTATCAGCGTGGAAGATTTTATTATCATGCATGGAATGTGCTGTATGTCGGCGGCATATGGGTGACTGCGGATGCCGTCCTGAATCAGATACCCGCCGACGTTACCCACATCCGCTTTGTGCGGGGTGAGGCGGATAGCCAGCTTGATTTGGTGGGGCTGATAGGGCAGGTCAAGATGGAGGTGTTATCGGCAAAATGATTTCCGTCGGGACTGCTGAAAAACGCTCATCTACTGCGTTACGCTGCAAACCTCACCGCTCGACGTATTTTAATATACGCCTCGCGGTTCGGCTTTTGCGCGCCTTGTACCTGAACGTTTTTGAGCAGCCCCAATCTATTATGTGCCTTGCTGTTACATCCGATTAAGAATCGGAATGGCAGGGTTTATCGGTATTGCTTGTGAATAGGCTTAAATACTGAAGAAGAGAGAAGTGACATGATCGTTCTGGATAATCTGACAAAACGCTACGGGGACACGCTGGCCGTGAACAGGCTCAATCTGACCGTGCCCGCCGGTGAGATATTCGGTTTTATCGGGCCGAACGGCGCGGGAAAAACCACGACCATCAAAATAATGAGCGGCACCCTTGCGCCCACTGAAGGGACGGTGCGGATCGCCGGCATCCCCCTCGGCGATGATCCCGTAAACGCAAAGCGCCGTATCGGCTTCATTCCCGACAGGCCGTACCTCTATGAGAAGCTGACGGGCATGGAGTTCATGAAATTCTCCGCCGAGCTCTACGGAGTTGAAGAAGGAATCTTTGCAGGCAAGGCGGAAGGACTGCTCGACACATTCTCTCTTTTTGACTGGCGGGATGAACTTATCGAGGCCTATTCGCACGGCATGAAACAGCGGCTTATCATTGCCGCCGCGCTGCTCCACGATCCTCAGGTGCTGATCGTGGACGAGCCCATGGTCGGACTTGACCCGGCAGGCATCAGGCTTGTGAAGATACTCCTCAGGGAACTGGCCGACAAGGGAACGACCGTCTTCATGTCCACTCATACGCTTGCCATCGCTGAAGACATTTGCGACAAAATCGGGGTTATCCATAAGGGCAATATGATTGCCACGGGGACCACCGGCGACCTTAAAAACACGGCTCAGGCGCAGGATGCCGACCTGGAAGAGGTGTTTCTGATTCTGACGAGAGAAGACGCCATATGAAGGAGATAAAAACACTGCTGATGCCGCGTCTCTGGTCTGCGAGGAACGGTGGGCTTTCCAGGGAGGCTGTCGGAGGGCGGATACGGTTTTACCTGTTCGGTTCCATCGGCCTCATCTTCTGGGTGGGCATGTTTGTTATCTTCTACCGAGTCCTCAAGTACTTCAAGGCGGCAGAGGGATTCGGCGACATTCTGGCGACAAAGCTCCTTTCCATGGTGATCGTGACGTTCTTTTCCCTGCTCATCTTCAGCAGCATCATTACCGCCCTGTCCAAGCTCTATCTCAGCCGCGATCTGCAGCTTGTCCATTCCATGCCGGTGGCGGTCGAGGACATCTTTCTCGCCCGCTGGTTTGAAAGCACTTTTGACAGCGCCTGGATGGTGGCGATCTTCAGCCTGCCGGTCTTTCTTTCCTACGGAATAGTCTATAAAGCCGGCATTCTGTATTACTGCACGATGGTGATGACCATTCTTCCTCTGTGCCTGATTTCCTCTGCGATAAGCGCCATTATTGTGATGGTCGTCGCCGTGATTCTGCCGGCGGGACGCATCCGCGCGGTCTTTGTTTTCTTCGGGATATTTCTGTTTCTGCTTCTGGTCATAGCCATGCGCATGATGCGCCCGGAACAGTTCGTCAATCCCGAAGGGTTTTCGACGCTGGTTACATACTTCAAGTCGCTGGAGACGCCGGGTTCGCCGCTTCTGCCCACCACATGGATAATCGACGGCATCCGCAGCGCCCTGGCGGGTTACGGCGGATCGCTGAAATCCGTGCTCTTCGAACTGGCGCTCATATGGAGCTGCGCGCTGACCTGCATCTTCTCCGCTGTATGGATTGCCGAAGCGGTATATTTCCCCGGGTTTTCAAAGACCCAGACAACGCCGGGGCGCCTTTTCAAGAAACGGGTACAGGTATTGACCGGATGGACAAGGCTTTTCGGTTTCCTTCCCGGGCCGGCCAGGGCCTTCGCCGTCAAGGAGATAAGGACGTTTCTGAGAGACCAGACGCAGTGGCCGCAGGTCTTTCTCATCATCGCGCTGATCATTATTTATCTTTATAATTTTTCCGTGCTTCCTTTTGAGAAGTCTCCCATTCAGACATTCTATCTTCAGAACATGTTTTCCTTCCTGAATATGGGGCTGGCTTCCTTTGTGCTGATAGCCATTGCCGCACGGTTTGTCTATCCGGCTGTGAGCATCGAGAGCAACTCTTTCTGGATCGTCAAAGCGGCGCCGATCAGGATCAGGACTTTTCTGTGGATCAAGTTTTTTGTCTATTACCTGCCGCTGCTCTTCCTGGCGGAAATCCTGACGGTCATGACCAATATACTGCTGCATGTCACACCCTTCATGATGACGCTTTCCACAATAACCGTATTCTTTATGGTGCCCGGCATAGTGGCATTGGGGATCGGGCTGGGGGCCGCCTATCCCGATTTCAATTCCGAGAACCCGGCGCAGTCGGTGACGAGCTTCGGGGGATTGCTCTTCATGCTTTTCTGTGCCGGATTTGTCGGGCTGGTGATAGTTCTGGAAGCGGGGCCGGTTTATCATTTCTTTATGTCGGGAGTGCGGGGGCGCAGCATGACCGGATTTCAATGGCTTTGGCTGATCGGATCGTTTACGCTGGTTTTTTTAATTTGTATTGCGGCTGTCGTTCTGCCCATGCGCTTCGGAGAAAAGCAGCTGGGGGTGTTCAAATAGAATTTATAATAAAGAAGATAAAAGGTGTCGGAGATGACAAAGCACAATATTGACATGAACACAGCGCGGATCGAATCGCTGTCGGACAATGTTTTTTCCGTTGCCATGACGATCCTTGTTTTCAACCTGACAATCCCCGCAGGCGCGAAACTCTCGGATGTGGAACTGCACGTCCTGCTCATGGGGCAATGGCATAAATTCCTCAACTACTTCATCAGTTTTTTTCTTCTCGCCATTTTGTGGATACTGCACCACCAGCAGTCACACTTTATCCGCAGGACCGACCGCCTTCATCTCTGGATCAATCTTCTGATTCTGATGTTTGTTGTTCTTATGCCCTTCTCGACATCCTTAACCGGAGACTACGGAGGAACGATAACCGCCGGCGCATTTTTTTCCGCAAACATGTTGATACTGGCCGCGCTTTTTCATGTAAACTGGGTATACGCCACGAGAAATAACCGTCTTGTCAGCCATGACATGACTAGTGAATTCATAAGAAAAGGTTCATTACGCAGCTCGGTATTCCTCGCGGTATCCGTGCTGGCTTTCGCGTCAGCTTTTTTCATGCCGCACTGGAGTTCCCTAACTTACCTGCTTATCCCGCTGATCCACAGTTTGAAGCCGTTCAGATATTAGTTTGTTTCCGTCCGGAAACCAGTTTGTTATCAGGCATCAGTTGAAAGCAGTTGTTCCAGGAGCAGTTTCCTGTCCATGGCCTCGTTGGCGCGCTTGAGGTTTTCCCCGGAGGCAAAAGCCGCCCTTGCCGTCTCTGCATCCCGATTGGCAGCGGCGAAGTACGCGGAGGCCGCTGAATGGATTCCCGAAGCTGTCGTTTCCAGAATGCGGTCTCTGAACTGCTGCCGGAAAGAGTCGGTAAGCCCGGCAATATGGCGGATCATGGCCGTATAGCCTCTGCTCGACGGATCCATAGGCCTGTCGAGGCCGCCGATCGTTCCGATTACCGCCTTTTCAATCTCTTCCTCGTTTCCTTTCATCTTTTTAAGAAATTCTTCCGCCTCCTCATACACGCGAAACGTTCCGGCAATATGAGGATCCCGGTAGGAGAGGAATGAGAAGGTTCCGTTGAGCGGATCATACTGCGACATGCCGCCGTACGCGCCGCCCTGGACACGGACTCTCTTGTAGAGGTAGTCGCTGGAAAGATACTTGGCAAGCACCAGCAGATGTGGAGACAGTGCTTCCCTGTAAGTAGGAGCAGGCATCACCTGGGCAACGTAGCTGACGTCGGCGGGTATTTCGATTCCGGCATTGACCGGCACAATCCCGGGCCGGCCGGCATGCCCCGATTTTCCCGGCGCCAGGCTGCTGAGAAGCCTATCCGCCGCTTCCGAAAGGATCGATATCCCCTCCGAATCTGCCGTCATGTTGATGGAAAGCCTGTTTCTCCGGAATATCAGATCGCGCAGATGCAGGAGATTCTGACTGAGGTCCGGCATGCCTTTGTCAACTGTCCCGGCTATTTTCGCGATCTCGCGCAACTGTGTTCTGCCATGCCACTGCTCATCTCTTAATCCCGGTACGGAGACGGCCGCCGCTGCCGCCATCTTTGCGAACATGTGCCCGGACGGCACAACGGCAGCCTGCAGACGGTTCCTCTTTTCCATGATCAGGTCGCGCATCCGTGCGTCTTCAGAAAAATCGCCTTTTGTCAGCAGATCGGAAACGATTGTCACGGCGTCTTGCGTGTTGCGGTACAATGCCTTTACGCTGATGACCATCTTCTGCCATACGCCGCTGCCTTCGAACATTCTGCCGCAGGAGAGATGGAAGGCGACGCCGCCCGTTTTCATCGCCAGGCGCTTGGCCATCTCCTCGTATCCTATTCCCCCTGCCCCCAGATTGAGCGTCATTTTCCCCAGAAGCGGAAGCAGACCCTGCATATCTTCCGGGACGTCGGAGATGTCGAAAACAAGATCGAGGTAAGCGATGCCGTTGGTGAAAAGATCATGGACCAGAACCGGCGCACCGCCTACGCGGCGTTCTTCCGTGGGCACAATGTCAATATCGCGGGGCAGATCTGCGACTCTGAGTTTAGGCAGCTTTGCCGATGCCTCCGGCGGATCGGGATCAGACTGGTATGCCTTCAGGGCTGATGCCTGACGGCGGATTGTTTCAAGGTCGTCCGCCGACAGAGCGGCTTTGCGGTCGGCCATCTTTTTGCGGAAGGCCTCCTCACGCTCCTGCTGAATTGTTTTGCTCGGCTCCATTATGGAAAGCAAACGATGCGGATTGTCCAGGAACCAGCGGCGCACGATATCCTGGAAAAGGCCGGGGTTTTGCCGCCACTTGCTGCGTATGCTTTCGATGATTTTCGGGAAATTCAGGCCGGCCAGCGGATCGCCGTCGTAGAGCCATGTGTGGTATATCCTGCCCATCAGGGAAATTCCATAGGGCATGGTTTTGCGGACAATCTCCTTTCCCTGGAATTCGACCCGATGCAGTGTGCCCTCGATAAGATCGCTGTCAAATCCTTTGCCGGCGATGTCTTCCAGGGTTTTCATTATAAGGGTTTCCACCTGCGGCGCCGCTTCAGTCTCGACGCCCCGCAGACCGACTGCGAAGACAATCTGCTTGACGTCACGCTCCAGTCCGGTCACGGGAGAGAGGTCCTCCCCCAGGCCAGAGTCGATAAGTGCCTTGCGCAACGGGCCGGCTGCGCTTCCCACCAACAGGCCTGACGTAATGCCAAGGAGGGTGGCTTCCTCATATTCGGTGTTGTCCACCGTCATCCAGGCGATGTTTACAATCGATTTGCGCCTGACATCTTCATCCCTTCCTATGGGGAAACGGCCTCTCACCACGGCAGGATTCTGCCAGCGTGTCTGGCTTTTTATAAAGGAGTTGATGCCAACCCTTTCAAAACCGGCCAGAACGTCTGCAAGAAAAACCAGGTGATCCGTTGTGGGTATGTCCCCGTAAAGAATAAATCTGGCGTTGGACGGCGAATAGTACAGCCTGTGAAAATCCTTGAGCTGTTCATGGGTGAGATCGGGGATGATGTCGGGGTCTCCTCCCGAGTCGCATGCATAGGTCGTTTCCGGATAGAGGTTCTCCTGGATCGACTTGTACATCAGCGAATCCGGCGATGAATAGGCGCCCTTCATTTCGTTATAGACGATTCCCGATATGGTCAGGTCGCTTGCAGTGTTATCGGCATCGGCGAATTCGAGATGATGGCCTTCCTGGAAAAAGGTTTCCCTGAGGAGCCGCGGTTTCAGGACCAGATCCGTGTAAACCCGGGCCAGATTGAAAAAGTCCGTCTTTGTCTGACTGGCAACCGGATAGACGGTCTTGTCCGGATAGGTAAAGGCGTTGATAAAGGTCTGCAGCGTCCCTTTCAGGAGTTCATTGAAGACATCCTTGAGCGGATAATTTTCCGAGCCTGCCAGCACTGCGTGCTCCAGAATATGGGGGACGCCCGTGGAATCGAACGGGGGTGTGCGGAAGCCTATGGAATAAAGATTTTCCTTGTCGTCGCAGTGCAGATGAATGACTTTGGCACCGGTTCTGATATGCTCCATCTCATAGGCCGTAATCCTGATTTCCGGTATGGCCTCCACTCTTAACACTCGAAATCCTTGCAGTTGTGAACCCGCCTTGAGCAGCGGTTCCGGACATGATGCTGTTGCCGACATGAAAATAATGCTCCTTCCTGATGCATGCTGGTTAAATGGTTCGGGATGAAAAACGGCAATCCTTGCCGCTGACATTTTTTGCTATATGGCCCATTTGAGGTAAAAAGTAAATTCATTTCGGGGGAGGCCCGGATGCGGGATTTTCTGTTTGAAATCTTGCATATTTATTGTATACTTTCACTTCGCATTTGTTAATATTGTGAAAATTACGGGAGAAAGCAAATAAATGGACGTTAAGTACATCAACCCTTTTTTAAACGGCACCCTTGAAGTCGTCAAGACCATGGCTTTTATTGATGCCGTTGCCGGCAAGCCTTATCTGAAAAAGACAGATGTCGCAGCGGGAGACGTTTCCGCAATTATCGGCATCACCGGTGATGCGGTAGGATCGCTGGCCATCAGCTTCAGCGAGTCCTGCATATGCGGTATTGTAAGCAACATGCTGGGAGAAACCTTTACGGATGTAAACAAGGACGTATTCGACGCCGCCGGAGAGATCACAAACATGGTTTCCGGTGTGGCGAGATCATATCTGGAAAAAGATGGGATGACCGTTTTTGCTGCCATTCCCACTGTTGTATATGGGAAGGGGCACTCCGTCATGCATATCCTGAGGGCGCCCAGCATTGTCGTTCCTTTTTCCACCCCAAAAGGGAACTTTTCAATCGACGTCTGCATAAAGACCGTTGAGGGGGCCGCGAAGAAGGACAGTCAATACAAGGTGCTCAATGTAAGGACAGCCGATATGGCAAGCCAGAGCACAGAAGAGCCTGTCAGGCCCGCCGCCAGGCCATCGGCACCTGTACGACCGCAGGCGCAGGTACCGGCACCGGCCGCGCCTCAACAGGAGGAAAAACCGACTGTGCGGCTTCAGGATATGAAGACCGATGAAGAGAAGATCCAATATCTGAGAGCGAAAATGGCCGAGTTTTCTGTAAAGAGGGATGCCATTCAAAAGGAACTGCGTGAAAAGCCCTTCATGCCGCTTGACGTGCGAAACAAGCTGAAGAAGGAACTTCCCTTTTATGATGAAAAGATCAGGCGCTTAAAGCTTGACATTGCCGGTATCGAGATGATGGCCAAGATATCCAAGGATTCTCTGGATAACCCGAAAAGCCCCGTTCACTACCAGCACTACCAAAAGAAGGACAAGTAATTACGACTTCTTATGAAGTGCGTTCCTGATAACAGCCGCTATTTTCTCAACTTTCATCGGCTTAATGAAGAAGTGGCTGATTCGCAGATCGAGAGGTTTTCTGCGTCATCCCTGTCCTGAAATCCGGAACACATAATGATTGGAATGTCCGGCCGCATCTTGCGCAACTCCCTGCCCAACTCGAACCCGTTAAGATTTGGCATTGTCTTACCCGTAAAAAGAAAATAGGGCCGTGTTTTTTTCCCATTATTTTTCATTTTGTAATGATAACCATGAACAAAATTCTCTCCTTTTTTAGTGCTTATTTTTTCTAAGCACTATCTACGTTGTCAACCAATATTGACTCGGTGCAGTATTTAGCTTAGTTTCCGTCTGGAAAGGGCTCTTTTCCGCTCCGGCTGTGTCGATCTGCGGTATTGCTTGTGCGACGTACGTAATAGTGCGCCTCCGCGCAATCCCTTGACCTCTTTGCCGGAACGAAAAATAACCACTTTCCAATCCTGAAACCAAAAGTTTCAGCATCCGGGGTTTCCGGATAGAGACTTACTTAGATAGTGTCCATCCGGAAACCCCGGTTTTGAAAGCGGGGTTTATATAAAAG
>CAZLFA010000079.1:0-16238 GCA_964558665.1 uncultured Syntrophaceae bacterium
ATATATTAACAGCTACTTATAGCTGTATTGCTGTACTAAAAAGTCAGAAGAGCCAGAAATATTTATTATGGAAATAATTGTCGATCAACATGGAATGAGTAATTGGATATACTAATAATATTCAGCATGTTGCACAAACGCCTTTTCTGTTTTGCACAGCGACATTATTGTCGAAAGTGAAGACTTCTGATCAGAATAATGCGTTGTTATATAATCCGGATAAAAATGATTTAATTTCCATCAGGAGTATCCGGATGGACATGATTTAACACTATATCTTGTATATTTTTTCTTGACTTTGTCTATATCTTGTAGTATATTTCCACCGCTTCACAGGATAAAACCGAAAAGCGAGAAAGTGTAAACAAACCATTTAATCCCTAACGAAAGGGCGAACCGAACATCGTTCGCCCTTTATTATTATCCGGATATGCCTCATGAATATCTCCGGCTCTCTTGTGAATAAGAATCATTATTTATATTAGCTCTTTATCAGAAATCCATGAACTCCTGTCAGTAATGTCCTTATAAAGATCGACATTCAACACCCTCTTTCTTGTGCAGTGCGATAAACAATCTAAATGCATGCTTATCACTTCAGCCTCTTGCACGCGCACAACCATACAACAAGTTCATATTACAAACTATCTTATTATTTCACTGCTGGCGGCACGCGCGTGCAAATATTGACGCACTGCAACATTTCACTTGACAAAGCAGTGTGCCGTCACTATATGAAGCCCCAAAAAAAGGAGGTTTCCAAATGGAACACCAAAGACTTGCTCAACAGTTTTTCGGCTTTTATAAAGCGACTCACGAAAATGCAATCAGCTCAATTGAATCACTTAAGGATCATACAAAAAAACTGACAGAATTCTCTCTGTGCCAATCCCCATGGCTTCCCCAGCAGACCAGAGATCTTGTCAATATGTGGGTGGATACATACGTAAGCGGGCTCGATAAGATAAAAGCGGCGGCGGACGCTCAGTACAGAAAATACAAAACGGCATTCAATCCTGACTAAGCAGAAAGATAAACAGGCAAAGGTTTTTCCGGACAGCATTTCATACAGTCAAAACAATTGTTAACCCAGACGACAACAAAACACGGGGGTTTTATATCTATGGCACAGCAGTATCCGCAAAGCATTCTTTTCGATGACGGCCTGTACAAAGTGATAGAGGAATACAGGTCCAGAGTCTCCAGGGTGAGCGAAAATATCGTGGCAAGCACCGGCAATACGATAACCGGCAATCAGAATTATACCCTGCAACTTCTCGCACAGACCGGAGATTTGATCATACCCTTCTGGGCCGCAATGAAGTCCTATATGGATTCAAGGTCTGAGAAAAGCTATGAGGCTCTCGAAGCGACGACGGAAACCCTGGAGGCTACACAACACTACTGGCTGGGACTTCTGATGTACCTCAACGAGTTCATGAATCCCTACTGGACGGCGCTGGAATCCTTCCTGGGGCTTGAGAAAGAAAAGCTCATACAGAGCAGGTTTGATGAAACGGCCTCTGATTATCTGGACCTTTATCTTTTCAATCTGCAGATTGCCGAGAAAGGCATGACCAGCACATTGAAGGGTATGAGCGATTTTAATGTCATTACGGCAGAAAAAGTCTGCAAGGCCGCAGTGAACTCGCTCATGGGACGTGAAGGTGAAGACATCAGGCATATTTCATCCGGCATTGCCGACTGCCTGTGCAAGATAGTCCATGAGTATCCGGATGCCATCAGGGAAATCGAAAAGGATTACGGATTCCATTTTGATGACGGCGGCTATGTCAAGGTTGACGAGACAGACCGCTTCATTCTTTACCAGGTCCTGCCGCGTGGGAAAAACGTCACGGTCAGAAAAGACGGCAAACCGGTTATTATCATGCATCCCTATGTTCTGGGTCCCAATATCCTTGCCTTCCTGCCGGGGGAAAAGAAAAGTTACGTGCATGCCTATGCCGACCAATCCATTCCCACCTATATCAGAGTATTGAAGGACATCCAGGTCACACCGGCCGTTCAGTTGATGACCGGCGAGGACGATGCCCTGGACACAAAGCGTTTTTGCGAGAAGCTCAAAGGCATACACGGCAGACAGGTTACCCTGAACGGTTTCTGCCAGGGTGGATTTGTCGCCGTTCTCGATATTCTGTCCGGCAAACTCGACGGCATGGTGGATGCCCTCATCACCTGTGTAGCCCCCATGGACGGCACCCGCAGTGTCTCACTCGTAGAATATCTGAGGCATCTGCCTTCGCGGTTCAGAGACCTCGGGTATGCATTAAAGACGCTTCCCAACGGCAACAGGATTGTCGACGGCAAGGTAATGAGCTGGGTGTACAAGCTAAAGAGCATGGACAAGGAGGCGCCTCTGGTCACCTTCTATCGCGATATGACAAATATCGGCGGACAGCCGGGCAGGGAGTTCAAGATAAGCAACACGGCAGCGGCTCTCAATCACTGGCTTATTTATGACCGCAGCGATCTTCCGGAAGGAATAACAAAGCTGAGCTTCGACTCCTATACCATTCCCATAAGCAAAGACGGAACGCTGCCCGTCAGGCTGTTCGGCAAACCGTTGAACTTCAGGAGGATGAAGGACAAAGGGATTAAATGGCTGCTTTGCTACGCGGCGGGCGATGATCTTGTCGACAGGGATGCGGCACTGGCGCCGCTCGATTTTATAGAAGCAGAGGTAACCGTATTCCCCAAGGGACACGGCTCGATTGCCACATCATGGTCTAATCCTTCCTCCGAATGCGCCCTGCATACCAGATTCGGCAACAATTACAGAGGACCGGTGCGCTTTCAATTGGATCTCGATGAAAATCCATAAATCCGGCTGACTTATTTTCTGGACCGGTGCTGATAAAATCAGCGCCCGCCATTTTAACCCGGATTACGCGATAAAGACTTAATACCCTTTGGCATCCTGGTCAAAGCGGCTTTCCGCGGCTCAGAATATTTTTTACAAGAAAAATATTTGATTCGCCGCTTGAAAACCCCTTTGACCAGAATAATATTCACGTATCCAGGTGCCGATAAGTTCTATTGCGTAATATGGGTTTAACCAACAGTCAATATCCTGTCATCTTCAAGAACTGCCATAGCTTATATTCATATCTGGCTGAAAACAGCGATGGTTGAAAAATACCTGCACTTGTTCTATATGACCGTCAGAGAATCACGATCATCTCAATCACCGATGAAGAAAGGGAGACACTCAAATTATGTCGCAGGTAAAGAAAGGCAGCCGGGTAAAGATTTTTTATACGTGCAAACTCAAGGACGGCAAAGTCTTTGAAACAAATACCGGGGGAACGCCGCTCGAATTCACTGTAGGCAAGGGCAAGGTAATCAAAGGCATGGAAAACGCAGTGATCGGCATGAAACAGGGTGAGACGAAAACAGTTGTCATCAAGCCTGCCGACGGCTATGGCCCTAAAGACCAGTCGCTTACCCGGACAGTCGCGACCTCGGAAATTCCTGCCGGCATTCCGCTAAAAGAAACTGCCGAGATCGGATTTAAACGTGCGGACGGAAGCACTGTAGAAGGCCGCATTGTAAAGATCGAAGGCGATCTGGTAACGATAGACGGCAACCATCCTCTTGCCGGCCGTAACCTCACCTTTGAAATTAAAGTTGTTGATGCAGGATAAATAGCTTAAAAACAATCTCTCTGCGTTTCCGCGGAAACGGCATTTACATTGCAATACAACACACCGCACCGCTAAACTTATATCCAGATAAGTGGATGTCATCCTGAAGGTATTTCTTTTTTTATCGCGCAATCTGGGATAATATCTTTTCGGAGCGATTTCAGAATCCCGGTTGACCGCGCGTAAGGCGAATGGTAGAATCGCAAAAAAACAAGGAGGCGGTTTATGAAAAAGATTCTTATTGTTCTTTTTTCCATGATGACACTGATTTGTTTTTCAGCGGGAGCATTTGCCTATCAGTCCGGTGATAAGGTTATGGTCAAATGGAAGGGTAAATGGTATCCGGCGACGGTAAAAAGCATCAAAGGCAAGAAAACATGTATCAGCTATGATGGATATTCAAGCTCCTGGGATGAGTGCGTAACGTCAGGGAGAATAAAACCCGCCAATTAAAGCATACCCACTCTCACCGGAATCCCTCCGCAGGAGGGATTCCGGTCGTCAAAGCCCCACAGGGAATTCATGAATTATCATCATTTGCAATTACAGCGCTCATGTGCTAGCTGTCCCTGCGAACGCTCACCTGTAAAGGAATTGCAATGTCCGCCAAATTCAAAATCACTGAACGCACAGTCACCGGCTTCCGGAACTGGTTCGTGAAATATATAGGTTCCTTCCCCGTTACCGATACGGATATGCACCAAAGCTTCACACTCAAGAAACATCACTCCCTGCGTGTCTGCAAGGAAATTATCCATCTTGCAAGCAGAATCGGGCTGAATAGAGAGGAACTTCTGCTGGCTGAAACATGTGCCCTTTTTCACGATATCGGACGCTTCGAGCAGTATTTCAGATACAGAACCTTCGTTGACGGCAAATCGGAAAATCATGCGGACCTGGCAGTAAAAGTATTGAGGGAAAACATGACTCTTGATATTCTCGACAAGACCCCTCGGGACATCATCATCAAGGCAATACTGTATCACAATCGGTTGAAAATCCCGGCCGGCGAGGATGAAACCGTCACTCTGTTCAGCCGTCTGCTGAGAGACGCCGACAAGCTGGACATATTAAACCTGATCACGGACTATTACCGGAAGAGCGGTGCGGCAAGAAATTCCGCCATTGAACTGGACCTTCCCGATACCCCGGAAATATCGAGGGACGTTATGGAATGCATAATGGGAGGAAATCTTGTTGACAGCAGGCAGATGAGATCTCTTAACGACTTCAAACTCCTGAAAATGGGATGGGTGTTCGATATAAATTTCAAACCTTCACTGGAAACCATCCGGGATCGTCGATACCTTCAAATCATCAGGGAAGCCCTGCCTTCATCATCTGATGATGCCGACAAAGCTTATTCAATGGTCAGCAGGATTCTCGAAGAAAGAATATGCATGTCTTCCTGAAAAGAGTCTGATAAACGGTTCTGATTGCTTCCGGATGTTTTCTGAGCTATTTACGGTCCAGTTCCTCCCTGATCGCCATGCCGATTTTCTCCATTATGTACGGCTTCTTCACAAATTGCCCGGCTCCCATCTCCTGTGCCTTCCTGACACGTCCTGTTTCCGCATAGCCGCTCACAATGACAGCCCTCTGTCGCGGATTGTGTTCAAGGATCTTTTCATATGTTTCGAGGCCATCCATACCCGGTTCCATTATCATATCAAGAACGACAAGATCGACCTGCCTCGTCTTAAGATAATCGATTGCCGCCTCTCCGCTGGACACCGTATCCACGCTATAGCCGAGCCTCCCCAGCATGGCAGCAGCCAGTTCTCTTTGCGCTTCAATGTCATCCACAACCAGAATTGCCTCGCCTCTGCCCTTATATGTTTCCAATGATACGGCAATGCCCTCCTTCATGGGTTCTTCCCTTGTAACAGGGAAGTAGAGGCTGAAAACCGTACCTTCTCCTTCCCGGCTTTGGACATCAATGTATCCGTTATGATCCTTGACTACTCCCCAGACAATAGCCAGGCCAAGGCCCGTTCCGCTTCGCCCCATGGCTTTCTTTGTATAGAAAGGTTCAAATATCTTGTCTATGTCCTTTGCAGGAATGCCGCCGCCGGTATCGGTCACAGTCAACACCACATAGTCGCCTTCCTGCATCTGGTCATAGCCAAGCAACGGTCGGTCCAGATATCTGTTTTCTGTCCTGACCATCACCTCTCCCAGGCCGGCTATGGACTCAACGGCATTGGAAATGAGATTCATCAGGGTTTTGCCGAGATGAACAGGAGATCCCTTGATATGCAATAGACCTCCGGCAAGAATGGAATCTATTTTTACGCCCGGATGGTCGGCCCTCAGTTTCTCAAACTCCAGAGTTTTAAAATAATTCAACACAAGTTTATTGAGATCGACCACCTCAGCAACAGTCACGCCTCTTCTGGCCAGTGTCAAAAGATCCTAGATAATAGCCGCCCCTCTTATGGTGGACTGATGAATATTGTCGGCATATTTTTTCAGGGGACTGTCGTCCGGCAGCTTTTCTTGAAGCAGCTCTGAATACCCCACCATAACCCCCAGAACGTTATTGAGATCATGAGCTACGCCGCCTGAAAGTCTTCCCAGCACCTCCATCTTCTCCGCACGCTGAAGGCGCTCAGCAAACTCTTTCCGTTCCTCCTCTGCACGCTTGATTACCGTTATATCGCGGCCCTCGGGGATCAGCAATGTGATCTCACCAGATTTTCCGTAAACAGGCTTCAGGGAAAAGTCGATAATGGCCTTAGTTTCTCCTGCTCCCTGCATTTCCGTCTCGTAGCGGATGAATTCACCGCCTGCTGCTCTTCGCACAGCATCTTTTAACCGCTCAACCCGGTTTTCATCTCCCCGCCACCATCGTATTTCCCAGAACGAACGGCCTTTTACATCCTCCATCGTGATGCCCGCAAAGTCCAGCGCGGCCTGATTTGCTTCGATCATCGTCCCGTCAGGCATCATCAGCCCCGTAAATTGGAAAGATGAGTTGAAGATGGCGCGGAAACGCTCCTCACTTTGACGCAGAGCATCTTCTGCCTGCTTGCGGTCGGTGATATCCTGAATTACGCCAACGATCTTTTGCGGTGTTCCCGCAGAATCGAAGAGAATGTTGGCCTGTGAATGAATTATCCGTATTGCTGCATCGCCGGCGCGGATTATCCGAAATTCACGGTCGTATCTCTTGTTTTCCCTGAGAAGCTCTTTCAGCGCCTTGTCCATTTCCGGCCGGTCCTCTTCATACACCATTTTCTGGGCGTCGGCCAAAGTCAGGTAGGCGGCATCACGGCCGGGATAATCAAGCCCGTATATGCGAAACGCCTCTTCCGATCCCCACATTCTGTGGTTGATCAGATCGATTTCCCAGCTTCCCAGATGGGCGATGTTTTGGGCCTGGACGATCCGGGTTTCGCTTTTTCGCAACGATTCCTCAGACTCTTTTCGGTCGGTAATATCGCTGAGAAATGATAAAATCGACGGACGCCCCTGCCAATTTATCAGCGTCGAGTTTATTTCCACCCATTTAACGGATTTGTCCTTGCGAATGATCCGGAAATTATAGACAGGCGGCAGCTCGTCACCCTTCATTCTCTTCAAATGGTTATCCAGCACCCTCTGTTTGTCGTCCGGGTGGATAAAGTCCGTAAAAGGACCGGCTCTCAATTCATCTTCTTCAAAACCGGACATCTCCACGGTCATTCTGTTAAGAAATACTATCTTTCCTGCTTGAGTAACGATGATTGCCTCACGAGCGTTTTCTACAACAAGACGGTACTTTTCTTCGCTCTCGCGAAGCGATTTTTCGGCCAGCACGCGTGATTCCTGGTCAAGAAGCACAAGGCAAACCAGAAGCGTACCCAGCGGGTATATTGAAATAACCGGCAATGCAATATTAGCCAGCACCACAAATCTTATGTTTGCAGGCAGAGTCATTGTCATCGCCAGCATGAAGATGTGAACAACGATGCCGAACCCCAGGAGATGCAGCGGTTTTGTCAAGTCGGGGCGGCGACGGCGGATATAGTGGTAAGCTATGCCGATAGCTGCGGAACATACAGAAACGGAAACTCCCATAATGGCGCCGGGACCGCCGAGCCATACACGGTATATGATGCTCATCAACGCCGAGATCAGGGCGGCTATCCAACCACCGAACAATCCTGCAATGCTTATAATGATGGAACGGCCGTCGAAAATGAGACCGGGCGAAAAGACCAGCGGGTTCATCATACCGACTATCGCCACGGCTCCAAACAGGAAGCCTGACATTATGCGGTTGGTTCTTGATTCGTAATCCCACTTTCTGATGATAAGACTATAGAGAATGCTCAGCGAAACGATGAGGGTAATATTATTGATCAGTGAAGAGACAATCATAAGCCGTTTGTTTGATCAAAATATAAAGATTAAATCGTTTACCTGATATGTGAATGAAAACAAGTTAATGATAAAAACAGGCTAAGATGCAGTGCCGTGTACTTGGTTAACCAGTGACCGTCCGGTCACTAAACACACCTCATGACAGTATTTTTACATTGATTTGGGCGAAAAAACAAATAAAAAACGGCGTTAATTGTTCTTTTGTGATTGCCGAAATTTTATGTTATTCTTCAATAAAGAATCCTTCAGAGCGATAACCTCACAACGCTATACTTAACCGGCCATTTCACGGCAAAGAGGAAAAGTCTTTGAGCGAACGAAAAAGACCGAAGGTGATAATTATCGGAGCGGGATTCGGAGGATTGTGGGCGGCACGCAGCCTGGCCGGCAGGGATGTCGATGTTCTGATCATAGACAGGAACAACTACCACACCTTTCTCGCCCTCCTCTATCAAGTAGCAGCTGCGGAGCTGGAAGCAGAAGACATCGCCTACCCTGTACGCAGCATCCTCTGGAAACTTCACCATATAGACTTCATGCTCGGCAATATTAATAAAATCGACCCGAACAACCGCGTCGTCACAACGGAGGCAGAATCTATTTCCTATGATTACCTGATTGTGGCCGCGGGAAGCGTCACGCACACCTTCGGCATACCGGGGATAGAAGAATACGCCTATGGCCTGAAAACCCTTGAAGAGGCTGTACTTCTGAAGAATCATATTATCTGCTGTTTCGAAGAAGCCTCACACGAAGTGGATAAAACAAGAAGAGAAAAGCTTCTTACATTCACCATTGCAGGCGGCGGAGCCACCGGGGTGGAATACGCCGGAGCCTTGAGCGAACTGGTCCACGGACCTCTTGTTAACGATTATCCGTCAATTAATTTCAATTCCGTGAGGATCGTTCTCGTCGAGGCATCAGGATCTCTCGTTGCGGCTATGCCGGAACCGATAAGGACTTATGCCGAAGAAAGACTACAAAAAATGGGTGTCGAAGTGCGTCTGAATGCAAGAGTCCTGGAGGTAACCCCGGAGCGGGTTCTGCTTGATGGAAATGTCGACATACCCTGCCGGACGGTGGTCTGGAGTGCGGGTGTAAAGGGCGAACCTGTTGCCGCCCTCTCGGGACTGCCGGCAAAGAAGGACGGACGAATCCCTGTTTTGCCGACGCTGCAGGTTCCCGGTCATCCCGAAATACATGTGATAGGCGACCTTGCGTCTATTGAAGAGAATGGAAAAGTGCTGCCCATGGTTGCACAGGTCGCCATACAGTCCGGAATTGCCGCCGCACGGAACATACTTTGCCAGATAGACGGCAGAGAAGTTCAACGCTTTCAGTATCGGGATCGGGGATCAATGATCACCATCGGTAGAAACGCTGCCGGTGTTGCCATTGCCGGACGTTCTTATACGGGCTTCTTCGCCTGGATACTCTGGCTGTTCATCCACCTCTTCAATCTTATCGGCTTTCGCAATCGTGTAATGGTGCTTATCAACTGGGCATGGGACTACCTGCTCTACGAAAGGGCAGTGCGCTTCATCTTTCCCTCGCGCATGACCATCGTCGGCAGGGCACCAGACAAAGGCTGCCGTTCCGAATGATAAAGAGCAAAATACTTCTTTATAAATGGAATTATTATCTGCTTTTTGTTATCATCGGGTGAAAGATCAGGGATGTTATCCGCACCTTAACTTTTTTTAACAGGAACGCCTATGTTCCTGAAAAAACTTCTCGGCCTTTCAGCACTCAAGCTTCTCGGGGCGGGCGTCATTGCCGGTGCGCTGCTTGCTTTGTTTTTTGTTCTTCAGTACCATGCATCCGGCAACCCCGCATTCTGCGCATCCTGCCACAGCATGGAAGGCGTTCACACATACTGGAAACTGTCCAACCACAAGCAGTTCGCCTGCATCGAATGCCATCTCCCGAACTCCCATATAGTTGTCAAGGTCGCCTATAAAACCAAGGCGGGACTCAACGACCTTTTTCATGAGACACTGCGCGATTACCCGGATAAGTTATCGTTATCCGGACAGGGGAAGATGATTGTAAGAGGCAACTGCCTCAGATGCCACTATTCAACGGTCGAAAATACACCCATGGGCCTGCAGGGAGGGGATTGCCTCAAGTGCCACCGCTTCCTGGTCCACGGGCAGGGAGCGAGCAAAGGAGGGATTAAAGTTGAATAGCTATACGAAAGCAGTTTTGTCGGTTCTGGTTGTCATGAGCATTCTTCTCGGCATCGTCCTTCTCCGGGTCTTTGTCGCCAAGCCGGACAGCCCGGTAAAGCTGGTCCAAATACCGGAAGGCGAATACGACCCTGCGGTCTGGGGCAAATACTATCCCCTGGAATACAAAAGCTACCTGAAGAACAGGGAGATGACACCCTCTCCGACAGGCTTCGGCGGCAGCGAGAAGTATCAGAAATCGACAAAGGAGCCGGAAATGCTAGTCAACTTCAAAGGCATGGCATTCAGCAAGGATTACACGGAAGAACGCGGCCATCCCTATGCCCTTCAGGACCTGAAGGAAACGAAAAGGGTCAACGAAACGACGCCCGGCTCCTGCATGACCTGCAAAACGGCAAATCTGGAAACCATCTACAAGGAGATGGGGTGGAACTACGCAAAGACGCCACTCCCTCAACTCATGCCGAAAATCAAACACCCCATTGTCTGTGCAAACTGCCATGACCCGAAGACAATGAACCTGCGCGTGAACAACCCCGCCTTCGTCGAGGCCATGAAACGCAGGGGAATCGATATCAGCAAGGCATCGCGCGAGGAGATGCGCAGTTACGTCTGCGGACAGTGCCATGTGGAATACTATTTCGAGCCCGCATCGAAGAAGGTTGTCTTTCCCTGGGACAAGGGCCTCCATCCCGAAAAAATTTATGATTACTATGCTGCCAACCCTGCTGGATTTGATCAGGACTGGCTGCATCCGGATTCACAGGCAAAAATGCTGAAGGCGCAGCATCCGGAATATGAAACCTGGTCGGGCGGTGTGCACGGACAGTCCGGTATATCCTGCGCAGACTGCCATATGCCCTACATGCGTGACGGGGGGAAAAAGTATTCTTCCCACTGGGTGACAAGCCCCATGAAGCACGCGGAAGCCTCTTGCAGGCCTTGCCACACCCAGGATGCGAAATGGATGATTGATCGCGTCAAGACGACTCAGAACAACGTATGGCAGTTGCAGCGGACGGCCGGACAGACCATAGCAAAGGCTCATGAGGCAATTGGCAGGGCGGCAAAGGGTTCCCGGGCAAATACTGGCGGGCTGAACAAAGCACGCGAGCTAGTACGTAAGGCTCAATGGTTCTGGGATTTTGTGGCGGCGGAAAACAGCATGGGATTTCACAACCCGGATCAGGTGCTCAATACGCTGGGCCGATCCATTGACCTGGCTCATCAGGCAATTGCCGCAGCCGGCCGCGCATCAGGAGCAGAGCGCTGAAATCTTAGTAACTCATACCTCTCATGCTGTCAATATCCCAGCGCCATGCATTCGCGCCGGGTGTCGCATGCTCCATAGCGAATCGAAGAATCCGGATTCACCATGATGCTCAGGGCCGACCCCATGGCCGCTTTCGTCACGACGTTATGCCCCATTTCACCCAGCATCCTGATCGTGTCCGGGCTTATACCTCTTTCGATACGAAGTTCGTACGGCAGCCATTCGTGATGAATCTTCGGCGCATTCACCGCCTCCTGGATATTCATCCGATGATCAATTACATTCATGATTACCTGTGCGATAGTGGAGATGATCCGGGAGCTTCCCGGGCTTCCCGTAATCAGCCTGAGTTTCCCGTTTTTCATGACCATGGTCGGTGCCATGGCGGTCAGCATTCTTTTTCCGGGAGCGATGGCATTGGCTTCACCCTGGACAACCCCTGCTGCGTCAGTCCGGCCGGGATTGGTGTTGAAATTGTCCATCTCATTATTCAGCAGGAAACCCGCCCCTTCAACAACAATGCCGCTGCCGAAGTTGCCGTTTAACGTGTAAGTGCAGGACACAGCGTTCCCTTCCTTATCGACTATGGAGAAATGGGTTGTCTGGTCTTTCTCATAAGCCGGGGCATCGCCCGTTCTGAAATCTTCAGCCGATGCGGCACGGGCAGGATTGATCTCATGGCGCTTCCGCGCCGCATAAGACTTGGACGTCAGTCCTTTCACCGGCACCTTAACCATGTCCGGATCACCCGGATATAAAGACAGGTCTGCAAAGGCCCTCTTCATCGACTCCGCCGCCAGATGGATCGTCGCTGCCGAGTTATGGCCGGAGCGGTTCAGGTCATAGCCTTCCAGGATATTGAGAATCTGGATGATGCTGACACCTCCGGAACTGGGCGGAGACATGGAGAATATATCATGCCCCCGATACGTCCCGTGTACCGGCATCCTGACGACCGGAGCATATGCAGCAAGATCCTCTTTGGTTATCAGGCCGCCGTTTACTTTCATCTGTTTCACTATCAGATCGGCAATTGCCCCTCTATAAAATGATTCAGGCCCCTCCCTGGCAATCAGTTGTAGAGTTTTTGCCAGGTCCTTTTGTACAAACAGGTCGCCGGTTTCATAACTGCTGCCGTCCTTTTTGAAGAAGATAGCGGCTGTCGCAGGACGTGACCTGAGCAGTTTTTCATAGGCTTTTATGTCGGCTGTGAAGAAATCACTGACGATGAAACCCTTGCCGGCATATTGTATCGCCGGCGCCAAGGCCTTTGCCAATGTTATAGTACCGTATTTTTCGAGCGCCCCGGCAAGCCCCGCCACGGTGCCCGGAACCGCCACGGCCAGATAACTCTCCCGGCTGAGTTTCTGATCAGCCTTGCCGTCCTTATCGACGAACATGTTTCGTGATGCCTTAAGGCCTGCTTTTTGCCAGAAATCAAGGGCTAGCATTTCTTTGGTCGACGCCAGATATATGAGCATAAAACCGCCGCCGCCGATATTGCCTGCACGCGGCAGTGTAACCGCCATGACGAATGCCGCGGTTACCGCTGCGTCAACCGCATTTCCTCCATTTTTCAGAACGTCAACGGCAGCCCTGGTGGCCAGTCCCTGTCCCGTCACCACCATACCCTTTTTCCCCTGCACGGGAAAGGCCAGCGCCGTCTCCTCCGCATAACATGCGGAGTCAGGGCACATCATGGAAAGAAAAAATACAGCCGTAATCAGCAGTAAAGTTTTAAAAAAATACATTCCCGCCATCACTCATCCGTTTTATATCTTCTATCTCAAAAAAGGGGCTTCTTAGAATTTATCGCCCGATATCGTTTGATGTCAGGCAACCGCCAATCCTCTTTTTGCCAGATATTCTTTCACTTCCCTGATACGAAGAATCCGATAGTGAAACACGGAAGCGGCGAGCAGAACCGTGGCGCCGCCTTTTACAGCGACCTCATAGAAATCTTCCAGTTTCCCCGCACCACCCGATGCAACAACAGGCAGAGTGACCGCATCAGAAACAGCCTTGGTAAATTCAATGTCATATCCGGTCTGAGTCCCGTCTCCATCCATGCTCGTCGGCAGTATGACACCGGCACCGAGTTCCTGACATTTTTTTGCCCAAGCGATGGCATCCTTGCCGACAGGTTTGGTGCCGCCCGATACAACCAGCTCGAATCCCGAGGGCATTCCGCTGTTCCTGCGGGCGTCAACGGCTATGGTAATCCTTTCCGGCCCGAATTTACCAGACGCCTCTCGAACAAGATCCGGATTATTAACTGCGGCGCTGTTCATGGAAACCTTGCCTGCCCCGGCTTCAAGAACAAGCCGGATGTCTTCAAGCGTGGAGATGCCGCCCCCCACAGTAAGTGGAATTGATATCACGGAAGACACCTTCTTAACCCATTCCAGACGGGTTTTCCTGTTTTCCAGGGTCGCTGCAATATCCAGCATCGCCAGTTCGTCCGCCCCTTCCGACTGATAGAATGCGGCATTTTCAACCGGATCCCCCGCATCCTTCAAATCGACAAAGTGAATACCCTTTACTACATGTCCTTCCTTCATATCGAGGCACGGCATAATTTTGATGGTCCCCATTGATTATCTCCTCCTTATAATGATTATTCGTATCTCTTTTAGACATATACAGATTTTTTTACAATCAAATTTATCACCCGCCTGCTCCGTTTTTTATCTGATCTACTCTTGTTTTTTCCAGTGATAAGACTTGCACTTGATGCTGTTTTGATTTAATGATCGTCAACTACATCTTATTAAGGAGCCTTTCTTATGAAGATCAAAGAGATAAAAGCGAAGAATTTGAACACAGACAAATTTATTGCCGAGAAGGTCAGGGAGATCCGTGAAACAGTTGGAAATGGCGTAGCGATCAACGCCCTGTCCGGAGGCGTTGACTCTTCAGTTGTAACGGCTCTTGCCCATAGAGCCCTGGGAAAGCAGTTGAAAACATACTTTGTCGATAACGGCATTATGCGCCAGGACGAACCCAGGCGGGTGTATTCCATGTTCAAGGAACTGGGGATACCTGTCAAGATCATAAACGCCCAGGATGTTTTCTTCAGCGCCATGAAAGGCGTACTTGATCCGGAAGAGAAACGCGAGGCCATCACTCAGGCCTTTTACAAAAAGATATTCAGGGATCTCGTTATTAAAAGCGGGGCGAAATATCTCTTTCAGGGAACAATCCTCACCGATGTTGACGAAACCGTGGCAGGCATAAAAAGACAGCACAATGTCTTCGAACAGCTTGGCATTGATCCGCAGAAGGCCTTCGGATACAAGATCATCGAACCGCTGATTCAACTGCGCAAGGACGGTGTCAGAAAGCTTGGCCGCGGACTGGGTTTGCCGGTTGCGATGTTCAACCGCATACCCTTCCCCGGACCCGCTCTTGCTGCAAGAGTGATAGGAGAAGTGACTCCCGAAAAAATCAAGCTGGTGAGGAAAGCGACGATAATTACCGAAGAGGAACTGGCGGGCAGACGCGCCTTCCAGTACATGGCAATACTTCATGAAGATCGCGTAACAGGCATGCGCAAAGGCAAGCGGGTCTTCGGAAACCAGATTGAGATTCGCTGCTGGGACAGCCTGGACGCCAGGACGGCAAAGCCCTCAAAGCTTCCCTTCTCAAAACTGGAGAGGATAGCCGGCAGGATCATTGCGGAACTGCCCCAGGTTGTAAGTGTTACTTATAACATTACTCCCAAGCCGCCATCCACGATCGAAGCCATCTAGCTTTCGTCCGGAAACCTGAAGTTTGTGCATCCCAGGCTCCCGGACAGGAGCTTTCAGAAGTCTGCGCAAAGGGTTTGCAAGCGGCGAATTAAATATTTTTTCATCAGGCAGGGACTGGAGAACGATCACGGCTTCCGTCGAAAAAATATTCTGAGCCGCGAGAAACTCTTTGCGCGCAGGCAATACATTGACTTTCTTGCCGGAACGAATAATAATCTCTTTCCAATACGGAAACTGAAAGTTTCTGCATCCGGAGTTTCCGGATTGAAGCCATCCAGTCAAACAATGAACAGATACGGCGCGGATATTCAGAAATGAAAGCCGCGCCGTAAGTTTTGCAAGCTGTCTTCCTCAGGAAAAACTGACTTTCACGGGCTGTCTTTCGGCAGCGGGGGATTCCAGTTCAAAGAAATCTGCCTTCTTGAAATCGAACCATGTTGCAATGACATTGGAAGGGAAAGACTCGATGAGTATATTGAACTCCCTCACGACAGAGTTGTAGTCCCTTCTGATGGCTTCGATGCTGTTTTCCAGATCCCGCAACTGAGCCTGCAGTTGCATGAACTCCTCGCTGGCCTTTAAATCCGGGTATGCCTCGGCAACGGCAAAGAGACTCTTCACCGTTTCTGTAAAGGCATTTTCCGCCTTTGTTTTTTCCACGGGGGTTTTTGCGCCGGCGGCGAGAGATCTCGCATCGGACAGTTTGTCGAACAGACCTCTTTCATGAGCGGCATATGCCCTCACAGCCTCTACAAGATTCGGCACCAGATCATAGCGTTTTTTAAGAAGCACATCGATATCCGCCCAGGTTGCTTCTACCGTATTCCTCAAACGGATGAGCCTGTTGTAGATGGACACGGCAACGATGACGATCAGAACAAGCCCCGCGAAAACGATCAATGCAAACATGGCAATCCTCCTTAAGGCTTATTTTTTATGGCTCTTCTGACTTTTTAGTACAGCAATACAGCTATAAGTAGCTGTTAATATA
>CAZLFA010000080.1:0-16048 GCA_964558665.1 uncultured Syntrophaceae bacterium
CTTCTTCGGCCTTCTTTTTGGCTTCTTCTTCGGCCTTCTTTTTGGCTTCTTCTTCAGCCTTCTTCCGGGCCTCTTCTTCGGCTTTCTTTCTGGCTTCCTCTTCGGCCTTCTTCCTGGCTTCTTCCTCGGCCTTCTTCCTGGCTTCTTCTACTTTTTGTGATCGTCCACAAATCCATTCGTCGTCATATTTTTTACCGTCGGGCCAGAAAAAGGTTCCTTTCCCGTGAGGCATTCCAACTTCCCATAAACCCTCGTATCGGCTGCCGTCGGGCCACATGAACTTCCCCTGGCCCTGAAAATGGCCATGCTCAAAATGGCCTTCGTATCGGCTGCCGTCAGGCCATTCACAGGTTCCTTCTCCGTCAAACGGCTCATCATGCCATGTTAAATTGAATTTATCTTTTTCTGTCGATCCCTTAATGAGTTTTTCCGACATGAATTTCCTTTATTGCAGGGCTCCAGGCAGATCCTGATTCAGTAGCATTTGCTGCGAATGAATTTGTATATATAATAGATTTTCTTATATAGCATAAATGGACTTATTTTAACAAGACAATCAATATGGTATTACTATTGTGATAAATCATGTTTTTTACGTGCACTATCTATCGTTTACGTAAATATCCGTCTGTTTATGCCGGGTTTTCTTCCATCCCGTTGAGCATGCCGGGATTAAAACAATGAAAGATAACGTCATCTTTTGTTAATAGGATCTCTCCTTGCGCTTGAGTGCGATTATGCAGGCAGTTGTAAAATCCCGTTTTCACCTGTTCGAGATTTTGCGGATGCCTTTCTGCTACATCCTTGAAAAGGAGAAATTTTTTCTTTTCAAGATAATCAATGCAGTCCTGTATCTCATCCGGTGAGAATCGCAGAACGTTTTCATAGACAATTTCATCAATCCTGCCAAAGTGCGGTGCAAGTTTTTCCCTCCCGTTTTCCAGGGAGAACGCCTCAAAAAGTCTGGCGATGGTTGTTTTTTCGATCGGTTTAAGACCGGCATTCTGCATGCTTTCAGGTATAAGGTGCAGCACCTCCTGAAGAGAAAATTGTGAATGGGTTATGGCTAGAAAAACTCCTTCAGACTTAAGGATACGGGCAATGTCCCTTATCAGGTGGGGGAAAAAATACAGTGAATAGCTGGCGATGATGGCATCATAAAGATTGTTTTCGAACTGCTTGATGCAGTCGGCTCTGTCGCAGATAAATCGGCCCTTATATTCCATCGATGCGACAGAGGATAAAAAGGGGCGCCCGTTTTCCGGAACCATGTCAATGCCGGTTATTTCGGCATTTCTGTCAAGAAGACCCGCCAGGTTTTTTGTGAAAGAACCATATCCGCATCCCAACTCAAGGACATGTAAAGCCTTGGACAGGTCAAGCCCTTTGAGGGCAATATCGCGGACATCATACGGATTTGAGGAATACTTCGTTATCAGATATTTTGTATGAACGTGATCGCCCGTCTGTTCGTATGTCTTTTTGATTTCGTCTTCGGAGAAAAGGCAATTTGTCTTCATCATGACCGGTCCTTCAAAGTGATGGAATTAACCATGGGCAGCGTGCATTATCATAACAACCAATCGACCGATACAGACAATTGATGTTTGGAGGATTAAGATTATATCAAAATAGAATGGCGGCGTAAAGAAGATAGGCTTTTTACTTTCGCGCGCCGCTGACTGCTGAAATGTTCAGGCAGGTAAACGAAGGCCCGGCATCGTAAAAAATACGGTCGTTCCCTGTTCCGGTTCGGACACTGCCCAGATGCGCCCGCCGTGGCGGCGGATGATGCTTTGTGTGATTGCCAGCCCGAGGCCGGCGCCTTTGAATTCATCCTGCCTGTGAAGCCTTTGAAATGCTCCGAATACTTTATCTATGTACTTCATGTCGAATCCGATGCCGTTATCCTTTACAAAGCAGATAACATCGCCTTTTTCTGAATAACTGCCGATTTCAATCCTGACAGATTTGCTTTTGTCTGCAAACTTGACAGCGTTGGAAATAAGATGGGAAAAGACAACCTTAATCATTACAGGATCTGCCTCGCATACCGGCATATCACCGATGACCGCTTCAGCACTGTTCTCCTCTAATTCTGTCTCAAAGTCTGCGAGTGATGCTCCGGCGATATCATAAAGGTTTAAGGCAGCCCTCTTTATGACGCGGCGATTGATGCTCAGGAAATCTCTCAATCCGTCCATAAGCATACCCATATACTGGGCATTTGACCGCATAATATCCAGATAACGGTTTGCTTCTTCAGGCAGTTGCCGGCTGTACTCGCTCTGGAGAATTCGTGAGAAGCCGTCCATTGCACGCAACGGAGTTCTCAGATCATGCGATAGAGAGTACGAGATATTTTCAATCTCGGTGTGCGCTACCCGTAATTCGGCAGTGCGTTCGGATATCCTGAGTTCCAGTTCCTCGTTTAATCTGTGAATCTGTTCTTCCGCTCTTTTGCGATCGGTAATGTTCTCCACGATGCCTTCATAATGACTGATACTGCCGTCCCTGCCGTACACTACTCTGGCGCTGAAGCCTATCCAGATGATGGAACCGTCTTTCCTGTAGTTGCGGGTTTCGAAGTTGTTGACGGAGCCCTGCCTGGCCAGGATTTCCTTTAATAATTCTCGGTCCTGTGGATTGACATATAACTGCTGCCCGATGTCGGTTATACAGGATACAAGATATTCCGGTGAGTCATATCCATACATTCTGGCAAAGGCCGGATTGACGCTTAAATAGCGGCCTTCCGGTGTGCTCTGATAGATGCCTTCCACCGCACTGTTGAAAATTGCGCGATACTTCTCTTCGCTTTCCCTGAGGGCCTCTTCCGCCTGCTTGCGCTCCGATATATCCCTCGAATACAGAGCCACACCCGTTACTTTTCCCGTCTTGTCCATCACGGGATAAAAATGATTGTCAAGCCACCTGCTGCCCCTGCGGTCTTCAAAACGCAGAGGTTTGCCCGATCTGATTACTTCCTGAAATCGGGTTAGGCGCGATGGCAGAATGTCCGGCGGCAGAAGACTGAAGGCATCGGTTCCGACAATCTCCGCTACTGTTTTGTTGAACCTTCTGGCGCCGGCCTCATTGACGGCAAGAACTTTTCCCCCTGATTCAACAAGAAATATGGCTTCCAGCGTTGAGTCGAAAAGAGCTCTGATTGTTGACTCGCTCTTGCGAAGTTCTTCCTCCGCCTGCTTCAACCTGCTGCCGGGCTCCTCAAGCTCTGCGATCTTCCGCCGCAATGAATGCAGCTCTTCTATGAGGTCTTTTTTGGGTTTTTTTTCGTCTTTCATGGTTTCAAGTGGTGGTTATAATGTAACGATACGAATTGCAAAGATAATATAACCGATGAGGCTGGTGGGTTGTCGTGTTGTGCTGCATAAGAGCCGGCTAATTCAATACACCTTTATTTTCGGAGATCATACCTGATCATCTTAAGCTGAAGCCCCTTACGGCTGAGACCAAGCTGTTTGGCGGCCTTTGTCACGTTATCGCCGCACTCTGCAAGCACCTTCATGATCATCTGCCTTTCTATCTCTTCCGTCTGATTCTTTATCCATGTCTTGAGAGCCGGTTTTCTGTCTTCAGCCTTTGTCAGTGATGTCGCCAGCGCGGTTGACCTCCACTCCTGCGGTATATCATCCGGCGATATAACATCGCCACCCGCCATCAGAACGAGCCTTTCTAAAAAATTCTCCAGCTCGCGTATGTTTCCCGGCCAGTCGTAGCGTTCAAGCAGCGTCATGGCATCCGCATCCATGCCCCGGACAGAGCGTTCCAGTTTCCTGTTGAACTTATCGAGGAAATAATCGATGAGGAGGTGTATATCCTCCTTGCGATCCCTGAGCGGCGGGACATGAACGGGCAGGACATTAAGCCTGTAAAAAAGGTCTTCCCTGAACTTCCCATCCTTCACGTCCTGTGCCAGATTGCGGTTTGTTGCCGTTATCAGCCTTACGTCCACCTTTATTGTCTTCAGTCCGCCGACGCGCTCGAAATGATGATCCTGCAGGACGTTGAGCATCTTGACCTGCATTTCCCTGCTTATCTCCCCCACCTCATCGAGAAAGAGGGTCCCTTTGTGGGCCAGCTCAAATTTGCCCGGCTTCCCCGTGACCGCGCCGGTAAACGCCCCTTTCTCAAAGCCGAAAAGTTCGCTTTCCATGAGATTTTCAGGTATGGCGGCGCAATTTATCTTGATGAAGGGATTCTGGGAACGCGGGCTGTTCCGGTGGATGGCATTGGCGATCAACTCCTTGCCGGTTCCTGTTTCTCCGGTGATCATCACTGTTGTGGTGGTCGGGGCAACCTTTCTTATGATGTCATATATCTCCTTCATCACCTCGCTGCTGCCGATAATTCCAAACCGGTCTATGTCATCCGGCCTGAAAATGACTTCCTCTTCATTCAGGGTGCTGGTCTTTACCGCCTTGTCGATGACGCTCTTCAGCTCATCCTGTTCGAATGGCTTGGTGATGTAATCGAAAGCCCCTTTCTTGAGGGCGTCAACGGCGGTGGCGATCGTGCCATGCGCCGTAATGATGATAATCGGGGTGGACGGCCATAACTGGGTTGCCTTTTCCAGAAGCTCCATGCCGTCCATCCGCGGCATCTTGAGATCCGAGATGACAACAGATACATCATTCTGCTTGAGAACGGACAATGCCTCCATGCCGTCGGAGGCAAGAAGGATTTCGTATCCCTCTTTTTTTAGCATGGCCTGTAAAACCAGGCGCATGTTGAGTTCGTCGTCGACGATTAATATCTTTTTCATGCTTTCTACTTATTATGACGGACTGAACCTGTCAACAAATCATTATTTAGTTTCCATCAGGAAACTCCGGATGTTGAAACTATCTGTTTCCGAACGGAAACTATTCAGTAAGCGGCTCCTATTCGTATATAGAAGATGCTCCCCTGGCCGGCAATGGACTTGACTCTGATGTTTCCTCCATGCGTCCTGATTATCTTTCTGCTTATGGCCAGCCCGAGTCCGACTCCTCTTTCCTTGGTTGTATAAAAAGGCTTGAATATGCTTTTGATGTCATCCCTGCTGATGCCTTTCCCCGTGTCCCTGATGGCAATGCCTACGGCCTCGCCGGTGTCGCTTTCGATTTTCGTCGTTCTGAAAACAAGTGTGCCCCCTTCGGGCATGGCTTCTATGGCGTTAAAGGCAATATTCAATATAACCTGCATGAGCTGTTCCTGGTCAACTTTGACAAAAGGCAGTTGCGGCCGGAGGTCTTGTTCTATATTGATGCTTTCCGAGATGTTGTTTGCCTTGATGATGGAAACTGCTTTTTCAATGATCTGGTTGATGTCGGTCATCCTGATGTTCAGCGTGTACGGTTTTGCATAGTCGAGAAACTGCGTCACGACTCTGTTCAGCCGGTTCGCCTCTTCAATTATGACATCCAGCAGCCGCTGATTTTCAGGTGTATCTGTTTCCGATTTCAGGTATTGCGCCGCGCCTTTGATCGACCCGAGCGGGTTTCTGATTTCGTGGGCAAGCACCGGTGCCATCTCTTCCAGCATCATGGTTTTTTCCCGCTCAATTTTCTCATCAAAGGCATAAAGGGATGCGAACAGTTCCCTGCTGTCCGGATAGAGGGCGCTGAAAATCTTTTTCATGACTTCACGGAATGGGTCGATGGCAATCACTATCATGAAGGATGCGAGCATTACATGCGTGAACGGAAGCTGAACGCCCTTTCCGAAAAGGCCGTTGACTAAAAATATCGTTATCGTTGCAAAAAGGGTCAGGATGGCGATGAACATCGCTCTGGCAAGCAGTTCCTGTATTTCAATGATATGGGTGTGCGTAATGAACATCATGATGAAGTAGATAAGGGCGGAGATCAATATGTCTGAAAACAGCGGCGAGTCATAGCCGAAGTAGTTCAGCAGGTCAAACAGGCTGAAAAAAACCGTGGCACCGCAGGCTATTGCGAGATAAAAAAACCGCTTTTTCTCTACGCCGACGGTCTTCTTTCTGACAGCTATTAGCAGAGATACATAACATATAGTCAAAGCCGAAGCGGTGAAAAGCCAGATCAGAACATACATGTAAGGCCATGCCTTCAGCGGAGTAATCAGCGTAATCGTGATAATGAAGCTGAAAATGACGGCAAGTGTAAAATCGCGCGAAGAGATGAGGCTTTGCTCGGCAAGCAGGAGTCTGGTGAAGCGCAGGGACAGCGGTGCAATAAATATGAGGCCGGCTTCCGATATCGTCTGCCATACGCCGCTTTTAAAAATGCCGAATACAAAAGCACCCCCCTTATAGAAAAAGAGTGCCAGACATAACGCGGCAAACGAGATGTGCAGCGGAATCTTCCTTTTGTTGATGGTCAGGGCCACAGCGACGATCAGGCTGACGGCCGCCAATGTAAAAGTTTCCATTCGTTATCCATTATATGGTGTAATTACCGGGATGATATATACAAAAGATTATTTCGTCAATGAAAACCGGCTAATGAACATGCAAACAATCTTATGGCCAGTCAATGGAAGGCCGATATTGATTGACATACAGGGGTGTCTTTCTTATACTTCCCGCCTGGAAAGAAAAGAATCATAAATTCAATTTATGGAGGGTTGTGCAATGATGAATTGGATTTTCAGCAGGATGATAATTATTCTTTTCGTCTTCATGTATGTGCTGCCGGCATTTGCCGCGGACAATCCCGTCGCCGATACGAATGATAAAGGCACATCCGCACCGATAATCACCCGGGACTTTGAAACCGGAAACCTTCAGGGCTGGACGGCAACGGGAGATGCATTTAACACGCAGCCTACTATAGGCGATAATCCTACAGCGAGGCGTCGCGAACAGCCTTCCGGTCATCAGGGACAATACTGGATCGGCACTTATGAAAACCGCCGGCTTCCGAATGATCCGCCGGGACGTATTCAGGGGGATGATCCACAGGGGACACTGACTTCAGGAACATTTGCCGTCACGCATCCGGTTATAAGTTTTCTCATCGGAGGCGGCTGCGATGTCAACAGCGAAAGGGCGGAGCTGCTGCTGGACGGAGCCGTTCATCTGAAGGCTACCGGCAAGTGTTCAGAAACCATGGAAAGGCGCTGCTGGGACGTCTCATCGCTGCAGGGGCGCAGTGTGCAGATAAGGCTTATTGATGCTTCCGGCGGGCCCTGGGGACATATCAACTTCGATGATGTCAGGTTCATAGGAGACAATACCGGAGACGTAAAAGCGATAATGGCATCCGAAAAGTGTGTCCCTGAGGGGACCGCTTCTACAAAATCCGGCTCCGGTTCCGGCACGCAAAAGACGATCAGAACCTATAAAAAGATTCGCATCCGCTGAGGATATGAGAGTGCCGATCGGCTTCTGTCTGATTTTTTTTCGTATAACTATTTCCGGGTACATAAGAAAGGAGGGTTATTATGGACAAAGAGATGGTTGATCTGTACAATGAGTACGCTAACGGTCTGATGGAGCGCCGCGAATTTCTCAAACGTTTGTCAATTATTGCCGGCGGCGTTGTGGTTGCCGACTCTCTTCTTGGTTTACTGGAAAATAACTTCGCCATGGCTGATTTAGTCGCAAAAAACGATCCCCGCATCTATACCGAAGACATCAAATACAGAGGCAGCACCGGCGAGATAAGAGCCGTACTGGCAAGGCCGAAAGGAGCTTCAAAATTGCCGGGTGTCGTTGTTATCCACGAGAACAGAGGCCTTAATCAGCACATAGCGGATGTTACAAGGCGCCTGGCTGTGGAAGGCTTTCTGGCCATGGCCCCTGACGCATTGTCTCCGGTAGGAGGAACACCGAATGTTGAGAGCAAAGCGATAGAACTCATCGGGAAGCTTGACCAGAAGTCTGCAATCAAGAATTATGTTGCCGCGGTTCAATACCTGAAGACACATCCCGTATCCACGGGAAAGGTGGGAGTTGTCGGTTTCTGCTGGGGTGGAGCCATGGCCAACCAGACGGCAGTCAATTCTCCCGACGTTATTGCCGCTGTCCCATACTACGGCAGACAGCCGGCGTTGGGAGATGTACCGAAAATAAAGGCTTCTCTGCTGCTTCACTACGCCGGCATCGACGAAGCCATCAACAAGGGCATCCCGGCTTACGAGGCCGCTCTGAAGAAAGCGGCCGTTGATTACAAACTTTACATTTACGAAGGCGCTCAGCACGCATTCAACAACGATACCAATACGGCCCGATACAACAAAACAGCAGCTGAACTTGCATGGAAGAGGACAATCGCCTTTCTCAAGGAGAAGCTCAAGACCTGACAAGTTTCCATCCGGAAACTCCGGATGTTGAAACTTTCGGTTTCCGGATTGGAAAGAAGTTATTTTTCGTTCTGGCAAGGAGATATAAAATCCCCCTTGCCACCTTTATAAAGGGGGTTTTCATGATTGCGCGGAGGCGTACATAATGTACGTCGCACAAGCAATACCGTAGATTGACACAGCCGGAGCGGAAAAGAGCCCTTTCCGGGCGGAAACTGACGACGCATGGTCTTGGCAATATCAGGATGACGTCACTTGCCCATGCAGCATTTTTTGTATTTACGGCCGCTGCCGCAGGGACAAGGGTCGTTGCGCCCCGTTTTGGGATTTCCCGCCGCTGTCCGCCCTGCTTCGGGCAACTTCGGATTCTCAAGGTTGCGCTCATGCCTGAGGGATGACAATTGGGCAACAAAAGGGCGGCAATGGGTGAAGAAACGCCTGTAGCCCGCGCACAGGTAACTGAGGCCGCTTTCGCCATCCGGTGTTTGTAAAAATCGGTCTTTAGGACAACCTCCATTGCACATATCCAGAACTTCACAGGACTTGCAAAACCGGGTGAGCTTATCCGACTTGGCCTGTCCGAAAGCCCTTTGCGATGGACTTTCAAGCAATTCTGCAAGCGGCGTTTCCCGGATGTTGCCGAGGCGGTTTGCCGTATCGACAAAGTGATCGCAGGGGAAAAAATCCCCGTTATGCTCAACAACGGGAATGTCTCCACAGGTCTTCCGGAAGATGCAGAGCGCATGATCCTGCCCGAATGCAGTTCCGATGGCTTCTTCGAATATCTGCACCTTGATGCGTCCTATATCCCTGCTTAACCATTCGTCGAAAATCCTGCAGAGAAAGATACCGAAAGAATCTGCGGAGACTGTCATGCCGCTGATTCCCTGTCCCCCGGAATCACGCTCTACAAGAGGCAGAAAACCGATGTATGCCGCTCCTATCTGCCGGAAGAAGCGATATACCTCAAGGGGATACTGAACGTTGCGGGCATGAACCACACAAAGCACGTCATGGGGAATCCCATACTGCTGAAGGAGCCTGTACCCTCTCATTGTCTGCTCATGAGTGGGTTCCTGCCTCCTGTTCCTTCTGCACAGATCATGCAGCTCTGCGGGTCCGTCTATGCTGATTCCCACTCCGAAACCTTCTGCTGCAAGAAATCTGCACCAGTCATCGTCGAGGAGCGTGCCGTTAGTCTGTATGCCGTTCCTGATGGTCCGGCCCGCCGGCTGATGCCTGCGCTGAATCGCCACAACCTTCCGGAAAAAATCGAGTCCCGCGACAGTCGGCTCACCGCCGTGCCAGGAAAAGGTAATCACTGGAGAAGGGCAAGCTTCAATGTGCTGGATAATATACAGCTCGAGGATATCGTCGGGCATGCGAGAAGGCTGATCATTTCCGTACATGTCTGCCTTTTTCAGGTAATAGCAGTAACTGCAGGCCAGATTGCAGACGGAGCCTATCGGCTTGGCAAATACCTGAAACTCACGGGATGCTTTGACCATCTAAAAAAATCCTGCCTGCCCGGCCGGAACATCATCAGCCGGAGCCCGGTAATGTTAATAGCTAAAGAATAATCACAAAAAAAAGTGTGGATGATCTTCAGGCTTCATCTCTCAATTTGATTGCCGATTGTTCCTGATACCCGCATTTGCGGTTTTAAGGAATTCGGCGATTTGGGTCAGCTTTCTCCCCTCAGCTATCATCAACGCCGTTTTGCCGCCTTTGTCCCGCATATCGAGAGAAGCCCCCTTTCGAACCAGCATTTTTACTACATCTAGGTGTCCGGCGTTGACTGCAGCCATCAATACAGTCCATTCAGTGTATGGATAAACAACGGTATTCACATCGACCCCATTGTTGATCAGAAACTCTGCCACATCGCTGTGGCTATTGATGGAAGCCTGGCATAGTGATGCTGTACCCCATTTCTTAAGATCGGCGCCTTTTTCAATAAGCAGTTTCGTTGTTGCCAAATCACCGTTGCCTGCTGCATACCAGAGCGGGGAATAGCCGTAGGCGTCCTCCTGGTTTATGTTGACTCCAATTTTAATCAGCGACCGTGAGGCATTATTGAAATTATATTTTGATGCAACAGCCAGCGGCGGCCACATGCCGCTTTTGGCTGCAAAAAAGAAGATGAGAGAAATCAGCAGGAAAAAGACAAGAACGGATGCCATCTTCAGCTTCCTCAGGTATGTTTCTTTAACTATGCTTCTCACATGAAGAAGCAGCAGCGCCGCAGCCGGCAGCCCCACGAAAATAACAAAGAGAAACGCGCATCTTGCAGGCAGGAGACTTATTGTCTTTGCGGAATGGCTCAATCCGGCTGAAACAGTGATGAGGACACAGGCAAGCCCCCATATAACCAGAAGAGCAATCGTTGCCAGGATGAAATGTTTTCTGCTGATTGGCTTATCGGCCAGCACACCCGAGGCAATCTTCTCCAGAGAGAATACAAGTAAAACAGCCGCGCCGACTGCTATCACCAAAAATATCGGAAACAAACCCATCATTGTCTATTAACCATCCCGGTTTCTTTGACAATCTTGAATGATATGCAATCAAGGAATATATTCTGCTTACCCGCAAGTGATAAGTTTGAAATGAACGCTGCAGGGAATATGCAACTGATAAGTTGAACTGCTTTCCTTGCCTTCGTTATTCCATCTTACGTGATGAATAAACAGCATGTCGCGGCATGTGTTTGCTTGAATTGTTATAATCATGATGCTTTTTTTAGCCGCTCTGCCACCCAGACTTTTATTATGGATTGTCTCGGGACACCGAGCCGTTTTGCCTCTTTGTCCAATTCGTGAATCATCCATTTAGGGAAATCCACATTCACCCTTTTCTGCTCCTGTCCAGTACGGCGTGCCTTCGACACATCAAGATATTTTGTGATGTCCCCGCCTTCATCAAATTTCTTATCGAATTCTTTAGCTTTCATATATATCAATCTCCTCTTTCCTGGACCGGCGAATTGAAATTATTCTTACATTTTCACTTCTATAAGTTATGACTCATTTTAATACCGATGGCAAATATTTTTGTAATCGATGGTCTTATGGGGGAATGATAAAAATACAGACATGGCAGGAGGATATAAAAAAAGAGGCATCTGTGTTTCCTGATCACACAGATGCCTCCATACTTGCAAAATCAAATGTAGCGAAGCCTCTTAAGACTTCTCTCCCGGTACCGGCACTACCACTGTTTGGATAGTGACGGTGCAGAGCCTACGGATGTTACATCGCTGGGGATGAACTTGAAAGAGCCTGTGCTCACCTCATCCTCTACAGGGAGCGCATACCTGAATATGCCTTTGCCCTCGTAGAAGAGGGTGAATGCCTTGATCCCCTGCGGCGACTTCTTCATGTATTTTGACATTACTGAAGCCGTTTCCGGTGTTCCGGGGATTAATACAGCCTCGAAAGAACCGGAAAAGAGGTTCTCAACGCCAAAGAGTCCCTCGATATGTTCGGGCACATTATCAACTTTGGCGCCGTTCTCCTCATAGTACTGGTCCAGTGCGTTTGTATCTTCAGCCTTTGAGAAAGTGCGGTCTACATCTTCCTTCTGGATTTTCTTTTTTCTTGCCATTTTGTCCTCCTGGTCTGTCATTATTATTGTCGGGAATACTGTCGGTAATTCAGAACTGCATTTTGATTTAATAGGCGGCTCTCGCTCGTGCCTTATCTTTAAACATTTTTTGTGCCACAACAGCCGTGTTTCGAACACTCCGCGTAACATGCTGTTATCGTGAGCGATAGTTGCGTGCCGGAATCATGGGAGGGGCTTGCGGGTTGAGGTTTACAAAGGCTGAAATCGCGAAAAGGGATTCGCGGTGCGTAGGCTTTTACGCACCGGATGCCCTCCTGATGAGGCACTAAACTTTTGAGGGGTGTTTGTAAAACGAGGTTGAAAATCATCTAAGGCCTGTGAGCCTTAACCTCCATGGTTTCTAGCGGGCGCGCGGGAGACTGAAAGGAATCAGCATCGGTACTTCACGCCGGTAATCAAGATATTTTTCACCGAACTCTTTTATTAGATCTCTCTCCTCCAGAACTGTTCCGATAAAGATCCATGCCGTCCAGAGGACATTGAAAACCAGCCTGTCGGCGGTCAGGTCAGGATAAACCCAGATCGCCGCCAGGGTCAAAAAGTACTGGGGATGGCGTACCATTCTGTATGGTCCTTCTGCGACAAAAGGTGTTTGCCGTGGCTGTCTTCCCTTCAGGCTGTTCCTGATTCGTTGCACGCCCAGGGCGTCGATATGCGTCGTTGAGCGGAAGACCAGGAAAAACCCTGCCATGCTCAGGAAAAAGAGCACTCGAAGTACAATTCGGAATGCTCCGTCGGCGGATGCGATCATGGTCTCCGAACCCTGCCACAGGACAATAACCGCTGCCAGAACCGCTCCCGACGAAATGGAGTAAAGGGCGCTGCCGTACGCCTCAGGGATGAAACGTCCCATCAGACGACGGAACGGTTGCCTGATCATGATGCTGTGTTGAGCGAAGAACAGGACAGAGAGCCCCGCATCAAACAGGAGAATTTGATGTTCCTCCAGACGCAGATTTACGAGGTTAAAAGGTCCGGTATAAAGAAATGCCATGAACCCGAGCAAAGAGCCGGCCCCCAGCACCCAGGACAGGACAGCCGTAATGTATGCCGCTGTTGATCCGGATATTTTCGCCATTTAATTTTCCTTGCCGCTTTCCGATTCGACCGTCCTTCTCATTCTTAACCCTTTGACCATCCTCCCTTTATTCGCTTAGACGAAAAATGGAAAGAAAAGGATACAGGCTGATCACTTTTCCGGAAATTCGCCGGGGCATTTCGCTGTGCCTCTATTCATCCGGAGGCAGTTCATGGGTTTCCCGCTACGATAGAACTTTTTCGCCGCTTCCTGATTGGTCCTATCCGCCCCGGATAGCAAGAAATAATATAAGCAAAATATAAGGCTTAGTCAAATTAACAATTGCTTTTAATAACTGCTTGTGGTTAAAAATCTTCAACAAACGATGTGGCAGTAATTCGAAGCCGGGGGGTGCTGCAGAATGAACAATCATATCGTCTCCAACCGTCATTATCCGACAGCATCATCGCTCCATCCGGAGCTTCATTCAATTAACATCAAAGAAAAATATATAACAGCCGGAAACTTTCAGTATGTTGCTCCGGCAATTAATTATATCTATTCCGTCATTCCCGAGCAATCGGGAATCCAGTAACTGCGCTGGATACCGGATCGAGTCCGGTATGACAATGGACATATATATCCACCGGAGTAATAGCATGCATAATTTGAGGATATCGATTTCGCCGTCATGATGAAAGAGACAATTGACAAAATTATTACGAGGCAGAAACCGCGCCAGAGGAAAGCAACGGTAAAGAATTAAGTATATGTTCCTTGAACTACTTTGAAGCAATTAAAAAATAAAAATTATTGAGCAAAATATCGGAAAATACCTAGTGTGTATATTAATTGTTGACCGTTTTACATGACCACAGAGAACTGGCATTCTGAATTCAATCCTTCAAAGTTCCTAAGCCGTGTGAACTTGGCACAGCTTATCGAGCGAAACGAGGCATACGACGAAAGCTCCATCAGCGATGCGAAGTCACCCTGCATACTGTGCGGTAAAATCTACTCGCGCGGCATTGTGTTGAATGACAAATCATTCCTCTGCCAACAGTGCTATTCCGAGGTGGCACTGATTTCATACCCCGAGAAATACGAAACACTTCGCAGGCAGTTTGTTGTGGCAACGGAAGCACGAAGACTCGCATGGGAGGCATTTCGGGAAAGGTTTGAATACAAATCAAAAGAAAGTGCACTGGTATTCCTTGGTTGGGCATCCCTAATTCTTGCATTTGCTAATCCTGCGTTCTTGATCTTAACTATCATTCTCTTGGCTGTCGGCTACTCGAAGAACTCCATCAACAATAAGAAGAATGCGGAGTGGCTAAACAGGAAAACGCAATGGGAGCAGAGCAACCCTGTACCTACGGCACCAATACAAAAACACTTTCACGATCCAACAGCCGAGCTGACGCAAAGAGATCGACAGATTCTTAAGATATTCAATCACTGGCCTGGATACCCGCCATTCTGGAAATACCTTCGCTCGGTAGTTATTAGCAGAGATTACAATCGCTGCCAGGTAACAGGATGCCCCTCACGACTGGAGTTGCACGTTCACCACATGCGGCCGGTTTCAGAAGGTGGAACCCATTCCCCAGACAACCTCGTTTCGCTATGCGATTTCCATCATGCGCTTGAGCCAGAAAAAGGCCACGAAAGGATATGGGGTGACATCAAAACCAGATTTTTCACGCTTGTTTGCGCTCACGAAAGAAGTAACCGGTCAAAAGAGGGGACTCATCTAGTCCGGGCACATCTCCGCCGGTTACAACTTATAACGTTGGATGAGTTGCGAGAATTAACAAAGACATATGGCTTTTGCTGCCCCAGCTGCGGCGAAACCAAAATCAAGTTTCTTCTGTATAGTGACAGGAACATTATCAGGGTTGAGTGTCCCACATGCCATGAGGCTACCGAAGGTCCGCAAGAACTTACTGAGGAAACCGGCCCACTTCTCGCGGAGATAGTAGGCGTCATGCGAAACAAGGGCAGATGGAAGGCCAGATGGGATATGCTTTCCGAAAGAAGAAATGCTACGTGGGGCATGTGGCGTGGTTATGCGGTATCTGCGAAACGAAAAAAGCATAAGGAAAGAGTAGAAATGACTAAGTCCGCGCCTTCTTGCCCCAAGTGTGGTTCGTCAATGAAAGTGGTACGGCCGCGCCCCACGGATAAATGGAAAGCATTTTGGGGCTGCACACAGTATTCCGTCACGGGGTGCAAAGGGAGTGCAAGGTATGTTCCACCATACGGCTAAACCGCCAATGAACAGAATAGCATTCGGTAGCCGTTGCTGTGCACGTTAAGGCAAAATGAATAGGTAAACTATCTTATGAAAATAGGTAGAAACGAATCTTGTTGGTGTGGTTCAGGCAAAAAATACAAAAAGTGCCATTTATACCGCGAAGAACAACAGAGAATAAAGCCATGGGAGGCTGAGCAAAATCTCAGAAAAGCATTTGGTGCCAAGTATTGTTCTGTCCCTATCTCTTTTAAAAATGACTGCAGAGGTGATATTGTTAGAGCGCATTCAGTTTCAAAAAGCATGAATTTGAAAAGAATTGAAAGGAGTGGTCATGTATATGCTTTTATCCCAAGCTTTGAAAATTTAATCAGAAATCATGGTTTCTTACAACCAGAGCTTTATGGCATTAATAAAGCATCAACATTTACAGGGTTCTGTGCCTACCATGACAAAACTTTGTTTTCACCATTGGAAGACCAAGAGTTTGTGAGCAGCAAGGAACAATGCTTTTTGCTAGCTTATAGAGCCCAGGCCAGAGAGTATTTTACTAAAGACAGCTCTGCGAAATTAAAAGAGTTTATGATGCAGGTTGACCGCGGGAAGAGCATTTCTGAGCAATTTGAAATACAAAACATGGTTTCTGCTCTCGCATTAGGGACTGAAGCCGGTGTAAGGGATATTAATATTTATAAAAAGAAATTTGACGCGATTCTTACCACAAAAAACTTCTGTAACATTAATTCGTTCGTATTAAATTTCAAAAAAACGCCCTCGGTAATATGTAGTGGTGGTATCTTTCCAGAGGGTAGTGTAAGATTTTTTGTGTAAATTCATAAAAGCCTATAAGAGGTAGAAAA
>CAZLFA010000081.1:0-16004 GCA_964558665.1 uncultured Syntrophaceae bacterium
CTCATGCTCTAAAAATTGCCGGAAATATCTGATCATCATTAAGTCGATCAGAAATTGGTCATCCAATAAAAAAATTGAATTTGATATTCGATGATGTGATTGGTGCTGATTGTATGAATGAGGTGAGGAAGGATGGTTATTATTTAGGCGGAAATCGTGTTCCGGTCAACGCTCAAAAAACACCTGAAAAACACCCTGGTATTTTAAGGGTTGTAGTTCAGCTTTCCGGTGAGCAAGGAACAGGGCCTACCATCCGGGAATGAGTTTTTAGGACGAAAAAGGTTTACTGCTTATCCGGCAGGTAATCTTCTCTCACCGGAGAAAAAACCTCAATCGCCAGCGAATCCTCCAATATCTCTGCACTGTGCTCTGTATTGCCGTGGATGCACCAACTGTCTCCCGGTTCGGCTTCAAAGGTCTGCTGACCGGCTGTGAGCCTGATCCTGCCTTTTACCAGATAACCGGTCTGCTCATAGATTAGTGCGTGTTTTGGCAGTTTACTGCCGGCCTCTAATTTGAACTCAGTAAGCAGTGTTTTTTCTCCGTACACGAGAGTCTTCAATTGAATTCCCGGCAGCACCTGCCTGTATCCGCCGTCATTTCTTTTGTAAAACAATGTCGCCTCCTTTCTTATCCGGTGTTGAGCGTGCGTTGTGTTGCATGGAACGGCTCATCCATTTATTCGCGGTCTTTATATTCAAGAATATCCCCTGGCTGGCATTCAAGATGCTTGCAGATGGACTCCAGAGTTGAAATGCGAATAGCCTTGGCCTTTCCCGTCTTCAGAATAGACAGATTCTGCTCCGTGATCCCGATCAGTTTTGCCAGTTCAACCGATTTCATTTTGCGCTTTGCCAGGACTACATCCAAATTCACAATTATCGGCATAACGGCTCCGCCTATACAGTAAGTTCATTTTCTTCATTCAAGACTCTGCCTTCGTCCATCACCCATGCGACAACGAAAACAATACCCCCTACAAGAAGTGAAGTAATTTCTGCCGTACCGATCCCGACTTCAAGGATTCTCTGGCCGGGCGGATTACCCAGGGAGAACAGTACACTCTTGGCAGATTCATAAATCATTGATAAGACAACCCACAACAAGAGTGCCTGGGCGGTCTTTTTGAAAATGATGACATGTTCAGGAGAAAAGATTATTCCCTCCCTGTAAAATGAAAAGAGTTTTCTGATATTAGCAAGTCCGTACATCAATGCTGACATAGGAAGCAGGCATATCATAAACCCGATGAGCTGCAGTTCTATCGGCAACTCATGAGGGATCAAAGGGGTTCGCTGAATGTTTACGGTCACAAGTTTTGTCGGCAAATGATTAATCATTGACCAGAAGACAATATAATACAGCGGCATGGCTGCCAGCATAAAAGTTACGACAAAATGAAAAAATTTACTGAATTTGATTATTTTAGATAGATTTCCCACGATAGTCCTCCTTCTTTTTATAAAAGAAAAAATCACCCGCCCGATTTGTTGTCACGCCGGTCATCTGCCGCTGTTCCTGAAACCAGACAGAAAATCCGCGGGCAGCTTCATTGAACCCAGACTACGCAATAAAGATGTAATACCCTTTGGCATCCTGGTCAAAGTGGCTTTCCGCGGCTCAGAATATTTTTCACAAGAAAAATATTTAATTCGCCGCTTGAAAACCCCTTTGACCAGGATAATATTCACTTATCCAAGTGCACATGCTTTATATTGCGTAATCTGGGTTGAAAGGAAGCATAGCAGTGTATTTATTGATTGTCAATAATTATTTATCGTATATCGATAAATTTAAGCTTTACAGGAAATAAATTTAAATTTTTATCCAAAAGAATCTTTCTATCTTTGATAATATTGAACGGCGACGGCTCATTGGCCTCAAGTCTTGTTTTCCCTGCTATAAATCTGAATCAGCAGACCCGTCACCAACAAGGTGACGACCACTCCTAAAGCGAAACCGCTTACGGTTGCATTTGCCAGAGCGGTCGATTTGACCTTATGCCAATTATTCAGACGTACGGTAATATCCCCGGCAACAACAGGGTACTGCTTTCCATTTTTGTCCAAAGAAAAGAGAGGCCCCTCGGCTATTCGCTTTTGCAGCAGTTGCCCCCCTATGTAGAGCTCAAAACTGTCCCTCGTTTGCTCAATATTCAGTTTCATATCCTGATGAGTCCACCAGATATTGCGATTCCCCCAAAAGGCCTGGTAGACATCGGTAAAAAACATCCCGCCTATAATCAGCGTACCGACGAGTCCGACCCACAAAATATTATTGCCCTGCCGCTTTTTCATTGTCTCCCCTTTCTGCTTAAGCAACAATACAGACCGATTTTAAATTCTCCGGCATGCAGGTAAATCAGGTCAGGAATGCACACTTTGCTGCAAACAGTGTTATCGCTTTTGCATCGAATCATCGCGCCGATGAGACTAAAACAGTTTCTTTGCAACAACCGCAAACTCGCTGCTTTCCTGCGAGAACGGTGTTCCGGCAACATCCGAATAAAAACCTTCAACGGCGAATCCGCATTCCGTAAACTCCCTCTCCAGGGATTCCGGACTGAAGTACTGCAGCCAGTTATAGATCGCCCGCGTGCGCTCTTTCTCGATAATAGTGTATTTGTCGAGAATGACTTTTTCCTTCTCATACTTGAATATATTCAGAAAACCGTAATACTTGCCAGGCGACCAGAAACCGTCCAGGAGATTGGTTTCATAAAACGCTTTTTCTTCCCGTTCTGCGAAGGCGCTCAGCGAATACACATCGAGAAGAACGGAGCCGCCCGGTTCCAGAAAATCAGAAAACTTATTCAGCATCTTTCTGCGATGATCAGGACTGAGCGCACAAAAATCACACATGATCATCACGACGAGATGAAAGCGCTTATCCGAATCATAATCCAGATAGTTCCGGTTGACATATTCCACGGACAGCCCTTCCCCGGATGCGACTTCCCGCGCATACTGAATTGATCTTTCCGAGAAATCTATCCCGGTGACATCCGCATGTCTCCGTGCCAGCCTTGTCGCATACAATCCCGGCCCGCATCCGAAATCGGCAATCTTTTTTCCGGCTCCGATGTTGAAGCGGGAGACTATCCAGTCCACGGATTTGTCTATAAACGCTGCATTGCGGGATGAAGCATCAATCCCCTCGTCCAGGTGGAAGCGCAGCATCTGCTTCGATGTATGCTCATCCGTCCAGAGATCGCCTGCCGTGTAAAACTCAAACGGCTCAGGGCGGGCATTGATTTTTTCAAGATCGGCAAACATCCGATTTCCTCCATTCACGATATTACTATTAATTCGTTTCCACCCGGAAACTCGGATGCAGAAACTATCTGTTTCCGGATTGGAATTTTATGAAGTTTGCGCAAGAGGTTTGCAAGCGGCGAATCAAATATTTTTTCATCAGGCATGTCCTGGAGGATATTCATGGCCTCTGCCGAAAAAATATTCTGAGCCGCGCAAAACTTTTTGCGCACAGACAATACCATTGCTTGAGATGGGAAAAAGCCCTTCCCGGGAGGAAACTATTTAGCCGGTTTTGCAGAAAGTTTATTGATGGCTTTCTCCAATGCATGGTTGAATTCATCCGCGCGATTCATCATCAGGAAGTGATCCGCTCCTTTAATGACAAGGGCTTCGAAAGACAGCATATGCCGCCGGTTCGCCTCATAATTGATGGGCCACAGATCGGCGTTCACGGCGATGACGGGAATGCGGATCTTATCAAATTTCCCGGCCGCTTCCCCCGTTATATACTGCGACATCATCTCGTTCATGGCGCTTAACGCGACGGCAGGCGTCGTCGCCGACATATCGGCAAGAATCCATTCGCGAAGCTGGGGATCGGTGCCGGGTAAGATCATCCCGCTTACGAACTGACGGCTTCCCGCCCGGAAATCCTTCTCCAGGGGTGCGATCATTTTACTGAATTCCTCGCGCGTCAGCGGATATTCGATATTACTGAGCGTGTCCACTCCTATCAGCCCGATGACGCGGTCCGGCATGAGCAGCGCAGCCTCCGCAATCACCGAGCCGCCCATGGAGTGTCCGATCAGAATGACGCGACGGCTGCCGATCGCTTCAACAACGGCGCGCACATCCTCCCCGAATGCGGACATGGTGTATTTTGTACGTGCCATTCCGGAGTGTCCATGGCCGGCAAGGTCCAGCGTCACGACCCGATACTTTTTGGAGAAGTACGGCACCTGTTCGCGCCAGTAGCGGTCATCACAGCTCCATCCATGCACGAACACCAGGGTCGGTTCTCCGGAGCCGTAGACTTCATAGGATATCGGCACGCCGTCTTTGGAATAGGCGATACCGGGCCACTTCGCTTCCGCCTGCGCCATGCCGACAGTTACAATGAGAAAAAACACCGCCGCAGCCAAGCCGGCAATATGTCTTTTAATCATTATAAAACCTGTCTTCCTGCTTAATCGATCCATTTTTATTTCCGGTTTCATTATTATTGTTTCCTCCGCTTTCATTGACTTAACAATTGCCGGCAGGATGCTCTTTGCCTGCAATCTTGGGTTTGCGTTTTATCGACAGAAGGATCCTCACGTCTTCTATGACTCTGTCGCTGTCCACTGCCAGAAGCACCCATTTCCCATCGTGATAGGTTGCGGCCTCGTCGTATTTCCTTTGAGTTTTCGCCGACAGGCTGTTCCTCACGGCCGATACTTTTTCTCTTTCTTCCGCACCGAAGACAATCAGCAGTGCGAAGCGGTTCTTTTCAGGAATCAGGGTGCAAAATGATTTGTTCTTTTTATACCTGAGCGACCAGCCGTGCTTCTTGCCGCCGAAGAGCCACTCCGGAACAAAGACATCTTGGTAGTATCGCTCAATCAGATGTGTCACTTTCTTCCAATAACCGTAGGCTTCCCTGCCGACCCAATCGGCAATATCGGGGGCGGCGGGACATTGTTCCCGCTGTGTCATCCGGCTACCCGATTCGCCCATGTCCTCCTCCAGATTTAATGATTCTACTGTTACGGAAGCTGGACCAGTATTACTTCCCCCTTCGCCCGGACCTCGCCTTCAGCGGACAGCGTCACATCGACGATGACTTTCCGGCCTTTGACTTCCGTTATCTTCCCCCGCAGCTCCAGCATCTTTCCCATCGGCGTCGGCTTCAGATAATCGACTTTCAGCGATGCCGTCACGAAGCGGTACAGCGGATGGTTGTCCAGCGTATAACCTTTGTCGGTTAAAGTCGCTGCCGATGCAGTGGCGGCGCTGTGGCAGTCGATCAGGGACGCGATCAGTCCACCGTAAAGATTACCGGGAAAGCCACCTGTGAAATGCGGTTTTGGCATGACATTGCAGATGCTCTCTTTGCCGTCCCAATGCGTCTTGATCTGCATCCCGTCCTCATTGAGCCTGCCGCATCCGAAGCAATGCGCATATTCATCGCGGTAATAATCCTGAACAGCTTTTGATGACATGTTTAATACCTTTCTCTACAGCCATATTATTATAATCCTACACCCAGCTTCGTCATCAGCTTTATCATCTTTACCAGGGGAATGGCAACTTTCGGCGCCGTGTAACGTATCGGCTTTTTGTTCATGCAATATTCCAGATGGTCGACCGCCTTTTCAACGCCCATCATGAACGGCCTGACATCGCTTTTTGCCATCTTGGTATCGACAAAGCCAAAACGTATATTGGTTACATGCACTCCCTTTGGCTTCAAAGCCAAAGCCAGGCCTTCCAGATAATTTGAAAACCCTGCCTTGGAAGCATTATAGGACGGCGCCTCGGCGGAAACCAGTTCATCCGCCAGACTCGAAACACCGATAAAATGGCCTTGTCCTCTTTTGACCATCTCCGGAATCACCGCCGCTGCCGTTCTGACCATGCCGGTCAGATTCACATCAATGATCTTCGCTTCTGCGCTCATATCCAGGGGATTCAGCAGTTCTCCGATTCCCGCAAAGTATATGCACAAATCCAAAGGACCTTTCGTCACCAGTTCAGCCAGCAGATCAGGGTACTTTGCATCACTGACGTCCGCAATCCGGTGCTGATAGGCTGAGCCTGTAATCGGCGAGTCGCTTCTGGAAACCCCGATGACATTCCACCCGGCCGCGAGCAGTCTTCCTGTCGTCGCCAGACCGATGCCGTCGGAATTGCCGATCAGCATGGCCCTGTGTTGGACTGTTGGCTTATTCATGGCTTTTCCTGATACTCACTGCCGCATGTTTTATCATCAATCAATTAACCCTTTTGGGAGCCTTGAGGCTGCACCGAAGTAGCACCTGGCATTTTCCGCTGACATGGGTTGAGTTTTCCAGGCCGGCAAGTTCCTGCGTGTTCTGCATGTTGGATCTCAACCTCTACCAACAAAGCTACAGATCAAAACCAGACTCGGTCGGCCGTCGCCAGAAGCGGCTTCCGCCATATTTTTCTTTCCCCGTTGTTTTTCGGATACTCGGCCACATACTTTTCAATTATGATCCCGAGATCGCCATGGGTTATTGTTTTTTTCATGCTTGTCTTTATTACACCAAAAATATGTGCGGCTTTCGCTGTTAGTGATAATCTTTGTCCTGCAAATATCGACATTTATTCATATTTCTTTTTTAGCTTCTCAATTTTTTATATCTAGTAATCAGATTATTTAATGTTAATCTAACAGCATCATATAGCTCCTTGGCCAATGAGGCCTCAATTATCATGTAACCATGGCGAGAAGATAACCCTATTTTATTTAATTGCCATTTAATTACTTTTTTGCTGGTTTTTTCGTTGAGCATATCGATGCGACCATTAGCGTGAGCTATAGCATTCCTGAGATCCAACAACATTTTTATTTTTATCCAGTCATCGTTATTTACATATAAGTCAAACTTCAGAATATGTTTGAAATATTTATATGCCTTCTCAAGAGGATCACCTTGTATATCGTTTATGGAAAGGTATTGAGATTGTCTCTCTTTCAACAACTTTGCAATATCATTAATAGCTGACTCATAGACCGCATAGAGAGAAATCAAAAAAGGAGCCCGCAATAAACGGGGCAAGAGAAATTCCACTTTGTAATCATATTCATATTTTGCAATTTTCATTTCCTCATCTTCGACAGACAAGCGTTTTTTATTGATAAGGTTATCCAGACGACGTCTCTCAATTTTCTGGCTTCGTGTAATCTCTTTTTCTATAAATTGAAGATGATCTCTCAATGTGAATAATTCTGATCTTATTTCATTCAGACGGCGACGCACATCCATATAGTTCATTTTTATCACCTTCCACACTTTATTAATGAAGAAAAGGTTACGTTTTCATTTAATTCATACCAGAGCATGTTGAATAATTTATTTCAGCGCTATTAAAATGAAATTTTTATTTTCCTGTCTAATCAATCGCCCCTCTCATGTATCATTAGCCGTTCAGTATTTTATGTTGGTTACATAATACAGTCAACACCACGATCTGAACTTTTATAATTGATGAAACAGGCACTTCTATAATTCTTGCCGGCGATAGATATCCTTGCGATGCCCGACTTTGACGATCCATACCGTCAGTTCGTTATCCCGGATGGAATAGACAATGCGGTACAGTCCCTGACGCAGGCGATACCTTTCCCGGCCTGTCAACTTTTCACTTCCCGACGGACGGGGATCATGAGCCAGCATCCCGATACGTTCCATGATTCTTTTGAGATCCTTTTTAGGGATCGACTTGAAATCCTTCTCTACGGATTTTTTGAAGTAGATTTTATATGCGGCCATCTTTTTTCAGTTTCTTGACCATGGCATCATAGCTGATGAGGGGCTCGGACACTCTTTCTTCGAATGCCGCCAGATCTTCGGCATCCTCAGCAAGGGATTCTCTGACAGCCTCGTTTACAAGATCCGACACAGACCGCGATGTTTCTACCGCCTTCAGTTTCAGGGCTTTAAGAATATCGGGATCAATATATATTGTTGATCGTTTTGTCTGCTTGGTTTGCACTACCATATTATCACCTCCCTGCAATACCGTGACATATTAACCTCATAGCACTATAACGTCTTAACGTCAAGATGTCGGGTATGCGGTGTACAACACAGTAATTTCCGGAATTCATATTAGTGAGATGAATAATTGATATGAAAGACCCCTGGATTCCCCGGTCAAGCCGGGGAATGACTCTCCGGTACTATGGGTTTCTCACGAATGTTCAGCCGCGGCGTTTGATAAGCTGGTTGCAGAAGACGGTCTGCACGGTCTGGTCTTTCTGATTGATGGTTGAGCATTTGAAGCGGACGGGGCCTCGGTCCTTCTTTGATGACGATGCACGCACTTCCGTTACCTCCGCCCTGATGTGCAGGGTATCGCCCGGCCTCACCGGCAGGAGCCAGCGCAGCTCATCAAATCCCGGCGAACTCCGGAAAAATCTTCTCAGCCGGTTTTAATCTTTATATCGCCTTCAATGTAACAGTGAATAATGCCGGAAATAAGCGTTTGATATGGGATGCCCATCTCCATGGCTTTTTTTTGAATTCCGATAAAATCGTGTTCATACAGGCGAATCGTTATACGCTTGTCCTTCTTAAGCGTGTTTTTTGCAGCTGCCTTGATCGAATCTATTTCTTTTTTTGTAGGAGATGAAAGCTTCAAGTTTCCTTTTTCCAGCGCATCAATAATACTTTTCTCTTCTTTATCGTATTTCATGTTTTGCTCTCCTGCTCTTCTTTACTATTTATCGGGATAAATTTATCTGAAAGTCAGCTGGATTCCCCGGTCAAGCCGGGGAATGACTTCCGGTACTATGGGTTCCTCACAAATCTTCAACTGCGGTGTTTGATAAGTTGGTTGCAGAAGACGGTCTGCACGGTCTGGTCTTTCTGGTTGATGGTTGAGCATTTGAAGCGGACGGTGCCTCGGTCCTTTTTTGATGACGATGCACGCACTTCCGTTACCTCCGCCCTGATGTGCAGGGTATCGCCCGGCCTCACCGGCAGGAGCCAGAGCAGCTCGTCAAATCCGGGCGACCCCATGTTGTTCGACAGGACGCCGGTGGAAAGCATGAGACGGAAGGTGACGGCCGCCGTATGGATGCCGCTGGCGATGAGGCCGCCGTAAAGGGATGTCTTCGCCGCTTCGACATTCATGTGGAACGGTTGAGAATCGAAGTGCATGGCAAAATCGATGATGCCCGCCTCGGTCATTGTTACGCCGGATGATTCGAAAACATCGCCGACCCGGAAGTCCTCGAAAAAGTATCCTTGCATGTTTTCGTTTTCCTCCTCAGTTATTCAGACCTTATGATCGAAGGCTCTCTGTCTATGGTGAATAAAGACCAGATTCTTCGCTCCCTATGGTCACTCAGAATGACAAAATTTCTGGATTGTCGGATCGAGCCTGTCCTCGACCAGATCGGGGATCCGACAATGACAGCAGACAAAAACGGGTTTATTTTTTCCCCTTCACCTGCTTCTCCAGTGCCGTCAACGCCGCTTCCAGCCTCTTGAGTTCTTCGCCGAATCCCTGCCAGTTCCCGGCGCGAAGCTGCTCCTGCGCCTTGCGATAGTGTGCAACCGCTTCTGTTATCAACTGGCTGTCTGTCTTGGCCCCTGCAGGTGCTGCATCCTGTTTCACCGCGGCAGTCGTATCCTTCGGCACCTCACCGCTGAAGACGCGCTGGAGCGACTGTTCCAGTGTCTCCTCCATGGCGATATAATTTCCGAAGGCCACGATGACGCGCTTCAGTTCCGGCAGTTGTCCCTTTTCAGCAGCGAGATAAATAGGCTGCACATAGACAATTGACTTTTCAATCGGGATCGCCAGCAGGCTTCCCTGTATTACCTGGGAGCCGCGCTGATTCCAGAGAGAAAGTTGCTGAGAGATAAGCGGATCCTGGTTGATCCTAGCCTCGATCTGACGGGGGCCGTAGACAAGCTTCTGCTTGGGGAAGTTATAGACGATGATTTTGCCGTAGTTCGGCATATCGCAGCGCGCCGCCATCCAGGCCGACATGTTGTCCTTCTTAACCGGCGTGAAGGGCAGCATGAGAATGAACTCCTCTTTCTTATCATCCGGCAGCCTCATGATGGTGTAGTACGGTTCCATCTCCTTCTCCGCTTCTCGTCCGGCCGTCTTGGGGATCGTCCAGAGATCCTCTTTGTTGTAGAACACCTGTGCGTCCTGCATGTGGTAGGTCCTGTACATCCTCGCCTGAATTTTCAGCATCCCCGACGGATAGCGGATATGGCTTCTGAGTTCCGGCGGCATTTCATCGAGCTTCTTGAAGATACCGGGGTATATGGCAGCATAGGTGCGGATGATCGGGTCTTTGGCGTCGCTGACATATACCTTCACGGAGCCGTCATAGGCATCGACGATGACCTTGAGGGTGTTGCGGATATAGTTGCCCATTTTGGGCGTAGGTTCGGAGTAAGGGAAACGGTCGGTCGTAGTGTAGGCATCAACGAACCACAAAAGCCTTCCTTCGGGAGACACGACCAGATAGGGATCGCCGTCGAGATGGGCGAAGGGCAGTACTCTCGCCACGCGTTCCTGAACCGTCCTGTAGAACATGACCCGGCTGTCCGATGTGATGTCGTCGGAAAGGAGGATCGTCAGCGACCGGAAGCGCAGGGCGAAAAGGACTTTCTTCCAGAAGGAGAGCGGCACGCCTCCCGAGCCCTCGTAGCGGGAATAGACGTTTTTGTCTCCCACCGGGTAGTCGAACTCCGGCTGCTTGCCTCGCACAAAGACATAGTCGTTGGAGGTGTCTCCATAGTAGATCTCCGGACGGGTGACCTTGATGCCCGTGGAGGGCACGGGCGGGATATCCTTGATGAAAAATTCGGGAAGCCCCTCGCGGGAGATGCGGTTCACCGGCCCCATGACGAGGCCGTAGCCGTGCGTGTAGGTCATATGCTCGTTGACCCAGGTACGCGAAGGCAGTGCAGTATAAGACAGCTCGCGCGGGGAGATCATGGTCTGGCGGTATTCCCCGTTTATCACGTAGCGGTCGTTGTCCACATCGAGGAATTTATAGTAGGTACGGATCTCCTGCAACTGCCCGTACGTCTGCAGGAGCGGCGCGTGATCCCAGAGGCGGATGTTTTTGATGGTGAGGTCGTTACGCCTGATATCCCGGATCGTCAGCGATTCCTCCGACGGAAAGACGCGGTCTTCTATCTCCTCAAGACCATAGGCCATGCGGGTGTACTTGATGTTCCTTTCAAGATACGGTTTCTCCAGAATGACCTCATTAGGAACCACCTTCATTTTCTGCACGAAGGCCGGATAAAGGGATCGGCCTGTGATATAGACAAGGCCGAATACGAGAAGCGAGATGGTTATCAGCCGCCCGTTCCAGCGGTATGCCCCGGCAGCGAAGATCGCGGCGATCACGACGCTGAGGCCCGCCAGGAGCCAGAGCACCCATATCTGCGTCGTCGCATCGGTGTAGCCGGCGCCGAAGACCACTCCGCGCTTGATGTAGAGCAGCCCGTTCATTTCCAGCCAGAACCCGAAGGAGCTGAGAAGAAAGATTGCAGCGACCATTGCCAGCAAATGCGTGCGCGCCGCGGGGTTGATTCTGAAAAAACGCGGCGGCATGAAGAAGACCGCTCTTCTCACCAGATAAAGAACCGCCGTGGCGAAGATCGTGAAAACCAGAGTGGACAACGCCCAGCCGTGTATCATTTTGAGAAAGGGAAACTGAAAGACATAAAAGCCGACGTCCCTGTTGAAAAGCGGGTCGTTGATCCCAAAGGGAGTGCCGTTGAAGAAGCGTAGCATGCTTTCCCACTGCGTTGATCCCTGGATGGCGGCAAAGATGCCCAGCACCAGCGATATGGCGAGAGCCACCTTTTTGAGAAAGGCATCTCCCGGCCTGGGGATGGGAATGTTGATAACGTTGTCGCTGAAAGACTCGGGAGCGGGTGTCAGCCGTATTGCCAGAAAGAGATTGAGATAGAAGATGAGAAAGTATCCGATCCCGAAAACGGCCGCAGCCGTCAGCTTGGCCATTAATGTCACGGTGAAGACGGTCGTATAGCCGACCTCCTGATACCAGAACCAGTCTGTGATGAACTCCACCGCTTTTCCGGAAAAGAGAAAAATAATGATAATAACGGTAAGGAGAATAACCCGCTGCGCGCTCTGTTTCGGCCATTGGGGTATTCGGATAGTAGCCATATTGTTTTCCTTTCGATAATTTCCTGAAGCAGGCCCGTTTTGTTACTCTGAGAGCGACAAAGAGTCCTGCTGTCATAATCATTTGTCCCGGCGATTCATTGCCGTGTTCGCTCACCGGGATCACAGGCAGGTTAACGGTTTTCGCCTTCCTGCCATAAAAAAGTCAGATGCTTATCTCTTCAGGCCGCTCGCTGCCGATGACGACGGCACTGTCCGTCTCTCTGATCTTTTCCGACGATGGACAGTTCAGCATCTGAACGCCGTCCCGGACAATGCCGATAATTGAGTATCGATTGCTCAAGCCCCACTGCACAAGCTCTGCGTATTCCCGGTTCGCGAGTTTGGGAACGGGGACAAAATATATCTGATGCCCTCCCAGATCGCTGACCAGGTCCTTGATAATATTTTTGACGCCGGGATCCTGCATCTCCTGAATTATCAAACCGGAAGACAGTTCCGATGCGCAAATGACACTGTTGGCGCCGGCCAGTTCCACCTGATTGATCTTTTCGGCGTTGACTATTTCCACTACGGAAAAGATCTTGTCATTCATGCTTTCCATGACCAGCGTCGTTGCCAGGTTCTGATCATCGGAATGCGGATCGCCGGGGTCTTTCGAAAGGATGATCGCGTGGCTTGCCCTCGTCACCCCCGCACGATTCAGCACCTCCTTCCGCGTGGGATCGCCCTTCACGAAATGGACGCCTCTTTCCATGAGTTCCTGCGGTATCTCCTCCAGCGTCTCATCCACAAGACATATCGCCTTCTCCCTCGTGGAGGAGTCGGAGTGGAGTTCACGGACCAGCTTCAGCATCATGTCCAGATGGCTGAAGTTGACTATAAGAATGTGTTCGCTTGCCGTCATTTCAATCATGCCTTTTATCCTCTTCGATCGGGATTCAATGAGCGCCCCTGCTATCTGAGATATCAGATAGCCTAAAAATCCTATGCCGAAAACCATCGTCGGCACGCCGACCAGGTATCGGCCGGCCGGTGTTATGGGAAAGATGTCGCCATAACCCACAGTGGCCATCGTCACCATGGACCACCACAAGGCGTCGAGCCAGTTCAGATCCGGTTTGCCGGGAAGCTCGAAGTATAGAAATCCCGACGTGGAATACCAGAGCAGCAGTACAAAGATAATCAGGGCTTTTCCCTCGCCCCGCTTCCAGACGAAATGGTGACCCTTTACCATGAAAAGCCACAGGACCCTGAACAGCATCAGTCACCTCTTGTCCGTTCTGCATCCCAAAGCTCTCTCAACTGCAGGGATCGCACCGCCAGTTGTCTTTCCGCCCATAATCCGGACTTTTCCCGGCGCGCTTTTTCTTCCGCCAGCAGATAGGGGCTCATCCGCGAGAAAGGATATTTTGTATAGGCCAGGGACATTCCTTTTTCAATCAAAGCAAGCCCCACGTCTGCTCCATCCTTATGCAGATAGGCAAGCAGCCTCTTGCGGGAATCGAACTTGAGCTCGTCAAAGACAACTTCCACTTTCCGGCTGCTCAGCGTCTGCTCCAGATACATATAGGACATCTTCGCCATAGGCTGAACAAGGGGATCGCTGATGGTCGCATCATAGGAATAAACCCCCAGAAGGCGGACGACAAACTCGTCTCCCTCGGCTTTGACCGCAACCTCATCGCCGTCTATTATCCTGCTGACAGTGACGGTCTGGCCCGTCTTGATCGCCGCTGCACCGACACCCGGAGCCAGGTTTTTCTTGAACGAAAAAACCTTTACGGTGAAAAAAAGCGACGCGCAGAAAAAGAAAACCGCAATAATCGTAAAGAGGCTGTTTAGGGTAAGTTTCATTATGCCATCCGGAATGAAATTACAGCTATTATAGATAACCTGTGCCGCTTCGTCAAACAGAAAAGGGTCAACCCGGCTTGACAATGGACGAAGCAGTTTATACATTTTCGTTAAGAAGAAAGAAGATCTTTCCGGAGAAAAACCGGTTTAAAGTGAATAATTGCGGGGTCAAAGACATATATGGGAAAAGAAATAGATATCAATGAGATACAGAAAGACATTGCCGACTATATCTCAAAAAAGTACGGGATCAAGCTGCAAATGACCGGTTTCGGGCATTTCCCCGAGGCGGATAAAGACGGCGACAAGGAAAGAGTGAAAGAAACCCGGAATGGCGCTGCGTCCATCCATTTCGACATGAAGCCCGGTGAACTCAAGGCATACCTGGACGAGTACATGGTGAAACAGGATGATGCCAAGCAGGTTCTGGCGACGAAAATCTGCACCCACTACAACAGAATAAAGAGATTCGAATTAAACCGCAAAAGAAAGCGGCCGGATACAATCGGCGAGATCAAAAACAATATCATTATGATCGGTCCTACCGGCGTAGGCAAGACCTATCTCGTCAAACTGATCGCCAGCAGGATCGGCGTGCCGTTTGTAAAAGGCGACGCCACCAAGTTCAGCGAAACGGGTTACGTCGGCGGCGACGTGGAAGACCTGGTGCGCGACCTGGTGCATGAAGCCGACGGAGACATGGAACTTGCCCAGTACGGGATAATCTATCTCGACGAAATCGACAAGATAGCCTCCTCGCATAACCTGGTCGGACCGGACGTCTCACGGACAGGCGTGCAGCGGGCGCTGCTTAAGCCCCTCGAAGACACAGAGGTGGAGCTTAAGGTTCCCCATGATCCGATCTCACAACTGGAAGCGATGCAGGAATATCAGAAAACAGGAAAGCGAGAGAGAAAGAAGATCAGCACCAAGCACATCCTTTTTATCATGAGCGGCGCCTTCAACGGCCTGGAAGGAATAGTCGGAAAAAGGCGCAACCGGCAGGGGATAGGTTTCGGGGCTAAGATCCAAATGAAGGATGAACATGCAGAAAACCTGAAACACGTGAAAGCGGAGGATCTGATCCAGTATGGTTTTGAGTCTGAGTTTATCGGCAGACTGCCGGTGGTGACTGTCTTCGAGCCTTTGGAGACCGAGGATCTGTACAAGATTCTGATCAATCCCAGGAACCCCATTATCATCGGCAAGAAGCGCGATTTCAAGGCCTATGGCATCGACCTCCAGTTCGAAGATGAAGCGCTGCACAAAATAGCGGAAAACGCCTTCCTTGAGAGTACGGGTGCCCGCGGCCTGGTGAGCGCAGTGGAGCGCGTCCTGATGAAGTTCGAGCATACGCTTCCCTCCACCGATATCAGGCATCTTACCGTAAACAGTGCAATGGCAGCCGACCCGGGCAAAGAACTCGATGCGATCCTCGCCAACCCGGATGATCCCGAAAGAGAGGCGTCCTTCCAAAGGCTGATGTCGCAGGAAGAGAAACGCATGGAAGATTACATCCATCAGAAATTGCCCGAATGGCGAAAATCTTACGCGATGGACTTTACCGCTGAGAGGATAAGACTGATCATCAGGCACACGCTGGACAAACAGTCTGAGGTGGAATATACGCTTGAGGAAATCCAGGCCATCGAAAATGTCGCCCGGGACTTTGCCGGATCTTTTTCCCGGCGGAACGAGCTTGATATAGCTTTCAGTGACGATGCCGTAAATCTATTGCTGGAAAAGGCTGGAAGAGAAGCACTCGATGTCCCGGCATACCTGAAGCAGTCATTCCAGAATTACGATCACGGTTTGAAGCTCATCAGGGAAAAGACCGGGAAAAAAGAGTTCATTATCACTGCCGGGGGAATTGAAGATCCTGAGGCTTTTTTAAACCATCTGATACAGGAAGCATACAGATAATCCCAGATTACGCGATAGAATGCATAGGCACTTGGATAAGTGAATATTATCCTGGTCAAAGGGGTTTTCAAGCGGCGAATCAAATATTTTTCTTGTGAAAAATATTCT
>CAZLFA010000082.1:0-15498 GCA_964558665.1 uncultured Syntrophaceae bacterium
CGGCTTTTATATAAACCCCGCTTTCAAAACCGGGGTTTCCGGATGGACACTAAATGATTGTCCGATAATCAAGGAGGTTTCTTGGACTTATGACGCTGCTTATCGGTGGTGCTATTTCGGCTGTTCTGGGGCTGATGGGTCTTGTTTTCTGGGGGACAGAGTTTCTGATTATACTAAAGGGTGGACTCCCCGTAGCCCTGCTGCTTTCCGGAATACTGGCGATTTATGTCGGATTTGAGGATGTTCAGGACAAACTAAGCGAGGAGCGGCAGAAGCAGGAAGAAAAGCTTGAGAGGGCGCGCGAGGAGATTGAACAGGTAAGAGCAAAGGCTGAGCGTTATAAGGAGGAAATCGACAGGCTGAAGAAAGAGTCAGATAAAACAGAGAAAAATAGTGCTTGACAGTATAGAAAAAATGGCATAGCAAGAACCCATCGCATGATGATGAGAAAGGCTAAATATATTAGCAACATGCAGAAGCATATTGTCCAACCTGCAAATAAGCCCTATCTTTTGACCTACAAGTATTGACGCCTGCTGTCCGTTTTTAATGCGGATGAGCAGGCTTTCCACAGTAGCTTTTGTTCAAGCTGTAATCCGGAAACTCTAAACCAGCAAGACAGCTAAATTCGTCAGTGTTAATTCCTTTGGGGGATTTTTTCATCAAAAAGTAAAGGAGGAGGAGATCATGTCAAAGATGATGTTCAGATTATTTATTGCCGTATTGGTTTTAGCTTTCATGGGTGGCTGCACCGGAAAGGATTCTGCGCCTATCAAAGTAGGAGCGCTCTTTTCAGTGACCGGTCCGCCGTCATTTTTAGGCGAACCGGAGCGCAATACTGCGCAGATGGTTGTTGATGAGATTAACAAGGCTGGTGGAGTCAAGGGTCGTATGCTCCAATTGATTACCTATGACACTCAGGGAGACGCCACAAAGGCTTTGCAGGCGGCAACGAGGCTGATCAAGGAAGATAAGGTTGTCGCAATCATAGGGCCAAGCACGACAGGCGATACGATGGCGGTTATTCCTCTGGTGGAGAAATCCGGTATTCCTCTTATTTCATGCGCCGCGGGCATTAAAATCACAGATCCGGTAAAAAAATGGGTCTTCAAGACAGCCCAGAACGATTCGCTTGCCGTGGCAAGGATATATGAAAATCTTAAAAGCAGCGGCATCAGCAAAGTGGCAATACTGACTGTGTCGGATTCCTTTGGTTCGTCCGGGCGGGAGCAGTTAAAGGCTCAGGCGGAGAAATACGGCATTCAAATCATATCCGATGAAACGTATGCCCCGAAAGACAACGACATGACGGCCCAGCTTACAAAAATCAGAGGCAGTCAGGCTCAGACGATAATATGCTGGGGAACAAACCCCGGCCCTGCCATTATTGCCAGAAACGTTAAGCAGTTGGGAATCAAGATTCCCCTCTACATGAGTCACGGCGTTTCCTCAAAGAAGTTCATTGAACTGGCCGCCGATGCAGCGGAAGGAATAATGCTCCCTTCGGGGCGGGTTATTGTAGCCGGTCTCCTGCCTGATTCAGATCCTCAGAAAAAATCTCTGATGTCGTTTGTAGAGAGTTACCGGAAGCTCTACAAAACAGAAGGCGATCATTTCGGAGGTCATGCCTGGGACGCAGTGATGCTCTTGAAAGGGGCGATCGAAAGAGGCGGGGAAACCCCTGCGGCCATTCGGGACCAACTTGAGCAGACAAAGAATTTCTCCGGCATAGGCGGTATCTTCACTTTTACACCCAGCGACCATGCCGGTTTGACTAAGGATGCTTTTGTGCTGGTAACTATAAAGGGCAACAATTGGGCCCTGCTTAAATAGTATAATTTTCATTCATGGACAGTTTCAATCAGATAGCACAGTATTTACTGTCGGGGCTTGCCAACGGCGCCATTTATGCTTTGATCGGTTTTGGTTTTGCCGTGATCTATAACGCCACCGGCATTATCAACTTCGCGCAGGGAGAGTTTGTGATGCTGGGGGGGATGCTTACTCTGTTCTTCATCTCCCTGCTTCACCTTCCTCTCGTTGCCGCGGTAGTGGCGGCAATTCTTGTATCCACTGCGATCGGATTTGTATTCGAGCGGCTCGCTATTAGTCCGCTTAAAGATGCCACGCCTTTGAGTCTGGTAATTATCACGATCGGCGCCAGCATACTGATTCGCGGCATCGCCATGATTGCCTGGGGGAAGGACACGTACAACGTTCCTTCCTTTACCGGCAACACGCCGATCGAACTGGCTGGTGCGACAATCCTTCCCCAGCATGTCTGGATATTCATCATCACCGTGCTGATCATTTTTGTAAGCAGGATTTTCTTCAATCACAGCATTGTCGGCAAGGCCATGAGAGCCTGCTCATACAATGCGCAGGCGGCAAGTCTGGTCGGCATAGATGTCAGGAAAATGGTGCTTCTTTCCTTCGGCATCAGCGCGGCGGTAGGATCAATGGCGGGGATCATCATTGCGCCTCTGACCATGACTTCCTATGATGTGGGAGTAATGCTCGGCCTTAAGGGATTCTGCGCGGCGATAATAGGCGGTATGGGCAGCGGCGGAGGCACGATTGTCGGGGGGCTTATCCTGGGGATTCTGGAATCTCTGGGAGCCGGGCTGATTTCCGCAAGTTATAAGGATGCCATAGCCTTCATCGTTTTACTGCTGATCCTGTTCGTCAGGCCGGAGGGCGTATTCAGGAAAAAGGAGACGGAGCGGGTGTGAGGATGGAGAACGCTGCCCGGCCGTTTCAAAATATTGCGCCGGATGCTTGATGGTGAAAGACGGGGGGGCCTGAACGGAAGATGACGTTAATGTCTGAAGAAAAAAGAGATCTGCTGGTGTTTGCGATCTTTGCGGCGGCAGTTATGCTGGTCCCTCTTGTATTCCGGGGAAGCTATTTGATCAATGTGTTTGTCTTTGTCGGTATCCACACAATGCTGGCCGTCGGGCTCAATCTTCTGTTGGGATTTGCCGGGCAGATATCACTCGGCCATGCCGCATTTTACGGCCTGGGCGCGTATATCTCCGGGGTATTGACAACCGCCTATGCGATCAACCCCTGGGTGGCGATGATTGTCTCTGCCGTTTCCGTGACTGCCCTGGCTTTCGCAATAGGTTTTCCCATTCTGAAACTGAAGGGGCATTATCTGGCCATGGCAACCCTGGGGTTCGGTATTATCATGTATATCTGTTTCAACGAGACAGTGGAGCTTACGGGGGGGCCTTCAGGACTGTCGGGAATTCCCAATCTGTCCGCCGGCGGTTTTACCTTTGACAGCGACACCGGCAACTATTACCTCATCTGGGGATTCGCGCTTCTCACCATGCTTCTTTCCATCAATCTGCTGCATTCCCGAATCGGAAGGGCGCTCAGAGCCATTCATGATTCGGAAGTGGCGGCGATGGTCATGGGGGTGAATGCCAGACTGCTGAAAGTACAGATATTTGCGATATCCGCTCTTATTTCAGCGCTGGCGGGAAGCCTCTATGCGCATACGATGACCTTTATTTCACCTGCCTCCTTCGGTTTCAATCTGTCTATAGAGCTGGTGACCATGGTAATCATCGGCGGCCTGGGCAGCATCTACGGGTCTTTTCTGGGAGCGGCGATTCTGACTCTGCTGCCGGAATTTCTGCGCTTCCTCCATGATTATGATATCATCGTCTATGGACTGATGCTTATCCTCATCACCATGTTCATGCGGGGGGGACTTGTAGGCGGCCTCAAATGGCTGTACGGTAAGGCGAGGAGCGCGGGAAAGGAGAGGGACCGGAACAATGCTGAGGCTTAACGGCATAACAAAGCTGTTCGGCGGCCTTACCGCTCTGGAGGATGTGTCGTTTGCCATCAAAGAGGGGACGATAACGGGAGTTATCGGCCCCAACGGCGCAGGCAAGACGACCCTCTTCAACATTGTAACCGGTTTATATGATCAGACGTCGGGAACCGTTTATCTGGCGGAAAAAGACATCAGCCGTCACCCGCCGGATAGCCTGGCGGAAATGGGACTGGTGCGCACCTTCCAGAACATGGAACTCTTCGGGCAGATGACGGTGCTTGAAAATGTCATGGTCGGCCTTCACACCCGGAGCAGAAGCGGTATCCTGTCGTGCGCCCTCAAACTGCCCGGCCATATCAGGGAAGAAAGGAATATCAGAGAGAAGGCAATGGCTTGGCTGGATTTCACCGGCATGAGTGAACTGGCGGAGATGCAAGCCGCCAGCCTGCCCTTCGGCAAGGGGAGGATTCTGGAAATAGCCAGGGCGCTGGCTGTCGAGCCCCGCATCATTCTCATGGATGAACCGGCAGCAGGACTCAACAGCCGTGAAACGGTCGGACTTTCCCAGCTTATCAGGACCATCCGCGACACCGGGATTACCGTGGTGCTCGTCGAGCATGACATGGAACTGGTGATGGATGTATGCGACACGGTTGTGGTGCTGAATCTGGGGCGCAAGCTGGCGGAGGGTACGCCCCGGGAGATTCAGGAAAATAAGGAAGTTATATCCGCGTATCTCGGAGAAGGCTGAGGGGGACTGTTGAAAAACGCTCATCTGCAGCGTTGCGCTGCAACCCTCATCGCTCGACGTATTTCTATATACGACTCGCGATTCGGTTTTTGCGCGCCTTGCACCTGAGCATTTATGAACAGTCCCGGATTTGAAAATAAAAGATGTTAAATCAATGCTAAAGATAAAAAACATCAACACCTATTACGGCCAGGTTCACGCACTGAAAAATGTATCCATGCACCTGGATGCAGGAGAGGTCGTTACGCTGATCGGGGCAAACGGCGCCGGCAAGACGACGCTGTTGAATACATTGTCGGGGATCGTGCCTCTGAAAAGCGGCGAGGTCCTTTTCGCCGGCAAATCAATAGGCAACTGTTCACCGCATAAAATAGTGGCGCAGGGGATTTCACAGGTGCCGGAAGGCAGACAGGTTTTCAAGCCTCTTTCCGTGGAAGACAACCTGGAACTCGGCGCGTATATGAGGTATAAAGCAGGTGAGAGCAAAAAGACGGTGAGCAGGGAAATGGGCATGATTTTCGAGCTTTTCCCTGTGTTGCTGGAAAGACGCAGGCAACTGGCAGGCACTCTTTCCGGCGGCGAGCAGCAGATGCTGGCCGTCGGCCGCGCCCTGATGGCGGGACCAAAGCTGCTGCTGCTTGACGAGCCATCGATGGGACTTGCACCGCTGATTGTCCAGGAAATATTCAGGGTCATCGGCAGCCTCTCAAGGGAAAAGGGGACGACAATCCTGCTGGTCGAACAGAACGCCCGCGCTGCCCTGAAGCTGGCTGATCGCGGTTACGTAATCGAGACGGGAAGAATAATTCTCCAGGGAGAAGCAGCCGAACTGCTTGAGAACAAAGAGGTGCAGCGGGCGTATCTGGGGAAGGACAAAAAAGAAATCTGGGAGAGGTGATAAACAGGGAGGTAGATGCATGAAAATATGGGACCCCCATCATGAATGTATGCCGAGAGAAGAGCTTGAACAACTCCAGTTGGAGAGACTGCAGTCGATGCTCAACAGGGTGTATAAGAACGTTACTCACTATAGAAAGAAGTTCTACGATCTGGGCATAATTCCGGAGGATGTTCAAACGCTGTCCGACCTGTCAAGGCTCCCCTTTACAACCAGGGAGGATCTGCGCCTCAACTATCCTTACGGCATGTTCGCCGTCCCGCTCCGGGAGGTGGTCCGCATCCATTCCTCCTCCGGTACGACCAGCAAACCGATTGTTATGGGTTATACGAAAAATGATATCAAAATGTGGTCCAACCTGGCTGCCCGTGTCATGACGGCTGCGGGAGTCACCAACGATGATCTTGTGCAGATCGCCTTTCAGTATGGACTCTTTACAGGGGCTTTCGGACTGCATTACGGAGCAGAAGCAATCGGCGCCTCGGTGATTCCCATGAGTACCGGGAATACCGAAAAGCAGATCATGATCATGCAGGACTACAAAACAACGGTACTGATCTGTACTCCCAGGTACGCCATTACCCTTGCCGACCGAATGGAAAAGATGGGAATCGACACCAAAGGACTGGCTTTGAGATACGGCCTTTTCGGGGGCGAGCCGTGGACGGAAGCGATGCGGCAGGAGATAGAGAGCAGGCTTGCCGTCAGCGCAACCGACAACTACGGCCTTTCCGAGGTTATCGGGCCCGGTGTCGCCGGGGAGTGTATATGCAAGAAAGGCATGCATATCTTTGAAGATGCCTTCATCCCGGAAATAATCGATCCGGAGACGGGTTCCCCGCTGCCGCCCGGCAGTGCCGGCGAACTGGTGCTGACGACGCTGACCAAGGAAGCGTTCCCCATGCTGCGCTATCGCACGGGAGACATCACAGCCCTTGACTTTTCCTCCTGTGACTGCGGGAGGACCGTCGTGCGCATGAAAAAAACGATGGGGCGATCGGATGATATGATTGTTATCAGGGGCGTCAATGTCTTCCCTTCGCAGATTGAAGAGGCACTGCTCAACGTAGCTGGCGACATCCCTCCTCATCAGCTTGTTGTGGAACGCAGGGATGTGACCGATGTCCTGGAGATCTGCATTGAAGTGACGGAAAAAATATTTGCCATGGAGATTCAGAGGCAGAGAGTTTTCCTCGATAAACTCAAGAAGCGCATCAGGTCGATGATCGGTATCGATGTCAATGTAAAGCTGGTGGAACCGGGTAGTGTGCCCAGGCCTGAAGACGGTATTGCCAGGGTGGTCGACAGGAGATCGGGCAGAACCTGACAGATTATCGCGGGTCGGAAAGAAAACTGTAACCGGCCGGTTTTTTGCTGAAGCATAAACCCTGATTACACGATAAAAAAGTGATACTCTTTGGCTTCCCCGGCCCAAAAGGCTTTCGGCGGCTCAGAATATTATTACAGGAAAAATATTTGATTCACAGCTTGAAAACCTCTCTGACCTGAATAACATTCACTTAGAGGAAAAGAAAATGGGCAACTAAGGTGAATACAATGATCTTCTTCTCGTTATTCATCGGTGTCGTCACAAATAGTCTTTTTATTTCGAATTGTTTGGCGGCATCGTTCCTGCTGTTCCTGCTTGACACTCCGCTGTATTTCTCTTATATTTATAAGTCTGAAGTCATGGCATGTCCGGTAATAAATACTATCTCTGTTTCATTTAGGCAAGTCTGGAGAAAATGCAACCGTAAACAAAGGAGGAAATAATGGCTAAGAAAGGATCGTCGCGACCTAAAGTTGTGGAAAAGACTGTGTCCATCAAGACAGTTGACGGAGGGATAATAAGAGGCAAGATCAATGTCGGTGAAGGTAACCGGATATCGGACGTCTTTCTTACGGGCGACGCGCCTTTTATCGTTATATATAATGTCGAAGATCAGATTAATCAGGACAAGGTGCTGATCATCAACAAACAGCACATAGTCTGGGTGGAACCGGAAGATACGCCTTTGCCGGAAGCTTGAACAACCGACTGTGATATATTCCGGATGCTGAAGCATCTTTCTCCGCGATCCTGTCCGGGATATGTCGATTCACAGACTTTCAGTGCTGGAACAGGATAAAAAAAGAATGGAGGAGTCTCATGAAGCGCCTTTTCATCATGTTACTGGCCCTTTTTTGTTTAATGGCCGGGCCGGTATCTGCCGCCGATCCCAAGGTGGAATTGTACCTTAGAGCAAAACTTATCCTTGATGTAGAGGCATCAGAACACGGCGGTCCGCCCATTGTTACTTACGGCACAGTCGTGATGGCAACCTTTGTAAACGCCGTCGCAATTTCGCCCAGCGGGCGCTATGCCGCCTCCGCCATGAGCGACAATACCATTATGGTATGGGATCTGACGCTCGCAAGGAATGTCAGTATTCTCAAGGGAGACACCAAACGCCCCGTCATGTCCGTGGCCTTTTCGCCGGACAGCAGCAGGCTTGTATCGGGAGGAGCCGACGGTGTAATAAAACTGTGGGATTTTATTGAGGGGCGTGAGCTCTGGTCTCTGACGACACACTCGGCATCCGCAAACACCGTGGCTTTTTCTCAGGACAACCGCTTTGTCATGTCCGGTCACGATAATCAGGAAGTAAGGGTCTATAATGCCGCCAATGGCAGTTCGGTCTTGACGTTTAAAACGGGATCAAGCAGCGGCAGCTCTCAGCAGCGTGTTACTCCTTATGCGTTTTCGAAGGATGGGAAATTAGTCCTTTCTGCGAACGAAGACAACATCGTTGTCCTCTGGTCTCTGACAACCGGCAAGGAAGTGAGAAAAATGTCCGACTCATACGGGCAGGTTTACACTATTGACTTTTCTCCGGACGGCCGGACGGCTCTGATAGGAAGCGGAAGCTCTCTTTTTCTGACGGATGTTGCATCAGGAAACGAGATAAGAAAATTCAAGGGCCACAGCCGCCTTGTGCGGAGCGCCGTGTTCTCGCAGGACGGCGTATATGCGCTTTCGGGGAGTCATGACAAGACATTGAAAGTATGGGACGTTGCCACGGGCAGGGAGATCAGAACATTTGAAGGACACGAGGACGACATCAAATGTGTAGCCATCTCCCCTGACCGCCGTATCCTTTTGTCCGGCAGCATCGACATGACGACAAGATTCTGGAACATCAAATCAAGCGAGGAGGTTGTCAGGGCGGTCAAACTGACCAAATATCTGCCCCCCATGTTTGTTCAGGCCGATCAGCCCTCAAAGGAGGACGATTTCAAGCAGCTTAACGATGCCTGGGTAATGCTGACACCGGACGGGTATTATAACGGATCACCCAATGCCCTCGGAAATATGAATGTCGTCAGGGGCATGCGATTTTACCGCATCAACCAGTTCTACGATGTCTTTTACCGTCCGGATATCATAATTGCCAGGCTTCGCGGTGAAGACACGAGGGACTGGATAACCACCACCATGGATGAAGCCATCAAGAGCCCGCCGCCTGATGTTGATATCGATTCCATATCGAAAAGCGATGATGAAAAGACCGTGGAGGTCAAATACGTAGTAAAGGACAATGGAGGAGGAATAGGCGAGATAAGAATATTCTATAACGGCAAACTGGTTAAATCCGACGGCTATTACCGGGGCGTCAAAAAAACGGTAACGGGTAAAGTCACACTTCAGGCAATGGATGGTGCGGCGATACGCAACGAACTGCGCGGAGTGGTGATTGTCGCCCGCGAGCAGAAAAAGCCCAGCATAATCGATGCGCCGCCCAAGGGCGACAAGGTAAAGGACAGCGTTAAACTGGATGCCATAGCCGGTGAAAACGAGGTGGGAATTGTTGCCTTCAACAGGGATAACACCGTTCAAAGCGCCATGAAAACAGAAACGTTCAAATCGTCTGTCAAAACGCCGGATCCGCATCTTTATGTTCTGGCTGTGGGCATAGACGAATACAAGGCGGCGGATATCAATCTTAAATTTGCTGTGAAGGATGCAGACGGCTTTGCGCAGATGTTCAGGAATCAGTCGCTTACCCAGTTTAAACCGGAAAACATTCATGTCACCATGTTGAAAAACAAGGAAGCGGGCAGAGATAATGTTCTCCAGACCATAAAGAAGCTGTCGGAGACTATAAAGCCAAACGACGTGTTCATACTTTTTACGGCCAGCCACGGTGTTCTGCAGTCGGGACTGTATTCCATCGTAACGCATGACTACGACGGCAACCTGAGTAGCGCAAGCATGATAAACTCCAATGACCTCATGGAGACTTCAAAGAACATAAAGGCGCTTACGCAGATTTATATTCTCGATACCTGTCATGCCGGCGGCCTGGATAATTTCGTGAGCGGTTTGTATGACGCCCGCATGTCTGTACTGGCGCGAAACATGGGATTGCATATGTTTGCGTCGGCAAGCTCCACGCAGGAGGCCATGGACGGTTATAAAGGCAAAAACGGCATGTACACATACACGCTTCTCGAAGGGCTTAACAACAACAGAAACGCTGATGACAACAAGGACGGCAAGGTCAGCATCTACGAACTCGGATCATTCTCCCGGAAGATGACCATGAAATATTCGAGCGAAACAGGACACAGCCAGACTCCTGTGATCAATAACTTCGGCAAGGATACATCGGTTTACATTATCAGGTAGGCTTCAGTTTGATACAAAACGGAGAAACAGCCAGGGGGCTTTCGGAAACGGAAGCCCCTGTTATAATCTAAAAACACCTTCTATTATGTGAGATGCTTTCGGCGTCAGGTGCCAGAGGAAATAGTCGTATCTTCCGCTGCCGGGGAAAAAGTCCTCTGTAAGATGATCCGTCCAATCGCCGCCGGGATCATCACACATACTGCGGATCAGTTCCTCTCCCGCCATCTGCCGACTTGAGGACATTACGGCAGTTTTCCCCGCTCTGCATTTTCCCGAATAGCGGTCATGGTAGCTGCACCAGTTTCTGTCCTTAAGCGACGGCAGAAGATGGCCATGCAGATGGATGATTGTCTGCATCCTTTCCACTTCATCTTCAAGCAAAAAGGGAATCTGTCCCAGAAAATTTGAGAACAGCACAGCCGCACCGGGTTTTCTGTTTAAAAGATCCTGAAGCGAATGACCCGCGATATCACCGGACAAAAAGTAATCGTTTGTGTCCCAGATAATATTCTGTCTGAAGGAGGAAAAGCGCCTGAGAAATATAAGCCTGGCCAGCGGATCTGGATCTACGGCCAGAATGCTTTTGAATCTTCGCAGGAAATCCGGTGCAAGAAAATATCCTCCTCCCGCCCCGATGATAATCAGCTCCTTCTCCTGCGTTTTCCATTGATTCAGCCATGCGGCAATGGAATCGCCGAACGGCTTCCATAACCTATGAAGGTAAAGCATAGCTCTTATGTGATATATGACGCCGCCCGCAGGACTGAACATATACGCATATTATCACAATACCGCTTTGTAATCATTATGTATTTACGGGAGGCATTTTTCCGCTTGTCCGTAGTCTTGCATTGTAGTATGGCTGATTCAACCGCAAAATATAAGAAGATCAACAGACATTATGAGAATAATTCTTTTTACCGGAAAGGGGGGGACCGGTAAGACCACCTGCGCTGCCGCTACAGCAATGAAGGCGGCGGAGGAGGGATGCCGCACTCTCGTCATATCAACCGACCCTGCACACAGCCTGGCCGACGCGCTCGATACAAAACTCGGTCCCGAGCCGCTTCTGATCAGGGAGAATCTCTACGCCCAGGAACTGGATATTTACTACTCCATGCGCAAGTACTGGGGCAATCTCAGCAAGATGCTTCACCAGGTATTTGCATGGCAGGGAATGGACAGGATGCTGGCTGAGGAATTGGCCGCCCTGCCGGGCATGGAAGAGGCGTCGGCCTTCCTCTGGATAGACAAGTATTACAGCGAGGGAGAGTACGATGCCCTCATTATCGACAGTGCGCCGACCGGTGAAACGCTGACGCTGTTGACGCTCCCGCAGGTTACCAAGTGGTGGACATCCAGACTTTTCCCCTTCCCCAAGATAACAACCAGGGCATTCGGGTCATTTGTGCACGCCACAACCGGCATTCCCCTTGATGAAAGCTATCAGGAGCTGGACCAGCTCTTCACCAAACTGGAAAACCTCAATAAGATTTTCAGCGATCCGGCAACCACCTCTGTGCGGGTTGTCGTCAATCCGGAAAAGATGGTTATCAGGGAGGCGAAGCGCGTTTACACGTATCTTCTGCTCTACGGGTACAGCGTTGATTCTGTCATCATCAACCGCGTGCTGCCGGAACTTCCCGAGAACTCCTTTTTTGGCAGGTACCTTACGCATCAAAGGGACTATCTGGAAGACATCGAGGCATCATTCTTTCCCCTGCCGGTTCTGAAACTCCTGCATGCGGGGGAAGAGGTGTTCGGTCTGGAGTCCATGCAGCGTCTGGGAAATCAGCTCTATCAGGATAAAAACCCTCTTGATGTGCTCTTTTCGGAGAAACCTTTCACCATAGAGGATGTCGGAGACGTCTACAGGCTGAAGATACGTCTGCCTTTTTTCGAGATGGATGATTTCCTGCTTCAGCAGTTCGGCGACGAGCTCGTCATTACCCTCGGCAATAAAAGAAGAAATCTCGTTCTGCCCAAATTTCTCGGCCATTATAAGATAAGAAATCATTTCTATGACAAACCCAATCTTGTCGTCCTGTTCTCTAAAAAAGACGACGGCGAGGAATAACAACTTCGTAAAAAGTTCAACTGCTGTGTTGCTCTTCGTCCTTCGTCACTGCGGCCTACGACAAAAAGTAGGCCTCATTCCTCAGGCCTCGCGCGCCTTGTATTTGAAGCTTTTTACGAAGCCGGTCGAATTGATAACTTCAGTTTAATCAAAATTTCCCTCAAAAAAACCTTGACCTGACTATCGCTTCATAGTGCACTGTTAAGGCAAACACTGGTATTGCTTTCCGGTTCTGAATCAGAGCGCTAGCTGCGTTGGCATCGTCGTCGGCTCCTCGACGTACTCTTCATGTACGACTGCGTCGCCTCCTTCTTGCCGCCTTGCTATCGTTTCTGATTGAGAACCGGGATGATATTCGGGGAGAAATTTTTTGCATTTAGCCAGTTTACGATATTTTTCAGGATGAGGACGAAAATATGAATATTGGTGAGCTTGCCAAAAAATACGGGCTTTCGCGAAGTGCGCTTCTTTATTACGACTCCATCAATCTGCTGAAGCCGTCGGGAAGAAGCCGCTCTAATTACCGGCAGTATACACGGGAAGACCAGGACAGGCTGGAGAAGATTTGTCTTTACCGGCAGATGGGGCTTTCCATGCGGTCAGTCGCAAGGATACTTGACTCTCCCGGGGGCCGCACCGGGGATATACTGGAAAAAAGGCTGCTGGAACTGGGCAGGGAGATCGTACGGCTGCGGGAACAGCAGCGGGTGATCATCAGTATGCTTAATAATGAGTCGCTGCGCGAAAGGTTTCCTGTCATGGACAAGGCAGGCTGGATATCGCTTCTACGGGCAGCCGGGCTTGATGAGGAAGGAATGGATAAATGGCACAGGGAATTTGAGAAGATGGCTCCTGCGTCGCACCAGGAATTTCTGGAGGGGCTGGGCATTCCGGAGGAGGAGATCGCCTTGATACGGCAATCGTCGCGCGGCTGACGGGCCGTTTCGGTTTCCTGATATACGGCACTGTGAAAGTGTTAAAATTCATGAAAGGAGATTTGATCTATGGGCAATAAAATTATGATGGGAATGTGGCGTTATCTGATCAATGTTCCGGATTTCATGTGGCGGCGGCAGATTCCCAGGGCGGAAAAGAAATTCAGTTCTCACCTTCAATTCATGTCGGATGAGCACCGTCTGGTTCATCACTTTGCAGTACGTGAGCTTCCGTTTGCCGGCAAGCCGCTGTCTCCCGCTTATACGGCTGAGAAACTGGCATTGCCGCTGGAACGTGTGAAAGATATCCTGGATGATCTGGAACGTCATATGACCTTTCTTTTCCGTAATAGAGAGGGCGAGGTTGTCTGGGCTTATCCTGTGACTGTCGAAAAAACCCCGCACCGCATTACTTTTGACACAGGTGAAGAAATCTATGCGGCCTGAGCGGCGGACGCCTTCGCGACGCCCTTCGTGCAAGGGCGATTAAGAAAAAAGACATTGTCGGTGACGATCAACACGGAATGCGCCCACTGCGGGCAGCCCATGGAAATATTCATAAACAGCGATCTTGAGTACAGAGTTAAACAGGCTGGATGTGATCCCATCGTCTTTGTCCCGGAGGTGGATCTGATCAATCTTCAGGAGGAGAGCATTATCGATGCTTTCTGACGGCAAAGCATCTTCTTCTGGTCAGAAGAACATGCCAGAGAATACCGAAGAAAGAACCACAGGGTTCGCGGAGCATATTTCAATGCACTGCAGACGGTGATGTCAACGAAGATTATTCAGAGCATTCTCTTCGGGTTTAACCGGGATAATTTGTAGATTTGCAGGAGTATCCATACAATGGACAGTATTGAGGCAAGTCTGAAAAAAAGGAGGAGTGGTTACATGAAATTTCAAGCGAAACAATTCATGAGAAGCGGTGTTATTCATGTCAGAGCGAAGGTTGAGGAAATATTCCCGCTTCTCTGTCCCAAGAGAGAAGAAGAGTGGATTCCGGGATGGGAGTGTGAAACAATCTGGTCAAAGAGCGGCTACAATGAAGAAGGCGCTGTCTTCAGAACAACCAAACCTTACGGCACGGAATTATACTGGATGACTCTTCAGTATGATATCGCCGGCAAAACCGTTGACTTTCTGATTACGGCTCCCCGCCTCTATATGTTTCGCTTTACGATCAGGCTTCATGAGGACCGTAGCGGCCTGCTTAATATAAGTTTTACGCAGGTATTTACTTCGAATTCAGAAGAAGGCAACGTTCTCCTTAATCGTTATCAGGGTGAGGATTATGATGCAAGATTGAAAAGCCTTGAAGGGTTTATGAACAGCTACCTTGAGGTTAATAGAAAAAAGAGCTAGCCTCCGTTTCCGTCCGGAAAGGGCTCTTTTCCGCTCCGGCTGTGTCGATCTGCGGTATTGCTTGTGCAACGTACATTATGTACGCCTCCGCGCAATCCCTTGATCTCCTTGCCGGAACGAAAAATAAACACTTTCCAATCCGGAAACCGAAAGTTTCAACATCCGGAGGTTTCGCATGTGAAAATCGCCGGTTTCCTGTGGGAAACCGGCGATGTGATGTTTCTCCTAAGCGACCTGCATACAGACGGTATGATAAAGCCAAACGGGAATGTTTGCCGTTAAAAGTAGAAAATCAAAAACGGTTTTACCACCGGCATATCTTTTCTCGGACCTTCTTCCCTCCTCTGTGAATCCATGTCGAATTTGTCCAGATATCCGCTTTCCTTCTTGTCGAAAAGTTTCATGTGCTTTGACGAGCCTTTTACAAACTCGTCCTTCGAAATCCTGCCGTCCCTGTTTGTGTCGAGCTGGTCGAATATCCTGTCCGGGTCGGATATCCCGGCTGCTTTCAACTCCTCGCGATCCAGATAGCCGTCTTTGTTTTTGTCAAGCTTATCAAAAAGTTTGGATGCCGCCTGCGCGTATTCATCTCTGTCTATATAGCCATCCCCGTTTTTATCGATCATTTGAAAGCGCCTCATGGAGCCCTTCATGAACTCATCCCTGGAGATCCTCCCGTCACCGTTTTTGTCAAGCTGCTTGAATATTCTGTCTGACTCGGGGATGTTAATTTTCTTGAATTCCTCACGATCGGTATAACCGTTCCCGTTTTTGTCGAGTTTATTGAACGTTTTATCGGCGGCGTCCCTGTATTCCATTCTGTCGATTTTGCCGTTTCCGTCCGCATCTACCTTGTTAAATATATCAGTTGCGGAAAAAACGGGCGTTGCAGACATGATCACAATCAATAAGGCGAAAATACTTCTAATCATATACGACTCCTATAGGTTATCTTTTCTATCATTACTGTCCAAGATACCTGAAAGATTGTTGTTAAATAACTAATGAGACCA
>CAZLFA010000083.1:0-14465 GCA_964558665.1 uncultured Syntrophaceae bacterium
TAAAGAACTTTAACTGACCCCTAAATCTATTTCAACTTTTTCACGAAAGAGCCATCTTTTTTACCGGGAGCTTGGTTTTGTCGTGGCGCCGAATAATCCTCACGGTATAAGGACATTTGCCGACTTGACCGTTGAAGGGGTAAAATTGATTAATCGTCAGGAAGGCTCAGGAACACGTGTGCTTATTGATCATAATTTCCAAAAGTTAGGAATTGCTGGTACAAAAATAGACGGGTATGAAAACGAAGTTTTTACTCATTTTGAAGTAGGACTTTCCATTATTTCTAAGGAAGCCGACGTAGGCATCGCCACCAGTGCCATAGCCAAACTTCTGGGATTGGGCTTTGTTCCATTGCACAAGAAAGCTTCGATATGATTATGGACAAATCCGTTTATTTTGAAAAGGGCATTCAGGCTTTCATTGAAATTCTCAATTCCGTAGAGTTCAAAACCAGGGTAGCTGGCATAGGTAATTACAATTTTAATAAATCTGGAAGAATCCTTTACAATTAACTGATTCCATGAGGTGAAAATAAATAAATTGTTGCAGATATAAGGTTGGCTACAAGTCAAATTCACAGGATGGACCAGCGGGAGCATTAAAGTTCAACTGTACAAACGGAAAGCATCGGGCAGCAATGACCGAAGTATCCAACGCTTTGTAGATTGTCATCCTTCTACCCATATTCATATTGTTGTTCCTTCTTCTTGTCAGTAGAACAATGCGTGAGTTTATCATCGGCATTCCCGCAATGGTAAAGAAATATCCCCTGCTAGCCACAGCGATAGTCTCCTTTGTATTATTTAGCGCTTTCACTCATCTGCTACCTGCTGAGGAACCACTGTCCCTTTTCGACGGGGTAAGTGTCTGGCCCACAGAAATGCTGCGTTGCCTGGCAGTTGGATTCAGCATCTATTTCATATGGAAGGCAAAGGAAGCAATTAAGATAAACAGTGAGCGCACTGCAAATAAGTTTTGCCTCACTGAGATCAATAAAAATAACATGCCATCTTCTCCCTGGGTTACCTGGAAAGATGGAGCGGTCGAGGATTGGCAAAAGAAGCCATGGAGGATCTCCACAATGTTCTCTATCTTTCGTGGCTATTGGAAGAACTTGAGATGGAAATGGGAGCCCCACGGGAACAACAATATGGCGATGCTCTGGAAGTACTATATGGAAAGAGACAGCGAAACCGCCCGGCACATGCGTATATAGGGGTCAGCTCACGAAACGGAAAAAATCGTACGCTAAGAGTCTCCGGCTGATCTTAACGGCCTATACTTGCCCTGTTCCACCTGGTTGTCCTGCCTCCAAATGTAGTCTCCAGTCAGGTTAATGTGCTCCCATCCAAGCGGTGAAAGGTGCGGCAGCAGTGTTTCATCTACTTCCTGCCCGGAATTCCGTATTTTCTGTATGCTTCGTTCAAGGTAGACTGTATTCCACAAAACAATAGCGGCTACCACTAGATTTAGGCCGCTTGCACGATAGCGTTGATTTTCAAATCTCCGGTCACGGATTTCGCCAAGACGGTTGAGAAATACTGCACGGGCCAGAGCGTTCTTAGCTTCTCCTTTATTCAATCCTATCTGGACGCGACGACGTAATTCAATATTCTGTATCCAATCAAGTGTAAACAGCGTACGCTCTATACGCCCGAGTTCACGCAAGGCAACAGCTAGACCATTCTGTCGGGGATAACTTCCCAGTTTACGTAGCATCAACGAGGCTGTGACAGTACCTTGCTTGATCGAGGCCGCCATCCGAAGCACATGATCCCAATGCTTCCGGATATGATTCACATTGATGTTACCGCCGATAAGTGTATTGAGCGTGGGATAATGTTTGGCATCGCCATTTATGTACAAACGTTTGTCGGCGAGATCCCGGATCCTCGGGGCAAAACGAAAACCAAGCAGATGCATTAAAGCGAAAACGTGATCGGTGAAACCTGCTGTGTCAGTGTAGTGCTCTTCGATACGCAAATCAGATTCATGGTAAAGCAATCCATCCAGGACATGAGTTGCATCCCGTACCGTGGCATTGATAACCTTTGTATGAAATGGCGCATACTGATCTGAAATGTGCGTGTAAAATTGAATGCCCGGTTCCTGTCCATACTTTAGATTCACCTGGCCGGAAAGCTGCCCGTGTCCTCCAGCTTTGAAATTCTGACCATCAGAGGACGATGTTGTACCATCACCCCACCATATGGAAAACGGGTGACGGAACTGCGCATTGACCAATTCCGCCAATGCAGCGCTGTATGTTTCATCTCTGATATACCATGCCTGCAACCAAGATAACTTTGTATACGTAGTACCAGGGCAGGATTCCGCCATCTTTCGCAGCCCAAGATTAATAGCGTCAGCGAGAATTACTGTTAGCATCAGATGGTTGTCTTCTACATATTCACCACTTTTAAGATGTCTGAAATGCCCAGTGAAATTGACCCATTTATCAACTTCCAATAACAGTTCAGTTATTTTCAAATGTGGCAACATACTGTACGCTTGCTGTATCAGCATTGCTGCTTTTTCAGGCACAGCGTTGTCTAACGGTGATACCTTAAGTCGGCCACTGTCTGTGATTGAGGCTGCTGGTAGTTCGTTTGCAGCTGCAAGTCCTTCCACTACAGCCAATTCTTTTTCTAGAAAGGCCAGTCGATATCCCAGGAAGCGGTCACAATCAGTATCAACGGCAAGCCCGAGTTCCTCTTGGTGGAGTTGTTCTACAAAACGCGGCTGTGGTAGCAGATATTCCTCAAAGTCTTTAAACTGGCGAGATCCCAGAACCCATATGTCACCTGATCGCAGAGAGTTTTTTAGTTCCGATAACACGCATAATTCATAAAAGTGGCGATCCAATCCTTCTGGTGTATGCACTAAATTATGCCAACGCTTGCGAACAAATGTCGTCGGAGCATCGTCTGGAACCTTGCGTGCCAGCCTTCTGTTCATGTTCTTTATCACTTCAACACCAATCATCAGGTCCTGAGCGGCTGAGGTAGCTTTCATGGTTAGAGTTTCCAGCAATATAGGCGTGTAGCGACGAAGCTGATTAAAACCATCGCCAACAAGGGATAAATAATCGAATTCTTCAGGTTGTGTCAGTTTTTCCGCTTCTGTTATACTGTTGCTGAATTCATCCCAGGAAATGATAGTCTCGATAGCGGCAAAAGGATCCCCGCCCGACTCTTTGGAATCCAGAAGGGCACGACCAATACGCGAATAAAGCCTTACTTTGTCATTGATTGCTTTACCTGATTTATTGAACTGTTCAGCATGATTTCTTTTGGCCCTGCTGAAAAGTTTACCCATAAACTTGTCGTGTAGATCGATCACCTCGTCAATCAACGTCGCTCTTACATCAAGTATCAACGCTACCAGTGTTGCATAACGCCGAACAGGTTCAAGATCACGCAGATGCTGGGTAGTCATCTGGCTGCCTTCCCGGGCGAGCTTTAACAAACGATTCTGATGAATAGATTGCCCTAGTCCTTCAGGTAGCCTAAAATCGTTTATAGCTTTTAGCCGTTCCAAGTGTGCCAGTATATGCTTTGGTCTGGGAGCGCCGGGCGGTTGACGAAGCCATACCAGTCCACTACCCTTGGTTCCTTCTCGTAACGTCAGGATGTGATCAAGAGTAAGCTTATGATAATCTGATAGTGATGTATTGAGTGCTTCGTAAACTTGTCTGGTACCAAGTGTGAGGGCCTCACTGCATAAACGCTCTATGACATCGATCACTGGCAGGATAAAGCGCTGCTGTCTCAACATTTCTACCAGGGATTCGGCCAGTGCATTACCGCGATCAGTTTGTTGGGCCAACTCTGCAATCTGTTGGATAAACCTTTTGTAGTCATCAGCACCGAAAGGCCTTAATTTAAGCCATGTCTGTAATTCCTTTAAGTGTTCACGCCTAGTTTCGTGCCTTTGGGCATATTGTAGCCAGTTTTCGCATCCAATATTGAGTTGCCGTTCAACCATTGAAAGTAGTTGCCGGGGTGGTTCTGCATCAGGCAGCAAAGAGAAACCCGGATAACGAAGGCAACATAGCTGGACCGCAAAGCCGAGACGATTGTGACTACCTCGCCGCTGGTGTATAACTGACAAATCATGTTCTGACAAAGTATAATATCTGATGAGTTCCTCTTCGGCTGTGGGAAAGGCGAGAAGGCTGGCACGCTCGGCGGGTGTCAGTAGACTGCGTCGTGGCATTTATTAGTTATCCGTTCTAAGATATTGATATAACGTTTCACGGCTGATTCCAAATTCGCGCGCTAGCTGTGCCTTTTTCTCTCCGGCATCAGCACGCCGTTGAAGTTCCTCTATTTGCATCGGAGATAACGACTTCTTCCTGCCCCGGTATGCTCCACGCTGCTTTGCGAGTGCTATTCCCTCTCGCTGACGCTCGCGTATCAATGCACGTTCAAATTCTGCAAACGCACCCATAACGGACAAGAGAAGGTTTGACATGGGAGAATCCTCGCCTGTAAAGGTCAAATTCTCTTTGACGAACTCAATGCGAATGCCACGTTTTGTCAGCTGCTGCACAATTTTTCGCAGATCGTCGAGATTACGGGCTAAGCGATCCATGCTATGTACAACAACGGTATCGCCATCCCGAACAAAAGATAGCAACGATGTCAGCTCCGGACGCTGTATGTCCCTGCCTGAGGCGCGATCAGTGAATATTCGATCCACAGGAACATTTTCCAGTTGACGTTCAATATTCTGATCATAACTGCTGACCCGGATATATCCTATACGCTGTCCGTTCAATTATCCCTCCTCAGTATGAAATACTGTCAGGATAAACTCTATAACCTTTTATAAATTATGTCAAACAATTCATCAACGAGCCCTATTCTGACATTATCAGGCCGGTTCCTCTGACATCAGGTTAGGGTATAGCCCAAGTAGACACTTTTGCTCATATGAAATGAAGATAGTTCTTGCTTGTTACAGGCAACTGAGATACAATGTATCTCAAGAAACAAGGAGTATGTTATGGCTAGTACAAGAATGGTTCATATCCGCATCAACGAGCAAATTAAAGCACAAGCAACGGAAACGCTGGCTGCTATGGGGCTTTCTATTTCCGATGCAGTACGGGTATTCTTAATGCGTGTAGTTGCTGAGAAGCAACTGCCTTTCGAGCTGAAAGTGCCAAACGCCGAAACCAGGGCTGCAATGACAGAAGCCGACAAGATTGTGCGTACGCGCCGCGCTCGTTTTAATAACGCTGTTGAGTTGTTCGATGATCTCGAAAAAAACAGCAGCAAGTAAACGCGCTCCGTTGCCTCGCGCTACGGACTATACAAGATCATTTCTCAAGGACTGGGCAAGGTTGTCTCGGTCCGGACGATATGACATGAATCGCCTCAAAGAGGCGATGCTGCAACTAATTGTCAATGAAGGTCCTTTGGGGTCTGAATGGCGTGATCACCTATTGGGCGGAGAATGGGAAGGACACAGGGAGTGTCACATTGGCGGTGATTTTCTTCTGATTTATAAGATCGATGACAGCGGAAAATATGGTCTGGTTATTTTTGTTCGTGCCGGTACACACGCAGAGCTGTTTGAATAGGAAAAGAACAAGCGATCTTATACTCTTTTATTACGTATATCTTCCTGAAAGAGAGCGATAAGCAATTTTATGGAATTCTGCCATTACAATCACAAATGATTGACGAAGCTATCAGGAATATATTTTCGCGCTCATGTTCTTTTGAACTGCACGAAACTGATTTTATGTGGACCAGCAGTGCTTTCAGATAGACTAAATAGTGATCCCAAAATAGATGAAGATATATTTCAGGGAGACATACAGGAAAAGGAGTCCGAAGAGGAACTTCAGGACCGCCGGTTTGAACTTTGCGACTAGTTTTGCCCCGTAGATCGCACCGATCAAAGCACCGACTCCGAGGGTAATTGCCACAGGAATATTCACCACATTCTGATACAATTTAAAGATGGCACCGACCAGGGCCATCCAAACGAAAGAAGCCATAGAAGTCCCAATCGCAAGTTTCATGGGCGCTTTGAAGAGATATAGGAAGGATGGAACCAAGGCGTACCCTCCACCGAGCCCGACTATCCCGGTAAGCGTGCCGATAGCTGCTCCAAGAATACCCTTCTGTACTGGTGAACCCGGCATCCCATCACCAGCCAATGGCTGTGGCAGGGGGTTCTTACCGAACATTCCCTTGCCTCCTTCATAGAGCATCCTCAGGGTAACCAGCAAAAAGGCGCACCCAATGATCAAATCGATCAACGCACCATAGGGCATGACATAAGCAAAAATAATGGACCCAATGATTACACCTAAAATGCCGCTGGCTCCTGTAACCCAAGCGGTCTTCTTATCCACGTTCCCCATACGGATATGCTGAAATGCCCCTGAACCTGCCGTGAAGACCACAGCCGTCAGGGTAGTTCCCACGGCGAAGGCCGGATCAAAATGAAATCCAAAACGGATCACGGGCATCATCAGGGCGCAACCACCTGTGCCGAGCAGACCTCCCACCACGCCTGCCAAAAGACCTGTAATCAGATAAAATAGATAGACCATGCGGAACCTCCCTCAACCATTTAATACGCACCGGATACTTTTTTGCGCGCTCCGACAGGACCTCAGGATTTTTTTATGGTCGTTGGTCTTGGTCGCAAGCACCGTTTCCACGTAACCGAGAAAGTTCACGATACATGGGCACCGCAGAGTGTAATAGACCGAGTTACCCCTTTTTTCGTCGATCACCAGCCCCGCGTTTTTCAGGACAGTCAAATGCTTGGAAACGGTGGAGGTGTCCACTCCGATCATCTCGGTAAGTTCGCTCACGCAGCGTTCCCTTTTTTTTAGTTCTTCGACGATGAACAATCGACTAGGATGCGCGATCGCCTTGAGAATCTTTGCATGTGCCTCGTAACGGGGCCTGATGGATATATCCATAGAAAATCTCCGTGTCTATTTGGTCATATAGCCAAGCACTTTTTTTGTCAAGATATTTCCTAGCTGGACAGAAGGTATTCTTAAGTTAGTTGTATTCCTTCAGATAACTTCTTTTGTAAATTTGCAATGGTAATCGATAGACTCTTGTTATTTCATTCCTATTTATTTGTAGGTGGCCGCAATAAGCATTGCCGTCTATAATTGCTCTTACCCAAGTTGATCAGTACGGAGTGTAAGCAGGCAAGTCCGGAACAAGACCCTACAGTCAAACCCTATAAATTTAATCTGCCAACAGTTTCCGTTTCAACCTCAGAATGCACAAAAGAGGACCTTTTCGCAGAGAAGATTTCCAACCTTTTTTGCAAACAACAAGGCATTACTTATCATACAATATTCCCCCTTGTTCTATATACCGGCGATCTGTTTGTAAATCCCGAATCTTTCCATAGCTTCTTCTTCGGCTGTTCTATAAAGCTTATCCGCTTCAGCCGGGAATAGCCTCTTCAAGCTCGAATAACGGATTTCGCCTTTTATAAACTCTTGGAAATCGCCTTTGATGGTTGAAGAATCCAGTTGAAACGGATTCCTGCCTTCGGCGGCAAGCAGGGGATTATAGCGGTATAACGGCCAGTATCCTGCTTCAACAGCTTTCTTCTCCTCGTGCTGGCTTCTTCCCATATCGATGCCGTGATTGATGCATGGCGAATAGGCAATAATCAATGACGGTCCGGGATAGCTCTCCGCCTCGACAAGGGCTTTGAGGAACTGGTTCTTGTCCGCTCCCATGGCAACCGAGGCGACATACACGTATCCGTATATCATGGCCATGCGGCCAAGGTCTTTTTTTCGTACCGGCTTTCCCCTGGCCGCAAATTTTGCAACCGCTGCAATAGGCGTGGCCTTGGAAGCCTGGCCTCCCGTGTTGGAATATACTTCGGTATCCAATACCAGGATGTTGATATCATGGTTCTGGGCGATCACATGATCCAGCCCGCCATAACCTATGTCATAAGCCCAGCCGTCCCCGCCTATAGCCCAGATCGATTTTTTGACGATCAGATCTTTCAATCTGAGAATACAGTTCAGAATATCCTTGAGTGATCCGCTCGTTTTAATCAGCTCTTTTGAAACCGCTTCTTCGATTTTAAACCGGAGTCCCATGGTCTTTTCGGGATCGTTCACGCTGTCCAGCCACAATTCAAGAAAACCTTTTAGTTCCGGTGAAATATCCTGCTCGATGGCCGCTCTGACGCTGATGGCAAGCTTTTCACGTCTCATGGCTATTCCCATCTCAATTCCAAGGGCGAATTCAGCATTGTCTTCGAACAGAGAATTGGCCCATGCCGGCCCGTGTCCCTTCTCGTTGACGGTGTAAGGGCAAACCGGGACCGACGCCCCGTAAATCGAGGAGCATCCCGTAGCATTGCCGATTATCATCCTGTCGCCGAAGATCTGCGTAATCACTTTTATATAGGGAGTCTCACCGCATCCCGGGCAGGCACCGGAGAATTCAAAAAGCGGCGGGCAGAACTGGCTGCCCTTCACTGTGGTTTTCGGCATGAGGTTATCCCTGACCGGGACAGTCAGTGAAAATTTATGATTAGGCACCTGCTTCCCGCTCTGGCTGTTCAGCCGCTTCATTACCAGCGACTTTTCCTTCGACGGGCATATGTCCGCGCAGTTGCCGCATCCTACACAGTCCAGCGGGCTTACCTGTATCCTAAATTTAAGACCTTTAAGTTCCTTGCCCCGCGCTTCCAGGGTTGTAAAATCCATCGGCGCTTTTGCAAGATCTTCATCCGACGCCAGCACCGGCCTTATTGCCGCGTGAGGGCAGACAAAAGAGCATTGATTGCATTGTATGCAGTTCTCGGGTATCCACTCCGGCACATTTATGGCAACCCCACGCTTTTCATGCTGCGAAGTCGCTGTCGGGAAAATGCCGTCAGGAGGAAGCGCGCTCACAGGCACCTCATCCCCCTTCTGAAGTATCATCGGGATCATTACCTTTGTTTCAAATTCGGAGGTATTCGCCGCTTCATATTCATTGCGACCTGATTTTGCCCATGATGCAGGCACCTTGATAACATCGATTGCGCACAGCGCCTGGTCAACGGCGCTGATGTTCATATCGACTATCCTGTCACCTTTTTTGCAGTATGTTTTTCTTATAGCTTCCTTGAGGAGATCTATAGCCTGATCCGGCGGTATCACATTCGCAATCTTGAAGAATACGGCCTGCATTATCATGTTGATTCTTCTGCCGAGGCCGACTTTTTCCGCGATGCCTACCGCATCGATATTATAAAAATTCAGATGCTTTTCCGCGATTATTCTTTTCAGGTTGCTGGGAAGCTCCTTTTCCATTTCCTCAACCGTCCACGGGGAGTTCAGCACGAAATTCCCGCCTTCAACGATGCCTTCAAGCAGGTCAAACTGGGTGACATAAGCCGGAACATGGCAGGCAATGAAATCGGCGTGCTTGATAAGATAATGCGACAGAATCCTGTTCGGAGAAAAGCGGAGATGCGAAACGGTAACACCGCCTGATTTTTTCGCATCATAAGCAAAATATGCCTGCGTGAACATATCTGTATTTTCGCCTATTATCTTTATTGCCTCCTTGTTCGCGCCTACAGTTCCGTCTGCGCCTATACCCCAGAATTTGCACTGCGTTGTTCCCGGAGGGGTTGCCGAAAATTCTTCGCCTACCTCAAGCGATGAATTGCTGACATCGTCGTTGATGCCGACCGTAAAGGACCTCTTGGGCTCCCATTGCTCAAGATTGTCATAAACGGCCTTAACCATGGCGGGAGAGAAATCCTTGCTGCCCAGTCCATATCTTCCTCCCACCACAAGCTGCCCGAAGCCCCCTTCATTGATGGCCGTACTGACATCCTGATATAAAGGCTCGCCAATGGTCAGAGGGGTTTTGACTCTGTCCAGAACCGCTATTTTTTTTACCGATTTCGGCAGGACTTTGAAAAAATGTTCTCTGGAGAAGGGGAGGTACAGCCGCACTTTGATAAGACCGAGACGGGCTCCCTTTGCATTCAGGTAATCTATGGTGCCTTCAATTACATCGCAGCTCGATCCCATGGATACAATAATTTTATCAGCCTCGGAATGTCCCACGTAATCGAAGAGATGGTATGGTCTCCCGGTCAATTGGCTGACTTTTCTCATTTCTCCCTCTACAATTGCCGGCAGTTTTGCAAAATAAGGGGAACATGCCTCGCGATTTTGAAAATAGATATCGGATATCTGTGATGTGCCTCGCATCTGCGGATGTTCCGGGTTCATGGATCTTGCCCGGAAACGTTCAATCGCATACCAGTCTATGAGTTTAGCCATATCGGTGTAATCTATCAGTTCCACCTTTTGAACCACCATGGAAGTCCTGAATCCGTCAAAGCAGTGCACAAAAGGAAGGCTGGCCTTTATGCTCGCAAGATGCGCTACAAGGCCGATATCCATGACCTCCTGGGGAGATGCCGATGCGAGCAGAGAGAATCCGGTCTGCCTGACGGCGTTGATATCCGAATGATCACCGAAAATACACAGTGCATGTCCGGCAATGGACCTTGCCGCTACATGAAAGACGGCCGGCAGCAGTTCTCCCGCAATTTTATACATATCGGGAATCATAAGCAGAAGCCCTTGAGAAGCGGTAAAGGTCGTGGAAAGCGCTCCCGCCGCCAGGGCTCCGTGAACCGCGGCAGCCGCTCCTGCTTCCGACTGCATTTCTATTAAATCCGGCACCTGGCCGAACAGATTTCTTTTACCGCGCGCAGCCCATTCACTGCAGTACTCTCCGATGGTACTGGAAGGCGTAATCGGGTATATTGCCGCAACCTCACTCATTGCATACGCGACATGCGCCGCTATTTCATTGCCTTCCAGTGTTTTATGATATCCTGGCATACTTTTCCAATTCCTTATAAATATTCTTTGCTGCATATGTCTGTTGTGTAATTTGAATGAATATTATTTCCCCCGACTTATTGAATTTATGCATGTCCAAATGCTTCCATTTCTTCCAGTTCCTTTTGGCGGATATTGTTAAGCTTGCTCCTTTGATTTATGCGGTTCCTGAACAACTCCATCATGAGCAGCATCTTTAAAACCATCGTCAAGCGAATGATAAACATTGTGGACTGTTCCTGCTCCGCAGTTTGCTTGTCGAGCTTCAACATGTCATATATCTTAACAACAGCCGGATTGATTCTATTGTGGATGTCAATTTGCTGCTTCGTTATGCACCCCTTTTCACTTAATCCGCAAACGGAATGAATGATGTAGTCCGCGTCCTTGTCCAGCAATTCCAGCCTGGGTTCGTCAAAGATCTGCATCAAGGCGTTTTCGCTCTCCTTCAGTATTGCGCGGGTAGTGGACATCATATCCTGCGGCCCTGCAATTCCGACTCTGCTTTTTTTGGAAAATAGCTCTCGTATTCTTTTCATGCTTTATCTCTCCAACTTTACTGGGGGCGGGAAGGCCGAAGGAGGAAATATTGTTTCCTTTGGCCTTCCCTGAAAAGAGGACTCCGCTTCTTTCATGCGGCTTCTCCAAAAGCATTAATGCCTCATTATCCTGATAATGCTGTATGCAGACGTGCGGGTTGCTTGATGTGAAAGATACTCCGGAAACTCAAGAGGGGATAAACACGTCGCAGCAATGTGTCTTACAACTTATAATGCTGCGGCAAGGATGACCATATTATATTATTTTTACATTATATTATGGATAATGTAATTTTATGCCATTTTAGATAAGAATGATAACAGGTTATGCTGCTTAGATATATTAAGCTTTTGTCTGATGCGAAACCTGTGCGCATTGATGGCACTCTCCGATATATTCAGCAAAGCAGCGATCTCTTTGCTTGTTTTTTCTTCCTTGATGAGAGTGGCGATTTTGATTTCTCTATTGGTCAGATTGAAATATTTGGCAGAAAGTTTTTGGATAAACGGAGAACATACCGTTTTGAGGTTTGTTTCGAGGATTTCGACATTGGCAATGGCTTTTCTGCCTTTCAGGGCCCGCTTGACCTCTTCCAACTGCGGCAGGACAAGCATCTTGATGTTTGTGGTTATTCTGTTTTCAAGTTCATTTTTGTCATTTTCCCTCTGCTTCAGCAAAACCCTCAACGCGGCATTGAGATCCTCAAGTTCGGCGGTTTTTTTTTCAAGTTCAACTCCCTTCTTTTTTATTACGTCTTCAGCCAGTTTGCGATCGGTGATATCACGGATCGATTCTATAGCCCCTATGATATTTCCCGCGCTGTCATAGAGGGGACTCGCCTTCCCCCAGAGAAAAGCCTTCCTGCCCTTCAAACAGGGAACCCAGTTTTCAACGATGAGAAGGTCCTTTTGCCTTTCAAGTATTGCAAGATACCCTCTCTCAAGTTTCCTGTCATGCTTCAGAACCAGATCGATCATAATCGGTCTTCTGGTGCCGTAAAACGGCAAAGAGTACTCATACTTTCCCTTGCCGAGAATATCCGCTGCCTTAACACCCGTCATTTCTTCTATTGCCCGATTCCAGGCGATAACTGTACCCTGAAGATCGATGACAAATGTTGCATCGGGAAGAAAATCTATGATATCCGCCAGGCGCCTCCTGGATTCTTTCAGTTCATCCGCCGCCTTCTTGCTCTCGGTAACGTCATAAAGGAAGGAAAGCACGACCCTTTCTTTATTCAGTTTAATAATCTGGCATGACCACAGGATTTCTTTAATTATTCCTGATTTAGTTCGAAGTCGAATCTGTTTGTCATAAATCACCTCCTGACTGCTTAACTTTAATAAAGTCGCTGCCCTTTCTTCAGGATTTATCCATAGAGACAGTTCAGTTACGGTATGGCCGATAATCTCTTCGCGGCTATAGCCAAGAAGCCGCAGCCCGCTGTCGCTTGCTTCTATATATATTCCGTCAACAACCGTACTAATAAAGACCGGAGCCGGGCTGGATCTAAATGCTTTATAGAATTGTTCTTTGCTTATTGATGGCCGCATCGCCACCGCAACCTCCTTCACAAAATAATCATCGTTCTTCTTAGTCTCCACCCGGAAACTCCGGATGATGTCAAGTTTCCGGATAATAATATCGTAAAGCCTGCGCAAGGGGTTTGCAAGCACTGAATCAAATTATTTATGCTGCATGATACTCCTGATAAGAATTAAAGAAATGCAGGCTTTGGCGACTTCCGATATACAGAGAATCCCTGACCGGGCCTTTTCACTTTCCCTGTGCGGTGAGGCGGGCTGCATCCTCCGCCTGCTGCCTTTTTTTCCTGGCAATGCGCCGCAGTATTTTCACCCGCAGGCTCCATCGGGAAGGCTTGCGGACACTGCCGTGCAGGTTCCTTTCCGCCTTGTCAAAAGCGTCTTCCAAAAGGGCATCGTGGAGCGGTTCAATCAGCATCTTCCACATAAACCAGGTCTTGAAATCGCCGTCGGCATCTATTATATGGCGCAGAATGACGTGGTTATTGCGGGGGACGACCTCGAAGTAGTGCCTCCCGTCGAATCCGGCAGTCAGGCCTGTGCCATCGAACCGGAAGATCACCCGGCGGCCGGGCTTGTACTCTTCAACCCTGTAGCGGACAAAACCGTGCCCGCCCGAGGCCCCCATCTTGACTGCCGCATCCAGGATCATGGGCGGCCAGTTCTCCCGCGGCCAGAGCTTGTCGTCATGACTGGAGATCGTATCGAGTATTCGCCCCACTGAATCAGGGCTCGCTGAGAAATTCCTTTCACGATGGCTTACGATTTTCATTTTTCCCTCCCCATAATGATTGAATAGGTTTGCTGTATATAGTCGTCTATATCTTTGGGCGGTTTCCTGCCCTGCCTGATGTGACGGACGACAGCCCCATACGGAACGTCGATCAGTGCAAAGACTGTCCGATCAATTTCTTTCCGGCCGGCTCTGCCGAAGGTCCTGGTCGTGAAGCCGGCAATGCCGGCTTCCAGGCTGCGTTTGGCGGTGAGTGCTTTTGCCTTCAATTCCTCCGGCCATTCTCCTGCCACCATCTCTTCCCGCCGGTAGAGAAGGATAATCCGGGCCTCGGCGGGATGCTTGCGCACCCAGCGCGGTGTGTGAAGGGCCGCCTCCAGTCCCTCACCCTTTTCCAGAAGCTGAAGGAATTCCTCCTGGAAGGAGGAGACAACCTTCAGGCAGACCTCGGCCAACAGGATGTCCCGCGACAGGAAACGATGATAAACAGAACCAATCGGTGCGCCGATCTCCCCGGCGACAGCCGCGATCGTTACAGCGGCAGGACCCTGACCGGCGGCGATTCTCAAGGCTGCATCCACAAATTGATCATTGGTAAAGTGAGCATTTCTTCCCATAAGTGGCGTTATATTAGAATATAGATTCTAATATGTCAAGAATAACTTCGCAAGCGGTTCTTAATTGCAGATCCTGCATTTTCATGCCATAATTGAAATTAAACCATCTTTCGTCTTTAAGTTGAAGTCCTAGGGTTGAGTAGTCCGCAATGCT
>CAZLFA010000084.1:0-13851 GCA_964558665.1 uncultured Syntrophaceae bacterium
AAAAAACGGGGGACAGCACTGCCGCTTTTGGCTCCTTCTAGCCGCCACCAACACCATGCAAGATTACGAATCGTCTTGGGCAAAGACTCCTGCCTTCCAACCAAACGCCGACTGATCCGTGCCGGGTGTGCATACGCCTGGGCTGCTTCTATCAATGACCGACGAACATGACCATTACCCGTCTTTGTAATCCGTCCTCGCTTTACATTATCCCCGCTGGAATGCTCCGAGGGAGTCAATCCCAGATAGGCCATCAGTTCCCGAGGACTGGTAAAACGGCTCATGTCGCCTATCTCCGCAACCGTAGTTGCCGCAACAAGCAGCGATACCCCCCGCATCGCCTGCAAGGCTTTCACTATCGGCTCCATCCGCCAGTCGGCTACAAGTTGCCTGATTTGCTCCGTCAAACGCTCAACCCGCTCGCCGGATGCACGTTCAGCATCGATATACTCCTGAAGAGCGATTTGCTGACCGGGATGTACCATCTTCAATTCCGCAAACCACCTCCTGTGAACCGCTGTCCAGTGACTCTTCCCCATATATCGAAATCCGTGACGCAATAAAAACGCTCCCAATTCCTGCCTAACCACCCTTTGTGCTTTCACCGCATCTTCCCGGCTCCTCGTTAAATCCCGCATAGCTTCATCGTCTTCCTGTGGCACATAGATCGACGTCAAATCCCCTGACCGGTGAAGACGCGCCAAACTCTCCGCGTCCCGACGGTCGTTCTTTACTCTGTCCCCTGCTCGCTTCGGAATCAACGATGGAGCAACCACCGTACAATGATATCCTTCCTTCAACAAATGCCGGTATATCCCATATCCGCATGGGCCTGCTTCATAAACAAAATACAATTCTCTCCCATCCTTGTGCAATTTCTTGATAACTTTGTCTAACGAAGCTAAATCCCCATTGATACTCCCATAGTATCGAACCTCTCCGTTTCTCCCTTCTTCCGCCAGCGCGATGCTGATAGAATCTTTATGGACATCCAACCCAACATATGTGCTATACTTCCTCATACTTGCCTCCTTTTCCTGGCTCTGTAGTGTTTGAAATCTCTTTCTAGCACTATAACCCACGCTTCAAAGGGGCAGGTATTTTTTTTAATCCCCCGACAGCCATTATGTCTTTAGAAAAGGGGGAAGTTTAAGTTCCCCTTTCCTTTTATACAGGATGAAGTAAAAATCAACTCCCAAACGACAAAGGCATGTCGCAAAAAATATATTCGAGACGTCACCTTTTGCTATGCAGATGTCATCGACGGTTCTCCGATCAGGTTGATGGCAAGCTTGACTGATCAGCCCTGTTAATGAACGAACCGATTCCAGCCTGTGTGCGTGTTATGATGTCTGGATTCCCCGATCAAGTCGGGGAATGACGATGTGCTGCCGACTTTTATCTCCATGCATTATAGAGTTACTGACAGGGTTTATGGAAAAAAATGACGATGAATGGAAACACAGAATCAAACGGATTGCAATCGGGAATAGTATAAGGGTAGTATTAGTATGGTGGGTTATTAATAAAGCAGCGATCGGTATGATGGAGAATTAATTTCTTCCGCAACACCTCTTGAATTTTTTTCCGCTGCCGCAGGAGCAAGGTTCGTTGCGGCCTATCTTTTTCTTTTCTTCAAACAGCGGGTATTGCTCTTCAATAGTTTCACTCACCAGGTTTTTTCTTTGTGTCAGTCCATAATCCATCAGGAAAGCAACGGCTGCCGGAAGCGTGGCGAAAAGGTCGGCTTCAAACTCTTCTTTCAATAAATCTGGAGGCGTTTCATCTTGAAGAGCTTCTTCCTCAAGTATTTCCTGAGCCGCGTCCGGTGCGGCAATGCCCATCAGTACGAACAAGGCTGTGGAGATCTCTAGCTGTTCCTCTGTCAACTGATCTTCCGACATGTCTTCGGGACAATCCATACACCACATTTCATGGCGCAATTGCATGGCTTCAATAAGTCCGCCCGTCCAATCCCTTATCCTTTCTAAGTCACCTTCCCGCAGCCTTTTCATGTTAAAAGGAAAGTTCAACTGTTCCCGGTTGTGATCTTCCATGATGCGATTGTAAGGATTGAAAACACTGCTGATAAGTATGTCTGCCTCGTCTTCATCTTCTATCTCAATCAGGTCTTCGTCAAGGACAATGGGTATCCATTCGCTCGGCAGAATGATATCGGGTGAAATGGCGAGGCCGAATAAAAAGCCGTGAAGAGATTCCAATGTAAAATATTCATCGGGATCGATTATTCTATCGAACAGGGGGGCAAGTTGCTTTTTTTCTTTTGATGTGAACAACATGATTATTCCTTTACTGAATCGTGATCGCCAGCCGGAAGCCGATGCTTCTGAATGACCGATAAGGTTCAAAGAAGAAGCGTGTCGATGTCCGGATGTCTCCCGCGGCATCCATCCAGGAGCCGCCTCTGACGACCCTTGCCGTGCCTTCAGCGGGACCCTGCGGATTTTCCCGGGGTCCGCTTTTGTAGTAGTCCTCGCTGTACCAGTCCTGCATCCATTCCCAAACTCCGCCGGACATGTCGTGGAAGCCGAGGGCGTTGGGCTTTTTGCTGCCTACATTTTTCACCCTGTCTTCAGCGTTGTCATCGAATACGGCAAACTCTCCGAGTCTTCCTTTGCTGCTCGTTCCTGCCCACTTTTCCGTCCTGCCGCCGCTGCGGGCCGCGTATTCCCATTCGGCCTCGGTGGGGAGCCTGTACTTCCGGTCCGATTTGCCGTTAATCTCGGCAATGAATGATTCAGCATCAAGCCAACTGACCGATTCCACCGGGCAGTCATCCCCGCAACCTTTGAAGTGGGCAGGGTTGTTGCCCATGATCTTCTTCCACTGTCCCTGGGTGACTTCATGCTTTCCCAGGTAGAAATCGTTCACGCAGACTTCATGCCCGGGCTTTTCCCGCTCATGGCCGTCTCCGAAGGTATCGCCCATCTGAAAACATCCGCCCCTGACCAGGATGAATTCTATGCCGGTCGAAGGATCGGTGAAAGATGCCGGCAGGTCCACCGCCGCCTTTCTCTTGGCGGTATCTGCCGGGGCTTTGGGCTGTTCCCGCTCTGTTCTCATCGGAGCCGCGGGCATATCGGCGGAAACTTCACCGGGAGTGAAGTAGAACTCTCCCTGCAGAGAAGATAATGTCCAGGGGATCTGTTTGCCGTCGGTAACCTTTCCCAGGCTAAGGCGCACACGCTTGAAGACCTGTTCGATGTTGAGGCCCGGTGTCGTCATATGCTGCAGGAGTGCCGCCGCATAGGGGCTGTTGCGGCCTTCTCCGTCCAGGGCAACCTGGCCGGGACCGGTGGAGTAGCATATATAGGTGCCGGCGGGGGCGCTGTTGAAAACGGCCAATCCGCGGGTCATATCGCGGAATCTGCGGCCGAAGGGATTGTCCCGGCAGGCGTCGAGAATGACGATGTTGAGGCCGTTCCCCGCGTTCTCCATTTCATCAAGGACTCTTCCCGCGTCTATCGTTTCGTACTTGACGTCGGATTCGCTGTGGAGCTTAGCTCCGACAGGGACGAGGTAATTTATTCCCGCTACCTGAATACCGTGACCTGCATAATAGAAAAGACCGACTCCGCCGCGTTTCAGGCTGCTGCCGAACTCTTTGATCGCCGTTTCCATTCCCCTGAGATTGACGTTTGTCTTGAGGGTTACCTTGAAGCCGTGCTTTTTGAGGGCGGCGGCAATGTCTGTGGCGTCATGCACGGGATTGTTGAGAGGTGAAAAACTGTAACTGTTGTTTCCGATGACGAGCGCTGTGCGCTGTTCCGCGGATGCCAGCCCGGCAGCCGACATGCAAAGCAACAAAACTATAGCCAGAAACGTAAAAACCCTTTTCATCGGAAAGACCTCCTGTGCTTGAGCGCACTGAGCGTACTTATATACAAATCGGCATCTATTTTCAATCAATTCCGCATGCCGCTATTTCCCTAAAATTATGTATATAGTACCGAGGTTTGACGCGCTATGCGTGGAAAAGATCGCTTCCCGGAAAGAAGGCAAATGTGGTATGTTATCTCCGGTATTTTGACAGATGCCGCAATAAGTGAAAGAAGCCTTCCTTAACAATATAGTAATGAAAACAGTCTTTACTGCCTGCCTGAAATTTAAACGTTATCAAAAGAGAGGTGTATAGATGAACCGCCTTACTAAAAGTAAGCTCGTGTTGTTACAGTTTATCATTCTTGTTTCCTGTTTGGCCTTTCCGATGACCGGTTATGGAGGATATGCCGATGAATGTACGGATGCCAATACCCTCAAACCCGATATCAGCGGCAAACCACTTGAAATCAAGGGAGGCGAAGTCAAATGCATCGGAGCGGGCACTTACAATTACAGCCTGGTCAATATCCACGGCACTATCGACAAAGACGGCAATACTGTAGCGGAAGGAAAACTGATCTTCAAGAACGTAAAAATTGACTTCTGGGCAAAATCGATTCTTGTGGAAAACGGCGGCAGCCTGATTATCGGATCGGAGACGGAACCGATAGCTAATGCCGTAACAATTTACCTTTACGGTAAAGAAACAGACGCAGGTGCGGACAGCGTCATCACCTGCAAAACGACCGGAGACGGCGCCGACCCCGACTTGATCTGCGGCGTTCCTCGTAACAGATGGGCCAAGGGCAATGCAACGGAAGACACTCTTCCGTCAGGAATCAAAGACTATTTTTACCAGTATAATAAGCTTCCCACGGATGACGATCTGGGAGAACGTGCCTACTTTGGGCGCAAGGCGCTGGCCGTTTCTTACGGCGGCACTCTCCGGATGTTCGGGAAAAAAGGTGCGACAAGTGCAAAGATGCTTGAGCATTTGAAGATTGCCCGGTTGAAAAAGCCGGTAAAAAAGGGAGATAAACATGTCGAACTGAACAAGTTTGTGGACTGGAAAGCGGGCATGAGAATCGGGCTGATGCCGAAAGACGGGGCGCACGGCCCCTCGGGGTTTTACACGATCAAGGAAGCGCATGCCGAGTCTTCCGATTATCACACCAGCATAACTATAAAGGAATCAGGGGTTCATTTTAAACCCGACAGCGGAAAAGAATATGTAGCGGTTGCCATGGACCCGTCCAGCACGAGCTGGGCAAGACTGGACGGCGACATCGACATGAAAAGCAGGACGCTGAACGTCGACAGGGAGATTGACTGGCAGGACGGAGACAAAATCGTGGTTACCACCACGGACTACCTGCCGTCGCATTCCGAGGAACTGACCATCGATACAAACGGTGTTGCAGACAAAAAGAGAATCACCTTTAAGGAAGACATCAAATATCCCCACCGGGGCACGAAGTATTCACTGAAAGACCACAATATCCCTTCCCGCTTGAGAGACAAGGGATTCACCATCGAGGAGGTGGAAACACGGGCGGCGGTGGCCCTTCTCACCAGGAACATACAGATTGTCTCTGCAGGAGATAATTACGGCGATAAATTCCCTGGTGACGGCTACTTCGGCGGCCACACCATCATCCGTCAGGGGTTCAAGCAGTTCCAGGCGCAGGGCGTGGAGTTCCGCCGGCTCGGCCAGGGCGGCCGCATGGCCCATGCCCCCGTCAATTTCCATCTGACGCGGGAAGTCCCGGCCGGAACCTTTGTCAGAGACTGTTCGATCAACGAATCGATGGCACACTGGATCGAACTGAGGGGAACGCAGAAGGTTGTACTGGAAAGAAACGTCGGCTGGAAATCAATCGGCCATGGATACTATCTGTCCGACGGCACCGAGGCGGAAAATGTCCTTGTCGCCAATATCGGCATCCACACCCGGGCCGCCGTGGACAGTGATCAGAACCCGCGCAGGGTTCCGGGCGTCATGGCCATGACTTCGAAAGAAACTCCACCGCCCGGCGCTCAGTTCCAGCAGTATGAGAGTGATTACATGCACCCTTCCGTGTTTCAGATCATGAACGCCTGGAATACTTTCGATCACAACATGGCGGTGGGCGCCGGGACATGCGGGGCGTGTTACTGGATTGTGCCCGCCCGGACCGGCGGCCTTTCAAGCGATATGCACTGGTCGGGTTACGCAGGAATTCAGGACCCGGGAGCGAAGCGCGATCAGCCTTACGGCAAGGCGCCGCTCAAGTCTTTTTATGGAAACTTCTGTTCCACGGCCCAGTACTCGCTTCTAACCATCGGCGGTCCGGCTGTCTGCAGTGGCGTCGTTATGGATTTTCACGATGAGAATAAAAATTACAAGCTGCAGCCGGTTCAAAACAAATTCGCCCAGGGCTATTTTGATCAGAAACCTTCCCTTTATCCGGATACCAGCAATTTCGCCAATTACAACGCTGCCCTGTGTAGCGACAAGGAAGGCAAGGATTGCGCGATGTCTGTCTGCTATCAGGGGAATACCGACAACTGCCCGGTGAGCGTCATCGATTCCTATACGTCCTCCTTCCATTGGGCACAGCAGAACTTCGCGGCGATCTGGCTGCGGAGCAACTGGTTCCTTGTGACCGACAGCGCTCTGACCGACGTGCTGAACGGCGGCTTGACGATGGTGTCGGGCGGCAGTTACGATCAGGTCATCAATGGCTATTGGGCACTGACGCGCAACAGCGTCTTTATCGGGAACACTCAGCCCTGGGATCCTTCCCTGAAAAACCCCGGCAACGCCTATGCATCGCCGGCGGGGCCCTTCAACACGTATCCAAACGGCCTGTCATGCCTTAGTTCACCTGACAGAGGATACTGCCTGTCCAAGGCGGAAGGGATTGCCATGCCGATCGATACCTTCGGCGTGTATCAGCGGCTCTATAATATCTACGACGGTCCCGTTTATCAGGAGAACAACGCATTTCTACAGATAAAAAAGCTCCCCGTCGACAACTGCGGCGACGGCAAGTGCAACAGCCAGTACATGTACGGCTCCGGCAACCGCGCGCTCAGCATTCCCAAATCCAAGGAAGAACCGTATAAAGACAAGTGCATCCTGCCGAACGCGGCCATAGGCTGGAAGCAGCCCAACGGGTTTTATTATCCTCCCGCGTTCCACTCGCGCAATCTCTATTTCGACAAGGTTGATCTGCGCCACTATATCATCGTGCCGCTCTTCAAACCCGGCACCGCAGATGTCTATGAGCCGTGGATCGACCGAGACTACTGTTATTATCCGGGGGTAAAGTCGGAGCTGTTTGCCAAAGACTTTACCGATGTGGACCGTCAGACGGAACTCAACGATGACGACGGTTCCCTGAGCGGCCTCGCCGGCGCCAGGAACCTCCCCTATACGGATTTCGAGGGCACAATCGCGGTCAACAAGGACATGTTCTTCCTCGCCCCGACCATGACCATGGAGTGCGGTTCCGATCAGACCTGTTTTCAGGCGCCGTATGACTATGTGACGGCGGTGGTTTACCCGAACCAGTTCAAGGAGGGGCCATTAGTACCCAACTACTGTGAGGACAACACCTGGTGCAACTCGTGCGACCAGCGCAACTGTTACGGAGTGCCCATGTACCGGCAGTACTATACCGCCGAAGAAGAAAAGGGGGGGAAGAAGAAGGATCCCGGACAGAGCGTCCGTATGATGGGAGCGGGCATCTGGCAGCGGAGCACCCTGGTAGCCAACCTGGGGAAATACTATATAGACACCGCCGTCAGCAGCAAAACCCAGATCAAGGAAACCCCGCTCTACGGTGCTCCCGATAAGATATTTCACAACCTCAGCGTCTTTGAAAAGAACAAGAGCTACAACTTTTTCCTGCTGTACGCCAAGCCATCCACGAGGCTTACATTCCAGATATACGTCGGCAAGGATTCGACATTTTCCGAGACCGGCAGTGTCCGCATGGTCAGGGCAGGCACAAAGGTGAAGGACGGCGATAATGAGGTTGTAATTCTGCGGGGAAACAAACTGAATTTTACGTCCGCGGATTTCTGGCCGTCCAACTGGAGCAGGGCATACAATAGCGATAAGGGCATCCTGGAAGTCACGATGGATATGGGATTCAGCCGGGCACAGGATGAGAAGACCAAAAAGCTTGCCGATGACTTCGGCGATAAGGCAAAACAGGAAACCTGCAAACCGAAGTCTTTCTGCAGGTGGGATGACAAAAAGAACAAATGCTGCGCGGCGGGCAACCTCACGGAATGTGATGAATCCGTGTGCAGTTGGTCGAATAAGGCCCTCGACTGTCCGAGCGGCGGCTGCCTGGGATTCCAGGTAACATTTCCGGACAAATTCAGCGCCGACGATGATGCAGGCGGGGCAAACCGGCCCAATACCGAACCCTATCCCGTCAAGGACTGGAACGTGGGTTGGAAATACGCGGATAAAATATATGACGGGGACCTCAAGTCATGCAGCTATTCCGATACGAACAAACCGGAGCAGGTGACTCCCGATCTGTGGAAAGAGTAAAGAACGGCTGCTGATGAAAAAAAGTTTTTCCATTGATTCCGGGTCTGCCCGCCGCAGCGCCTGCACAATGCTTCTTGTTTTGTTTCTGTGCATCGGAACATTGTTTTTTTGTTCCGCATCGGCGGGTGAGACGCGGGCAACGGTGAAGGTTTCAGGTGCGGTGTTCGACGAACGAGGGCCGGTGGCCGCGGCGCGGGTTCGTGTGCAGGGTACGGAGAATGTGGTTGTAACGGACAGGGCCGGCCGTTTTGTCCTCAAGGGCGCTCCCGCGGGAAATGCTTTCAACCTCAGCGCCTGGAAGGAAGGATACTACAGCGCACTCCTCAAGGATGTAAGAGCCCCGAAAAAAGGTATACGCCTGCAACTCGTCCGCTATCAGATAAGCGACAACCCTCATTACTCATGGATTCCCCCCGAAGGCGTGAAAGGCGCTTGCGTGGAGTGCCACCCTGCCGTAACCGAAATGAGTCTTCAGGACGCTCACATGAAGTCGGCCGTCAATCCCCGCTTCCTCACCATGTATTACGGAACGGACACGGATGGCAACCGGAGCCCGCCCACGATTTATGAGAAGGGAACGGCGTTCAGTCTCTGGGGCAACACTTACGTGCCGCAACGTCCCGACAGTTCGAAACCTTATTACGGCCCGGGATTTCAGCTCGACTTTCCCGGCGCCCTCGGGGATTGCAGTTCCTGCCACATCCCCGGCGCATCGTTAGGAAAAAACATTGACCCGAAATCGGTAAAGGGAGCCGACCGTTACGGCGTACACTGCGACTTCTGCCACAAGGTAAGCGACGTACGTCTTAATCCTAAAACGAAGCTGCCCTTTGCCAATATTCACGGTGTCCACGGCATGAAGGTCAACCGCCCCTTCACGAGTGACCACAAAAGGTCCCAGCTCTTCTTCGGCACCTTTGAGGACGTTAATGCCGATGAAGGTGACACCAGCCTGCCTCTGATTACAGAAAGTAAATACTGCGCCGCCTGCCACTACGGTGGCTTCTGGGACACGCTCATTTATAACTCCTACGGAGAGTGGCTCCGCAGTCCTTACGCCGACCCGAAATCGGGCAAGGCAAAAACCTGCCAGGAATGTCACATGCCCTCACCGACGGTCTACAAGGGGAAGGCGCTGACCAACGTGGCGCCGGGAAAGGACGGCATCGAGCGCAACCCGGCAGCGATTCACAGCCACAACATGACGGTGGATGCCGAACTGCTGCGCAATTCCCTTACGATGAATGCATCAGCCATAATTCGGGACGGCAAAGTGGTTGTCGGCGTGACGCTGACCAATGACAGGACGGGTCATCACATACCCACCGATTCGCCCCTGCGGCACATGATTCTGCTTATAGGGGCGAAAGATTCCCTGGGGACCGCACTTAAACAGTTGTCCGGCCCCCGACTGCCAGACTGGTGCGGCACGGGAGAACTGCTTAAGGGGCATTACGCCGGGTATCCCGGCAAGGCCTATGCGAAGCTGCTGAAGGAAAAGTGGACGGAGGTTTTCCCCACGGGGGCATACTGGAACCACACGGAACTGGTGAGTGACAACCGCCTGGCCGCGTTCGCAAGCGATAAATCTTCCTATGCCTTTGCTCGGCCGCAGGGAGGAAAAGCGCTGATCACGGTGAAACTGCTCTATCGCCGTGCCTTCATCACGCTAATGGAGCAGAAGAAGTGGAACGTTCCCGACATCGTCATGGCGGAGAAGCAATTCATGCTGGCGGGAGAAGGGCAAAAATAGAAATAAGACAGGCGGCTTTTCTCCGTCTCTGTGAAATATCTGTAAGTGGTTTTCATGCAATCGGGGTCAAGTTTTTGCTTGCTCCATTTGCAAAGCTGGGCTAAGAAAATTCTGTCAAAGTTCATAATATTCAATAACAGCATTTAAAACGAAATGCGCGGAAACAGCCGGGCAGGAAAAGATGAGGCCTTTATTAAGCATCAGGCCTGCAGGCAGGGTAAGGGTGGACTGAGCATAAACCGCAAAAAACATGGAGCAGACATATGAGATCTTACGTCGTCGTATCATCGATGGGCCCTGACCGACCCGGTCTGGCCAGAGAAATTGCGGAATTTTTTGCAGCCCGCGGCATCAATATCGAGCGCTCACGGGGCTGTGTGCTGGGCAACGAGTTCGGCATGATCATCCTGACATCGGGGAAAACCGATGATATCGAGAAGCTGATCAATGATCTTGACCGCCTCCGCAAAAAAACCGGTCTTGATATCTATGTCAGGAAAACGAAGGCGCCCAGCCACAGGGAAGTATTGCCTTCGATCCCCTACAGGCTTATCGCCACATCGATAGACCGCCCGGGAATCATCCATCAGATATGCAAGGCACTTCATCAGCGCGGGATCAATATTGAGGAAGTATCTACCAACGTAGATCATAACCCGGCAACAGGCGCCAACGTTTTTCAGATGGGCTGCTACTTCTCCCTGCCGCCGGCCGTCAAGATCATCGACTTGAAAGGCGATCTCAACCGCATCAGCGACGAGTATAATGTCGATATCCGATTTGATGCGGTGATAAACAAATAGCCATGGGTAAAGGTAAACAGCAACAGACGGGAATAAAATTAAAGCCGATCCGGGATATCGCCGCATCCATAGGCCTTGCGGAGGACGATCTCGAATATTACGGGCGATACAAGGCCAAGGTAAGGCTTGAAGCGATAAACAGCCGCAAGCCAAGGAAAAATGCTTCTCTGATTCTGGTCTCGGCCATGACGCCGACGCCGGCAGGCGAGGGGAAGACTACCGTCTCCATCGGCCTTGCGCAGGCGCTTGCAAAACTGGGAAAGAAAACAGTGGCGGCACTCCGCGAACCTTCGCTGGGTCCGGTTTTCGGCATCAAGGGCGGAGCGACCGGCGGCGGGCTTTCATGCGTGCATCCGCTGGACGAAATCAATCTGCATTTCACCAATGACTTCCCGGCCGTGGAGAGCGCCCACAACCTCTTGTCGGCGCTGGTGGACAATTCGATTTTTCACGGCAATCCCCTCGATATAGATCCGCGGAAGGTTACATGGCGGCGCGTGCTGGACATCAATGACCGCTCTCTCAGAGATATCGTCATCGGCCTTGGCGGCTCCACAAACGGCGTCCCGCGGGAGACCGGTTTCGATATCGTTCCCTCAAGCGAGATCATGGCAATTCTTTGTCTTTCCAGATCATATGCGGAGCTGAAGGACAAGATCCGCAGAACCCTGATCGGCTTCTCCTATGACAACAAACCGGTTCTGGCCGGAGACCTGAAGATCGAAGGCGCCGTTACCTCGCTTCTGAAACATGCACTGCTTCCTAACCTGGTGCAGACCACAGAGGGTGTGCCTGCCGTCATTCATGGCGGTCCCTTTGCCAACATCGCCCAGGGGACAAGCAGCATTATGGGCACAAACCTGGCGCTTCGCGTGGCCGATTACGTGGTTACCGAGGCGGGATTCGGTTTCGACCTCGGTGCCGAAAAGTTCTTCGACATCGTGGCTCCCTACGGCGGGCTGAATCCCCGCATCGTTGTTCTGGTGGCCACTGTGCGCGCCATGAAGTATCATTCAGGTGTGGCCATCCAGGAGCTCAACCAGCCTAATCCGCGTGCGGCCGTCCTGGGGATGGCCAATCTGAGAAAGCACTATGAAAACATCGACAAGTTCAATGTCCCCTGTATCATTGCCCTGAACCGTTTTCCGTCTGACTCGGATGAAGAGATAGATGCCGTAATCAAGGCTGCGGAATATGAGGGCATGAATATCGCGGTGGCGGATATATTCCGTTTCGGCGGCGAGGGCGGTTTGGAACTGGCCGAAAAGACGGTAAACATTATCGCAAAGACATCCGGGGCATACCGGATGCTGTATAAATGGGATGAACCGGTGGAAGACAAGATATTCAAGGTAGCCAGTGAAATATACGGCGCTGTTTCCATAGACTATCAGCCGCTGGCGAAACGGAACCTGGAACTCATCAGAAAATTCGGGTTCGACAAACTGCCGGTCTGCATTGCCAAAACCCAGCAGTCTCTTTCAGACAACCCATCCCTCCTCGGACTTCCCAGGGATTTCATTGTCACGGTACGGGAGATCAAGATCGCATCGGGGGCGGGTTTCCTTATCCCCATCACGGGTGATATCCTCCGCATGCCGGGACTGGCGAAAGCGCCCGCAGCATATAAGATAGATATCGATGACAACGGGAACATCACCGGCATCAACTCGCCGGGAAAAGTCTGATCCTCTTCAAACTCATAACAGCAAACCGCTGTTCCGCAATCACTGAATGAAGTTGTCGATGGAGCGTACCTCCTTAAAACGCCGTTATGAAGCCTAAAACAAAGAAACGAATGATCGTGAAGGAACCACCGCCGGGATATGACGAATCCGCTATTGTCATCTATCAATCCCCCGAAGGCATACAAGTCGATGTCAAACTGGAAAAGGAAACGGTGTGGCTGACACAAAAGCAGATGTCGCAACTGTTCGATACGGAACGCAGCGTCATCACCAAGCATCTGCGGAAGATCTTTCAATCGGGAGAACTAGATGAAAAAAGCAATGTGCAAAAAATGCACATTCCAGGCTCGGATAAGCCGGTTGCTTTCTTCAACCTCGATGCCGTCATATCTGTTGGTTACCGCGTCAATTCAAAACGTGGCACGCAATTCCGCATCTGGGCGACAGGCGTTCTGCGTGATCACTTCCTGAAGGGTTACACGATCAACGAACGCCGCCTGAAGGAACTCAATCAGGCAATCCGCCTCATTGCCGATGTGGCCCAACGAAAAGAGTTAACGGGTGATGAAGCCAAGGCGCTGTTACAGGTTGTCTCCGACTATTCTTTCGCTCTTGATTTGCTGGATGACTATGACCATCAGAAAGTCAGGACACCGGCAGCGAAGCACGGAACAGTCAAACCTCTGGCCTATGAGGAAGCAAGGCGAATCGTGGATCACCTGTGTAAAAAATTCGGCACTTCAAACCTCTTTGGGCGGGAAAAGGACAACAGCCTGAAAGGCGCTCTCGGCGCAGTCATGCAGACCTTCGATGGGAAGGAGGTCTATCCCGGTATCGAGGAAAAAGCTGCCAACCTTCTTTATTTCCTGATCAAGGATCATCCGTTTGTAGACGGCAACAAGAGGATCGGCGCAGCCCTGTTCCTCTGGTTTCTGGAGAAGAATAATGCCCTGTACAACACCGACGGCGCCAAGCGGATTTCCGACAGCGCCCTCGTTGCCATGACGTTACTGATTGCAGAAAGCCAACCCCGTGAAAAAGACATTCTGACCCGCGTCCTCATCAACCTCATCAACCGGAAGGAGCCATGAACAATGCATGGAGCCCCAATGTGGGTTTTATTAGAAATCAGTAGTATCCAAACAAGATATTATTTCTGGATCTTCTGGGTTTTTAGTACAACAAAACAGCTATAAGTGACCGTTAATATAT
>CAZLFA010000085.1:0-13754 GCA_964558665.1 uncultured Syntrophaceae bacterium
AGAACTTTAACTGACCCCTAAATCTATTTCAACTTTTTCACGAAAGAGCCAAAATTTTAAAATTGCAGCCAGATTGGGGCTTAAAAAAGCACAGGATTTGTTAAGATCAAAGGGTATTAGCTGGTAGCAAAATAAATTTGAGAACCAAGGGAGTTTTCCTACCAACATAACCGGAGAAACATAAATGTGTCTCATCCCGATCGGACAGCAAACTGGCAGGTAAAATCAAAGACAAAGGAGTCAGGTTGGATATAATTGATATCGACCGTTACAAGCAGATAGAACATTAGCCATCAGAGCAGCAAGAAGTTTTTTCGCTTTTACTGATGGCCATGTTTTCATATGGCTGCGAAAGCAATACTGATAGGCATGGGGCGACGCTCAGACATTTCGATCTGTTCTGCTATAACCCGCAAAGCCAGCGCTTCGGCTCTTACTATTGCTTCATCAGCCGTTGTCCCGTAAGCGAGAACCCCGGGCAATTGAGGTACTTCAGCAAGCCAGTGCCCGTCTTCCTCGCGCTCATACTCAATTTGATAATTCATGATTGATTTCTCCTGCTGATTGGCTTAAATAACGAGTAATTTCTATGTTAAGATAAGTATATTAAAATATGGTTGTTTATGTCAATCGGAATAAAATGAATAGATTTGTTTTACACAGAAACCTGAAATAACAAATCATCGTAAGGATTGAAGGATGACAGGATACGGAAGTATTAATGACAAAAGAGATTTTGTAAATGACTTCCTCTTCGGTGAAGCGGATATCCGGCATGAGGAAGGAAGAATAAGAACGACCATGGATATGGACCTGCGGACGGAAGGATGGATAGGGCTCCCACACGGAGGGATTTCCATGGGGGCCACCACTGAACTGGCAGCAATGCTGACAGACAGGCAGGGCGCCGTTAAGTATCCTTTTACGGCGGATTTCCACATGGGAGGAGCAAAGGTTGTAATAGGAGAGACAGTCAATATCGGGGCGATTATGGAAGACGGTGAGGTTAAGGCAGCCGTATCCGTTGATCGCGACAATCTGCCGTACCTTACATCCACCATACGCTTCGCGAACGACGACCGGAAACGGCGTGAGGAGTTTGATGCCTGGCTGCCGGCCTCCTTTTCCGCAATCGAAAACAGGCTGTCGGCTCTTCCGTATTACGAGAACTGCTTTGTCTGCGGCGTCGGACGTACCGACCCCGGCCTGCAAAGGCGTTTCTCCTTTGTCGACGGCAGTGAAGCAATGAACCGTATAGTTATCTCTACCATCAGCGTCAGCAACCGCGATGCCGAAACGTTCTGCCGCTTTCAGAGAGAGGAAGCGCTGCATTCTCTGCCGTTTCTTGCCCTTATCGACGAGACGATGGGGTGGGGAGGATTTCTTGCCACGGCCAGCGGCGGGGTGACAGTGCGGATGGGCTGCACTTTCTACAGGGATATTTCCGTCAATGAAAAGGTAGTAGTCTTTGGCCGCGGTGTTAAGGTCAGAGGAAAAACGGGCGGTCGTATTATGTTCTGGGCATCCGGGGGAGCAGCCGTATTAAAGGACGACGGGAGCTTTGAGACGGTGATTGCCGCTTCCGGCCAGTGGTTCGGCATCCAGGAACTTACGGAACAGATGAAGACGGCGCTGATACCCAGGGAACACACCCTGAGGGCTTTCGACCGCGCCGTAGTCGTTTGATGCCTATTCTGAATCAAAACGTTATCTGTGTCGGCATCGTTGTCGAAGAAGGGCGGGTTTTAAAACCCGCCCCTACGATATTTATTAAATTTACGACTGCGTTGCTCTTGTCCCCCTCATTGAGGGGGTGCAGGGGGAGGGTGACATCTTGATATCCTCTTTGATTTAGAACCTGCGTGACAGATTAAACATGCCGCAGTTCATTCGCCAGTGTAATGATCCTCCGGCGCTGTTCTTCGTTCAGGGCAACCTTCGGCGAGTTTTCGACTGTAGTGTCCCGGTTCTCCACAATCAGGACTGATGCATCCCGGCTCAAAGTGTGGCTGTGCCATGCCCCGCGCTTGACGTTGTAGAGTTTCAGCGGCTCCATGTCAACGGCATCGATGTGGGTGACAGTATCCGTTCCCTCCCCGATGAACAGGATACAGAGGCCTTCAAGAAGCACGAATACCTCATCCGTTTCATTGTGGCGCTGCATCCGGTCGATGCGTTCCGGCAGAAGGTCGTCGCAGAAGCGCAGGACAGCCACGCGCCACCGGTCATAATCGATCAGGGGACGGTATCCAGTGCCTTCATATTTGCTGACTTCCAAAAGATGTTCACTGATTTTGTCCAAGATATATCTCCATTGCCGGTCCGGAATCAGAAATATGGCAGGTGATGGTTTACGATAAAGGGATTGGAGACGCGGAAAGGTTTGTTCCGGTCAAGCCCGGTCTCCCGCAACTTAAAACAGGGCTGTTTCAAAGATTCTCCTCCTTGCCCGGGTCATTGATTTTTCGATTTTTTGTTACAATGATGTTGGCAATTTCCCAGGCGATTACAGCCATTCCACCCAGGATTAACATATTTACCGTTGATTCATTGCTTGGTCCCCATGCCCAGCCTCCGATGAGCAGGATGAGAATGTAAAACAGGGACAGGCAGATCATCGGAATCGCCGCAAGGACGGCAAAAAACCGCTTGCCGATGAAAAGCCCGATGGCGGATGTAAGAAAGCAGAAAGCAAGCAGGAACAAGATCCAGACGCCGTCCTTCGCTGCTGATTTGCCGAAGCTGCAGATGAGCCCCGATACAAGGCAGACAGCCCCCAATATGGCGTTGATGACAAGAAACACCCGCTGAACCATTTGATCTCCTTTCTGTCTATAGGTCCGGCTTCCTGATCGCGATTATAGAAAAATATGTCGGGAACGTCAATGAATGATCCCATTTACCTCCCCATTTACCACATTGACATGTAACGGTATTGTATCTATACTGAGAAGACAGGACAGCAATCTTTTATCCCAAATTAAGCAATAAAAAGTAATACCCTTTGGCGCACCGGTCACAGAGGCTTTCCGCAGCTCAGAATAGTTTTCACAGAAAAAATATTTGATTCGTCGCTTGAAAACCTCTTTGACAGGATTAATATTCACTTATCCGACTACCTAGTCCCGGGGGAATAATCAAAAACAAAAAATATTATTCAAGCAGGCACGGCAGGCTTGAGGAAAGGCATTAACGAATGGATGCTTTGACCAATGTAACTTTTGATGAGCTTAAGGTCGGGATGTCGGCATCAACGGATCAGATGTTGACTCAGACGCATATCGACCTTCTGGCGCTTGGCTCGGGAGATGTCGACACATTCCATCTGAAGGACAGCGTGCCAGGCGAAAAGTCCGGTGCAGAGATAACCGAAGCCGCAGGCGCATCAACATTCCTCTCTGTCCTGATAGGTTCCCGTTTGCCTGGACCGGGATCAAGGATCATGAGAAAGGATATGACATTTGATGGATATATAGCCGTGGGAGACATGATTACGGCTACGATAGCTGTAAAAAAGAAACAGACGGCGGGCTCTGTAGTTGTCTTCGACGGTTCATGTGTAAATCAGCGGGGAGAACGGTTGGTATCCGGCACGATTACCGTGGCGGCACCAACAAAACGCATCTCCTATTCGGAACTGGCGCCGCCAAAGATTGCAATGCGACGGGGTGATGCATTTATAGATATTTTCAAGGCATGTGAGAAAATTTCCCCTGTCCCTTGTGCCGTTATACATCCCTGCGACCGTGATTCTCTTGTGGGCGCCCTGGAAGCGGCAATGCGGGGATTTATCGAACCGATATTGATTGCGCCGCGGGCGAAGCTGTTTGATCTTGCCGCTAAGGAAGGCATTGACATCAGCCCCTACCGTTTTATTGATGTTCCTCACAGTCATGCCGCAGCGGAAAAGGGTGTCCAGTTGGCGCAGATGGATGAGGCGCATGCCCTGATGAAGGGGAGCCTCCATACCGATGAAGTGATGGGGGCGGTTGTAGCGTCGACATCGGGAATGCGAACTCCCCGGCGAGTCAGCCATGTCCTCGTTCTTGACGTCCCGGCTTATTCGCGCATGCTGCTGCTGACAGACGCGGCAATCAACATATATCCAAACCTGGAGGACAAGACGGACATTGTTCAGAACGCGATAGAACTTGCACAGATACTGGGCATAGAAACTCCCAAAGTGGCCATCCTCTCCGCGGTTGAGACGGTGACATCGAAGATAAAATCGACGCTGGATGCGGCGGCGCTTTGCAAGATGGCCGGCCGCGGCCAGATTAGGGGCGGGATCCTGGACGGTCCCCTGGCCTTCGATAACGCCATCAGTAAGGAGGCGGCCAGGGTCAAGGGGATTACATCTCCTGTTTCAGGAGAAGCTGATATCCTTCTGGTCCCCGACCTGGAGGCGGGAAACATGCTTTACAAGCAGTTGACATATCTGGCGGGAGCGGAGAGCGCCGGCATTGTGCTCGGAGCTAAAGTGCCGATCATCCTGACCAGCCGTGCCGACTCGGTGCGCACACGTCTTGCCTCCGCGGCGGTGATGGCGCTTGTCGCCTGCAGTAAACACGGCAGGATGATGGCAACTTCCTGCAACGGGAATAAGAAGGCATGATAAAAACAGCGCCGTGTAAAATTAAATCATCAGTTCGTATATCGTCGTAACCGCCATAAGCGCCGCTGAAACGTCACCCGCACCCACGTTTTCCTTGAAGGAAAGATCGGCAATCTTCTTGAGGGAAGTCTTCACGCCCTTGGGAAGATCATCATTTTTCAATGCCTCGTTGAAATAGACTGCTCCCAATGCGCCCATCTGGCTTTTAAGGAAGTCGGCGGCGACATCCTTATCTCTCTGCAGGAGGAAAAGCCTCGCGGTTTCCACCCAGAAACCGAACCGCATATAGATCTCCCTGCCTTCCCTGCTGATATAATCATAAATGAAAGGCTCGATCACAGGCATGATCATATCCAGTACTTTTCCATTGGCTCCGGCGAGAACGGCTTCATTTACCTTGGCGGTCGATGTTATCAGCGTTGCCGGTGCCTGGAGATTTTTAAAGCTGTCAGCGAGAGCCCCTGTGATGGTTTTCGCTCCGTTCATATCCTCGGCAGCGGTGTAAACACTGAGATCCATCAGCAGAAGACCGAGGATGAAAGATCCTTTTTCCTTGGACACACCGGATGCAAACCCGTAAGAGGAACGCGACTTACTGCCGACGGCCGCTGCAAGCGTTTTCGGCTTTGCCAGTTTGCCGCTTTTGATGTCGGTTCTTGCTTCAGGGAACAGGTTGCCTATGGACTGCTTGTAGCAGGCTTCAGAAAGGCAAGCCGCTTTTGCATCATGAATGAAAAACATCATGAAAATAATCATCCCGGATAAAAGTATCGTTTTTTTCATAGACCTGCCCTCCCGTTAATTCTAAATTCCCAGTTTGTCGAAATAGATCAACTGCCTCACTTTGCCGTCAACAATGTCGGCGGCAAAATTCCTGTAAACCAGCGTTCTTCCGGAAACATGCTCTACAATGCGGAACGGTTTGCCATAGGTCTTTTCAAATTCGGTTACGTCTCCGGGCTTTTCCACATCGGTTATGATTACCTCCACTGATCCATTGACGATAAGCAGCTTTATGTCCTTGCTCTCATATATTTCAAAGCGGTTATCGCCTATCGTCACATCTTTTATTCTCATTCCTTTAAGTAATTTTGCTGTGTCCGAGCCCACCTCTCCGGTCATTACCGGCGGCCTCGGTGACGGTTTGGTCAGCAGTGCATCTCTGTCAGAAGTTGTTATGCCGAGCCGCCGCCGCGCCTCCGCTGCATAGATGCCACCCGGTTCCATTTTGATAAACGCCTGAAGATTTTTCTTCCATTCGTTATCGCCGGTTTCCATCTGCATGGTGGCTATGTTGTAAAGCGCGCTGCTGAAGGCCGGCTTTTGCCCTGAGGTTTTCTTGAGCGCGGACAAGGGACCGGCCGGTTTGTTCTCACCCGATTCTCTTTCTTCCAGATAATCGGCGATTGCCCTGTTATTAAGAACATGGACATTGCTTTTACTGATCCTGAGCGCATTCTTGAGTATGACCTTCGCCTCCAGATACTGCTGCATCATGATATGGGCCGAGGAGAGGTTTATCATTGCAGGAACGTAAAAGGGGTCCTTTGCCACGGCCTCCTTGATGCGCTTGACCGATTTGTCCATCCGGTCTTTATATTCCTCATTCTCGAAGCAGGAAGGAGGTGGACCGAGGATTTTTTTTTCTCCGATCTCCATCCTCTTTTCCATCATTCCCTTTTGTCCCCTGGTGACAAATCTGGTTGCCAGCGTGTCCATATCGAGAATGGTTGACAGCTTGAAACGGACGGGCAGTTTCCTGTCGCATTCCGCCAGGGTTCCCATCGCCTGCTGAAAGTAGCTAAGACCGATGTTGCTGAAGACCTCGCGGCTGGGATATTTTTCCCTGAACTTGTCAAGCAGGGCGATGGCGAAATCGTAGCTGCCTATCTGATAGAGGCGCACTCCGAAGCTGAAGAGGCTCAAATCTTCGGCGACAGCAACGAGCTGTGATCTTACAAACTGTGCCCTTTCCTGGGGAGCGGGGTGATCGGGATCATCATAGGCCACCTTGCCTGTGATCTGCGATACCCAGTCCTGAAAGAAGTTTGTCCCGTCCTGGTCTATGACCATTTTCGGGTCGTATCCCGCCATGGACATGTATAACATCCCGTATGCGTCGGCCTCCAACTCCTTGCGCTTGGCAACGTCTCTGGCCGTCTTCTTGTCACCGACGTCTGTGGTCTTTTCCAGATATCCAATTAATGCCTGTTTGATCTTTTCATCCGCGGCAAACTCCTTGACGGCGGAGAATGCGGCCATATGCCAGAAATCGTCCTTTGCCTGGTGTGAAAGCTCGTGCCCCATGACGAACGCGAGGCGTGAATCCCCCTTTCTTTGATCCACGTCCTTGTAGCAAAGTTTGAGAGCGCCCTGTGTCAGGATGATGCCGCCGTCCCTTATGGCTGCTGCATAGGGATCGCCTCCCGATTTGATGATGACGAGCTCCGGTATGCGTTTGCTGTTCTTGTCCGCCGCGGCCATCACACGGTCAAAAATCTTTCTGGCCTTTCCGACCAGCGGATCTTCCTTCGGCGTGACTTCACCGTACTGGCTTCGCCACCAGGCGGCGCTGTCTCTGGGGCTGTCCTGTGCCTGCGCGGGAAGAACAAGCAACAGCATGACAAAGACCATGATGCATTTCGTTATAGTGACTTTCATTTTTTACCTCATCCTAAAAGCAGGATTATATTTTCCAGGCAACCTATGGCATCCTTGACATCTCTATCAGTAAAGGCGGATTTGTTTTTCATTCTTTCGAGCTTCCTGAGATTATTAATGATGCCCGGCGGCATGTCCTTCTTCTTCATCATGTCCAGGAAGTAGCCCGCCCGGCTGTTTATGCCGAGGAGTTCCGAAGCGGCATCCATATGCCCGTCCCTGACGGAAAGAAGCGCCATGTGCAGCGACCCGACCCATTGGCCGAACTGATAAAAATCATCCAGTTTTTTATCTTTGACAAAATTCTCAATAGCGGTGTTAAGCTTTTCAGCCGGCAGCGGGGCATCTCCGGACGGCAGAACGATGTCCGCCTGCTTAAGTCCCTCGGTGATCAGCGCTGCCGTTTTCTTTGCATGTTGTTCGTCTTTGGTGTCTTCAGCGAATTGGAGCTCTGCGGCAAGGGCGCCGAACCGGAAGGCCGATTTCTCATATGGCAAAGCCGTGCTGAATCCCCTGACGCCGACGACCGCCGTGACTCTGTAGTAGGTGTCGTTGGAGCGGGGCTTGAGTTTCAGCAGGATGCCCCATATGTAGCCGGATATCTTTTTCGTCGCCGGACTCTTTGCACTCTCCTGGGCGCCGGAAATAACGGGCAGCATGCAGAGTGAAAGTACAACAGAAAATGCCGCCAGCCTTATTGCGAATCTTTTCATTTTCAACTCCTCACTCCCCGTACATAATGAATGCCGACCAGAAATAGGGATGATGGAAGCTTCTGTCCGCCAGCATGCCCCGCTTTGCAGCGCGAAGCGCCTCTTCCCCGGTCATGCCTTTGGTGATCATTCCCTCGTAGAATCTGATCATCAGTTCCTTCGTGCCCTCGTCGCTGACGCTCCAGAGGCTGACCACCGCCGCGGAACTGCCCGCGTACATGACAGCCCTCGTCAGTCCGGTAACGCCTTCGCCGCGCTCTATCCTGCCCAATCCTGTCTGACATGCAGACAGCACGACGAGATGAGCGTTATAACGGCTGTTCATAATCTCGCCGAGGGTCAGGTATCCGTCTTCGCTGTCGCCCGGTATCCGGCTCAGGACAATCGCCTGATACCTGTCGTTCAGGATGCCGTGCGACGAGAAATGAATATAGCCGTATTCTATCATATCTTTTGTTTTTGCAAAATTTTCTTTAGCGTCCAGTCGCAGCATTATTTTTGCGTTGTGACCGTTTTTCAAAAAGATGGACTGAATCTCCCTGACCTCCTCGCCACTGCCGACAAGCCGGTCGAAGCGCCAGTCAGCATCGGCAAAGAGGCTTCTGGAGGGCGATTCGGCAGTTCCTTTCCGCCGGATGTCCCTTGTTTCGCTGCCCATTTCCGGTTTTTTCGCCTTGTAGTTTTCATAATCATAGACAGGGTCGCCGAAGCCGATGAAGCGGCTGCCGGCACCGTCCTTTTTATACCGGCTGCGGAGAATCCCCAGCACCGAGGCGGACTGTACGTACTTGATGCTGTATGAATCCATGACAAACGAAAAGCCTTCGTCCGTTTTGATCATCAGCGTTTCGAAGGGAAGGAGAGAAAGCGCTCCGTGCGGCACGATGATGACGGTTTTGCCCCCCGCGTATTTTTCCACAGGCTTGAGCAGTGTTTCATACAGCTTCACAGCCTGTGCTCTCGGAAATCTGCTCTTCCGGGCAATCTGTCTTTGTACTTCGGAAGCGCTGTTCATGCCACCCGTCAGGAGATGTATGTCCCTTTCAAGTTCATTGACGCTCGTATCCAGCCTGACGATTTCATAGGTGTCCTTGCCGATAACGAAGCAGTAGACACCGCTTTTCGACAGAAAGTATTCGAGGACGATTTCGTCCTGCCTGAGCACGCTGCTCTGCAGTTCTCCGACTGTGATCGGTTCCGGGTACTGAACGGATGAATAGAGCGGATTCTTCAGCCTGATGAGCCTCCTGACTTCGCCGAGACTGTTTTCCAGCTCCCGGTGCCGCTTCTGCAGGTTCCTGATCGCTGCCCCGCTGTCCGCCTGATCCTTGCCCGTCTTCTGAATCCGGTTGACGATCAGGGACATCTCCTGCTCGATGCCGTCGCGCCTTTTCTTTAAATCGGGATCGATGCCCTTTTCCAGATCAACCAGGCCCTCCGCGAGCTGATCCAGGAAAACCCGGGCGTTCATGCTCTCGGCATAGCGGAACGCCTTTTCCCGGAAGCGGTTCTGAATCATGAAGATGGCGGCGTTTTCATAATCGCCGTAGACCTTCTCCAGGTAGGTCTTTTTCATCTCGGGCAGGCCGGTCTGTCTGCGCACCTTTTCGAGCAGCGACATGGCCTGGTCGTAAAGGGATGCGGCCTCTTCTGTGCGTCCCTTCTTTGCTATGAGGGGCGCCTTTCTCAGAAGCGCATAGGCGCGGGAATCGATGTTCAGGGATTTCTCGAACAGATCATGCGCCCGCTCATAGAACTGCAGCGCCTGTTCTTCGTCGCCGGTATCCGCGTAAAGATCGCCCATGCTCAGGTAAACCTGTCCGCGGCCCGAGACGTAGTCCGCCTTTGCATAAGCATCAAGGGCTTTTTCATAAAGCTCGCGGGACTTGGCCGTCTCCTTGCGCAGACGATAGATGTTTCCCGCCGGCCAGTAAACGTCGCCCAGTCCCATGCTGGAGCTGACCTCCGTGTAAAGGTCGGCCGCCTTGCGGTATGATTCAAGGGCAAGGCCGTAGTCGCCCTTCATGTAGTATGCATGCAGGAGGCACCAGTGCGCATTGGCAAGTCCGAGTTTGGAGTTTCCCTTCTCGTAAAGAGACAAGGCCCGCTTGAACATCTCTATGCTCTTGTCGGTGTCGCCGGTTACAAGGTATATTTCGCCGTGAATGACATGGATGTTGGCCTGCCCTATCGGGTAATTGACGGCCTTGAAGAGGCTGAGCGCCGTTTCATAGCTTTTCATTGCCTCCTCTATGCGGCCTGTTCCCTGGAGCACCTTGGCCCTGTGTTCATAGACCCTTCCTTCGCCGAATTTGTCGCCGCACTTTTTGTAGAAGGAAAGAGCCCTGTCGAGGAAAGTTGCCGCTTCGTCGATCTTGCCCTGGTAAAAAAAGAGGATACCTTTGTTAAGGTATGCCTCTCCCAGCCCGGAAATGTCATTTGCCTTCTCCAGCAGCGGTATGGCCTTGTCAAAAAGTTCCAGGGCTCTGCTGTACTCGTCCATAAAGTACATGATCCGCCCCTGCTTGAGATAGACAAGGGACTGCCCGCCAATGTTTCCCGTCTTTACAAAAATAGCGAGAGCCGTGTCATGGTGTGCAAGCGCTTCGCTGTTTCTGCCCCGGCGAAAGAGGACCTCAGCCATTCCCGAGTAGGTCTTGCCCCGGCCGTTTTCATCACCGCTCTTATTGTAGATGGCCAGCGCTTTATCGAAGAATTGCCATGCCCTGTCGTTATCGGCTACAAAGTAGTAGTATCTGCCTGCCGCTTCGTAGCAGTTTGCCCTGGCCGTTAAATCTCCTGTATCTTCGGCAACGGTTATCGCCAGGAGCAATGTCTTTTCATCACGGTCTGCAAGAGCCTGCTCCGCCATGGCGGTGACAAACCGGCTGTCGAATTTATCCTTGTTGGAGCGGATGTAAGACCTTAAGGCTTTTTTACCGGACTGTGACTTTTTCTGAATTGTCTGCTGGAGAGACGGTGGTTCCGATGCGTTCAGTGACGAGTGAACGAAGACAAGATGGAAGATGAACACAATTGCGGCTAATGGGAATTTCATATCCCGGCGGCGTCTCAAAAAGGAAAGCCCTGTCAGACAGGGCTTTCAGAAGGGGGATTTCAAAGTTTCATTACTCGGCATCCAGGCTTGTCACAACTTTGTCGGGAGGACAGCATGGACCTTCATCCTTGCCCGCAAAGCCGACAGTTGCGGCCGATACAATTAACAAAACCGTCACGATCAGCAATACCATCTTTTTCATCAGCTTCACCTCCTCAATCTTAACTTCGGCTACAGTTTCTTACAACGGCATGCCGTTGTCAAGGCATATTTATTTCCGGATATATTTTGGACTCGCTAAAATCATATTATTCTGATAATGTATTTAACTGCGTGATAATATTTATTTCTGTCACCAATGTATTGCAACTTCAAACAGAAAAGGGCCATGATATGAATACTTCAAAGTATGTCATTTTTGTCCGGTTGGCAATTGCCTTGATAAGCGTGTTGATTATGATGTCCTGCACGAAGTCCGGGGATCTCATCACCAAGCCTGACGAATTTACCCGCGTGTATGACGCAAAGGAAAAGGTCCTCCTGCGTGCCATTGCCAGGGTCTTTAAGGACAAGGCCATGGGCGAGGCCACCATCAAGGAAGATAAGCATGAAGTGGTGACGGAGTATATCATACAGGACGATTGGCGAAGCAAGAGCATAGCGCGGGTGAAAAAGCTGAACTGGAAGGAGACAGAGGTTACCCTGTCCGTTATTACAGAGAAGAAGGACGGCAATAAATGGGAGATGCGAAGAATCTTTGAAAAAGACCAGTACGACAGCATTCTGGATGCTATCGAGCTGCAGGCATATAAGGAAATGGACAAAATAGAATAGTTTCCGGTTCTGAATCGGAGCGCTGGCTGCGTTGGCTTCGTCGTCGAAGAAAGGCGGGTTTAAAAACCCGCCCCTACGATATTTATTAAACCCAGATTCCGCAATAAAAAAAGTCATACCCTTTGGCATCCTGGTCAAAGAGGCTTCCCGCGGCTCAGAATATTTTTCACAAGAAAAATATTTGATTCGCCGCTTGAAAACCCCTTTGACCAGGATAATATTCACTTATCCAAATGCCTATACGTTCTATTGCGTAATCTGGGTTAAATGTAAGACTGCGTTGCCTTTGTCCCCCTCTCTGAGGGGGTGCAGGGGGAGGTTGCTGCCTTGCTATCATCCCCGATTGAGAACCGGAATAATATGAAGTGTCGATCTGCGGTATTGCTTGTGCAACGTACATTATACAATAATAGAATAGTCTGCTGAAATAAAGAGGGACTACCGGCGCGGGACCGCGGGGGACGGTTGAATGACGGCCTCATTTACCTTACGCACGGGAAGAACCCGGTAGCCGTAGCTGTAAGTCTTGGTGAGCCAGAAGCGGGTGCCATAGCTGAAATCGAAAACGGCGCCCTCGGAACCTTGAGAATCCGACGCCCACAGACAGCAGGTTGTTAATTGGACCATGTTTGTTATATGGACGTTATAGTTGCGCTGGGCAGCCTGATAACTTTTGCGGGCATCATATAAGCCTGCCAGCTCGGACTGCGTCGGCAGGCGCCAGTCATTAAACCCTCCCAGACGGTAATTCCTGCAGTAGTTCTTTGTATCCAGCCAGGTGATGTCTGAACCGTTATCTTTTTTCGGCCACATGAGACCTGTACGCGGATCAATGTAGGTTACCCTGGCAATCTCGCCCATCATGTATTCGATGGTGACGATTTCACCGCCAAAACGAGTTAACCCCAGTACTTTTAAAAAACCATCGATGTCATCCGTTTTCACCCCTTCAGCTTCCGGATAGTTGACTGTCATTGCCGCCCAGGCCGCCGCCTTCATGTCCCCTTCATGCTTGGACGAGACAGCTTTTTGATATTCGGTCAGGTCCGTGCTGACCTGTCGTATCAGGTTTTTTTTAACCTCGTCCCTGAACTGCGCGATCTCCCGGCGCCGTTTCGCTTCAGCCGCTTTATGCCCCGTACGCAGATTGTCCAGATGTTTTACCTGCTGCTCCTTTTGTTTAACCATATCAGGCAGCTTGCTTTTTAACCAGAATTTGCCCTTCATATCATCGATCTGCCTGTTCAGCTCGACAAGCTTTATCTCTTGCCTGGTAATCTCCGCACGCTCACGTTTCCCGGCTTCATCAGCTTCCCTCTCCATTCTCTGCAGTTGTTCCAGTTCCTTCCGATGGGCCGCAGCGGCGCCTGTCAGATTTTCCGGCTTCCCCTTCTCCCTGGTCTCTTTGTCCTTGCTGTCTGCGGTTAACACCTGACTGCTGCCGACCGGAACTTTGACGTCGTTTTGCAGGCCGCCGGTTTCAGCGGCAAAGGCGGGTGCCGTGATAAGCGGCAGCCATACCGCAATCCATATGGCGAATAAGCGTTTTTTCATCTCTGTAACTTCCTTTAAGAAAACCCGAAGGTTCAGTATTCGGGGTTTCCTGTTGACCGGTATTGTCTATAGCACAAATCTACTCCATCATCCACCAACTCCGGACAGAAGATGATGTCCTTTTCAGTAGGCACGTTTATCGGTGTCCGCGGATAATGCCGGCTGCTTCCCCAAAAGACGGCTGTTCTGCCCTTATGGTATCATTGATTATCGGGTGACAAATCAAAAATATTTTGTGTTTAAAATTTTGACATTAAATTAGAACAATGCTGTCCAAAATAATCTAAAATCGTCCATGTGCCATCTGTGAAATCGAGTA
>CAZLFA010000086.1:0-13701 GCA_964558665.1 uncultured Syntrophaceae bacterium
TTAACTCAGCGGGAGAGTGCTACCTTCACACGGTAGAAGTCACTGGTTCAATCCCAGTACCGCCTACCATGAAAATCAAGGGATTAGCCGATTACGGTTAATCCCTTTTCTTCTTCAGAAGGATTTTGCAAGCGGTGAATCAAATATTTTTTCATCTGGCAGGGCCTGGGTTGCCTATATGACTCATGTCGAAAAAATATTCTGAGCCGCGCAAAACTCTTTGTGCACCGGCAATACCCATAAATCGGCTCAGCCGGGGCGAAAAAGATCCCTTTTTAAATACTCCGGTTCTCAATCAGAAGATAGCAAGGCGGCGAGGAGGAGGCGACGCAGTCGTACACACAAGTACGTCGAGGAGCCGATGACGATGCCAACGCCGCTAGCGTTCTGATTCAGAACCGGAGGCTACATGAAGTTGAGCGGGTCAACGTCAACCTTAATCCGCAAACGTGTATCGTGCACTCTCTCTATAACACCTCTAGCCAGTTCATGCAGAAGATGTGAATTCTGAGATTTCAGAAGCAACTGCCATCGGAACCTTCCTTTGATTTTCGCAATGGGAGCTTCCGCGGGCCCCACAATTTCAATCGTGTCTTCACTGTTCAGCTGACCGGCCAATTCCCTTGCTGCAGCTCCGATTTTTTCCGCACCCTGCTTTCCCAGCCTTTGATCCGTCGCGCTTATGCGAAGGCTTATGATCCTTGAGAACGGCGGATAGAAGAGGGTTTTTCGCAGCGGCAATTCATCCGTATAGAAACCATCGTAGTCATGTTTTTGCGCACGGACGACGGCGTAGTGTTCAGGATTGAATGTCTGGATAATAACCCTGCCCGGATTATCGCCTCGCCCCCCTCTTCCGGAAACCTGTGTCAATAGCTGAAATGTCCTTTCGGCTGCCCGAAAATCCGGAATATTCAAACCCACATCGGCGGAGATAATGCCTACAAGCGTTATATCCGGAAAATCATGTCCTTTAGTAATCATCTGGGTTCCCACCAGGACATCGATATTCCGTCTGCGCAGGGAATCAAGAATCTTTTCGTATTCTCCCGGACGAGATGTGGTATCTCTGTCCATGCGCGCAATCCGTGCTTCCGGCAGAAGTTTTGCCACCTCTTTTTCCAATTTTTCGGTTCCCGCGCCATAATTCACTATTCGCTCGCACCGGCACGAAGGGCACACAGACGGCTTAGCCGTGTGATAGTCACAGGTGTGGCATTTCAAGATGGAACGCCCGGCATGGAAGGTAAGAGAAAGCTCACAGTTGGGGCATTTAAATACATGACCGCAATCGGAGCAGAATATATATGTGTGATAACCTCTTCTATTGAGGAAGAGCAGCGCCTGCTTTCTTTCTCCGACGGTTTCCTTCAGAGCATCACCGAGACATGAAGAGAATACCGGTGTTTTTCCTTTTTCGTCCTGCTGGGTCTTCATATCGACAACGGAGACATGCGGCAATCTTCGGTTCTCAACCCTGCTCGGCAAAATCAGATAGTGATATTTCTTACGGGCGGCATTGTAGTAAGTATGGACTGCGGGAGTGGCCGACCCTAATATAACAACCGCCGATTGCTGTTTCGCCTTGACCAGCGAAAGATCGCGGGCGTTGTAGCGCATGCGGTCGTCCTGTTTATAGGAACTGTCATGCTCCTCATCGACAATGATAAGACGCAGATTTTTCACGGGCGCGAACAGTGCCGACCGGGCACCGACAACCAGAGTTATAGCACCTCTCTGGATCTGCCGCCACTGGTCGTAGCGAATGGGGCGAGAAATGCCGCTGTGGATAACAGCTATATCATTTACACCGAATCTGGAGCTTACCCTTTCTATCAGCTGGGGAGTCAGCGCGATCTCAGGAACAAGATAGATCGCACTATCTCCCTGTTTGCGGACCTGCTCAATCGCCCTGAGATAAACTTCGGTCTTGCCGCTGCCCGTCACACCGTGAAGAAGGAAAGGTGAATACTTCTTTGTATCGATGGCCTTTGCAATCTCAGATACCGCAGCTGTCTGGTCTTGATTTAAAACTATGCCCTCGCCGGTTCTTGTCACAGGCTGCGAGAAATCAGGGCTGCGGAAAACATCCTCCTCGCTTGCCGACAGGACTCCCTTCTTCTCAAGTGCCTTGAGGACGGGAGAGGGGTTGGCAAACTTCTCTCTCAGGATACTCATGGAAACGCAGCCTTCACTTCGAATATACTCTGTCAGTCGTAACTGTTTTTCCGTTAAAGAAATATGAGCGAATGACGCATTGAAGCTGAAAACCTTATCTTTTATGGCATTGACTGCAGGCCTGCTCAGATGATCCTGCAAAATGATCATCCCCTTTTTTTCCATCGCCTTTAATTCAGCCACTGCTTTTTTACGGGTAAACATTTTATAAATACGCTTAACCGGCACACCCGCGGGTGCTTGTTCAATCAACTCCAGGATGGCTTTTTGAGTCGGATTAAGGGTGGCTCTGTCAGAGTCATGCAAGACATAAAGGCAAACCTGTATTCCGCTTTTTTGAGACGTCCCCGATGGTAATATTTCATGAATGGTCATGCCGAGAGGATACAGATAGTAGTCTGATGCCCACCGGAAAAAGAGCAGGTCAGCTTCGCCAAAGAGAGGCTCATCATCAAGGATACGTATTATCTCTTTGAGTTTTTCCAGCGGTGACGTTTGCATGACGCCAACTATATATGCTGTTACCCGCCGCTTTCCAAACGGGACGAGGACGCGTTTTCCGACAGCTATGCTTTGAGCCATCTCCAGAGGCACTATATAGGTGAACGTCTTATCTGATGGGATGTTGGTGACGACACTTACGAACATCTGATCTGGTCCTTTTGACCGCTTGTCGGTTACGGCCGAAATAGTTTCCATCCGGAAACTCCGGATGCTGAAACTTTCGGTTTCCGGATTGGAAAGAGGTTATTTTTCGTTCCGGCAAGGAGATCAAGGGATTGTGCGGAGGCGTACATAATGTACGTCGCACAAGCAATACCGCAGATCGACAAAGCCGGAGCGGAAAAGAGCCCTTTCCGGACGGAAACAAAATAAAAGATCAATACTCCGGGAGGGTCTTTACCTTGACAGACGAACTCTCGATGAGAAAAAGTTGGATGTGTTTATTAGTGCAATCAAGACAGGGCTCTCTGCCACTTGTCTATTCGCCTTTGAGCTTCTCTATCTTTTCCTGCTTGGTTTTGCATTCGATGCAGGAGGTCGTAACAGGTCTTGCCATTAACCTTTTCTCGGAAATGGGCCCGCCACATGATTCACATATCCCGTAAGTGCCGTCATCTATTCTCTTGATGGCTTCCTGCATCTTCGAAATAAGCTTCCTTTCCCTGTCACGAATGCGGAGCTCGAAATTTCTGTCCGATTCAAGAGATGCTCTGTCCGTCGGATCGGGGAAGTTCTCTTTGCTGTCCGTCATTTCGGATACGGTTTTTTCCGCCTCTTCAAGAAGATCATTGATCTTCGCGATCAGCATATTTCTAAAGTAAAGCAGTTTTTCCGGTTTCATGGGCATCTTTCCACCTCATGGTGTTACCTGGCTTCCGGATGGAAGCTAACTGGGCAAAATTAAATTTAGGGTGTGTCTCATACATAATGAATATTTATTTGTAAAGAAAAAAATGCGTCTTTATTAAGGGGAAAAAAGCTTGATAAAAACGTTTTTTTAAACTATCATTATTAACTTTAGACAGTTACCCCTCTGAAAGGACATTTAATGCCCATTGAACCTGATTTTGAAAAGAGTGGCGGACTGATACCGGTCATAGCCCAGGACAGTGATACCAACGAGGTATTGATGGTCGCCTATATGAATCGTGATGCCTGGTTGAAGACCCTGGAGACCGGGAAAGCCACATATTGGAGCAGATCCAGGAATGAACTGTGGCTAAAGGGGGAGACTTCCGGCAACTATCAGATTGTGAAGGACATACTGATAGATTGCGACAGAGATGCCATCGTTATAAAAATAACACAAATAGGGGGAGCTGCCTGCCACACAGGATACCGATCCTGCTTTTACCGGAGGCTTAACAGAGGAGAAGTTGAGGTTATCGGCCGCCCTCTATTCGATCCGAAGGATGTATATAAATGAGCGTATTGAAACTGGGAATCCCCAAGGGAAGTCTTGAAGCAAGCACCGTTGACCTGTTTAAACGGGCAGGTTGGCGAATTTCATATGACAGTCGAAGCTATTTTCCTGATATCGACGACGATGAAATCTCCTGTACTCTGGTAAGGGCCCAGGAAATGTCAAGATACGTTGAGGACGGAACGCTGGATCTCGGTCTTACCGGCAGGGATTGGATTATCGAAAACGATTCCAGCGTCCAGGTAGTGCAGGATCTTATTTATTCAAAGACGTCCGCCAAGCAGGCCCGCTGGGTACTCGTCGTGCGTGAGGATTCGCCGATCCAGAAGCTTGAGGATCTCAAGGGGAAAAAAATATCTACTGAACTGGTAAGTTTCACCAAAAGATATTTCAAGGAAATGAACATCGATGTCCATGTCGAGTTTTCCTGGGGCGCAACGGAAGCAAAGGTAGTCGAGGGACTCGTTGATGCCATTGTCGAAGTCACAGAAACAGGCACAACAATCAAAGCCAACAAGTTGAGAATAGTACACGAGTTGATGAAAACGAATACCCAGTTGATAGCAAACAAAGACGCCTGGAACGACTCCTGGAAGCGCCAAAAGATTGAACAAATCAGGACCCTGCTTAACGGATCGCTTCTGGCAATGGGAAAAGTCGGATTGAAATTGAACGTATCCAAGGAAAACCTGGGCAGAGTTATCCTGCTCCTGCCCTCATTAAAGGCGCCTACCATATCGAGCCTTTATTCGGAAGAGTGGTATGCTGTTGAAACCATCATCGGCAGCAACATCGTCAGGGACCTTATCCCTCTCCTCAAGGAAGCAGGAGCGGAAGGAATCATTGAATACCCTTTGAACAAGGTTATCTGAAAGGCAGGAAAGATGGCAAGAAAGGCAAAAATCAGGAGAAAAACTACCGAAACCGATATATCCATTGAAATTGATCTCGATGGCGCCGGCAAAGGCAGCATCTCAACAACGGTTCCCTTTCTGGACCACATGCTCAATCTGTTCAGCCGCCACGGCCATTTTGATCTATCCGTGAAAAGCAAAGGCGACACGGAAATTGATGATCATCACCTGGTAGAGGACATCGGCATCTGCCTTGGAAAAGCGGTTAAAAAAGCTCTCGGTGACAAGATGGCCATACGCCGTTACGGTTTTGCCGTTGTTCCCATGGATGAAAGCCTGGCCTTAGTGGCTCTGGATATCTCGGGAAGACCATATCTTGTTTACTCGGTCAAGTTCGGGAACAAGAACATCGGCGGTTTTGATCCTGCGCTTCTTAAAGAGTTTTTCAAGGCATTTTCCGATCAAAGCGGAATTACGCTGCACATTAGCTTGATTTACGGCAACAACTACCATCACATGGCGGAAGCTGTTTTCAAGGCCTTTGCCAGGGCGCTGGGAGAAGCGGTAACATGTGATTCCAGGATCGAAGGCATTCTTTCCACCAAAGGATGCCTGTAGTCGCAGCATAAAGTGTCCATCCGGAAACTCCGGATGCCGAAATTATCGGTTTCCGGATTGGAAAGTGGTTATTTTACGTTCTGGCAAGGAGATCAAGGGATTGTGCGGAGGCGTACTTTTCGTACGTCGCACAAGCAATACCGCAGATCGACACAGCTAGAGCGGAAAAGAGCCCTTTCCGGGCGGAAACTAATTAATCAAAGAAATTTCAGAAGGGAGATGCTTTCGGAAATGCAAGCGAATTTATTCCGGTGTTTGCAGCTCTTTATTTTCATATTCATTTTCGGTGCCATTGGGGGATGCACACCTTTTGACAACATGGTTTCCAAGTCAGCCGAAGGCCTTGTTTTCAAACGCATCGCAGTGGTTCCCTTTCAGAAGGTTAATCGTGAAGATATCAATATCCAGTATGCCCGCAATCCCCTCCTGGCCGGGTCGTTCCGCATGGACCAGCCGGCCGAAGCTCCTGAAAAAGGGGTGGAAACCCTGTATATGGAGCATCTCAGGCAGTATCCGCAGTTGGAAGTTTATTCAACAGAGAGGGTTGGAGGAATTTTTCTCAGAAATGCGACTGAGTCATTAAAAGCTACCGTTCCTGATATTCTGCGTAAGGTGGGTGAAGAGCTGCAGGCAGACGTTGTTGTTGTCGGTTATCTGTACCGCTGGCGTCAGCTCAGGGGAACCTCATACGCAGCCGAAAAACCTGCATCTGTCGCCTTTGACATACAAATGTTCAGGACGATCGATGGAGCGATTGTCTGGAGAGGTCTTTTTGACCATACCCAGGCATCTCTTATGGAAAATCTCTCCCAGATATCTTTCTTTTTCAAGGAGGGAAGCAAGTGGCTGACCGCCGAAGAATTGGCAAGACTGGGATTAGAAGAGGTGATGAAATCGTTTCCTGCGCAGAAAGTGGAAACCGGAAATAAAGATCGGACACTTCCAGGAGGCACAGATTAGTTTCAGGCAGAAGCTCCGGTTGGAGATTAACATAAGGACTTTGCAGTGATTATAATACCGGCAATAGATTTGAAAGACGGCAAATGCGTTCGGCTGGCCCAGGGCGATTTCAGCAGAATTACCGTTTATTCGGATAACCCGGTGGAAATGGCGCTTAGGTGGCAGGAAAAAGGCGCAAAGAGGCTTCACGTAGTTGACCTGGATGGCTCCCGCGAAGGGTCGCCGAAAAACATGCCTGTGATTGCGGACATGATAAAGTCTCTCCGCATCCCTGTTGAGCTGGGAGGTGGTATCAGAACCATGGATACCCTGAACACCTATATGAACACCGGCATCAGTTGGGCGATTCTCGGAACGGCAGCGCTGAGAAACGAAACCTTCGTGCGGAATGCCTGCACCTCATATCCGGACAGAATTATTCTCGGCATTGATGCAACTGACGGCAAGGTCGCCATACAAGGATGGACTGAAAAGACCGAAACTACGGCATTGGAATTGGCAAAGCGCTATGGGGACCGGCAGGTTTCGGCTATTGTCTATACAGATATCAAGAGAGACGGCATGGAAAGCGGCGTCAACATCGAAGCGACCAGAATTTTTGCGGAATCGATTGCAATACCGGTAATCGCATCAGGCGGAGTTTCCGGAATCAACGATATTAAAAATGTTCTGGCTATAGAGGCGTCAGGCGTCATGGGCGTAATTGCCGGGAAATCTTTATACACGGGGGCCTTGGCGCTGGAGGAGGCCATCGCCCTTACCGACAATAAATAGGAGGTCAGCGCTATGGAAGACTGCATATTCTGTAAAATAGCACAGGGTGCAATTCCCTGCAGCAAGGTGTATGAAAACGACCGGGTTCTTGCCTTCGACGACATACATCCTATGGCGCCGGTACACGTCATCATCATCCCCAAGACACATATACCGACTCTTATGGATGTCAACAGCGACAGCCTGAGGGTTTTTGACGACGTGGTCACTGCCGTTCAGGAAGTGGCCAGGATAAAGGGCATCGATCAGAGAGGTTTCAAGACCGTAATCAACTGCAATAAGGAAGGCGGTCAGGTTGTCTTTCACCTGCACGTGCATGTCCTTGGCGGCGGCCGGATAAAAATGGATCAGCTTTGATGCACGTGTCTTATTGACAAATGTATCGGCGAACTTAATATAAATTGTATAGGTGATGATATGGCAATCAAAAAGAAACTGGATCAGGAGATGGTGGCGGCGGCAAAAGCCAGAGACAAATGGAGACTCTCCGCTCTGCGGCTGATTAAAACAGCGCTGCACAACAGGGAAATCGATGCCAAGCGGGACCTCAATGAGAATGAATTTCTTCAGATGCTGTCAGGGATGGTCAAGCAGCGCAAGGATTCTATTGAACAGTTTGCCAAAGGCGGAAGAACCGACCTGGTGGAAAAAGAGGAATCCGAACTGAAAGTAATTCAGGAATTTATGCCCGCACAGATGTCCGACGAAGCAGTGGATGCCGAAATAGACAATGCGATCAAAGAGTCCGGGGCTACAAGCGTAAAGGACATGGGAAAGGTCATGAAGGTCCTTATGCCTAAACTGACAGGCAAGGCGGACGGAAAAGCGGTCGGTGAAAAGGTGAAGGCCAAACTGTCGGCATGATACCGTGAATAGCCGCCTTTCATCGGCAGACTTCCTGAAATGGACAGTATAATTATTTATTGCCTGATCAAAGATCGCTTTCTCAGAAGCAGGCAGAAGGAAGTGCATTGAAAGGCCACATTCCCGAAGACAAAGTCGAAGAAATAAAAAGCAGAACGGATATTGTCGAAGTGGTTTCGCAGTACGTTACTCTGAAAAAGGCGGGGCGGAACCTGCTTGGCCTTTGCCCGTTCCACAAGGAGAAAACAGCTTCCTTTACCGTCAGTCAGGAGAAACAGATTTTTTACTGCTTCGGATGCGGAGAGGGGGGCAATGCCATAACCTTCCTGATGAAGGTTTCGCAGATGTCATATCCGGAGGCATTGAGACATCTGGCAGCGAAAACGGGTGTAATCATCCCCGAAAAAGTTATATCCAAGGAAGAAAAAGCCAAGGTCGGCATAAGGGAGCAGATATACCGGCTGAATGAACAGTCCGCAACCCACTTCACAGGCAATCTCTTCTCCACAGCGGGAAACGGAGCCAGAAGTTACCTGAAGAAAAGAGGAATGCGAGAGGAGGCGGTAAGAACATTTCGATTGGGCTTTTCGCTGGACAACTGGCGTCATCTGCACGACTATCTGAGCAGGGAAAAAGCCCCTCTGAAAATTGCCGAACAAGCGGGGCTTCTGATCGCAAAAGACGGCGGCGGTTTCTATGATCGTTTTCGGGGCAGGCTGATCTTCCCCATCGAGGACGCAAGCGGCCGCATCATAGCATTCGGAGGGCGGATAATTGCCGAAGGGGAACCCAAATATATAAATTCCCCGGAATCCCCTGTATATATCAAGGGGCGTAACCTTTACGGTCTTTTCAGAACCAGAGAAGATATACGCAAGGCAGGTTACGCGATTCTTGTTGAAGGATATTTTGACCTGATCGCCCTCTGGAATGCAGGGGTCAGAAACGTCATTGCCAGTCTGGGAACAGCACTTACAAAAGATCAAGTGGATCTTATCAGGAGACACACCGGGCAGGTGGCGGCCATATTCGATCCGGACGAGGCGGGTAAAAAAGCGCTGGCGAGGAGTCTCGAACTGTTTCTGGCCGGAAATGTCAAAGCCAAGGCGGTCATTCTGCCTGACGGATATGACCCGGACGATTATATAAGAAAATTCGGCAAGGAATCCTTCGAGGCCCTTATAAAGAATTCGGGGTCAATGGTCGATTATTACATTGATAATATCATTGGATATGAAAGGGGTCTGGAAAGAGATCGGGAAATATTGAGAGACGCCGTCTCATTCATTGTTAACATCAATGACCAGAAAGAGCGGGGACTTTTTATAAAGCGGGTATCAGAAAGGCTTGGCATTGAGCAGTATGTTCTGCAAAGTGAGGTAAAGAAGAGAATCGCCGCACCCGTATCTCCAACGCTTTCTGACAAGCGGCCATCATTAAGAGGCAATGGGAATATCGATCCGGTAGAATTGAAATTAATTCACATCCTGCTGGAATTTCCCGAAAAGATACCGGACGTGGATGATGCCAACGTTCTGCTGTTTTTTTCGTCAAGTGATTTGAAAAGGGTCGGCGAGACTGTTTTCTCCGCCTTCAGAAAAGAAGGCAGGATCGACACTGCCGTCATTATTGAAGGAATCGATAATCAGCATCTCAAAGATAAGCTGATGAGGATGATGGTCGACGAAACACCGTATGACCGGGAGGTTATTGACAGGTTTGTTCTTGACACCATAAGACAGATAAAGAAAAAATGGCACAGGGAAAAGATAAAAGTATTCAAGATAGAGCTGATCAAGGCACAGGAACGTGATGATGGACCATTATGCGATCGCCTTTTGTCGGATATCGAAAGGCTGATCAGAGAAGAAAAAGGATTATAGATTATGCGCGCAAAAAAAACCCGGGGAGAAGCGGAAATGGGAAAGGACGTTCAGTCTGAAGAATTCAAAAAGCTGCTTACACTTGGAGAGGAAAAAGGATTTCTGACGTATGATGACTTTAACGATCTGCTGCCCTCCGACGTCATTTCATCAGATCAGATTGACGACATCATCATGCTCTTCGGCGAGAAGAACATAGACATAATCGACACCGACAAAGGAGAAAAGCTGATTGTAAAAAAGGCAACCGATGAAGTGGCGGAACCCAAGGAAGAGGAAATGCTGGGGTTGCTGCCGACAATCGGCAAAACAGGAGATCCCGTAAAGATGTATCTCCGCGAAATGGGGCTTGTATCTCTGCTCAGCCGGGAAGGAGAGGTAGAAATTGCCAAAAAGATCGAAGCGGGAGACAAGGCAATCATGGATTCCGTTTTCAGTGTCCGTTCTTCTGTAAAAGCTGTTGTCGAAATAGGGGCTAAATTAAAGACCGGAGAAACACGCATCAAGAACGTCGTTGACAACCTCGAAGATGAAGAAGGTTTCGTCGAAGAGGAAATGCATCGTGAGAGAGTCACAAAGTTGATCGATAAGGTAACTTCTTTCAACAGGAAAAATGAAAACCTCCAGGAACAGCTAAAGGCCAAGAAACTCAGCGACAAGAAAAAAGATTTGATCAGAGAAGAAATAGCCAAAAACTCCCGAAGCATCATAAACTATTGCCGGAGGGTAAAATTCAGCAAGAAACAGATAGACCGCCTGGTAGCAAAGCTCAAAATCTACATGTATGAATTGGAGAAGGCGGAAAAAGATGTCCGCCTCTGCAAGGACAAGACCAAATTGTCTATCAAGGAATTGGAAAGAGTGTGGAACCGCATGAAGGTATCCACAAAAGAAGCAAAGCTTGCCGCCAAAGATGTTGGCGTATCTGCGGAGAGATTGAGAAATTTTGAAACGAGCGTCAAGGAGGCCAACCGCAAGACGAAGGAAATAACCCAGGAAACAGGCCTGACTTCAGTACAGTTGAGAAAGATTATAACCTCTATTGAAAAAGGAGAATTCGAAGCGGAAACAGCCAAGAGAAAACTTGTCGAGGCAAACCTCAGGCTTGTTGTGAGCATTGCGAAAAAATATACCAACAGAGGTTTGCAGTTCCTCGATCTCATTCAGGAGGGCAACATCGGCCTCATGAAGGCTGTCGATAAATTCGAATATCAGCGGGGTTATAAATTTTCCACATACGCCACATGGTGGATCCGCCAGGCAATAACCAGAGCAATCGCCGATCAGGCAAGGACTATTCGCATTCCTGTACACATGATTGAAACAATTAACAAGCTTATAAGGACATCCCGTTATCTTGTTCAGGAATTGGGAAGAGAACCCAATCCCGAAGAGATAGCGAATAAAATGGAATACCCGCTTGAAAAGGTAAGAAAGGTTCTCAAAATAGCCAAAGAACCGATATCGCTGGAAACGCCGATAGGCGAGGAAGAGGACAGCCATCTGGGCGATTTTATTGAGGACAAAAAGATCATGTCGCCGTCGGAAGCAACCATCAGCATGGATCTGGCCGAACAGACGCGCAAGATTCTCGCAACATTGACCCCCAGGGAAGAAAAAGTTCTCAGAATGCGTTTTGGTATAAGTGAAAGGATGGAGTACTCGGCTGAAGAAGCAAAAGAGCAGGCCGATACGGGCAAAGAAAAGATAAAGATGATCGCAGCCTCAGCGCCGTCATCTAAAAAGATGACAAAACCGATGCTGAAGAAGGCAGTGAAATACTGATGCATATAAGGATTTGCGCAACAATAACGAACAAAACAGGAAAATTGAAAGATAAGCAAAAACGAAAAAAGTATTGACAAGAAAGTGGTTTGAGGTTAGCAACAAGCGCAGCCGATCCTGATATTGAAATCATAATATTTGGCGTGGCTGATGATTAGCAGGGCCCATAGCTCAATTGGCAGAGCCACCGGCTCATAACCGGTAGGTCCCTGGTTCGAACCCAGGTGGGCCCACCAACTAATTCATAAATTAAATAAGGAATGCAAACCAGGCCGAAAATTATGGCTGCTCAGGGCAAAAGTCATCATCAGATATCAGAAGCAAGGATAATCACATGATTCCTTGAGAAAAATGCACCGATCTCGGTGCATTTTTTTTTACATAAACGCAAAACGAAAGGAGATATATATTGAAAGAACAGTTATCTTTTCTTGTCAAGCTGCAGCAGATCGATTCCTCAGCGGCCAAGATAGACATGAAGAAAAAGGAATTACCGGAAAAACTGGCGAAACTGGATGCCGACTATGCAAAGACACTTTCATCCTTTGAAGAAATAAAGAAGAAAACGGATGAATTGGTAGCTCAGCATCGTGAAAAGGAAGAAAGCCTGAAGAAGGGCCAGGAGTTGTTGAAGAAGACAAAGTCGCGCCAGTTTGAAGTAAAGACAAACAAAGAGTATGAGGCAATATTGAAGGAAATAGAAGCTATCGAAAGCAAAAACAACCAAATAGAGGATCAGATAATCGTCCTCCTGGAAGAGATAGACCGCAGCAGAGGTGTATTCAAAACCAAAGAGAATGAGTTTGCCGGACTTAGTTCGCAGCATGAAGAAGAAAGAAAAAAAGTGGCATCTGAAATTGATGCACTGGATACTGAACTGGGGCAGATACGGCAAAAAACAGAGGAAATCAAACCGCTGATAAAGACCGATTTGTTAAAAAAATATGAAGCTATAAAGTCTATAAATAACGGCCTTGCTGTTGTCAGGGTATGGAAGGAAGTATGCCAGGGATGCTTCATGAACATTCCGCCTCAGTTATATAACGAATTGCAAAAAGCGCCGAAACTGGTATTATGTCCCAATTGCAATCGAATTATGTATTGGGAAGACGTTAGTAAAGAAGTAACCTGATTGAATAAAGTATAGCTTCATATGCAACTGCTTAATACAGGCATAAAAAGTTTTTTGTTGGCGGCGCTTGCCTTTTCACTGATGGCCAATCAGGTTCATGCCGGCGCAAGGGGAACAGCCAGCGAAGCAAAAGCCATGGTAGAGAAGGCGGCTTCCTTTATGAAAGCTTTTGGAAGTGAAAGAGCTCTTGCCGAGTTCAATAAAAAACCCGGGAGATTCACCGATCGTGACCTGTATATATTCGTCAGTGATATGAATGGTACGATACTGGCTCATGGCGCCAACAAAACACTTATTGGAAGAAACATAGTAGAACTGAAAGACATAGATGGAAAATATTTTATTAAACAGATGTTATTGATAGCCAGGACGAAGGGTAGCGGATGGGTTGATTATAAATGGAACAACCCGTCTACAAACAAGATCGAGACAAAGTCAACTTTTCTACAGAGAGTCGGCAGTTACTTGATATGCTGCGGTGTTTACAAGCAGTAATCTGCCGTATTTTTCGTTTGATAAACAGGTGTTGCAGCAGGTCAGATGATCGCGGTTCCTGGTTTCAGGAACGGAGGAAAGTCCGAGCTCCAAAGGGCAGGATGGTCGCTAACGGCGACTGGGGGCGACCCTAAGGAAAGTGCCACAGAAAACATACCGCCCCTCCCGTCCGGGAGAGGTAAGGGTGAAAAGGCGAGGTAAGAGCTCACCAGTTTCCCGGGTGACCGGGAA
>CAZLFA010000087.1:0-13690 GCA_964558665.1 uncultured Syntrophaceae bacterium
CTAACCGGCCGGACATTTAAAACCCCCGCCCCCGCGTGGGGCGCTACGTCGGAGCTAGACCGGACAACCAGCAACGGCAGGTTTCAATCCACGCGCCCGCGAGGGGCGCGACGACTGGCTCGAAAGGCAGGTTGTTGTCAAGGCAGGTTTCAATCCACGCGCCCGCGAGGGGCGCGACCATTCGGCTGTTATACAAGGCGATCAAACATCTTGTTTCAATCCACGCGCCCGCGAGGGGCGCGACTGGCCACTCTCCGCTTTGATCTTTTAAAGGTGCTGGTTTCAAACCCGGCGCCCGCGAGGGGCGCGACGCGCCTGCTCGCGCTGCGTGGGGCATATTTCTCAAGTTTCAATCCACGCGCCCGCGAGGGGCGCGACTCGGACATTCGGAACATGGCAACCCTATCCAGCCAGTTTCAATCCACGCGCCCGCGAGGGGCGCGACCCATACGCCGCATTATTGCTCACGGTGTGCAAAGGTTTCAATCCACGCGCCCGCGAGGGGCGCGACCCAGCACGACAATAAAAATAAAAGGTAATCTATGGTTTCAATCCACGCGCCCGCGAGGGGCGCGACAACAGAAGCCGGGAGCCGAAGCCCCCGGCAAAATGTTTCAATCCACGCGCCCGCGAGGGGCGCGACCATATGACCAGACGGCGGTTCTGTATCCGGCGTTGTTTCAATCCACGCGCCCGCGAGGGGCGCGACCATATGACCAGACGGCGGTTCTGTATCCGGCGTTGTTTCAATCCACGCGCCCGCGAGGGGCGCGACCTATTTCGTTTCGACGTTCAGATAATTCTATAACAGTTTCAATCCACGCGCCCGCGAGGGGCGCGACAATAGCAGGGGAGGTGCAATGATGTTTTTTAATGAGTTTCAATCCACGCGCCCGCGAGGGGCGCGACTAAGGAACTCAAGCGGATGCGGATGTCGTGCAAGGTTTCAATCCACGCGCCCGCGAGGGGCGCGACGGCATTGCCCTTTTAAATGATCTGTTATGGACTGGTTTCAATCCACGCGCCCGCGAGGGGCGCGACACGAATACGTTTGTTTTACGTGCGGCAAGGACATGTTTCAATCCACGCGCCCGCGAGGGGCGCGACCTTCATCGGCCTCGGTATCACCTACGATTGAGATGTTTCAATCCACGCGCCCGCGAGGGGCGCGACCTATGCGGCTTGTCAATCAGAGTGTCGCGCCTCAGTTTCAATCCACGCGCCCGCGAGGGGCGCGACTCTGGAGCGGTAAGGGTAATAACGAACTTCGAAGTTTCAATCCACGCGCCCGCGAGGGGCGCGACCAAAGACCCAGAGCCGCCAACGGAAGAAGAAATGTTTCAATCCACGCGCCCGCGAGGGGCGCGACCGTTTATCTATAACTTGTTAAATATGTGATGATTATTTCTCATTTACCGCGATAGCAAGCTGTTTTAAGTATTCCTGTATTCAATTGTCAAAGAACGTATGTCGAAAATCCATATATTATCGCTATTTTAACCATCGCCGCGAATCCCCCCGGAAAATCATGGCCGCTTGGGGTTCGCGGAAGCGCCCTCAGACGATCAGTGGACCCTCCTGGTCTATAGAAGCTTTCGCTCCGATGTGCTCCACCCGTCTTTTCCAGTTTGATCCAAGGTAGTAGAAGCGGAGGCTGTCAACCTTTTCATCGATTTCATCTATCAGGCGATCCTTCAAAACGGTCCATTGGGCCGGGTCGACAATGCACTCAAAAACGGAATACTGAACCCGCTGGCCGTAATCCAGGCAGGCTCTTGCCACACGACGCAGTCGGCGAGGGCCATTCTTGTCTTCCATGGAAACATCATAACTGACCAAAACAAGCATATGTCTGCCTCCCGTAGTCTACTTCCAGATAAAAGGCGGATAACCGTCCAGATCGCCTCTTATAAACCTCGCCAGCAGCAGCGCCTGCACATGAAATAACAGACCGATGGAAACCTTCTCATCTATGAAGGGGTGGACGATTTCTTCCTGCTTCCTTTCCTGATAAGCTACCAGGACGGTTTTTCGCGTTTCGTCTTTCATTAGCACAGCGCCGGTTTCCGATTTATCGAAACCTTTATCCTGGACGCGCCGCATATTGATCAGGGAAAGCGCCAGGCGGTCGGCAAGAAAAGGTCTGAATTCCTCCATCATGTCGAGCGCGAGTCCCGGTCTTCCGGGACGGTCCCGATGCAGAAAACCCACGGCAGGATCAAGCCCCACTCCCTCCAGAGCGCTCCGAATATCGTGCACCAGCAGGGTATAAATGAAAGACAGAAGGCAATTCACATTGTCCATGGGAGGGCGCCGGTTTCTTTCCGAGAAGCTGAAGCTTTCCTTTTGTGCAACGATCAAATGGTCAAAGACTCCGAAATAAGTATGGGCGGCATCACCCTCGATACCGCGCAGGGCGTCGAGTTTTCCTTCCCGATCCAGCGCCTCAAGGCTGCGCCCCAGATTAGCCGCCGCGTTGCGCAGTTCTTTATCCTCGATCTTGTCGCCGTGATCGCGGAGCGCCCTCTGCATCACCGTCCGGCTGTTCGCAATTTTGCCTATCAGAAACGCTTTTGCCGTTTCCGCCGATAACACAGGGTCATCAGCCTTACGGTATTGTTCACGGCGGAGAAGGACATTTCCGGAAACAGGCCCCTGTACTCTTGCCAGGAAGCGGCCTCGTTCGGTCAGGAAACTGATGGATACGCCATTTTCCGCGCAGAAGCCCAGAAGAAAAGGGCTGCACAGGACATTGCCGAAACAGACGATTCCCCCCAGAGTATGAACCGGCAACCGCAGTTTCACCTCCTTTTCCACGTTTACCAGCACTGTTTCCCCTTCCTTGGACAGGTAAGCCCCCTGGGTTGTCACGAACAGCGTGTTAAGAAGTTTTTTCATTTGCTTCACCTTGCAGCATCTGCCGGAGGTAGTTTTTTACCGACCGTTTTTTCTGTAGAGTTTTCGGCCGGCACTCGGCAAAGAGAGAACAGTTTTCGCATTTCATCTGATAGTCAGGTTTCGGCGTCTGTCCCGTCGCAATCAGTTCATGCACTCTCTTTGCCGCTTCCCTGGTTTCCGTTCGCAGCGCATCGTCGAAAATCACATCCAGCCTGCGCCTGGTTTTTCCATAGAATATGGCCCCGCAGGGTATGTCCGTCTTCAGCATCTCTTCCAGGCAAATTGCCTGGGCGCAAAGCTGTACTTTATCGCAGTCGTCGGGTTTCGGTTTTCCCCGTTTGTATTCTACGGGAAACGGCCGCCAGGAACCGTCCGGCTGCCGGTGATACTCCACGACGTCCGCCTTGCCAATCAGCCCGAGCCGCAGGGATCGCAGGCCGACGCCGCGTTCGATCCGGACATCGCCCCGGGATTCCCAGTCCTCTTCGTGCACCCGTTCATGCATGATCCGGCCTTCCGCCGTCAGACGGTTTTCGGTCCATACCTGTTCAACATGAATAAGAGCGCACTGCCTCGGACAGAAGGCGTAATGCTGGAGAGACGAAAGTTGAATCAGGTCATCGATGTCGTACATGCTTGTTACCTAATTTAGTACCTATATTAATTGTTAATACCTAATTCCCTGTCCTTGTCCATTTTGCATTTCTTCCACGTCCCAGGCATGCAATAACTCCCTGGGCTTGCAGTTCTTTAAGCACCCTGCGTATCATGTCGATACCCACGCCTGGACATTTCTGCGAGATATCGGCGACACTGAAATCATGGGAAAAACCGCTGACAGCATTATTAATTATTGTCTTCTTCTCGCCCCTCGGTTGAGGAAACTTGTCCAATCTTTCTTCAAATTCCTTGTAAGCGCTCTTGAGAATAAAGCAGACAAAATTGATATAATGCCATGGATCGTGTTTGCCTTCGTGCCAGCCTTCTGAACTCAGCTTTAGTGTTTCATAATATCTTTCTTTATTTTGTTCTATAAGACGCTCGATGCTTATATATCTTCCGACCTCGATTCCCACGTGATAGCACTGTAAAAGAATCAGCAGACGGGATACCCTGCCGTTTCCGTCGCGGAAAGGATGAATACAGAGAAAATCAAGATTAAAGGCTGCCAGTGCTATTAGCGGATGAATTTTTGTTTCTGTTATGCATTCATTCCATGCATTGATCAGCCCTTTCATGCAGAACGAACTTTGACTGGCCGTGACGGTTCGAAATCGTATACTGGATGTACCGTCCTGGCGCTTCTCTATGATGTCGCTATCTTTCTCTTTGTATTTCCCGGCATCCCATATTTCATTACGTGACAGGTGGTGCAATTCCCTGATGCTGTTTTCCGTAAACGGCAACTCACCTCCTTTGCTATGAATGAGGTTAAGCGCTTCACGGTAGCCCCGGACTTCCTCCTCGGATCGATCGTGCAGGAGTGCTTTGCCGAAAATAATTGTCCCAATGCGTTTTTTGTCAACCTCAATGCCTTCTATACGGTTGGATGAGACGGCGCTCTCAACCAGCGCATGCTCTTTAAGGGACTTCAGTCGCTGCGGTGACTGCCTTGTATAGAGAGTCTGCCTGCCTTTCGCTTCGCTAATGTCGGCCAGATACCATGATGTAGTTACGGGGATTGTATCGAGACCTGATGAGAATTGTTTTAAAGTTATCATAAAAAATTTTAACTCCCTTCCTTTGAAAACAGCGATGTTTGTTGCCTCTCTTGCAGCCTCCCAATAAGATATCGTTTCTTTTTGATGATGACAATAGACATTGATAATTAAACTTCTCTTAAAGTTTCTGACAGATAAATGACTCCGAAGGCAGCCCAGTCGATCTCGAAGGCCAGGCCTTCGGAGAGGGAATGGACTGAATGATGCGGAAGACGCCTTCGGTGTTGGCGCAGTCTGTTTCACGCATTTTGCCGTCCGGGGCAGGCATTTTGAACTGTCGACAAATTGTCGACAGTTCAACTCCGTCATCACTTTTAACCCTGATTTTCATCTTGAACCAATAATCACGCGGATTAGCGCTATCGGTGAGAACAGCGACTACATCGATTACCGAAAACCACCACTCATTATTGTGGATGGTTTTTCTGATTTCCTTACCCCTGAAAACGGCGATGTTGGTTTCCACTCCGGGAACCTCCTTTATTTGCTTCGGCATTAAACTTTCCTTTCAATGTTGACGCCGGTAATAGGACTATCATCGACAGTAACGGTGTAGTCGGAAAAGTCCCGCGCCGGTTTTTCTGTGTCGCCGTTGCGACTTATTTTCACTCGGTCGAACAGAGCATGAGCCGGTGCATTGCCGAGGGGCTTGTCATGTTTGAAGACAATCAAACCGCGGGTAGACATGAGACCGCGAGCAGCAGACCGATCATGTTCAAACATATCTCTCAGAGCTTCCCAGAACAGATTAAGGTCATACTGATTAAAGCCGGTCTGACTCGCAAGGAAAGGAGAGACAAAACCATAAGCTACATACACGCCATAGGGTACGGTATGCTTACGCCCCATCGTTCTATTATCTCCAGATTGTTTCTCTGATTCTGCTTTGGTTGCAACGGCCATACGTGTAATCGAATGTTCTAGTGTCACAATTGGTTCAATAGACCGTGCAAAGGTCATCTGTACCGGACCGCGTACTTGTCCGCAGCTTGGCGCTGACTTTAATGCCATGACTGCGCCGAATGTGCGGATATCATAATATCCTTTGCACATCTGTTCTTTGCCTCTTTCCGTTTCTTCTGCAGTAGGTTTTCTTGGTTTGGCATCTTTTAACGCAGACTTAATCAATGCAGCGGCTTCTTTTACCGGGCTTTCATCCTTGATCCACTGTTGAATGGCTTTCTTGTCGGCATCCGCAGCGACAACCAACATCTGCTTCTCTCCATTTTCATCTTCTTCAATCGACAATCCATCAGGCAATGATAGTTCTTCAAATATGTTTTTCAGTGCATCTGTGATATCCTTTCGAGAAATCTCCCCTGTAGGTATCTTCAAATCATCAAATGCCTTAAAATGTGCATCGCCAAGTATAGCTTTCTCTTTTATATAAATATCAAAACCTTCCTTTTTTTCTGCACCGGTTTTCGTAAGCTGAACGTAATTACGCACCTTGCGTTTAAGACAGACATCTGTCACGAGGCCACGGCCAGTTTCCGGATCAACACGTGGAAGGTTTCCTGCATCGGGGTCACCATTGGGATTACCGTCTTTTACGTCGAAAATTAGTATGAAGTCATAGCGGTTATTGATGGGTGTGTTCATAGTATTTTCCTTTCTTAAGGTTGGTTGATTTATGGTTTGGTCTTTTTTGATGACCACAAGTCGTAATTCTGATGGTAATAACCGATAGCAAAGCGGCCTTGATCCGCAAGGTTAAGGTGCGTTGGAAAATCTGTGAAAGAGCATATAATCTCACCTATCAATTTTTTACGTATAACAAAGAGTCCGGGTTTTTCTTTTTCTAGTTTTGACAGGTGATGATTTGAAAGACGCATCAGTATGCTAAACACAGTTACTGGTGTGCTGGATGCTGCACCGAAGAAGCGGTCACGAATCGTGGTATTAATACCCGGGTTAGCCTCCGTCTGGATTTTTTCAAGCACAGCAAAGAGCCGGCCAAGACGGTAGCCAATATTGGTGTTTTCAAGGTCGAGGCACATGGTTATCTCCTTTTCTTCTTTATTGTTTTTATAGCGCAAAGCGCGATTTAGACAGGCTTTGATCAGTGCGGCACGTTCGTATGGTACATTTGGTTCAGGCTTGCCTGTGTTTCTATTCTTTTTTGCCTGCTCTGCCCGCATGCGACGCACTGCGGCTTGAAGCAAGGAAATCGGGTAAGGAGTACCTTCAAGAATTGACCGCATCAATTCCCCTGCAAGATTAGGGGGGATATTGTCATCTTTCCCTTGTGCCGCTATCGAACGAAGCAGCATTCGCATCGGCAGAGCGGCGTCTAACTTGGAACTGTGAACAATAGCGAGATCTGCAACGTGCTGCTTGAACCTCATGCCTATTTCCTGCACCGTGCCTACATGCCAGAAACGCACGGCAATGCGGGCTGCGTTCGGAGAGAGACCGAGAATGTAAAAATGGGTGTTGTCATCGGGCACAATATAAGCGCCGTTCCAAATCGAATCGTAAAGCGCCTTTACTGCTTCTGTATTTCGATCCGGATCATCCTTCGGTGGCTCAGAGAAAAAGAAAAAGGCATCGTTTTCAAAAGAGGATTCTTTTGCAGACCAAAAGATTGTCGTTGCGTCGGCAACTTGAATCTTTTGATAGGATTCTTTGCTGAGCAAATGATTCAAGGCCGTTGTGTAGGCAAATGAAGCTTTCCTTCCAATAGGCGAATTGTATCCTTGTTGTTTCAAAAAGGAGGCAAATGCTGGTGTTTGGCCGCTATTTATGCCATTTGTAATTTCGTTGTTGACTGAAACAAGACTGGCTCCCATTGGATTTGACCCACGAACTCCCTTTATAGGAGGTTCAAGGGCAACAACTTCGTCTTCATCACCTGTCAGTAAACATCTTCCTTTATTTCTGCAAAGTGGTCGAGATGCATCAATCATACAACGAAGCTCTTTATCATCTGTTACAGGCCCTTTATTAACTATAGACAACAAAAGGTTCGAGTTTAATCTTAATACATCATTCCACAGTCTGTCATTTCTCACAGACTTTGCCATTTCTGTATCAAGAAAATGTCGTACTGTATTAAGGGTTTCACAATCTCCGTTTATTGCCGCGATACGACTTTTAAACGCCTGATGCTGCCTTTTGACACGATCTATATTAAGTGTTTTCTTGGACTCTGTAGAGACGGGGATATTGAACATATATTCAATGTTTTCCCAGAAAAGATTTGATTTAATTCCACTTCCTTTCTTTTCACCTAAGGCCGGAACGAGAAATCTCTTTGCCCGCCTCTTTTTCCCTTCGCCTTCCCTTGTATCTTCAAATCCTACAAAACATCCTCTCCGATCAATAAGAACAAGAAAAGGAATTTCTTTTATTTCCCATCCCTCGCGAGGTAATTCTGCTTTGCGATCATAATATTCTTTTAGTGCTTGCAGGATCATTTTCGCACCTCCTTACTTTCAGGCGGTGGAACAGCAATTACACCATTTTCTATTCTCGCCCGGAAAAACATCGGTTTGATATTTGATGGTTCGGAATAGTCCAGGTCATAAAGCATCCAACCTAAGTCTCTAGAGTCCGGAATAGGAGTAGCTGGGTCAGATACAGGATCGGTAAGGCGCACAGCGGCGGCAAATTCACGGCACCCAAGATATGGTTGATGAAAATGCTGTCCCTTTCTGGCGCGACGCTCAAACATGGCAGCATACTTAGCTTCTGTTTCATCCTTGCGTATGTCCGGTTTTTTTAAATCATCAGCCTCGTCAGCATCAATTAGCCATTCTGGGACTGGGTTAATCACTAATCCCCGCTTTTCTGGCGGGATGTAAATGAACTCGGCATGGAGCCGGTAGTTCACATCTCGTAGAAATAGCCCTGCCCTTTGCTGACGGTCTTCTTCAATGAATATTCCACCAGGACGAGGTGAAGCTATTTTACTAACCTCATTGCGTCGTACGGAAATCCATTTTATTGGCGCAAGTACCTCGATTTTTTTTACCTGCCAGTAAATGGCAGGTTTCCATAGGATGGCATCGAAGACGGCACGCGCGGCAGATGGAGTAATTACATCATAACTTACGCGCTCGACTTTCATCTCCGGCCGGGTAAAGCAAGCGTAATCACCACTTACCTCAAGACAAAATCCTTTCATAGGCATCATCCTTTCGCTAAGGGTTAAACAAGTAAGTCTTCCGGATCATAAACTTCATGGTATATATTCAGGCCAACCTTTGAACTATAAAGTGTCGAGTCGGCCTCTTTTTGCACGAGAAATCCACCATGGATATCCTCTATGCGCTTCTCGGCAAGCAAACGACCTGCGACAGCAGGTTTAACATTGATGGTGTAACGTTGAAGTGCCCGCATGACCTCACGTGACGGACCGGAAAAGCGTAATCTATCAATCAGGGTTTTATTACTTCCATAGCGGACAATAATGGGTGCACTTCCTTCTTTGATCAACCGAAACTCCCTTCCGGCTTCGCGGAATTGAACATTTCCTTCCGGATTGACATTTTTAATAAGCCTTTCCCGCCACCAATCTTCTCCAATGTCATTCAGACTTGCGTAATAAATTTCAAAATATCGACGAAATGATTCTATGGTATCAGGTGCAAAAACAGAAAGTGCTGACATCTGACGAGTTGCATCTTCGCCCTTACGGAGCAATCCGGGAGGTGCAGGTTTGGGTGCAACAAAGACATGTACATCTCCCGGAGTCTCCTTTTTGCCTTCACGATTGCACCGCCCCGCAGCCTGGTTGATCGAATCAAGCCCTGCCACAGCGCGGTAGACCACAGGAAAATCTATGTCCACACCAGCCTCGACCAATTGCGTACTTATAACACGACAAGGTCTGCCACAAGTCAATCGCTCCTTGATTACAGCAATCATTTGAGAGCGGTGTTCACCACACATGAGTCCCGAAAGATGTATTGTTCCCTCAGGCATCTCCTTCCAAAGATCACTACAGTCTCTACGGGTGTTGACAATGCATAATATTTGATCATGCATCGATAGTTCAGTGGCAAGTGAGTTCCAATCGCACGGTTTGCTCATGTCGACAGGGAAGTGAATATTTGTACGTTTAAGTTGCTGATAAAGCAGATCAGGCTGAGGTATGATTTCATGTGGTGTGCAGCAAAGATTTGGCAGAGCTGGTTGGGTGGCAGTGGAAAGCAACACAGTAACCTTGTAGTCGGAAATTAGTCGATTAAGAACTTCAACACAAGGGTAGAGAAGCTCCGGAGGAAGAAGTTGTGCTTCGTCCAGAATCACTACACTATTCACAATGTTGTGCAATTTTCGGCTGCGACCCGGCTTAGCAGCATAAAGTGATTCAAAGAACTGGACACTGGTAGTGACGATAACAGGAGCATCCCAATTTTCTGCCGCAAGGGTATGTTGTGGCAATTCCTTCTCAATTTCAGGGGCAATATTGCTGTGGTGTTCGACGACGTTTTCCGGTCCGAAGTATTTTCGCAGCACATCCGCAGTTTGTTCAATAATGCTGGTGTAAGGGATTACATAAATAATTCGACTTTTATTGTGCTTCTGGTTTGTTGCATGATCCAGCGCGAAAGCAGTTCCTGACAGTGTTTTGCCGCCGCCAGTCGGTACAGTCAACGAAAACAATCCGGATGATTGTGATGCAGCATCACGGCAGGCAGTTAAAATGTATGCCCGAATACGATTCACTTGATTGCCTTTTTCTCTTGCTGCGTCCGTCATCTTCTTCATTCGTTGGTCAAAGCGTTTTTTTAGTTCGGTCAGCGGAGGAAAAGAGGGGCGCTTGGCATGCTTATTAGAATCCATGAATGCTTCTGTGTCGAGGAAGTCCGCATCAACTAAACAGGAAAAAATCATCCTAACCCAGAGATGATAGGCAATCGCATCGTTATTGCGGCATTCCATTGCAAACTGCGGTGGTAGACAACGATTGGAAGATGCATCCAAAAAAGATTCAGCGTAATGGCGGACAAAATCAGCAACACTTTTTTCATTTTCAACGCGGAAAGGCAATGAATCACGACCGCCAAACCAGTCTGGTAATCCTGCATGATGTCCAGCTATAATATAAGCGAAGGTTTTACCTATAATGTTTTGCCATTTTTCATAGGCTATTATTGCGCCAGCACCGGAGTGGTTTATATGTACTCCTGTACATTGATTCTCGTATTCACTGGCGTCCAGTCCTCTTGCCTTGAGAAGGTAAGCCTGAAAATCCGAATGTGCCTTGCCTATGTCGTGAAGCAAACCAGCGACACGACCCCAGCAAGTCGAATCGAATTCAGCGGCAAATTCCGCTGCCAGTTCAGCCGTTCCTTTGAGATGATCTTCGAGTTTGTGGATTCTTCCGTCTTCGGATATGTGGGCGATGCAGTTTTTCATCGGTTCCTCAAATAATGAAATCCTGATAGTTGGTCCGGTTGACTACCTGCCATGATGCATCCGGATAGGCTTTCCCTCACTATTTAAAGTATGATGCCCCTTTGTTCATGATTCTATGAATTTTGTCTTCGTAGTGAATGCTTTGCCAGGTTCATTGGAAAATCAATCCTTCCTTTCAAAACCTATCTTGCGTCGCGGGGTGACAGGTACGTCTGTCAGCGCGCGGATGGCGTTGAAGACAACTCTGAACTGCTTGTCGTATTTCTTTTCCAGTTCATCAAGCCTGCGGGCCAGTTCTTTGTCTTCTGCAAGCATCCGGCGAATCTGGACAAAAGTGCGCATTATTTCAATATTGACCCGGATCGCACGCGAGCTGTTCAGGACACCGGATAACATGGCAACACCCTGTTCAGTAAAGGCGTAAGGCATGGCGCGGCGTATGCCGCCCCGACTTGAAGTCACAATTTGTGACTTCAAGTCGTTAAATTCCTGTAATGTGAACTGAAACATGAAATCGGGCGGAAAGCGTTCCTCGTTTCTTTTCACTGACTGCATAAGGACTTTGGGCGCTACTTCATAAAGTTCCGCAAGATCCATACTGAGCATGACTTTTTTCCCACGGATAAAAAAGATCCGGTTTCTGATATCTGGAAGTAAGATGCCTTTCTTGTCTTCAGTCATGATTGCTACCCCATTCCTGCTTAATTGAACAAATTATTGATAACTCCGGCAGAGTTACTTCTTCTGTCTTCGGATATATGGGCGATGTAGTCTTTCATCGGTTCCTCAAAGAATGAAATCAGGATAATTGGTCCGGTTGACTACCTGCCATGATGCGTCCGGATAGGCCTTTACCCATTCATTGGGGGGGCGGGTTTTGCTTTTTCCCCACTTTATTTCATAACCGTACAGGCGGCCTCCCCGTTCCTCCACCCAGTCGATCTCTTGCCGGCTGTATGTCCGCCAGAAGTAATTGTTCGAGAAGATTCCCTGATACTCCTGTTTTTTCAGCCGTTCCATGACCAAATAGTTTTCCCACAAAAGCCCGATATCGTCCCGGATGGAGATGGGATTAAAATTATTGATCAGGGCGTTGCGAACCCCCGTATCGACAAAATAGCAGCGTCCGTTCTTGGTAATCTCTCTGCGCAGGTTGCGGCTGAAGCCGTTAAGGCGTACGATGACAAAGGTCTTTTCCAGGAGATCGAGATAACGTTCCACCGTGCCCTTGCTCATGCCAAGATGGCCTGCAAGTTCGGAACAGGAAACCTCGTGGCCGATTTGCAACGCAATCAGTTGCAGCAGCTTCCCTATTTTGGCTGAATGGCGGACACCGTCCAGTGTAAGGATGTCCTTGAAAAGGTAGGAAGATACCAGCTCTTTCAAGTATTGCTCGCGTTGCCGGTTGTCTGCAAGAAGAACGGCCTCCGGGTATGACCCGTAAATGAGGCGGTTTTCCAGGTTTGCCGCCGTTTGGGCAGGATTCTCCGTTGTCATGATTTCCATCTGGGCGAGGGGAAAAAGGCGCATGGTGGTTTTTCTGCCTGTCAGAGGTTCACCGATATTGCGTGCAAGATCGAAAGATGAAGACCCGGTGGCGATGACCCTTACGTCGGGAATATGATCGATGGTCAATTTGAGGTTCAGGCCGATATCGGGAATTGCCTGCGCCTCATCAATGACGACAAGGCGGTACTCTCCGATAAAAGCCTTGATCTTTTCTATACTGCGACTGGCCAGAAATTCCTGAACTATAATATCCTCGCCGGTTACAGAGAGATAGGGTTCCTGAACGCTTTTAAGGTATTCGCGGATAAGAGTAGTCTTTCCTGTACGTCGTGCGCCATACAGGACAACGACTTTGCCCGGCGATAGATGCCGGGGCAGGTGTTCAAGTTGTTTTTGTCTGACATACATAATGCGATCCTCCGGTTGTTGTATTGGCCGAATTTATATTAAAACGGCCAATTAATCAACCATATTAATGCCAATTTCGGTGGGGTGGATTCTTCCGTCTTCGGATATGTGGGCGATGTAGTCTTCCATTTGTTCAGCCCTTTTACCGGGTGCTTCGAGTGAGTGGTGCTATTGATGAAATCCCCCTGCGATCCCCCTGATATGGCGGTCATTTGTCAAGGATAAAAGACTTACCCTGCCGCTTTTTTCTAAAGCGTGTCTTGTCCATATATGCAAGGCATAAGCAGAGACGTAATCCATGTTGCGACGGTTGATCACTCTGATATCCGCGTATTTGAAACGCCTGACTTGGTTACGTCGCGGAGCTGCCTGTCTCTTTAAACGGGAGTTCGGGTTAAACCTTATCCGCAAGGGGGACCGAGGGTTCTCCTAACCTGATTGCGTCTCCACCTATGCCTTGCTTCTCTGTTCCGATCTTAAGAGTTATCCACAGCCCTGCCTGCGGCCTTCTATAGTGCATGGCAGGCGAGGCTGTGGGTAACTCGCCGCCGACCGATCCCCTGCTTTTTTATCCTATATTCAGGTTGCGGGCTGTAGCGGCACCTCCTTAGCAATAGCCCATATAAAACCACATAATTCCCTGGCAATGGCTGTAATCACCGTGTTTCTGCTCTTGCCCCGCCTGATCAAATCCCTGAACCTTTTACACAATCGCAGTTGAGCACCCCATGTGTTGGCGGCGGCGAAAAAGATACCGAAATCGGCGTACGTGGTTCGGTGTGGCA
>CAZLFA010000088.1:0-13601 GCA_964558665.1 uncultured Syntrophaceae bacterium
ATTGGTCTCATTAGTTATTTAACAACAATCTTTCAGGTATCTTGGACAGTAATGAAGAAAAATATTAGATTCGCCGCTTGAAAACCCCTTTGACCAGGATAATATTCACTTATCCAGGTGCCGATACGTTCTATTGCGTAATCCGGGATAATTACTGCCAGTGAGGAAAAGAGGTCTTTGCGGGCGAAAAAAAACACCCGGAGAGAAGGAAACTCCGGGTGTTCGGTAAAGGGGGAAAGTTGTTACCAGTTGCCTCTCTGGCCTCTGCCGTAGCCGCCCATATGACTGCCGTTGCAGCCGGGGCCGAAGCCTCTTCCTCCGGCGGAAGCCTGAATCTTTGTCTGCTGTTCAGGTGTCAGAACCTTGAACATGGCCATCTTGTGGTTCAGTATCTTGTCATGCATCTGATCTCTCAACGTCCGCATGTCCTTGTATGCGGCTTTGATCTTGTTTTCATCCGGATTCTTCTGCAGCCATAACTGCCTCAACTCACCGCGCTTGCTGTACATCTTTTCCTGCAGGGGTTGAATCTCCTTCAGTTGGGCAGCGCGCAGATCCCTGATCTTTGCGTTCTGCTCATCGGTAAGATTGAGTCCCGCATAGCCTGCATCTCTCTGGTAGCACGGACCACCGCCGCGCCCTCTTCCGTAACCGCCGTTGAATGCCATGGCCTGAGACGCTATTGCCAGGGTCATAACGACCGCCAGTGTTATCAATGTAATCTTTTTCATTGTTGTAGCTCCTTTCAACATGCTTTTTGCATTTCTTATGAGCAACAGTCATGCCAGAGGGTGGACGGCACTATAACCATCTGAAATTATACAATAATACAAAAGAGGGTATCCGCCCGTCCGCCTTGCCTGGAAAATTGTTGGATAATAAGTATCCGGTTGTGGTATCCATATGGCGACTATGTATCCAGATAAAAGGGAAAGAATGAAGAAGACATCTAAAAGACATCTGCTGGCTGGAATATCGCCGTGGATCATTATCGGGGCGGTCCTGATACTTGTGCCGGTCTTCATCTTCATGGCAGTAGAAAACATTGACAAGCAGAAGGAGCAGACTACGAGGCTGCTTGTTGAAAAAGGGGCGTCTCTGATCCGCTCTTTTGAAGCCGGTGTGAGAACGGGTGCCGGCATGCACTGGGGGATCTTCCAGATACGGAAGCTCCTGATCGAAATGGCGCAGCAGCCCGACATCGATTATCTGATAGTGACGGACGATAAGGGTAACATCCTGGCGGACAGCGATCCATCTATGGTTGACGAGGAGTATAGAACAGGTCTGGACCTGCAGCGCATCCTGAAAACGGAGGGCGTGCAATGGCGGCAGGTCGCCAATAAGGATGGAGCGGATACCTTCGAGGTTTATCAGAGATTCCTGCCGCAGGAAAGCACCAGGGAAAAATTAAAAGACGGCCGGGAAGGAACGGCAGGGAGCGGCAGAGACATCAACCGGGGAGGCATGATTATCTTTGTCGGCCTGAATATGGGGCCGGTGGAGGAAGCCAGAAAACAGGATGCCAACCATACAATATGGATGGCCGTTATATTTTTACTGGTAGGCTGTACCGGGGTCATCTCTCTCCTGCTTGCCCAGGGGTATAGAACAGCGCGTTTGTCTCTGTCCAGAGTCCAGGCGTTTTCCGACAGTCTTGTGGAAAACATGCCCGTCGGGATTCTGGCTGTTGACGGCATGGATAACGTTATTTCATGCAATCCGAAGGCAGAGTCGATTCTTGGATACTCTGCGCACGAGATCATGGGGAAAAGCGTTTCCGCAATTTTTTCCGAATCGTGCCGGTCCGTGCTCGATGTCTTAAAAAGAGAGAAGTCTGTTGTCGAAAAGGAAATAGAATGCGTCAGCAGAGACGGGAAGGTTATTCCTCTGGAGATAATAGCTACGGAACTCAGAGAGGAGACGGGAAGACTTATCGGCTATGTAATGCTCATGCACGACCTTACTGAACTCCGGCATCTGAAGAAAGAGGTCGCGAGAAGCCAGCGTCTTGCCGCCTTGGGGAATCTTGCCGCCGGTGTTGCGCATGAGATTCGCAATCCTCTCAGCTCCATCAAGGGATTTGCGACCTACTTCAAGGAAAGATATCGGGACAACGCGGATGACGCAGGGACGGCCGATATCATGATTCAGGAAGTTGACCGGCTTAACCGCGTCATCACGCAGTTGCTGGACTTCGCCCGGCCTCTCGATCTGGTGAAAAAGAGCGTTTCGATAAAAGAGATCATACGGCACAGCCTGAAAATGGTCGAGAATCAGGCCGGCTGGAAATCTATAGGGATAAGGACTGACCTGCCGGGAGAAGATCAGATGGTCATGCTGGATCAGGACAGGGTCATGCAGGTGCTCCTGAACCTCTATCTCAACGCCTTCTCCGCCATGGAGCATGGGGGCGTGCTGTCTGTGGGGGCATCCCTGAGTGACGGAACGATCAGGGTAGAGATAAAAGACACGGGAACGGGGATTGCGAAAGAGGATATCGGGCGCATTTTTGACCCTTATTTTACCACACGCCCTTCCGGGACAGGCCTGGGACTGTCCATAGTTCACAAGATCATCGAGGCGCACGGCGGTGAAATAACCGTATCGAGCATCAAGGGTGAGGGCACGACGATTGCCGTTTATCTGCCCCTCAAATGAAGGGAGAAATCCAGACAATGAAAAAAAACAAGAGCGGTAATATCATACTTGTCGTTGACGACGATACGGCTCACCGCACCATGCTGCGTACGCTTCTGTCCGGCTGGGGCTATACGGTTGCCGAAGCCGATGACGGTGAAAACGCCGTCCGGGCGGCGCATGAAAGGCCGTTTGACCTTATTCTCATGGATGTCCGCATGATCAAGGTCTCGGGGCTGGAGGCGCTGGCGGAAATAAAGTCGTTCAATCCCGCCATCCCGGTCATCATCATGACCGCCTATGCCTCCGTGGAGACGGCCGTGGAAGCCTTGAAAAAGGGGGCGTACGACTACCTGACGAAGCCGCTTGATTTCGACGAGCTGCGGCTGGTGATAGAAAGGGCGATGGAGCACACGCATCTGAAACAGGAGAATCTCCAGTTGAAAGAGACCCTGGGAAGCCGCTTCGACCGCCGCAATCTCATCGGCCGGTCGGACGCCATGACAAGACTCCTGGAGACTGTTGCCCAGGTGGCGCCTTCCGAAGCAACGGTTCTGATTACCGGTGAATCGGGAACGGGCAAGGAAATGATTGCCGGAGCCATTCACTACAACAGCATGAGAAGGGAGGGGCCTTTCATCAAGATAAACTGTGCAGCTATTACAGAGACGCTGCTGGAATCGGAGCTGTTCGGCCATGAGAAAGGATCTTTCACCGGGGCTGACCGGCGCAAGGAGGGCAAGTTCCGCCTCGCGGACGGCGGGAGCATCTTTCTGGATGAGGTGAGCGAGATGTCCCTGTCCATGCAGGTCAAGCTGCTGCGGGTGCTTCAGGAGCGGGAGATAACGAGAGTGGGCGGCGAGGAGGTTATCAAGGTGGATGTCCGCGTCATCGCCGCCACCAATCGCGAGCTCATCAGGGATGTGGAAAGCGGCAGGTTCAGGGAGGACCTCTACTACCGGTTGAATGTCGTTACCCTCCATGTACACCCGTTGCGCGGGCGCAGAGAGGATATACCGCTGCTCGCCCAGCATTTCCTGACGCTTTTTGCGGAAAAAAACCGCAAGGCGGTAAAGGGGTTTACGCCCCGGGCCATGGACAGATTCCTTAAATACGACTGGCCGGGCAATGTGCGGGAACTCATGAACTCCGTGGAGCGCGGCGTTGTGCTCTCCCGGTCCGACTATATTGAGGAGGAAGAGCTGTCTCTGATCATGCACGATCATCCGTCCGTCCGGAGCGCAGAGAAAACAGATATAAGCACAGAGGCGGCGCCACTGGAGGCCGTTGAAAAGGCGACGATCATCAAAACACTGGAAGCCGCCGGAGGCAACAAGAGCGAGGCGGCCCGGCGTCTGGGAATTACTAGGAGGACGCTGCATAAGAAGCTGAAGAGCTATGGCATGATGTAGTTTCCCCGGGACTGCTGAAAAACGCTCATCTTCTGCGTTGCGCTGCAACCCTCACCGCTCAACGTATCTAAATATACGCCTCGCGGCTCGGTTTTTGCGCGCCTTGTACCTGAACGTTTTTGAGCAGCCCCGATTATTATTGCTATCGTCTCGGTTTGAGAATCGGAATGGCTGGCTGTGTCGATCTGCGGTATTGCTTGTGCGACGTACGTAAAGTACGCCTCCGCGCAATCCCTTGATCTCCTTGCCGGAACGAAAAATAACCTCTTTCCAATCCGGAAACCGAAAGTTTCAGCATCCGGAGTTTCCGGATGGACACTACTTAGATAAAAACAAGATGGAGACTGAAATTATCCGGCGGTGATAATCACCGGTATTTTTTTTATCACTGTACAATAAGGAAGCTGCTGTATCAATGAGAAGGGGGCCCTCATGAAACGGTACGCATGGAGTGTATTTGTTGTCTGCTGTTTTTTCTTTTTCACGGGGCAGTCGTCGGCATGGCACGACAGGACGCACCTTGCCGTGGCGAAAGCGGCGGGATATAATATGTGGTACAATGCCGCTGCTGCCGATCTGGTCAAGGTAAAGGCGGCTTTCATTGAGAGCGGCAATCATTATTTCAACAACAGCAGCGAACTGGAGGTTACTCCTGATCTTGTCCTCGCGCAGGCTGCCCGGTATAATAAATCTTCCGATAAAGAGGGGCATCTTTACGGCGCAATCATCGGCTCACTGAGTGCTTATGAAAAAAGCGCCGCCAAAGGAAGATACGCTGAATATCATCTTGCCTTTGCCGCTCATTATATAGGCGATCTTTCCCAGCCGCTTCACAACACACCGTATGACAGCTTCAATAAAGAACATCATGCAATCAATGACGGCATCGTTGACTCTGTCGTCCTCGATCATCCCGGAGAGATAACGAAGCGCATGTATGAGATTGAATTGAGCGACGGACGGTTCGAGGATGATCTGGCGCGGGAGATCGCGCGGATCGCGAACCTGAGCCGCCATCTGGGATATGTGATGCGGGCGGACGGAGGGAGGGACATGACACCTCAGGAGGCATATGAACAGCTTGCTCACAGCGCTTCCTTATTCAAGGCCGTTTTAAAACACTACGGAAAGATCTGATTGTTTGCTGATGGCGGCAATTTCTCACAGCCGGGTTAAAGAATTGAAACGGCCCCCAAAGGCTGATCAACTTCCGTAACGCCTGATTATTTGATATTTCATGATCAACTCCGGTCTGTATTCGAAATGCATGGTGTCATAATGATGCCATTTGCCGCCCCAGATAAAACCGTTGTTTTCAAAGGATTCTATTACCGATGCGGGATATTTGGTGAGATAATCATATATCCGCCTGTTTTTGTTCCATCGCCAGTAATAAGAATTTTTGGTCTTCAAATCGATGGCTATTCCGTATAAGTGCGGGCTTTTTCTTTTCGTGCCTGCAATTTTTCGAAACGCCGCCGTTCCGGCTGCCGGGCAGACATAATTGAGTATTTCTGGATTTTTATTACTCTTTTCCAGCAGGTCGATCCAGACACGCTTCAGTGCGTCAGATGCCCCGTTGTTTTTGTTGAACATGACATTGCGGCCGCAGAAGCTGACTTTTTCACAGTTGCGGCTGACTTCAGCACTATCAGCTCCATAAACCGTATCCAGTAATCGAGCATTCCTGATTCTGCCCGGATCATAATTCGGCGGTATTTCTTTGCAGATCCTGCCCGGCTCATAGATTTGTTCAAGTGTGTTTCTTATGTCCGGATTATCGAGCTTCTGTTCGAAAGTCTTGACTGTTTTATCGTTATATAAAAGCCTTGTTCCTTTTTTCGAAATCAAAAATATTTTTTCACCGGCTGTTTCGATGTTGACAATGTATGAGCTGTACGATGCCAGCATGGAAAAGAGATCGGCCTTCTCGTCAGTTGTGAGATTTATATTTGCCGGTTTAAAGCCCGGATAATCGTTTATGGAAAGCTTGCGATCCCCCGCTGTGTAAACATCCGCAAACGCCGTCTCCGGACAAAACAACAGAGAAAAGGCAACAAGCGCTGCAGTAAATGGCACAATATTATTTAAGACCCTGTTTTGCATTCTTCTCATATCTTTTGATTTCATTATGACCTGTCCCTAAAATCTTGTACCACATATGAAATCAGTAATCCGCTTTAATTTCCAAAATGGATAAACCCGGATTACGCAATAAAAAAGTAATATCCTTTGGCATCCTGGTCAAAAAGGCCTTCCGCGGCTCAGAATATTTTCACAAGAAAAATATTTGATTCGCCGCTTGAAAACCCCTTTGACCAGGATAATATTCGCTTATTCATGTGCCTATACGTTCTATTGCGTAATCCGGGATAAAATGATCCTTGACGTACAGGTGATTGCCTTGTTACAAAAGCACAATTAGTGTTTAAGACATCCGAAGAAAAGTGGTCAGGACATGTCCGATATCAACAGACATAAGCTTCAACTGGATTATCCCTGCAAGTGGATTTATAAAATCATCGGCACGGACCAGGGCGAAATGCAAAGCGCCGTATCGGAAATAATTCAAGACCGTCCGTACAAAATATCTTTATCGCGCCGCAGTGAAACGGAACGGTATGTTTCTTTGAGTGTGGAACTGATCGTGGAGAGTGAATCACATCGGGTTGATTTGTATCTTGCACTGAAGGCTCACCGGGCCATAAAACTGGTCTTGTAGGATTATGACATTCTGCTCTGACTTTTTCCGTATTCTTCGGCTGTCAACGGTGCGGCTGAAGATCCTTCCCTGGAATTAACATCAAGGCTGATTTACTGTTACAATCCAATTTCTTATATCCTCTCCCGGCTAGACGCCTGCATTGGGATTGCAGCTTCTCACATAATCGATCAGGGCATTGCCGAAGGGGGTGGCCGCCTTAAGGAGTCCATAATCGTAACGCTGATTGTTCAGATACTGAAGAACCAGCAGGTCCGCACCGCCGATACCGGGAATAATACCCGCAAAGAAGAAGCCCATTTCCTCAATATCCGGGCAAAAAAGAGCTGTGGCAGAACGGGTCAGCGGCAGATATAGATAAATGGTTTCCTGGCGGTCCAGGCACCAGCGGCGCAGGATTTTCCGGATCTGCGCCAGGCTGTCACCTCCCCAGCGGCGGATGATCATATGCCCGGTCTTCTGGATGATGTCGGTGCGGGTCTCAATTTCGCCCTGTTCCGGGAGCGGTGCTTCCTCCGGTGCATCGTTGAAGGTTACGGTCAGAGAAGCATTAAGGACTATTTTTTCTATCATCTCGCGATGCCGGTGAGGCGCGCAGTAAGGCAGCCGGGGGTTCCGGTCAAAAAGCCTGACGAAATAGATAAGCGATTCCCGGGAAAGGGCCTGTTCCCTGATGTCTGTGAAGGCCAGCGGCTGTAACCGGGAGACGAAAAGTGCCGATTCCATCATCCCCATCCGTATGGCCGCCAACTGGCTGTAAAAGTGGGAAGTCACGCCCATTCCGCAGACCCCCTGACGCCCTGCGGCCTGCGCATCCTGCACCATGAGTTCTGTCAGGGTATTGAAACTGCCGCTTCCACGAGAGTGCGGGTGGACGAAGCCGGCCGCCAGCTCCGGCGTATCCGAAAGCTCATCGGGAAACAGGGCCATATGGCCGATGATCTCGCCGTTGTTTTCGTTGACGATGACGTAGCTCGTCATCCGTCCGTCCGCGTTGCGAAGCATTACCTGTTCAGGATCGTAGAGCTCCTCCCTGATATAGGTATAGCGGTAAGCAAAATAAGCCAGCCTGGAAATGGCGGCAGCATCGCCGGGACTCATCCGCCGGATGGCGATCCTGTATGCTTCTGAAGACGCTTCCGTCATTTTTACCGCCGGAGCAGACCTGCTTTCCGCCACCGGTACCGAACGGCGGATGCTGATCTCCTGCCCCTGCCAGCCCAGATTGCGGTACCGGACCTCATCGCTGAACCGGCCGATAAGGCGCAGACCCATGCCCCGGCCGTTGCTCTTGACGATCTCTTCAATATCGGTCTTCTTTTCCCATTGCTGCAAATAGGCTACGTCGAAGGGGATGCCCCGGAAGCGGATCAGCCATTCCAAGACGCCGTCGTGGACGGAAAGAGTCAGGCTGATCGTTTCGCGCTGGTCGGGGAGATATTCATACTGGATGATGTTGGTGACGATCTCCTCGATGACGAGCTCCGTCTGGCGGGCGATCTCATCGTCAGCACCGGCGGCGCGGCAATAAGCCGCGGCAGCAGCCTGCGCAACCGGTATCATCGTTATGTCATTGGTTATAGTTAACGTTATGGGTTCCATCAGATCAATCCCCTGTGTTTTGTTATCGCTCAAAGATGTACCGGTTATTCCGGCGGGCCGCTGATGATCGGCAGTTCGGGATGGCGCGACCACTCGTTCCAGGATGCGAAGTAGCTGCGGACATTGTTAATGCCCGCCATCCTCAGGGCGATGAAAACATTGGACGTCCTGGCTCCCTTGAAGCAGTAAAGATATACGGTGCTGTCATCCTTTATGCCCGCCGTAGCGAACAGTGCCTTTAACTCGTCAGGTTCCTTGAACCAGCAGATGCCGTCGCGCATGTACATTGTATTATACCATTCTATCCAGATAGCTCCCGGAAGCCGTCCCTTGCGCGGCGCAAAATCTCTTGTATAGGGCGACGAATCTATACCCATCCATTCGGACTTGTCGCGGCAGTCAAGCTTGAAAATGCCCGGCTTGTCCAGTGCGGCCTGCATTTCCTCAGTCGTCAGAATCATGGCAGGGTCGGTAGAAACGGGAAACTGCTTTGGTTCGGTTTCCGGGGGGGCAATCGTTTCCGGATAGCCTTTTGTCCGCCATGCCTGATAACCGCCGTGCAGGACCGTGACATTCCTGTGGCCGAGATAACGCAGAATGAACCAGCCCCGGCAGGACCTGGCATAGCCGGTGTTCATGGCATCCTCATAAACGACGATGCGTTCCCTGCCGCACAGCCCCGCGGCGCCGAAACGCTCTGCAAAGAACTTGCGCATTGCCTCGTATCCGCCGTTTGCCTCTGTCGCCAGGTACGAAAATATCTCGTAGATATTGACGGCGCCTTTGATATGACCGGCCCGGTATTTACTTGCTTCTCTTGTGTCGATAAGGGCGACCGTGCCTTCTTCAGCCAGTTTCGCCAGCGTATCGACGCTTGTCAGGTATTCATTGTCCATGAATTAAATAATGCCCCTTTCGGCCAGATCGTCAACGGCGTCTTCCTGATAGCCGATCTCTTTGAGTATCTCCCTTGTATGTTCGCCCAGTCCGGGCGGATGAGACTTCCAGCCCGGCTGATAATCGCTGAACTTCACGGGGAAAGCCTGTTGCGGGACTTCGCCTTCTGCCGGATGCCCGCCTTTGAACCACATGCCGCGGTGAGTGATCTGACGGTCGCGAAGGGCCTCTTCGAGATCGTTTACCGGCGCGAAGCATGTATCGCTGCCGGCCAGAATCTCCAGCCATTCCTGCTGGCTGCGCTGTGCAAAGATCGTGCGCACTTCGGCAATTATTTCTTTCTGGCGCGGCGGCGGCGCATGAATGTCTCCTATCATGTCTTCGCGGTTTACCGCCCGGCAGAAGCCGGCCCAGAACTTCTCCTCGACGCACCCCAGCGAAATGTATTTTCCGTCCTTTGTCCGGTAAACATTGTAATTGGCCGAGCCGCCGCCCAGGCTTGGCTCCCCGCGCCTGTGCAGTATCCTGTCCGTAAGATACTGCGACATGACGAGGCTCAGGAAAGGGCTTAAACTGTCAAGTATGGAGGCATCGATGCATTGTCCCCTGCCGCTTCGCTCCCGGCTGAAAAGCGACGCCAGTATGCCGATGACTGCATGAAGACTGCCGCTGACGCCGGCGATCTGCACGACCGGGACGATTGGCGATTCCTCCCTGTGGCCGAGAAGATCCAGAATGCCGGAAATGCTCAGGACGTTAAGATCGTGGGCCGGGCGGTCGCGGTAAGGCCCGTCCTGGCCGAAACTTGTAAGTGAACAGTAAACAAGACGGGGATTGATCTCCTTCAGCTTTTCGTAACCCAGCCCCATCTTTTCTATAACGCCCGGCCGGAAGTTTTCGATCAGGACATCCGTATCGGGAATCATTCTCAGCGCTATATCAAGACCGGCCCGCTCCTTCAGATTGACGGTCATGCTGCGTTTGTTGCGGTTGGCGATATGAAAGAAGCTGCCGTCTTTCCCGACCAGCGGCCTGGCATGGCGAAAGCTGTCTCCTCCCCGCGGATTTTCCACCTTGATAACATCCGCGCCCAGATCGGCAAGCATCTGTGAGCATAAAGACCCCGGCAGCAGTTGCGACAGATCAAGAACCCTGATTCCCTCAAGAAACGATGGCATGCAGTAGACCCCCTTTTATTATAGTGAATGGCTTAAACAAACCGGTTTTCATTCTTCGTTCACTATAAGAAAGCTTTGTGCCATATATTGCCATTTGTGCAAAGCTTTCTATAAGACGGACAAACAGCACATTTTTTTCCCGTATGTCAACCATTAAGGGCGGAACCGGCAACGGGGCAAAGGCGTTTTAATGTTGATTTAACCGGCAAGCAATGGTAAATTGCCTCGTCATTTTGATAAATTATAATCATTTTCAGAAATTATGCACATACAGGCGGCGGGTTCATGAAACCAAGGGAAAAAGTGGAGAAAATAGAGAATGAGAGTCTTGCCCCCTATGCAACCAGGAGTGCCGGGAGCATAGGCCGCACCCTCTATGGCGATGAGCATGACGACTACCGGACATGCTTTCAGCGGGACAGGGACAGGATTCTCTACTCCAGGGCGTTCAAGGACCTTCAGTACAAGACCCAGGTATTTCTGATCAGCGAAGGGGACTTCTACAGAACCAGGCTGACGCACACCCTGGAAGTGGCGCAGCATGCAAGGACCTTTGCCAGGGTTTTGGGCCTGAATGAGGATCTGTGTGAAGCTATTGCCTATGCGCATGACCTCGGGCATACTCCCTTCGGGCACGCAGGGGAGGAAGCGCTGGATGAGATCATGAAAAGCGACGGCGGATTCGAGCACAACATCCAGAGCCTGCGCATTGTCGATTATCTGGAAAAAAGATACCAGAACTACGACGGGCTGAATCTGTGCTTTGAAACGCGTGAGGGCATAGCCCGCCACAAGACCACCCATGACCACCCCGTTCCGCCCGCCGAGTTCACGCGTTACGTAAACTCCTCTCTTGAAGCACAGTCCGTCAATATCGCCGACCCTCTCGCTTACTGTGCTCATGATCTTGAAGACGCCCTCAATGCCGGCTATCTCAATATAAGGGACATTGAGTCCATGCATAATCCTCTGATGGACAAGGTTATCGGGACATGCACGGACAGGTTCCGCGGTTTTATGGCATCGGATACCATTCTGCAGTCGCGTCTGCTGGTCAGGACGCTGATTGAGGAGGCGAACATCATGGTAATCCATGAAACCACAAAAAACCTGGACAAGCACTTCATCCGGTCGGTTGATGACGTCAGGCGGATTGACGTGGACATAGTGGCAGCGCCGGAAAGCGAATGGGATGAGTTCAACAGTCTCAAGGATTATCTTTACAGCAATGTCTATAAGAAAGCCCAGGTCTGCATCATGAATGAAAAAGGAAAGCTGGTCATAAAGCGCATCTTTGAACATCTGGAGAAGGTGCCAGAGATGCTCCCGGGGCAGTGGAAGAAAAGATTTGACAGGGCGGAGAACATTTCTGAAAGGCGGCGGGTGATTGCCGATTATATATCAGGCATGACGGATCGCTATGCCATGGATCTTTACCAGATGATGTTTGCGCCCTATGAGAAGGTTATGTTTGAATTCAGGGAATGATAACTCATAGTAAGGGGGGAATATGATGTCTATCAATGTGAGAATCAGTGAAGGGTGGCGAAAGACGTTTTCTGTACTTTGTGCTGCTGTAATTATTGCAGTGATGTTTATTGTTGTGCCGGCAGGCGCCGATCCCGATGGCGCCCGGAAGACATCCGGGGAGGAAGACGCAATTCAGAAAGTTTACAAGGAAGACCTGGAAAAGGCAAAGAAGGATTTTATTCGTTCGATTCGCAAGGCAAAGCAGGATCAAAACGAAGCGTTAAGAAGTGCAAAGGAACAGATGTCAAAAACCAAGGAATCAGCTGCCGGAGCGGTGGAGGATGTGAAAAAGGCTTACAATGATGCGGTCAGGGAGGCCAACGATAAATTTCACAAGGCTAGACGCGCGGCAAAAATTGAGTGGATAAAGGCAAAGGACGCGGCGAAGAAAAAATTCAAGGATACCAGCAAACCAAAGACAACGTGAATACCATGTCGAGTATGACAATATAAAAGAAGGAGCTGTCAAATATTATGCCGGCAAAAGATAAATTTGTGGAGTTGATAAAAAGGGAGATGGCCTCCAGGGGATGGAAAGACAAGAGAGGCAGGTGCGACAGCAAGGCGCTCTCCGACGCCTCGGGCGTACATCATGCAACCGTTTCCAAATATCTGTCGGGCCGGGTGAAAAACCTGCAGCCGGATAATCTATACAGAATTTTAAAGGCACTCAACATATTGAAGACACAGAAGTATGTTGACGAAATAATCAAGTACCCTCCCTGGGACAACAAGAGAAGGGACATTGAAACACGCGAGATGCTGAACGACTTTTTGATGATATTGAGATACGGTTCTCCGGAATCGAAGCTTGCTTTGAAAAAATCGCTCGGGCAGACTATGGCAAGCATTGAAAAAAAGTAGCGGGCTGTATTTACCGCCCTGAAAGTCCGGAGCATATCCAATGACACCAATCACGCTTCACAAGGCTGTTGCCGTTTTTTTCACGGCGTTGCTGATCGCCCTGGCTGCCGTTGTTCCTGCATCTTCGTCGCACCCCGTTTTTCCTGAATCGGGAGGCCGCCTGGAAGCCTTTGTCCCCGCGGGGTGGAAAATCATAGCGCAGGCAGACGGGGATTTAAACAAAGACGGAATTCCCGATGCCGTTCTTGTCCTTGGTGAAAAGGCGGAAGAGAAGGAGGGTGCCGACATGGAGAACATGAAGCGCATTCTGGTAATTATCTTCGGTACGCCTTCAGGCGGATATAAGCTGTCTGCGGCCTCAAAAGAGGCTGTACTGTGCAAGGCTTGCGGCGGTATCCTAGGCGATCCGTTCGTCGGGGTCAAAATTGTTCGCGGCGCCGTTGTCGTTGAGCATTACGGCGGAAGCAGGCAGCGCTGGGGTTACATCCATCGCTGGCGATTTCAAAATGGCGACTGGTTTCTCATCGGCATGACCGGCAGGAATGAGGACACTCTGGAAGGAACTTCGGAAGTGACGGACGTCAACCTCATTACCGGTGACAGCATTGATGAAAAAGGACGCATTGAGGGAAAAAAGAAGGTCACCCGTTCAAAGGTGCCGGTAAAAAAACTGCAGAAACTGTCTGACTTCAAATTTCAATATTAACCCATCTTCCGCAGTTCGCTGCCGATAACAGTAAAATTTTAGTTAATCGG
>CAZLFA010000089.1:0-13512 GCA_964558665.1 uncultured Syntrophaceae bacterium
TTTTTCTACCTCTTATAGGCTTTTATGAATTTACACAAAAAATCTTACACTACCGGCATGATACGGTGCTTCTCTAATGAAGATTGATAATCAACCGACTGGAGAGTCTGCGTGGTGCTGAAACCAGTATGGAGCTTTTTTCCCGGGCAGTACCCACTCCTTGTAATAATTTTCACTGCCCTCTCTGAATGCCCTGATAAAAAGCTCCGTGTGGTCTATCGTCCTCACAATGTCTTTGAATCCGTATTTTTCAAGAAATGAAAATACGTAGTTGTATTCCAGCCTTCTGTTTACAAGGGGGGCGTATATGTCATGAAGATTATGGATGAGGTTCTTATCACCTTTTGCTTTCTTCAACAGAAATCTATATTTTTCTTCATCAGAACTCATAGTATTGTATATTATTTTGTCCTTGAAGAATTCCAGGTCATCCTCGAGCGAAAGGCTTTCCCGTCCGTATATATAAAGATAGAGTACGCCTTTCTGATCGACCAGTTTGATAATCTCGCCCAGTGATCTGTTGAAACTCCGGCAATGATGCAAAACTCCCCACGAGAAAACGAGATCAAACATTTTTCCTTCCAATTTGCTGCTGATCTCCTCCAGGGGGGACACTACAAATGTCTTTTTTACATCGTTGAATTCTGATAAGGCGGCGGCGGTCTCGTCAATTGCCGATTGGTTGATATCCACGCATGTCACGTTTGCGCCCAGTTTGGCAAAGCCGTATGTCCACCTTCCGTTGCCGCATCCTGCATCCAATATTTCCTTGCCTCTGAACCATTCAGGCTTTATCTGGATTTCTTCGCAGGCAATGATCCTGTCGACATTTTCCTTGAACCACGGATCGGTTAAAAGGTATTGTCCATCCTTCAAATCCGTCCATTGACTGGAAAACGCTTCTTTTGTCTGTATGGCCGACAGGTCTGCCGCATTATCCAGATCGTTAACCAGCCTGTATAATAGGGCATAGAGGGCATCCACTTCTTTTCTTGATACAATGGGATTTAATCGTTTCAAAATCCTTCTTGCTTTATGGATGATACCCATGATTCCGTTCTTTTTTAGAGTTTATTTTCCTTCCTATCTGATGCGTTTGAGATATCCGCCCGGAGCAACGGTAATCAGAAGTCGGTTTTCAATTTCATTGTCGATGATAAAATGATCATTTTCTCGCAAAAACTCCTGCACGGCTGTTTTCGGGTTATCCCCTTTCCCCCAGGGCCGGTCGGGAAAGGCATCGGCCGGCATATCCTCAATGATGGTGTCAAAAACTATGCAATAGCTGCCGACAGTAACGATCCCTGAGTAGGCATCCAGCTCTTTCCGGACATGATCATGCGTGTGATTCGAATCCAGACAAAGCATAACCTTGCTGTACGTCTCCGCCATACCGCAGACACGCTCGATGACAGCGTCGTCGATGGATGACCCTTCAATCATCTCAATGCGGTGATACATGGGATGCCTTTCAATTTCCCGGCGATTATGATCGCGGATATCTATATCGACTCCCAGAACCATGCGTTTTTTTTCTCTCCCAGAATCTCGAGCCTCGCACTGTTCGATCAGTTCCAGCATAGACGCATAGAGTATTAATGATCCTCCGTGTGCAATGCCGGTCTCAACTATTAAATCGGGCTTTTCATCCCATATGATCTCCTGCATGGCCATGATGTCCTGCGGATATTGTATAATAGGTCGCCCCATCCATCTGAAGTTATATGAATATTTGTACTTTGCCGTAGCGACAATGAAATTGCTTGCCGACTTCCGGCATGCCGGATCTAAACCCTGTTTCAGGACATTATCCTTATTATCCATTTACGCACCTAAATAGTTTTTAGAACGATCATTTTTATCGGACCGTAATTACCACATATGGGCAACAGACTTGCCAGCCGGTGATGAATATCATGATAATCAGGCTGTTCCCCATTTGCCTGACAGATTTTCGAGTATATTATTCTGCTGACTACATAATATAGACTGCTGATATTGCTTATACTGGCAACTTCAAAGATATTTTTGGCGAAGGACATAAGATTTTCCTGCCTGAAATACAGATTGTGGTCTCTGACAGGGATTTCCGGCAATCCGAAAAGACTTCTCAATGAGTTGAACTCCTCCTGTCCGTCGATGAAGTTTTCAATCATTACATATATTCCGCCGTTCCTCAACATTCCGCTGATCTTTTCCAGAGCTGCAAATTGCATTTCTTCGGAAGGAAGATTTATCAGACATCTTGTCGTATATATTAAGTCGTATTTATCCCCCACCTGATTATTGACGATATCAAAATCGACAAATCTTGCATTTGTTACTCCGCTATTTGTATGATTGATCTTGGCATTCCTGATCATATTTGCAGAATAGTCATATCCGGTGAACCTTATTTCAGGAAAGGCACGGCACAGCTTCAATGTGGTCACGCCGTCGCCGCAGCCGATATCAGCCACATCGGCAACTGCAGACCTGTAAGTCAGAAGAACTTCTCTGAGCCTTTGATACTCGATTTCTTTCATATAGACATCATCCGTGGTGGCCTTCGCGCCTTCAACATTATCGGCAGCCCTTCTGTCCCAGTATGCTTTTATATCATCGAAGTCCATGGATATACCTAAATACCTGACAGGTATTCTTTAATTGTTTTCACAACTCTCTCTATTTCATTGTTGGTTATATCGTGGTAGGAGGGTAGATTGATTGCTCTTTCAAAAATATTATAGCTCACCTCATTTTCACTGCATGTTTGAAACATAGGCAGCGAACTTAAGGGATAAAAAAAGACCCGGGCATCGATGCTGTTCCCGGCAAACAACCTCAGCAACTCATCTCTGTCAAATCTTCCCGGCCTTTCAAACACAACTGTCGGCATCCAGTAACCATTTACTGTACCTTCCTCTTCCGGATTCATATAGATCCCGTCAATACCGCTCAACATGGAACGATACCGGAAAAAAATATCCCTCTTCCTGTTGATCAGTTCATCTATCCTTTCCATCTGAGCGCATCCGACAGCAGCCTGAAGATTTGAGATCTTGTATTTAAATCCTATCATCTCCGGCCAGAACTGCCTCTTACAATCCCGTTTTCTACCATGATTATTCAGAGCGAGGACTTTGTTGAAAAGATCTTCGTCATTTGTAACAAACATACCACCTTCACCGGTTGTCACGGTTTTTGTGCCGTGAAAAGAAAAGGTGGCGAAATTACCCATTGTACCGGCATTTTTTCCCTTATAAACCGAGCCGATGGCTTCGGCTGCATCTTCAATGAGAAGGAGATTCTTCTCCGCGGCTATTCTGCGAAGATCATCCATTTTGCAAAGATTGCCGTAGAGATGTACCGCTATTATGGCCTTTGTTCTTGATGTAACGACCGCTTCAATCTTTTCCGGGTCAATGCACCAGCTATCCCGGAGGATATCCACAAAAACCGGCGTCGCCCCCAGATATGTCACGGGTGCAGCGGATGCTATCCAGTTGATGTCTGCGAGAATAACCTCGTCACCCGGCTTGATTCCTGCTGCCGCCAGTCCCAGATGCAGAGCGCCCGTACAGCTTGATGTCGCAATGCAATATTTTACACCGAGATGCCTGCGAAAGAGTTCTTCGAACTTCTCGATATACTTGTAACAATTATCCCCCCATCCATGTTCGGCAGCATCCCTGGCATACATAACTTCCAACTCTGTTATGGACGGTTTTGTATAGTAAATTCTTTGCATGAATATTCTTCAGTCTATCCACAGCGGATAGCTTTTATCCCGGGTGGAGATTATTGCATCCTGCAAAGGCCAGGATACCTTAAACACGGAGTCATTCCACAGAATACCCGCCGCTTCCTCTGGATGATAGTACTCGGACATCTGATAAAGTACCTCGGTATTATCAACAAGTGTTTGAAAACCATGTGCAAATCCCTCCGGGATGTAGAGCATCCGGTAGGAATATTCCAGTTTCACAGGTAATGAAGAGTTGTCTGAACCCGGCGCAAAAAGTTCGACGGCAAACCACTTTTTGAAAGTCGGGGAAGAGGGACGAATATCTATGATTACATCATAAATAGCTCCCATTGTGCAGCGCACCACTTTTGCCTCTGCATAAGGCGCTTTCTGGTAATGCATTCCCCGGAGCGTCCCCTTCTTTTTGTTGAATGAGATGTTGCATTGAACAAGATCGGGATTAAGTCCGTGGGCGGCAAATTCACGCCTGCAGAAGCTTCTGGCGAAGAACCCGCGCTCATCGCTCAAGGGTTCTATTTCGATGATGTACGCGCCGGTAAGAGTTGTTTCCTTGAAGACCATTATCTCACGAGTATATCCTGATATGTGGAATCGGCAACACAAAGCGACCGCCCCAATTGCGAATATGGCTCATCTGAGCCATGATTTCTTCTTTGAGATTCCACGGCAGAACAAACAGATAATCAGGCCTTGCATCGGTTATCCTGTCCGGATGACATATAGGAACGCGTGTGCCCGGCATGAAAAGCCCCTGTTTATGAGGACTCCGGTCAACGGTGAAATCGAGGAAATCGGTACGGATACCGCAGTAGTTGAGCAATGTGCTGCCTTTTGCCGGTGCGCCATAACCAACGATCCTCTTACCTTCTGCCTTTGCTCCGATCAGAAATTCCAGGATGTCCCTTTTTGCTTTTTCTGCTTTTTCATGAAAAGAAATATATGATCTCAGATTGTCAAGACCCGCTCTCTGTTCCTGCTCTATCACCCGTTCAAGGCCATTGCCCGCACAGGCATGCGATTCTCCCTCATGCGCCGCATAGATCCTCAACGATCCTCCATGCGTAGGCAGTTGCTCGACGTCAAAAACACGCAGCCCATGCGCCGCAAAAACCTTCATGACTGTATGCAGTGAAAAGTACGAAAAATGCTCATGGTAGATTGTATCAAACTGATTATCTTCTATGAGGCGCATGAGATGGGGGAACTCCATTGTAATGACACCCCCCGGTCCGAGCAGTATTTTCAGTCCGGACACAAAATCATTAAGATCGGGGACATGCGCCAGGACATTGTTCCCGATTATCAGATCGGCCTGTCTGCCTTCCGCGGCAAGTTCTTCGGCCATAATCCTGCCGAAGAAGCTCACGCACGTGGAAACACCGACCTTCTCCGCGGCCATTGCCACGTTTTTCGCCGGTTCTATCCCCAGTACGGGAATTCTGCATGCAACGAAATTCTTCAGGAGATAACCGTCATTGCTGGCAATCTCAACAACCAGATGCGAGTCGTCAAGGCCAAGACGGCCGATAATCATCGCCGCATAATCCTCCGCATGTTTCAGCCATGTATCCGAGAAGGAGGAGAAATATGCATAATCGGTAAATATCGTCTCCGGAGTAGCATACTCGGGAAGCTGAACAAGCAGGCAGGAATCACAGACATAGGCGTGCAGGGGGTAGAAGGGTTCCATCCGCCCGAGTTGCTCCTCCCGTAGGTATGCATTGGACAGGGGCGACATGCCCAGGTCGATGAACGAATGAACAAGAGGAGCATTGCAGAATCGGCAGGAGATGTTATTCATAGTTTGTCAGGCTATCGTATAGACCGATATGTTCAAATGAAGCAGATACATACACCTCCATACTCCCTTGAATCCGGCAGGGCAGGTCACAAGCACACCATGTTCTGCCGGAAATCTCTGTTCACCATACTTTCCAGACTGCCCGATCATCATCCCATAGCCCGTTCAGATACTCCATGTCCCTTAGCGTATCCATGCAAGCCCAGAATCCCTTATGCTTATAGACCATAAGCTGCCCGTCTCTGGCCAGTTCCTCCAGCGGTCCGCGCTCCAGGTCGCAGTCATCGTCCGGTCTTAAATAGTTGAATATCTCTCTGTTGAAAACGAAGAATCCGCCATTGATAAGACCTGATCCGCTTTCCGGTTTTTCATGAAATGCCTTTACAGAATTTCCCTTTACCTTTAATTCGCCGAAACGCGCTGCCGGGCTGATTCCCGTGACGGTTGCCATTTTCCCATGCTTCTTGTGAAACGCCAGCAGTGTTTTAATGTTTACATTTGCGAGCCCGTCGCCATAAGTCACAATTACCTTATCACTTGAGATATATTTTTCAACTTTCTTTAATCGGGCTCCCTTCAGCGCTTTTTCACCCGTATCAGCCAGAGTTATTTTCCATCCCGCCTCATCATGACTATGGTGAATGCAGATGTCCTCTGGTTTTCCCAGCTCTATTGTCACATCGTTATTCATCACTTCATAATGGCAGAAATAATTTTTGATCATCTCACCCTTATAGCCCAGTGCCAACACGAATTCATTGTATCCGTAATGTGCAAATATTTTCATGATGTGCCAGAGAATCGGTTTATCGCCGATGTTTACCATTGGTTTCGGCCTGAATTCCGATTCCTCCCTTAATCGTGTTCCCAACCCGCCGCAAAGAATAACTACCTGCATACAGAACCTCTCATTCCTTCTGTTTTATTGTTCTCTCCGGATAACATGCCGGTTATTTAAATCCCCCTTTATGTCTTTATAAAAGGGGGAAAGACAAAATGCACACCACACTCCCCTTTTTTAAAGGGGCACACCACAACTCCCCCTTTTCTAAAGGGGGCCGGGGGGATTTTCCTTGCACCCAATCATGCCGCATATGAATACTTCCACAACTGCCTGATTCTTACCAGATCGATTATCCTGAACCTGACGCATGCCGCGATGATCAAAATAATGGCTATCAACTTCCCCAACAGGAGAGGATAGCTCCAAGACACGGAATACACGGCGCACGAAAACAGCACCGTGCCAACTGTCAGTGCCGACATGACGGTTATTTTTCGTGAACTGTAAGGCAGGGGGTGCAGCTTCTGCGCCCAGTAAAAGTTAAATATGCAAAGGAAAAGATTGGCTGCAAATATAGCCAATGCTGAACCGACATTTCCCAGGAAAGGTATCAGCGCCAAATTGGCCATGATATTTATAACGGTGGTTAAAACCCATCCCATTGATATCAGCCCGGATCTCTTTTCAAACGTCAGCTGGCAGTAAGTCCCCTGAAACGTCCCCGTAATGACCGTCCCCATAATCAGCAGAATCATCGAATATCCGGCGCCCAGATAGACCGCCGGGACAAACAGCATCAGGATCTCCTTTGCCAGCAGCGACAGGCTGGCGCCGATGAGTATCAGGCCCACGAGCAGATATTCGACGTATTCGACTATTTTTTTCCTGTAGTCGCTGTCCGTCTCATACAGCTTGAAGGCATACGGGGACCACGCCATGCTGAATGCCGCGATAACCATGGAAATGATGCCCGCGAACTTGAAAGCGACATTGTACAACCCCGTCTCCTGAAGGCCGGAGATGCTGGCCAGCATCCACCTGTCGGCGGATGAAAACACCCATGCAGAGATGTTGGCCAGGATGAAGGGATAACCGAAAACAATTATTTTTTTGAACAGATCGATGTCGAACTCCGCGGTGATGTACTGCTTGAAATAGTAAATGCTGAACACGATGGAAAGCACCGCACCGATAAACCCGCCTTCATAAACGCCGTTCAACCCCCTCTTCAGAACGACAATGAACAGCAGCCCGAAAACGACGCCGAGTAGGCTGTTGAGGAACGATACTACGGCATAATCCATGGGGCGGAAATGAAGCCGGCACAGATCGGTCATGTAACCCAGCACCGTGACGGGGATAAGCGAAAGAAAGGACAGGTATATATACGACCATCTGATGCTGTATCTGCTCAGCAGGGCATCCTCCAGCCAGTAGCAGACCGCCAGGGACATGGCTGTGATGCCGATCGCCAGGGACAGCGACGTCCAGAAACCGGTACTCAGCAGCTTCCTCTTGCGGTCCGCATCGAAGGTTGCATCGAAGAAGTACCGGAGGATGGAATTGTTGATGCCGAAATTGATCAGCATGGCAAGCAGTGCGGTGATTGTCGTGACCAGAGCCATCACGCCGAAATCATCGACGCTCAGTATATTGGCATAGATCGGAAATACGACGACGCTTACGGACAGGAAAAAAAACCGGAGCGACCCGTAGATAACCGTGTCTTTTAATAAATGTTTAAGCATTGCCTGCGTCAGGTTTGAGCGCCGTAAGATTTAACCATGGCTTCAGTGAAAGGGGTGAACTCGGTTTGAATGATGGATTTCAACAGGCTGATATCAGCGATCAGGTCGAAATCGCGCAAAACGCCCGAAATCTCGAAGACCGGCCTTTCCCCGAGGATCTCTCCCATCACGGAGGAGAACCGTTTTATGCTTACCGGCTCCGGCCCCGCGAGGTTTACGATTTCCGGGACCGGGTTCCCGCTCAATGCCCTTTCGGCCAGCCTGATGATGCTTCTGGCCGCATCTTCGACGAAACAGAAAGACAGCGTAAGCCCTTCCGGGTCCCGGTCATCCGCCGACTTTGGATGCAGGACGATCGGCTCTCTTCTCTGCACCTTGCTATGGAGAATCGACGGCAGCATCGTGCGCTGGCGGGGGCCGAACAGGCCAAACAGCCTGACGCACATGGACTGCATTTTGTCGCGGGGAAAGAGATGTAAAGTTTCCTCAGACGTCAGCTTGCTCAGCACATAGTGGTTGCTTCGCTGCACGGGGCTTGTTTCGGAAAGCGGCAGGAATGACTTCTGGTAAACGCTGCCCGTCGAGGCGAAACAGAAAAAGCGGCAGCCCTGGCCATGAGCCGCGATGGCGGTTTTAATCGCACCGACGACATTGACGCTGAACAGGTGATCCGCGTGTTCCGGAAATGTGTGATAATACGGCGATTGCGCAAGATAGACGACAGCCGTTGTGCCGGCGGGGAGAGAAATCTCGTCCCTTGTTATATCCGCCGCCTTGAACGATATATTTGAATTGCCGACTCCTTCATCAATGAAGCTGTCATAGCTTACGACCTCCCATCCTTCACGCGCTGCAATCCTTCCCAGGCAGGAGCCGAAGAAACCCGAACCCCCGATAATTGCCATTTTCATCCCTGTGTCACCCCCAGATCCATATATGCCTGCTTGAGCCGTCCGGAAAACGCCTCGATCGTGAAATAGTTCTCCACATAGCGTCTCCCTTTTTTACCTAAATCGTTCAGTTTTTGCCTGTCCGCAATCAACTCCCTGAGCGCCGCTTCCACCCGGTCACACCGCGCATTCACGATGGGACACTCCTCATGGCTTATCAGGTATCTTTGCGGATCGCGGATGAAACACATCACCGGCTTCCCTATGGCCATCGCCTCAATGGTGAAGTATCCGTGAAATCCCACCAGGCACTGATCGAAGATGATATCAGCCGACCTGTAGATAGCGAGAGCCTCTTTGTTGGGGACCCTTTCTACCAGGATCAGCTCCACGGGTATTCCGTCCCTTCTGATACTCTCCACGGCCTCCAGAAGAAAGTCCGTTCCCTTGAAATATCGGTGATTGGGCGCATGCACCACTTTTACCGGCGCCGTGCCGTCCGGATCGGGATATGCCGGTGCATATTTGTTCCCGTTCCCTTCCTTCAAGTCAACCGGCCAGAAGAAGAGGTCGTTCCTGCTTCCCGGCGTGTATTCAATCATGTCGCCCATGCTGAACACGCCCGTGGCCGCCGACTTTATTCTCCCATAGTTGACGGCGAAAACATCACTGTCGCAGATGCAGTTCATCGTGGACGGACAGTCCGTGCAGCAGTTCGGCTCGCCCAAGGCCTTCGTCTCTTTTGTCGTCCTGACATCGCCTCCGTAGGTCCAGAAGAAAAGCTGCTTGTTCAATTTCCGATATATTTTCAGCTCGTACGGATTGAACTGCCACGGGCTGATCTGCGGCATTATCCCCTGATCCATGAAAAAATGAAGCCGGTCGTAATACAGGCATGCCCAGATGAAAGCGGCATAACGGAGCAGAAGATGCACCCGGGAACTGGAGGAGAGTCTGCTCAGATTGCAGTCGAAGGCATCCGTTATGTAATAGGTATGGAAAACAAGCGTCTTTGCCTGAAAGCCCATCAATCTCTCCGCACGAGCCTGCATGGCCATGTTGATGATCGGCGCGCCGCTCCAGAGGCTCCTGATTCGACTTCCCCTTTTTTTTCGCAGATATCCATAAATCTTTATGAAAGGACATAACGGCCACATGACAATGTATGCAATGACAGAAATGCCGTGTATTGCATTCTTTATCGCCATCACTTTTTATCCGTGACAAGCCCTTTTTTTCTCTCGTATGAATCAAGAGCACGTTTGTAGCCGTCAAGAAGCCTCTCTACTATCACCTTGTTTGAATGGTATTTTTCATACCACCGGCGGCCGTCTGCAGAAAGCTGCGAGGTCCAATGACTATCTTCATAAAGCCTTTTCAGTCCCTGAAACACATCCTCGGGATTGGAGCAGTTAATGACCGGGGGCATTTCGTCAAAGCACCAATTGTGCAGGTCTTCATTGAGATAGAGAAGAGACGGCTTTCCGCAAGCCAAAGCCTTCGGCATGGTGCTTCCAAAAGCACCCAGGTAGAACTGATCGGCAACAACATCTGTTGCATGTATATACCGAATCATTTCCCTGTTCGGCAGTGGAGGAAGCCATAACACCCTGCCTCCAATGCCAAGCTCTTCGAGAAGCTGTTTGCTTTCTGCCACCATTTGTCCCCAATCTACAAAAATGGCAGCCCCGCGCGGGTTGACCTCCCTTATAAACCGCGCCAGCCCTTTTATAAAGATGTCGTTTCCCTTTTCCCAGTCGGGATGCCTTGTCTCGTCCCAATGCTGGCGGGAGGGATGAAAAGCGATGAAATTGGCATTAAATCTTTGGGCAAGAGATAACTTAAGATCTGAAATTTCCTGGGCACATGCAATATGATCTTCATTAATAGGATGGGGTACAAAAGAATATTTTTCAATGCCCAGTTTTTTTACAGATTTGATGTTATCTGCATTTGTTATGAATACATGGTCTGCCATCTTATACGAAACATAACACAATCGACCTTCCGGTGTTGCTTGGAATGGAATATTTCTAATTGTTCCATGCTCGTAAGCAACATAAGGACATTGCATGAGTTGTGGAACTATGCCATATGTTGCATACGCATGAATGATGTCATATTTTTTCATAACAATACTGTTTTTACTAAGATAATGCATCACAGGCGCAAAATCATCGCGTGTCAGTTCCTCTAAATGCTCTCTGAATCTTTTTACTATGGTATCAATTTGTCTCTCTATATCCTGACTTGATGTGTCATTGGAAATCATTTCAACAGCGTAGAATAGTTTTCGAGCAATATGCGCAAAAATTATTGCGATATACGATGCAGTTGCTATGAGCGATGATCTTTCATCAACCCCTGTTATAAGCGACAGCTTATTTCTGATAGCGTGCTCGATTTCACTTCTGTACCTTATGAAATGGTATATTCTCTTTGACAGACCCAGCTTAGGTTCAAGTAATCCTATTCCAATATTATAATAATTCAACAACTGTTCTGTAGCATCCCCATAACCCTTATGTACCATTGATGACCGCATTGCTAAATATTTGTAACATATTTCTATAGGTGCCTGTACAAACCAATCTGGTCTCTTGAATCCATGCAAATCAACAGTGCGCCAGTCAGGTTTGGTTTCGTTTAAATAATTAGCATCAAAATCTGCTTCTTCCCACTCCGGACATCCCATGATATGATAATAATCATTACACATCACATCACATTCCAGACCATATCTATTGAGGATCTTTGCATTCAAATACGCGTTATTTGCTATGTTGCCAATATGCAAAACCCGCAGAGGCCTGCCCATCTTGTTTTTCCATGCAGATAGCCATATTTCGGTGTCGTTTAATGAATTCATATTTTTTTATTTGTTCCTGATACCTGGTGGGAAAAATCAAGTTGTTGCGGAAGGCAGCTAAAATGAATTGCCCTGAATAAACGATTGATACGACCAACTTTTCTGAATACTCTACATACAAATCGTTCTGCTTTTGAGTATTCATTACAGAAATTGTGTATTCCGCAAGTGTTCTCCACTAGTGTCCCCTTGTAGTTTGTTGTCTCCTTCACGTCTATTTTTGACCAATATAGATAACGAACATCCAAATCATTAATTCCCAGATAAATCCGTGCTTCATAGAGCCCTTCTGAAACTTGCATCACGAAGGACCCATCGTTACACACTTTCGCGTACCAGCGTGGCTCACCGGACAGAATATCACAATACACAACAAGCAGATCGCTATAAGTAAGGCAGTGTCCAGCATGAAGTCCACTTATCCTGCCATGCAAAACACGGGGAGTAAGGGCAGGAATCGCTTTCTTACTCATCTCCGTTAAACGATTAATCTGGAGCTGATTATAACATCCTGTTTTTTTTATGTAATCCATGGAAAGCGCCAACTCGGTTGCTTCGGATAACGCAGGTTCCCATCCCTTCGTTTCCTCTTCGTAATCATTAAAACATGACAATAGATACGGGATAGGATGACTCACAACAGGATTTACAGTTATGGGAACACCAAGATCTGAAGCCATTCGCATCGCTTTTGGAATTTCTTTTATGTTACCTTTCATGGCCGTAAAATTCCATGTTACCTGCCAGCGACTTCTTTCATGTCTTATTTTTACTGCACTAGCAAGATTTGCCATAACGTTATCCCACTTACCATTAATGCGAATAGCTTCATAAACTTCCTTGCTTCCAGCATCGATGGAAAAGTTTAGAATAACTTCGTAAAACTTCTTCAATCTTGATAAAATAGATTCATTAATAAGTGAGCCATTTGTTGTAACAGCAAAGCATAGATAAGGATTGTCTTCCGGTTTGAAAGACCTGATGAATTCCAGGCATTCCTTCTGTAAAAACGGTTCTCCACCACCCCAAATTAATTGTGACAGACACGAATGGATATCCTGAAGCTCTTTTAACACCTTGGAAGCGATTGCTTGATCATTGGAAATCAGCCGGGAATGCCTCGAAGATTCCTGGTAACACATAACGCATTTGTAATTACATATATATGTTCCACTGTAACTGATAACAGATGGTTTTGCGTCCAAATAGTCATTTCCTGATCTATATTCCTCACGCAACAATTTCATGTTACGGCTAAAATCACAGTCAACATAGCCCCCCAATGGTTCTTCGGGATAGTAAAGAACTGGAAGAATATTTTGTTGTTCAGCTATGCAATTATTGCAACCAGCACCATCCTTGTCGCCTTTTAACAGACGACTCCTTAAATCCCGATATTCTTCACCGTTCCATACCTCCATAATGGACTGATTCTTGAGGTTTCCAAGGCTGCGATTATTACCCATGCCGCCACAACATCCGACATTTCCGTTAACATCTATTATCATCTGCTGCCAGGGAAGGGCACAATAGGAAGCACATCTTGTCAACTTGAAAAACCTCTGTGCAAATTACGTATGTTTACTATCGTATAATACATATAAATCTGCAATTTTGAGGGTACTGTCAATTTTTTTGTGTGAAATTTTCATAGGCCAATTCTTTAAAGAAA
>CAZLFA010000090.1:0-13499 GCA_964558665.1 uncultured Syntrophaceae bacterium
TAAGTTCTTCACGCGTCATTCTGCAACTCCGCAACAGAATGACGCTTATTAGTAAGCTGGCATGCACAAGACAAGACGCCACAGTAATAAACCTCTTTGCGTTTACCCCACCGACATTTTCTGTTTCAGCATTCAAAATGCACAAAAGGGAGCGCTGTCGACAAGATGATTTCCAATCTTATTTTGCAAACTACGGGGCATTATCCATGTTGTCGCATCGAGTGACTTTTCAACCTCGTTTTGCAAATAGCCATTTTTTTGTCAGGCAGGACCCGGAAAATGACCACAGCTTCCGTCGAAAAAATATTCTGAGCCGCGGAAAACTCCTTGCGCACCGGCAATACCGCTGATAGACACAGCCGGAAAAGCGCCCTTGACACAAATTATCCTAAAAGAGCCGGATAATACCCGCGTAGAGGAAATAGAAGGCAAACACCAGCAGGAATCCCGCACAGACGCCGATGATACCCCTGTACAGCCTGTCGCTGAGAAAGTGCCTGCCCCGGCCTACACCTGCAGATATCGCGGCATACCAGGCCAGATCTCCCGTGATATGCCCGGTAAAGAAAAACGCCACTCCCCAGAGTCCGTATTCGCGGGACTGCATAATATAGCCGATGCCGATGGTTGCCCACCAGATGATCCAGTAGGGATTGGAAACACTGAGCAATACACCTTTGATTACCAGCCCTTTGCCCTCCGAGGGTCCGGCCGCCCCGGGAAGCCTCAGCGAAGACAGCGAACGGAACATGCCCGCGGCCATCCAAAGCAGGAACATGCTGCCGGCCAGGGCAACGCTGATGAAGACCCATTTCTTTTGAAAAAAGGGCGCCAACCCCAGGATCAGGGCTATTACCAGGGCGAGTTCCAGCAGCCCGTGCCCCAGGATCAGAATCGGGCCGGCTCTGAAACCGCCGCGTGTGCTTTCACTGATGGTGGCGGTAAGCAGCGGCCCCGGCATCATGGCGCCGGACAGAGCGATCACAAAGGAGGAGGCAAATATGGTAAACAGGACTATCATGCCTTTTCAGCCTGAATAAGCCCTCCTGCTATTCACGCCAGCGGGAATAGGGGTTTTTTGAAAGGTTAATGTTCAGATATTGCGGTTTTTCGGTTACCTCCCGGCCTGCCCAGTCGGGAAGTTCGAACGACTGGTCTTCCGAGTCCAGTTCGACCTCCGCCACAATCAGTCCCTTGTTTTCTCCGCTGAAGACGTCCACTTCCCATACCAGACTGCCGAAGGGGACTTTATATCTTGTTTTCTCGATGATGCCGCTCTGGTCCAGGCCGGCAAGCATCTCCAGAGCATCACCCATCGGTATTTCATACTCATACTCCGCCCTGGATATACCTGCGCGTCTTTGTTTAACGGCTATGTAAGCCCTGTCATCCGCGGTGCGGACTCGGACGGTAAAATCACCCGTCGTGGGTACATATCCCTGACGGCAGGAAATACCTGCATTACCGGTCTTCCAGTTGTCGTTCTTTACAAGAAACTTTCTTTCTATTTCCATCGCCATGACTGTCTTTATATCCTTCCAAATACATTCGGCATCGATTCATGGATGCCGACATTAGCATACAGGACAGCAAAATAATATCTAAAACATTGATAAATACAAGTATTATTGACAGTTTATCCATAACGGGTTATGCTTGATTCAGATCATCAGTCCGCTTGCCGTTATAAACCGGCAGGCATTGTGAAAGAAGGGACGGGAACATAGAACCATGAAGGAAACAGAAATCTGACCATGCCTGCTGCAAAAGAAATCAAATATTTTATATTAAATAAATTACTTACTAGAGTCATCTTCCATGTTTTAAACATCTACACCAAGACCCTGCTCGTGCGATTTGAAGGCACGGAGAAGCTTCAGAAGCATCTGGAAAACGGGGGACGGGTCATTATTTCCAGTTGGCATCAGCGGTTTTTCGGCGGCTTTTTTCTTCCGCAGATTTTCAAGTGGTCGCCCTGTATTATGATCAGCCAGAGCCGGGACGGGGAATTCATTTCCAGGGTCGTCAATCACATCGGATGGATGCCCGTGCGGGGATCAAGCTCTCGCGGCGGCAAGGAAGCCCTGAGGGTCATGATACAGGGGGTCTGTGAACACCATATCGGCGGTCACATTGTGGACGGCCCTACCGGTCCGCCCTGCGTCATTAAGCCGGGACTCATTTCACTGGCACGCGGGGCAGAGGCAGTCATCTGCCCCGGTATCGTTTCCTATGAAAATCACTGGATGGCGAACAGTTGGGATCGCTTCATGATTCCCAAGCCGTTCAGCAGGATTCTCTTCCGATTCGGCCCGATCTTTTCTGTGCCCGATATTACAAACGATGATCAATTTGAATCATTTCGTAAAGAATTGGAGGATAACCTTTTCAAGGAATACGAGGCGGCAGACAGCTATTGGAAAAAATATCCGCAGAATCCTCCCGTTGAGAAGCACGAAAAACGTGATTTTACCGCCGGCGTCGCAGAACGGCATTGTGACCCGGTTGCATATGCAGCGGGTTTCATAATCAATCAAGGAGTGGTTACATGCAAAATAAATCAGGTAACATTATTTCGGTCATAGTCTGCATCTTTCTTCTTTTTACAGCAAATCCAGGGCTTGGAGAAGATGAGCAGAAATTCTCGGATATGGGAACATGTTGGTTAGAAAGCGGCAAGGACATCAGGAACTGCCGTATCGGATACCGCACCTTTGGCAAACTTAATGACGGCAAAACTAATGCCGTTGTTTTTCCCGCCTGGTTTATGGGTACATCAGAACAGTTGACCGGTTTCATCGGCAAGGGAAAGATGATCGACAGCGATAAATATTTCGTCATCGCCATCGATGCCATAGGCAACGGCGTATCCTCTTCGCCATCGACAAGCGCCGGCCGGGGCGGCGCATCCTTCCCGCACTTTACGATACGCGACATGGTCGATATCCAGCACCGGTTCATAACAAAAACGTTCGGACTGAAAAGAGCGCATGCCGTTGCCGGCATATCCATGGGAGGCATGCAGGCCCTGGAGTGGATGGTTGCCTACCCCGGCTTCGCCGGGAAAACCATCAGTATCGTCGGCACTCCCCGCCTCACATCATACGATCTCATCCTCTGGCGGGCGGAACTGCTCGCACTTGAATGCGGCAGAAAGGAAACAGCCGATGGAAAAAGCGGCATGGACCTCGTTGCCCATATACACGCTCTCGCTGCCTATACACCGTCCCATGTTGCAGGCACAACAAGCCGGGAGGCGGTTCCCGGGTACATGGAGGGAATGGAAAAGACGCTCGGCAAATACAGCGCGGACAACTGGGCGGCGCAACTTCAGGCAATTATGACCCACGACATCTACAGGAAATTTGCCGGTTCTCCGCAGGAGACCGCAAAGACAGTCAGGACGCAGGCCCTTATTGTAGTCAGCGCAGAGGATCACATGGTAAATACCCTGCCGGCAATGGAGCTGGCTCCTCTTATCAAGGCCGAAACTGCCATATTGAACAGCAAGTGCGGTCATTTCGCTTTCCTTTGCGACCAGGATAAGATCGCCGCCATTGTCTCTCGCTTTATAGACAAGTGACGAACATTGAAGGCAGACTCACATTAAACACAGACTATGCGATAGAGAGAAATCTTTGGCATCAAGGTCAAAGGGGTTTTCAAGCGGCGAATCAAATATTTTTCTTGTGAAAAATATTCTAAGCCGCGAAAAGCCTCTTCACCCTGGACAGCAGAACTTTTATCTCTTTTTTTTACTGCGTAATCCGGGACAAGAGGCTCTTTCGATTTTTCTTGACTTGACTCCGTTTTTTTCCTTAAGTGTGGCGCTGTTAAAATCATTCCGGGAAATATTTTCATGGTACAAACCACTTTAGAGATAGAAGACATCATTCCCCACCGCGACCGGATGAAGCTGGTCGATGAAATAATCGAGCTGAGCGATGACAGCGCAACCACAGCGGCCACCGCGACAGCGCGCTGGCCGCTTTACCGGGACGGTTTCATCGATGCGATTGTCGCGGTCGAGCTGGTTGCCCAGACAGCGGCAATCAGTATCGGCGCAAAAAGAAAAAGGGAGTCCGGTTCCGGAGAGGGACGGGGCTGGATAGTGGGCATAAAAAATGCGGAATTCAAGACCGACCGCATCCCGATAAACTCACGCCTGATAACCAGGTCGCAGGTCGTCCTCAGCCAGGACGCATACAGTATGATAGAGGGTACCGTAGTGCTGGGAGATGCACAGATAGGAAAGGTTTCGTTGCAGGTGTTCCGTGAAGAATTTTAGCGGCCTTGAGATTGTTCATAATTAAATCTGTTAAAACTGCGTCAGTTTAAGAGAACAACAAAAACTACATTGAGGTGCATGATGATTGAAGGGAAGATAGCTGTCGTAACGGGGGGAAGCAGGGGCATCGGGCGGGCCATTGCTGTGGAACTGGCCGGGAATGGATATTATATCATTTTCACATATAAGGCCAACGATGAGGCGGCGCAGGAAACCCTGAAGCTGATCAGGGATGCAGGAGGCGAAGGCGAGGCGCTGAAGTTCGACGTGGCGGATTCCGCAGAGGCGGAGAAGCATATGGCCGATGTCTCCTCGCGGGTCAAAAATATCGACGTGCTGGTCAACAACGCGGGAATCACCGCCGACGGCCTTTTCATGATGATGCCGGAACATGACTGGGACGCAGTGATCAACACCACCCTCAAAGGCTTCTACAACATGACAAAACCGGCGATCCGCAAGATGGCGCGCAACAAGAAAGGTTCCATTGTCTCCATATCCTCCGTCGCCGCCCTCATTCCCAACCGCGGCCAGGTGAACTATTCCGCGGCGAAGTCAGGGCTAATTGCCGCCAGCCGTTCTCTTTCCGCCGAAGTGGGAAGGATGGGTATTCGCGTGAATGCCGTCGCGCCCGGCGCCATAGAAACGGAGATGATCCAGCAGGCGCCCATCGAGCGCATCAAGGACATCATCCCCATGGCAAGGATAGGAAAGCCGGAGGAGGTTGCCAGGGTAGTGCGGTTCCTCTGCTCAGAGGATGCATCGTACATAACCGGCCAGGTTATCTCCGTCAACGGCGGAATGTTTTAACGATTAGTGATCCCATGAAGCTATACGGCAGATTACAAAAATTCATCATCCTGTTTCCCGTCATCCTTTTTCTTTGCTTTCTGCTCATCGGCTGGGCGGACAGTTGGGAGCAGATAAAACAGGAATCCGGAAAAATAAATAACGTCGGCGCGTGCTTTACACAAAAGAAGCGGATGCCGATCCTGGCGAGACCGCTGGTTTCCGAAGGCAGATTTTATTTTCAACGACCTGATTCCGTACGCTGGGAATATCTTACTCCGGTGCACAGCGTAACGCTGATGCACAAGGGCAGCGCCAGGCGCTATATTAAAGGTGACAAAGGTTTTGTTGAGGACCCGAGCGCCAGGATGCCGGCTATGCGGATAATCTTCCAGGAGATTACCGCCTGGAGCCGGGGCGAATTCGATAAAAATCAGGGTTTCAAAGCCGAGCTGAAGCAGGGGAAGACGCCGAAGATTATCCTGACCCCCAGAGACAAGGGGCTGGCCGATATGATCAGGAAAATCGAGATCACGCTTTCAACTGAAAAGGCGGGGGCAATCAAAACTATTTTTATCGTGGAAGGGGAAAAGTCATCAACCACTCTGGAGTTCAGGGATGTGGCAATCAACGGCAAAATCAGCGAGGCGCTTTTCCTGGGAGTTCAATGAGAACCGTTGAAATCTTTCATTCATCAGGCGATTCTGATAATCACCGGCAGCACATGGCGGCAGCCTCCGGTCATTTCCTGCATAAGGCAGGGATTATGCTTGCGGCAGCGGCCTTCTTGCTCATGTCATGCAGCCGGCTTCCCCTCATCAAACCTGTCGCGCCGGACACCGCAGACAGGCAGTTGAAGCAGTGCATGGACACCTTTCCCGGAGAAAAAATCAGGCTGATCCATGCCATAGAGGCATCAATGGAAGGCGGCGCCAGGACCACACAACTGGGCGTCCTGATTGTCGATCCGGGCAGCAGGGCAATCCACAGCGTCCTGATGACACTGGAGGGGTTCGTTCTTTTTGACGCCGAGGACAAGGGCCGCATCACCATCAATCGCGCAGTTCCTCCCTTCGACACAATGATCTTTGCAGAAAAGCTGATGAGTGATATAAGGTTGGCCTTCCTGCGGCCGGCATTCCCGGTGACGGTCTCGGGCGTTGTCACCGACGGCACGCCTGTCTGCCGCTTCCGAACGGAACAGGGCATGACGCAGGACATCGCGCTTCCGTTGAAGACGACGGATCGGGAAATACGTTTGTACACGGAGCAAAACGAGTTGGCAAGAAAAGTCACAGTCCATAAACCCGACAACAGAGGCATCTCTGAAAAAATAGTTCTCGAAGCCTACGGCTTCCGCGAATACAGCCTGCAGATGCGGCTGATAACTGCGGAGACGCTCACGGATGAAAACAGAGAAATCAAGACAAAGGAAAACCAATAATGAAATTCAGGCTGATATACCCCCGCTGGGAAAAACTCGAAAGGCAGACCGAGTTCCATCTTCCTCCTCATGGCCCGGTAGTTTTCGCCGCAACCCTGCCGGACGATATTGAAGTGGACTTTATCGATGAAAATGTTGAACCTGTAGACTATAACCGGCCGGCAGACTTCGTCGGCATATCCATGATGCTGACCAGCCAGGTGAAGAGAGGCTGGGAGATTGCCGCTGCGTATAGGGCGAAGGGCATCAAGGTCATCGTCGGCGGGATAGCCGTTATGCTGCACGCCGAGGAGATGGCCTCCCACGCGGATTCAGTTTTTCTGGGCGAAGCGGAAGGGCGAATGGAGGAAGTATTCGCAGACTTCAAAAACGGCAGCCTCAAACCGGTTTACGACTACCTGGGAAATTTTCCGCCGATTGAATCGGTGGGAAGCGCACGGCGCGGCATACTCAACAGGGAGCTGTACAACTACAAGGGTGTGCAGATGGTGGACCTTGTTCACACTTCACGCGGGTGCCGCTTCAACTGCTATCCCTGCTGTGTGAGTTACCTGGGCGGCAGGCAGTTCAGGCCGCGGCCCTATGACAAGGTCATCGAGGAACTGGCAGGCATAAACAACAACCGTCTTTTTGTAGTGGACAATTCTCTGGCGCAAAACAGGGAGTGGGAGATAGGTCTCTTCAAGGAAATGATCCCGCTCAAGAAAAAGTGGTGCTGCCACCCCATTGAAAACGACGATACCGTGCTGGATCTGGCTGCGCAGGCCGGTGCCTGGTACGTCTATCAGGCTGTGTTCGACACATCCGATTTTATCAGAGAAAGAATCAAGCGCTATCAGGACCACGGCATAGGCGTCGAAGGGACGATTCTCCTGGGACTTGACGAGCATACGGAAGATTCAATCAGGCGACTGATCGATTTTCTCCTGGAAATAAAACTCGACCTGGCCGAGTTCACTGTACTGACGCCGTTCCCGCACACACGTACGTTTGACGACCTGCACAGGGAAAAGCGCATTCTTTCCTACGACTGGAACGATTACACGGCGGGAAAGGTGATTTTTCAGCCGAAACACATGACTCCCGAGAAGCTGCAGGAGCTTTATCATTACGCATGGGATACCTTCTACAGGGATGAACCGCAGAACTACAAAATGTTCAAGCTGTTCAAGCGCGTCATCGAAAAGGAAAAACAGGACAACACGCATCGCCCCAGAAGACGCGATCTTTCATTTTTGAAGTTCGGGCGTGAAGCCGGCAGGGAAGCAAAAACATCCTGACTTTATCTCCGGAACAAATTATGGAAACCATCCGTTCGTGGATTGCCAAGTTGAGCAGCCTGATGAACGCCGTCTCATCTTTTGCCATACTGGCGCTGATGTTTCTGACTGCCGCCGACATAGTGTTCAGAAAACTCACAGGGGAAAGCATTGTCGGGACGGTTGAATTGTCGGAATTCCTGATGGTCGTCCTTGTCTATTCAGCCATAGCCCAATGTGAGATGCTGAACCGCAATGTAAAGGTCGATCTACTCTCCGGCCGCTTGAGCAGCAGCCTTCTTGCAATTACCGGTACGATTTCATCATTGGCGGGATTTCTTTTGTTTGCCCTGATAGCCGCAGCAGCCGTCTCATACGCATTTTCCATCAAGTCGTCGGGAGAAGTGTCCATGGATCTGCAGATAGCCAGATATCCCTTTGTCCTTCTGACGGCAGCGGGCTGCGCGGCGCTGTCCCTGGTATATTTCAGCAGGCTTCTGTCTTCCCGCAAGGATCCGCAATAATTATGACTCCTCTGGCAATCGGCATCGTCGGCATTCTGGTCATGTTCATCTTTATGCTGATGCGCATGCAGATTGGAATTGCCATGGCATTGGTAGGCTTCTCCGGATTTATGATGCTGACGTCACCGGAAGCAGCCTTTTCCATGCTGGGAATGTCAGCCTACCAGACCGCTGCCTCATACGCCCTGACGGTCATCCCACTCTTCATGCTCATGGCTCAGCTTGCCGGTCAGTCAGGGATGGGTTTCGATCTCTACCAGTCTCTTTATCGCTGGATCGGCAATCTGCCCGGCGGACTCGCGATGGCTACGGTCTGCGCCTGTGCCGGTTTTGCGGCCATCTCCGGGTCATCCCTGGCCACAGCCGCTACCTTGGGTATGGTGGCGCTGCCGGAGATGAAGCGCTACCGCTACGACGATGCCCTCGCTACCGGATGCGTCGCCGCCGGCGGCACGCTGGGCATACTGATTCCGCCCAGCACAATAATGATAATCTACGGCATACTGACCGAACAGTCGATCGGCACTCTTTTCATCGCCGGCATCATCCCCGGAATAGTCCTTATGGCGCTTTTCCTTGTAACCATACTTGTAATGACCGTCAGAAACCCTGCCATTGCTCCTCCCGGGAGCTCATTTTCAATGCGGGAGAAGCTCGTATCTCTGAAAGGAACAGCGGGAATCATCATAACCTTTCTGCTGGTCATCGGCGGCCTCTATCGGGGATGGTTCACCCCCACAGAAGCGGCTGCCGCCGGCGCATTCATCGTTTTTATTATCATCGCACTCAAACGCAAGGCGACTGTGGGCAATATAACGGCAGCTCTCAAGGAAACGGCAACGACTACCGCCATGATCTTCACCATCCTGATCGGCGCCAATATTTTCAACTATTTCATGACGGTCAGCGGATTGCCCGCCGGTTTCTCGGAGTATGTAACCGGCCTGGGAATGAACCGCCACGCAGTAATGATTTTAATCTGTCTTCTGTACATTATCCTTGGATGCCTCATGGAGGGTATGGCCATTATGTTCCTGACCATTCCCATTATTTTCCCGCTTGTTGTCGGTATGGGATTCGATCCCGTCTGGTTCGGCGTTTTGATAACCATCCTCATAGAAATGGGGCTTATCACCCCGCCGGTAGGCATTAATGTCTTTGTCATCAGCGGCATTGTTCGGGACGTGCCGATGAGCAAAGTTTTTCGCGGTATACTGCCCTTCTTTGTCGCCATGCTGGTATGTCTGGTCCTGCTTCTGCTTTTCCCGGGGCTGGCGCTCTTTCTCCCCTCGACGATGTCCGGTTAGACACAGAAATGAACCCGGATTACGCAATAGAATTCCTAGGCACTTGGATAAGTGAATATTATCCAGGTCAAAGGGGTTTTAAAGCGGCGAATCAAATATTTTTCCTGAGAAAAATATTCTGAGCTGCGGAAAGCCTCTTTGAACAGGATGACAAAGGGTATTACGTCTTTATCGCGTAATCCGGGATGAAATATGGAAAGCTGAATTGCCGGCATTAAGACATCAGTCACCTTCCTGTAAGACAATCGAAAAAGAGAAATGAGTTTAAAATTTAATGCCTTACCTATTCTTCTCTGCCTAATATGTATTTCTGCTACATATTAAATAGGATTTCTTTCATTATTGACATGCAGTTGTCATGCGCCTACATATATGCGCATAACAGTCCAGGCAACACAGGAATACACACAAGTTAGTGTCCATCCGGAAACTCCGGATGCTGAAACTTATAGTTTCCGGATTGGAAAGAGGTTATTTTTCGTTCCGGCAAGGAGATCAAGGGATTGCGCGGAGGCGTACTTAATGTACGTCGCACAAGCAATACCGCAGATCGACACAGCCGGAGCGGAAAAGAGCCCTTTCCGGACGGAAACTGGTTACTATCCAACAAAGTCACAGCAGACAGGTCAGGGGGGAAACGGGAAATGATATTTGATCGCCACGAAGAGCAATGTATCAAATGCGCCTGCTACATCAAGAACATCGATGGCGAGGTGCGAAAGATCATGGACGAATGGAAGATGAGTTGCACAAACGACCGATACTGCCACCAGGATAACCCATGCGACGTATTTATCAAGAAATGGAAATACCGCGGCGAGGATTACACTGTTGGAAAAAGCGCTCATACCTAGACACAGGATAGCGCTCTTATTGAGATCCGTTTTCAAGCTGCAGAGTGATGCTGCCGTCACGAAAAACGATAAGTTCCAGTCCGGGGTTTGCATGTTGATCGGGAACCAGGTGTACGGGCATCATGTCAAACTTCTTTCTCACCGCCACACAGCATTCCAGGAAGCGAGTTCATGAAGTTTGTTGCTGAAATCACCAGCGGCCCTCATCAGGGGAAAAAATTCGAAACCGCTTTATTCCCCATAAGCATCGGGCGACTAAAAAATAATCACATACCAATATCTTTTGACAGGCATATTTCCAGAACCCATTGTATAATATACAGGGATGAGGGCGGACTCTTCATAACCGACATGAAAAGCAAAAACGGAACATACGTCAACAATACATTAATCACATCATCAATCAGGATATGTGCTGGTGACATTATAACCCTGGGATATACAAACCTCAGGCTTCTTTCCCTTTCTTGACCAATTGCCTTCGGGAAAAGGGGCTTTTCCGCCCCGGTGTTATCGTTTTGTGATCATGTTTGCCGGGCATGCGACAAGCCCAAATTACGCAACAGAACGTATAGACACTTGGATAAGTGAATATTATCCCGGTTAAAGGGGTTTTAAAGCAGCGAATCAAATATTTTTCCTGTGAAAATATTCTGAGCCGCGGAAAGCCGCTTTGACCAGGATGCCAAAGGGTATTACATCTTTATCGCGTAATCTGGGATAAAATCTTCCGGTCAATCCCTCGTCTCTCCGCCGATACGGAAAGATACTCTTTCAAAGTCGTATACAGACAGCCTCGATTGCAGAGGCTCATGACGGGAGGCGAAAGCGAAAACGTGCGTTGCCTGATAAATCCTTTTTCAATCGGATGCTGTAAATCATGAAGAATGAGAATAAAACAAAAAGCCAGCTTTTAACAGAGTTGTCTCAACTGCGCCAGAGCGTAGCACACATGCACGACCTCGAAGCGGAAATCAGGAGGCTGAAGAAAATACAGGACAAATTTACAAAGGCGTTTCTGCAGAACGCAATCCCCATGGGGATAACAACAATTAATGAAGGGAAATTTGTCGATGTCAACCAGGAACTATTAAGGCTTTCCGGCTTTAAAAGAGACGAAGTCATCGGCAGCACATCGATTGAGCTGGGATTGTTCACGCAGGAGCAAAGAGTATATTTTCTTAATGAGCTGAATAAAAAAGGCCGGGTTGAAAATCTCGAACTGCAGATAAAAAGGAAGACCGGGGAATTTTTATACGGGATGTTCAACTCGGTAATGGTCAATATTGAAGGCGAAAAACATCTGTTGACGGTTATGATCGACATAACCGACCGCAAGCAGACGCTGGAGGCGTTAAAGGAAAGCGAGGAGCGCTATCGTCTGCTGGCCGAAGGCGCAAACGATTTTATCTTCATGATGAGGATTCCCGAAGGCACATACGAGTACGTCAGCCCGTCCGCAGACAGGGTACTGGGCTATACACAGGATGATCTATATAAAAATCCCCTGCTCATTCGCAGGGCTGTTCATCCGGACTGGCGGGAATACTTTGAAAAACAATGGCAGGCAATACTGGACGGGCAGGAGCCGCAAAGATTCGTGTTCCAGATTATCGACAAACAGGGGAATGTCCGCTGGCATGCCCAGCACAATTCCTATATCAAGGACAGCGACGGCAAGCTGATCGCCCTGCAGGGCATTGTCCGCGACATCACCGAGCAAAAGCAGCTCCAGGAAGCCCTCGCCGCATCGGAGAAAAAATACCGCGACATCTTTGAAAATGTTCCTGTCGGACTTTTCCGGTCTTCGGTGGAAGGCCGTTACTTACAGGTGAATAATCACCTGGCGGAAATACTTGGTTATGACTCGCCGGAAGACCTTATCAGTTCAGTCAACGATCTGGGCACCCAAATTTATGCCGATTCAAGAGATAGAGATAAAGCGCTCAGCCTTCTAAGAGAGTATGGCTTCATAGCAAACTTTGAAGCGGAATTCCGCCGCAAGGACGGCCGCATTATATGGGGTTCGCTGAACGTCAGAACCGTCAGGGACAGCGACGGGAAAATTATTTGTCTCGAAGGGAGCAGCAAGGAGATATCGGAGCGCAAGAAAATTGAACATGAGTTGATCAAGATCAGACAGGAACTGGAAGAAAGGGTTATAGAAAGGACGCAAAAGCTCGAGGCGATGAACCAGGCCTTTATGAATGAATTGAAGGTGCGAAATCATCTGGAGGCGGTCTGGAAAAAAGCCGAATTTATCACCAACAGTTCGAGAGAATTTATGACGCTGATCAACAGACATTATATTTTCGAGGCGGCCAACAATGCCTACTGCCGCGCGCACGGCAAATCCCGCAATGAAATAATCGGGAAAACCGCAGCCGAGATGTGGGGCGAAAGCAGATTCAACAAATTCATCAAGCCTAAGATTGACCGCTGCCTGCAAGGAGAGGTGGTTAGTGATGAGGATTGGATAGAATTCCCCGAACTTGGGCGGCGGTACTTTGCAATAACCTACTCCCCCTATTTTCAATCGGAGGGGAAGATAACGCACGTCTCGGTCATCACCCACGACATTACGCAACGCAAGTTAGCGCTGGAGGCGTTGAGGGTTTCAGAATTGAAATACAGGAATTTATTCAGTCAGGCAACAGACGGGATCATGATGATGCAGATGGACGGATCAAATGTTGTTGTCAATGATTCTTTCGCCAGGATACACGGCTATGCAAGCCCAAAGGAAATGGAACATATAAAATTATCGGATCTGGATGCACCCGAAACCGCCAGATTGGCACCGGAACGCCTCCGCAGACTGGCATCAGGAGAATCGATGAGATTCGAGGTTGAACACTACCACAAGGAAGGACACACCATATGGCTGAGCGTATCATGCAATGTCGTTACGTTTGAGGATCATCGTTATTATCTGGGATTTCATCAGGACATCACGGAACGCAAGCGTGCAGAGGAGATTCTTAACCCATCTTCCGCAGTTGGAAAATGTGAAAGAGGTAATATCAGCTAGTTA
>CAZLFA010000091.1:0-13365 GCA_964558665.1 uncultured Syntrophaceae bacterium
AGAAGTTCCTGCAAGACTTTGTTGCCGCGTGGAATAAAGTCATGAACCTTGACCGTTTCGATATTGCCTGATAGCTGAATAAATATATACAGACGACTTCTGTCGAGGCAGCGATAAAAATCAATTAACACCCGGTTCCGGCGGCGGCGTTAAGCCGTACGTTGGAACCGGGACATTACTCAATCTCAAATGATTATTAATGAAATTCAGGAGTGCATTGGGTTGCGGACCTGCAGATTGTTATCTTCTCAAAAGCCTGTATTTCATTTTTTTGTAGTTAATGCTAGAAAATAAATCATAATCATTGCATTTCCCCATAACTGTCAACATGCAAAAACTTGCTTGACCATATGTTTCAAGTCAGATTTGCGGGTTGGAAGAGGCGGCAAGACAGTCCTGCCGTATAAATTCGGATATTGTTCATAGGAGGGTCAGATGAAAGTATTGGTTGCTTACTATTCAGAAACAGGAAACACTGAAAAGGTTGCACGCGCTATTTACGAATCTGTGCAGGAAGAAAAAACAATTAAAAAATTTTCGGAGGTGGAAAGCCTGGCCGGATACGATCTGTTATTCATAGGTTTTCCTGTACAATCACATAGTGTCCCCGTCAAGGCAATGTCTATCTTTGATCTGCTTGCGGCAGGCCAGAAGGTTGCCTTATTTTCTACACACGGATCATTAAGGGGAGGCGAGCTTCCCCGGCAGGCCATTGAGCATGCACTGGCGCTTTCCGGCAAGGCCATGATCCTGGGAACCTTTGGCTGCCGCGGCAGGGTCAGTGAAAATATTGTCGCTGCGCTGATGAAAAAGCCGGAGCATAAAGCCTGGGCGGAAGAAGCACAGAGTGCAGCAAAGCATCCGGATGAGCATGACCTCGAGGATGCCGGAGACTTTGCTAGGCAGATGCTCAGCAAGGCCTGAAGCAGTTATCTTGCATTTGTAATGCAATAAGTACAACGGTCGGTTTTTTCATCAACGCAGCAGCACTTCATTGTTATAAAATCAATGACCAATTCCGCGAGTACGTGTGTACTTGAAACAGGTCGTTAAACAAGGAGAATTAAATGGAGCTCATTGTCTGCAAACACTGGCACCACTGTCCGGCCGATGAAGTGGCGGTGATGCTTGATGTGAATCCGGCGAAAGGGCTTTCCACTTTTGAGGCCAGGCATCGTCTCGAAAGACTTGGGCCGAATATCGTCACTGCCAAAAAAGGAAAGGGGCCTCTCATGAGGTTCCTGCTTCAGTTCCATCAACCTCTCGTCTATATACTGCTTGCGGCAGCATCGGTAACGCTTATCCTGAAGGAGTGGGTGGATGCATCCGTCATTTTCGGCGTCGTGATTGTTAACGCCATCATAGGTTTTATACAGGAGGAAAAGGCGGAAAGCGCCATCGAGTCTCTTAAGAAGATGATGAGTACACAGGCGACTGTGCTGCGTGACAGCAGCTGGATTTCCATGGATTCAGTCCATCTCGTGGTCGGCGATATCATCCGCCTTCAGTCGGGGGACAAGGTGCCGGCAGATGTCCGTATTTTTTCGTGCCGTGATCTGCAGGTCGATGAATCGGCGCTTACCGGCGAGTCGGTCCCTGTAATAAAGAGCGAGAAAGTCCTTGACCCGCATACGATCCTTGCGGATCGACGGAACATGGCCTACTCCGGCACTCTTGTCACGTACGGACAGGCCCGGGCCGTCGTTGTCTCCACCGGGGACAAAACTGAAACCGGGCGAATCTCGGAGATGATCGCATCAGCAGACACGCTTTCAACGCCTCTGACCAGGAAGATCGCCTCCTTCAGCAAAGTTCTGCTGATCGCTATTCTTGTACTGGCAGCCCTTACTTTCGCTGTCGGAATCCTGCGGGGAGAGAGCGCGATAGACATGTTCATGGCCGCCGTAGCCCTGGCCGTGGGGGCAATTCCGGAGGGACTCCCCGCCGCCCTGACGATTACGCTTGCCATCGGGGTCAGCCGCATGGCGAAAAAAAGGGCAGTCATCCGCAAGCTGCCGGCCGTGGAAACCTTGGGGAGCACGACGGTAATCTGCTCGGACAAGACAGGGACTCTCACCGAGAACCAGATGACCGTGCGCCGGATATACGCAGGTGACGCCTTCTACGATGTAACAGGCAGCGGTTACGCTCCGCAAGGGGAGTTTCTCCTCAACGGGACACCCCTTGCCGGGGACCTTCCGCCTGCACTTGCAGAGACGCTGACAGCCGGTCTTTTGTGCAACGAATCCCGTCTTGTCGAGCAGGACGGCCTCTGGCGGATCGAGGGAGACCCCACCGAGGGTGCGCTCATATCGGCGGCCGGAAAGGCCGGGATGCAAATCACCAAAACAGCTGCATCACTGCCACGAAATGATGTGCTTCCCTTTGAATCGGAGCGTCTCTTCATGGCGACGCTGCATGGAACCGGGGACGGCGGGAAAGTCATCTTCATTAAGGGAGCCGTCGAGAAAGTTATGGCCGCTTCCGAATGGCTCCTGGACGGAGCCGGGAAGGCCGCTGAAATTGACAGGGATGCAGTTATAACAAATGTGAATGAGATGGCCTCGGAGGGGCTGCGCGTCCTTGCTCTCGCCCGCAAAGATGCAGACCGCGATCATCTCAGCGTAGACGACTGCCTTTCGGGCCTTACATTTCTGGGTCTGCAGGGCATGATTGACCCGCCTAGGGCTGAGGCGATAAAAGCCGTGAACACCTGCCGCAAGGCGGGTATCGACGTCAAGATGATCACCGGGGATCATGCCGTCACCGCCACGGAGATTGCCCGCCAGCTCGGTATCGGCAGGGGAAACGCTAAGGAGGAAAAGCCGGCAACGCTTACCGGCAGACAGCTCGAGGATATGACGGACGAGCAGTTTATCGAGGCCGCGGGGAAAACATCCGTGTTTGCACGCGTTGCTCCCGAACAGAAACTGCGCCTCGTGGAAGCCCTCCAGTCGCGCCGGCATGTCGTGGCGATGACTGGCGACGGTGTTAACGATGCTCCGGCCCTGAAGCAGGCCGATATCGGCATAGCAATGGGAATCACAGGCACCGATGTCTCCAAGGAGGCGGCGGACATGGTTTTGACGGATGACAACTTCGCCAGCATCACAGCAGCCGTCGAGGAAGGACGGAGAATTTTTGATAATCTGGTAAAGTTCATAACATGGACGCTCCCGACGAATGGCGGTGAAGGTCTCGTCATTCTTGCCGCCATTATGAGCGGCGTCACGCTGCCGATTCTGCCTGTGCAGATACTCTGGATCAACATGACGACTGCCGTCCTTCTGGGGCTCATGCTCGCCTTTGAACCGGGAGAAACGGATACTATGGACCACCCGCCAAGACACCCCCAGGACCCGATTCTTTCAGGCGTAATAATTGGACGCATTATGCTCGTGACGGCGCTCATGCTGGCGGCCGTCTTTTCAATTTTCGTATGGCAGAAAAACAGCGGGTATGCCCTGGCAACGGCGAGAACGGTGGCCGTCAATCTCTTTGTTATGATTGAACTCGCCTATCTGTTTAACTGCCGGTCGCTGACAAGGTCGGCTTTCAGGATAGGTTTTTTTTCCAATCCCTGGGTACTGGTCGGCAGCGGCGCTATGATAATCCTGCAGTTGATCTATACCTATGCCCCCTTCATGAACGCCGTCTTTCACAGCGCCCCGATTTCATCTCACGATTGGGGGCTGATAATCGTCATATCTGTCGCCGTCTACGGCGTGATAGGGGCAGAAAAATGGTTTAGGTTGCATTTCGTCAAGTGAACTACAGGAGAAACTTGGATTCTGTTTTATACTTTCCTTCGACTTCTTTATTTTTCTTCCGCCGGATTTCATCAATGAGCGGACTGCCCTGCTCTTCCCGCGTGTTGGTCAGATAAAGCCATATTTCCTTCTGTGAATTGCTATCGTTTTCCGTTATATTACGGCATGAACTTGAGATTGTAAAGTGAACGGCAAAATGAAGAAGATCTTTATTGCCATGATTATGTTGTTGGCTGGATGCATGGGAATACCGGAAGGTATAAAGCCGGTTGATAACTTTCAACTCGAGCGGTATCTGGGTAAATGGTACGAAATTGCCAGACTTGATCATTCTTTTGAACGAGGTTTGACCCGGATAACAGCAGATTACAGTTTGCGGGATGATGGCGGCGTCAGAGTATTGAACCGCGGTTATTCTATAAAGGAAAACATATGGAAAGAAGCCGAAGGGAAGGCCTATTTCGTTAAAAAATCTGATCAAGGCCACTTGAAAGTATCATTCTTTGGTCCCTTTTACAGTTCGTATATCATATTTGAACTTGATCATAAGAATTATCAATATTCACTCGTATGCGGTCCTGACAGATCTTATTTATGGCTTCTGGCCAGAAGCCCCCATATTGAAGCAAATGTAAAAGATATCCTCATATCAAAAGCAGCAGCATTGGGTTTTGACACAAGCAAATTGATATTTGTCGATCATCACTGACCGTCCAAATGTTGACCCGCCCCCGAAACTTTTTACCACATGATAAGTTAGAGTTTTGCCGTTTTATGCTCTTCATTTAGTCCATCATCCAGTGCCGGAGGATATTGATTCCGTGAGCTGTGCGGCCTGAATGTGATTTTTATCGTGTAACCATATGCTATGCCCCTTGTCGTGAGCAGGCTCCTTGTAGCCGGCGGCAAAGGTCTTGAACCGCGTAGTAGCCGCACAGTCCGTGAACGCCGCCTCCGGGGGGTGTGGAGGAAGAACAGAGGTAAATATTTTTTTTCGATGTTCTGTACGGGTGAAGAGAGACAATGGGCCTGGTATAGAGCTGACCCAGGTCCTGGATGCCGCCGTTGATGTCTCCTCCCACGTAGTTAGCATTGTACTGTTCCATGGCCGCCGCAGTAAGGGTATGTCTTGCCAGGATATCTTCCCGGAATCCCGGCGCGTACCTCTCGATCCTGCTTTCAATCAGCTCCGATACATCAGCGGTCGATCCATGGGGAACATGGCAATACGCCCATGCCGTATGTTTTCCTGAAGGAGCGCGGGAGGGATCAAAAATGGTCTGTTGGGCAAGAACGATATAAGGAGCAGGCGACACTTTTCCCGCACTTACATCGCGGATTGAGGCCGCGATCTCCTCAAAGGAACCGCCCAAATGTATCGTGACGGCCTTCCTGCAGATATCCGCCGCCCAGGGGATCGGTGCCTTGAGGGCCCAATCCATTTTATAGACGCCCGGTCCGTAACGGAACCGGGAAACCCTTTTGCGGTAAGTATCCGAGAGACCAAGGCCTTCGATCTGGAGCAACTGAAGGGGTGTTACGTCGAAGAAATAAGATGCAGCCTTCGGTAAATCAGCCATAGAAGCAATGCGTCTATCCGTGACGATCTCTCCGCCGCCGTTGCTGAAGCAATCCGCCAGAGCGTCTGCCAGTTTCTGGGAACCTCCTCTGATAATGGGCCAGCCCACGGTATGCGCCAGGGTGGCCAGAACGATGCCGAACGCGGCAGTTGCCGTTTGTTCAAGGGGGATCATGGCGTGGGCGGCCAAACCGGCAAGCAGTGCCCTTGTCCGATCGCTTCTGAAATGACCTTCAACGAGATCTTTGAGGGAACGCAGGGCGTGGAAGGCAAATCCAGCCATCAGGAAAGGACTTTGCGGAAAGTGGAAAGGTTTCAGGATGTCGGCAAAGAGCTTCTGCTCATGGTCCACAAAGGGTTGAAGAAGCCTTTTGTACGCCTTGCCGTCGGCACCCATGGCACCGGCGGTGATCTCCAGGGACCGGTGGAGGAAAAGAGCCGATCCGTCCTCAAAGGGATGGGCGAGAGGGATCTCCGGTTGTATCCACTCCAGGCCGTATTGCGGCAGATCAAGTTTCCGGAAGAATGGCGACGCCAGAGAAAGGGGCTGGACGGTGGAACAGACGTCATGAATGAAACCGGGGAGCGTAAGCGCTGCGGAACGGACGCCGCCGCCAATGGTCTTTGCCGCCTCCATAAGCAGGACGGCATCGAATTGGCGGCCAAGGGCAATCGCCGCCGCCAGACCGTTCGGCCCTGCACCCACAATAACGGCATCGTAATCAGTTCTCTTTGGCATCAGGGGTACCGTTCCGCCTCCGGCCAGTCAAGGCCGGGAAGCATTTTTTCAGCATATAGACGGGCATATAGAGAGAAGAACGGATTGCCGCACTGTAGGTAAGATTGGCGAACCTGCTCCACTGAATACCCGGATCGATGAGGATATTTTGCTGTGCCACAACGCCATGGCTTCCCAGGCGGCGGGCCAGATTACCGAGAGTTTCATGCCAGAACCGGTCCTCCTGCACCGCCGCGCCCAGACGGAACCCCAGTTCAATAAGGGGATCACTGGCCCTGAAAAGCGGGTGGACCTGAAGGAAGGTGGAGCCGTTTACTCGAAAACAGCTGAAGGTGATCCAGCCTGAAAGGATATGCCCGCGGGCAGTCATGAAGCTGAAGGATCTGTCGTCGGCATGAATAACCGTGAGGCCTGTTGCCATGACGAGACCACCGGGAAGGGTCAAATTGAGCAGCGCCGTTGTCCCGGGAGCAATGGGTGCATTCTCTGAGGTGAACAGATAATTTCCTTTCGGCCAGAATGAGGCGAATTCAGACCTCCAGAGAGATATTATCTGCCGGGGTTCCAAATCCGTATCATGGAGGCGCAAGCGGTATCTTTTTTCCCAGAGCCGGCCAAAGCCGTTTACCGGGCTGGATGTACGCCGTCCATGAACATTTATGTTCATGACTCCTTCGGGGATGGCTGAAAGGGACAGGTGGGCAACGGACTTTGCCCAGCCGGACAGATGTAACATCCGACCGGTGATGGCCAAGTGACCAGGTGAAAGGCCGCCTTTTTCCGGAAAAAGCCGACAGCACAGGGCGTCTTCTTCATCTTGATAGAGCGTTATTACAGAATCGAGACTCGTGAGATGAAATACATCCAGAAAAGGGCCGGGAAGTCCGCAGGCGGATAGGGCGATTCGTTTCCGGGCAGCCTTGGATGCATTTACAAGCAACAGACTCGCCCCTTCCACATCCATATTAGTGAGAGCAGAGAGGTTCATAAGAATGCGTCCGGCTGTCTCCATCCCCTCGCCAAAGGTTCGTGACAGGTTTTTCTCACAGGAGGCAGTGAGCTCACCCTGTATATCCAGGATGATCGTGCCCTCACCGGCCGTTCTGGATTCCACTATAAACGCATCGCCCGTAAGCGGCCTGCCGGGATGGAATACTTCTGCAGATCCCTCTGCCAAGGCTTTGGAATGACCTTCGTCGTCCGGCAATTCCTCAATAACGTCAACCGGAGGGATTTCTGCGAGTCGATTGCGGGCAAGATATAACCGGTTGGAAAATCCGGGGAGCAACCGCAGGGCAAGGTCCAAAAAGAGATTGCTTCCCATTCTGTCGAGAAAGGCAAGCTGGCTTGCCCGCCCAACAATGGCCTGAGCATAAGTAGGATAGGCATGGGTCAATTCCTGGAGCTTGTAAAGGGGCTTGTTAAAGGACCGGACCACTTGGAGTTCGTGGATGACCTCTCCCGCTCCCTCGCCCAGGATGTGGGCACCGACAATCCTGCCGCGGCCGTCACACAGGACCTTGGCCATGCCGGCTTCATTGCCGTCTATGAGGGCACGCCGCATACCGCGATAAGGAAAGCGATAGATCTTTAGCTTGCGCCCGTGCCGTTCATAAGCTTCCTCTTCCGTCAAGCCGATCCAGGCAAGGGGAGGCTCCGTAAAGACGACATAAACGTTGTTTCGATAATCGACACTTCGCTTCACGGGCAGCATGGCATTGGTTGCCGCGACAATGGCCTGGATTTCCGCCGTGGTCGCCAGTTGAAAAGGACCCGCGATGTCGCCGCAGGCATAAATGTTGGGTGCGGAGGTCCGGAGCCTGCGGTCGGTAATGATACCGCGGGTATTGTAGCTGACGCCCGCCTTATCAAGACAAAGCCCCTCCAGCTCAGGCTTCCTGCCCAGGGCAACGAGCACTTTTTCCGCCTCGATCTCTTCTTCGAGACCGTCTTCTCTCCGGTATTTGAGCACTGCTCTGTCCTGCCGGTTGTGAAGGTTCACCGCCTTCGCTCCGGTTAACAGCCGGATGCCTTCTGTGCGCAGCGAACGCAGCAGGTGATTGACCAGTTCACGGTCCGCCGCAGGGAGCAGGCGCGTTGCCATCTCGACGACGGTGGTTTCCACCCCCAGTCTCGCAAAGGCTGATGCATACTCAAGGCCATCGACGCCACCGCCAAGGATGATGATTGACCGTGGCAAATCATCAATATCATAGAGGGTCTCGTTCGTGAGAAAGTTGATAAACGGAAGTCCGGGGATATCAGGGATCAAGGGTGAAGTGCCGGTGGCAATGATAAAGTTCCGAGCCGAGAAGATCTGTCCGTTTGCCACAATGCGGTGGGAATCGACAAAGGAGGCTGTGCCCGCTATGATCCGGATGCCGATCGCCTCGAACGTTTCCGGGAGGTCCTTCTCATAGGCCAGCTTGGCGATCCTGCGAATGTGAGGCATTATGCGCCGGCTCTGGATTTCCCCCCCCGAACCGGAAATCAGGCCCAGGCGCTCCAAGTATGAAATGTCATGACGCATGTGACCCATGCGGATCAGGGTCTTGCTGGGGATGCAGGTTGTGTTCGTGCAGTTGCCGCCGACCTTGTCTTTTTCGACGACAGCCACCCGTTTGCCCAGGCCGTTCGCCGTTACGGCGGAAACCATCCCGGCAATGCCGGCGCCGATGACGATCAGGTCATAGTCATAGGAAGACTTCATAAGCATCCCTTCTTTTTCAGGGCATGGAAGACAAGAAAGGTATCCCATGCCCTGTCTATGCTGCCCCAGTCCCCATCTCTGTCCTATGTGCTGCAAAGGATTGCCAGCGCCTTGTACAATTGCAGGCGTGCCTTTGAAGCTCCTCTGTTGTGTGCATCTCATCATCGCCGCGACGGCTGATCGAATCTATTGAACCGTTACCGAAAAGCCCGTCCCCGACGCTGTTTGCTGATCCTTTCACTGCCATGATACCAGCCGGCACCGGATTAAATCAACAGGAAGATTTCATTATCAGGCATGGAAGGATGCTTCAAAACCTGCCGACACCGGAAGGGGCTGCATAAAAAAGACTGTTTGCAAATTGAGACGGGAAATCATCTCAAAGCCAAGCGAACAGATCAGCGTTGATGAAACTCGACCAAGGTTGGAACATCAGGTCCACGTTCAACAAGTTTACAAAAGCCATTGGTTGAAAAGGGCTGGGCTTGCCCGGTCAAACAATAGGGGGAAGAAAGGCGCAGTTTTCAGAGACAGCCTTTTCTGAAGATCGGGAGCGTTTTTAGCTTCCTCTTCTAAGCATCATGTCCGGTTGTTGTTATTCCACTGCATAATTCAAATGATATTCAGCGATCCGGAGCTGCCATAAATGTTCTCCTTGACAAGTGTAACCTTATTGGTTGCAGTGTGCTTCATGATAAAATCTTTTCTCCATAAAGGTCTGGAAGATTTTTTCTATGATGGTACCCGTAAGGACATTCAGACCAAGCATGCTTCAAAGATAGAAGCAATATTGGATAGACTTGATGCCGCAAATGAAATCAAGGATATGAACTACCCGGGGTCCGGCTTTCATCTTCTGCTGCCTAAAAAGAAGGGATGATGGGCCGTAAAAGTATCTGGTAATTGGCAGGCGACATTTGATTTTAAGGATGAAGACGCATTCAACACAAACATCGAAGACTATCACTAAGGAGAATTGTTATATGAGAAAACGAAAAAACCCGTCGCTGCTGCGAAGAAAGGATCGCTGCACACTGAGACCGTTTTCATCCCCGGCTATATCGACGAGGACGAAGTGCTCAGAATAGCCGGCTTCATTGCCTCTGTTGATCCATCCATACCGTTCAGAATCGATGCTTATCTGCCGGTGCCTTGTCTTTCCTGGCGGGCGCCCACCGTGGCGGAGATAACCGGACTTCGTGAAAGGGCAGCGGAGATGCTGCCTAATGCCACCTGCTTTTACGGCGACGAGGGAAACATGCCCCTTGCTTATGAAGTTGCAAGGATATTCTGATTATGTGAAAGCTCTCGGGCGCAGTAAAATAAAAGCCGGATTGCCCACACGGCATGCGGACCCTAATCAGGAAGTTTTGTTGTGTATCAAGGGAGGAGTACGCAAATCCTCAATGCTGCAATGAGGGTAAGGTGAAGATTACCTGGCGAGCGGGCCGATTAATTTCAAATTTTCAATGTTATAAGTGCAGCTTCGTGCTTCCGGCAGATGATATCATCCCCTGTGTACAATCTTTCAAATGGATAGATTCCAAATTATAAATGTGATAATAATTATAAGGTACAGGTCAGTGATAAAAGAAGAAATAACTCAATGTCTGGAGAATCGCTTATATGAAAAAAGGTATCTTTACCGCAGCATTGCTGGCAGCCGCACTCATGTTTATCTGTGTAACGATCAATACCGGCAGCGCAGAAGCGGCCAATAAGGTCAATAAGAAGAACGGATCGAAGTCTGCAGTGAAGGCGAGGGATGGCAGGTTTATTGCCTACGAGGATGGTACGGTTCTGGATACCAAGACAAAACTCATGTGGGCTGCGAAGGACAACGGTTCTGATATAAACTGGACCGATGCCAAGAAATATTGCGAGAGCTATAGGGGCGGCGGTTATACCGACTGGCGAATGCCGACACGTGAGGAATTGTCGGCCTTGTTTGACGACGCGATAACCAATACCACCTCACCTTCAACAGGCTGTTCCGGCGGGTATCACCTGACCAATCTGATAAATATGACATGCTGTTGTGCATGGGCCTCAGATGCAAGCGATGCAGACGCCGCGAACTTCAATTTCTACGTTGGCCTTCGCGGTATGCGCTACCTGTCTTTCAGCTACAACTTAAGGGCTCTGCCGGTGCGCGATGGGAGGTAGTAAGTGTATATGTTTGTACCGTCTTCCGCCAACATCATACCCGAATAGCCGGCATCCAGGAATAATGTCATAAAGAAGGATACAGAAGGCATCGAAAGGAAGTTTCGTGCGGAGAGAATTCAGGACATCGGTTGAAAGTATCTGGCGTTTTCTCGTGTGAATATTGATGCGGGGGCTAAATAACTCGTCTTTTAAAGGAACGGCAGGCAGAACTCCTGCATCCATGGCAAAGTACACCCGGGCATAATCCTTCATTATGTCCAGGCCCCCATCCCTTGCCATTTCTCCCAGCGGCAGCAGGTCTATCTTGCGGCAGACATTGTCAGGCCGGTTGAATTGATAAGCGGTGAATTGTGAAAATGTCTGTCCCGGCTCCCTGTGCTCCGCAAGCCAATCGCCCGGTTTGGGTTTTTCCAGAGGCAAAAAGTCATTGCCCGGATTATAAGCGCGTTGAAGAATTTTTGGGAGTCCCTCTGTGGAACCCATAGCTTTGGTCCGTTCAGAATCCCCAAAGGGATTACAGGCCATGACCAGAGGCATGAAGAATGTCATTGCTATAAAGGCTGTTACAACCGGCTTCATGTATCTTCCTTTATCGGTCCCTGCTGTCGTGTAGAATCATTAATTTACTGCGTCTCTTGTGAGAAACAACTGCAATTGAACATAAAAAGGAAGGAATTGAAAAATAACATTGCAGAAACCGGAAAGTGTGGATGATTAAAAAGGCCGGTCTCTGTTTAAGTAAAAACAAATCAGACCGTTTCGAAAAAACAGGCATAGTCTTCTGCCTTGTTATATCGAAAATCACTTGCCAAACAGTTTTTGCCAGAAACTGCGCTTGGGAGACTCGCCGGGTTTCAGGCATCTCATAGCTCTATTGTCATTGTTCCAATCAGCATCTACAACAACAGTGTTTCCTTGCGCATCACGGACAAGACAAAATTCAGACAGGAATTTCCGGTTATAAATTGGACCCAGTGGAGGTGAATGAACTCTAATAAATATTTCGTAAGGTGTATTCATTAATAATTCTTTAGGTGGTCGGATATTTCTTAACCCTGGATGACTTACTCCATATTTAATACAGGTTGCCGGACTGTTAGGCTCAAGCAACCCCTTACCTTCAGATCTTGCGACCCAACTTGTCCAACCATTTCCACCAACAGAACCCCACTTTGAAACAGAAATGTAACCGAATAAATATGGTATCTCCTGTATTTCTTTGTCCTGCGGATACGAGAAACAAGGCTTGCCATCACGCATGGTGATAACTGCATCGGCGTCTTTAATGCTGGACATGGCACAGACATTTATTGGGAATAATATAATGAGAATAAGCACGAGTCCGCTTCTAAGATAATAAGGCATCATCTTTCTCCTTATATGGAATAATTGTTATTGGTATTGCTTCTTGGTAACAGTTTTTCGTCCTTTGGATTTATTATGAATTCTTTCAAAACACTTCTGAATAAGAGGAGGTTGGGTAAAAAATCATTCTCTTTAAGATACTCGGCGCCGAAATAGTGTGATATTATCTCCGCCTGCTGCTCGAAGTTAAAGTCAGGTAATGTGTTTTGATAAAGATCTATGGAAGTATACTTATAAACATTGCCTTCGGCTGAGTAGCCGCCTGCTATCGCTGTCTTAATGCCGTGTAATCTAACCTTAAAGCCAAGCTGATGCTGCCACACATGCGCCATTTCATGCATGAACCATATTTTATTCTCAGATTTATCATCCTTTGAAAAATCTTTAAATTTCTCATAATTTGTATTTCCAAGATACATCTCACCGTTCGGCGTCATTATGGTTTTGTCTTCTTGAACAAGTCGCATGTACTTCTTTTTATGGATTATCACCTGGGAATAGTCGATAGAGTCCTTGAAAACCGGTTTCACCATGGCAATCTCACCGGAGGTTAGTCTGCGTTTGAGTGAAATATATACCTTCTTTATAGAACCAGGTATTGTATTCGTCTTGCCCGCATAAATATAATGTTTCCCCTTTTCGTTTTCATTCATTGTTCTCCCTACTCCATGATAAAATTGATTTTGCCCGTGTCTGTATTCTCTGCGAATAACCATTAGCAACGGTACGGATTAATCGACATCAGAATGCCATCGGCCAGCAAGGGCTTCATGAAAACAACGACGGCATCCTTCAGTGAAATGCTGCCATTTAAACAGAATGAGTTTAATCAATGCGTGATGATTTGAATGAATGATTAAGTGATTGATTGCTTGGAAGTGCTGAGGGATGATTTTATTTATGCGGAAATATGTATCCGGGCAACGCTCAAAAAACACCTGAAAAACACCCGGATATTTTAAGGGTTGTGCAGATTAGCCCATCTTCCGCAGTTCGCTGCCGATAACAGTCAAATTTTAGTTAATCGGGGTAA
>CAZLFA010000092.1:0-11102 GCA_964558665.1 uncultured Syntrophaceae bacterium
CCGTATGCCCGGTGGTGTGACAGGGAAAGCCCGTGAGGGCATACCTATGTCAATCAATCAGCACCGATTTTGCCGCGTCTACTGCCTCAGCCGTATAATCTCTCCGTGTTACCATGAGCGCTTGATCACCCCTTCCAATATTGATTTTGCCGCTTCCTCACCGCGTCCCTTCACTCCGAGCAGATCGAGGTAAACCTGAATTGGTGATGCGATACAAATACCGTCGATTTGTCGTGTGCCGTACAAGACGCCTTCGTCATAGGGGATAAAGATAGTGACATTGGCGCCGCTGGTCACTTCTTTCAGCGAAAGACTCTTCGCAATACTTTCTACATCACGCGGCAAATACGCCATGGCCCGCTGGTAGCGAACGGAAGGGGCATAACGAGCGGCACCGGAAAAGCCGGTCAGGGCATAGACTATTCCTTCCCCGTTACAGGCATTAGCGAGGTCAGCCTCTATTTCGGCAATACTTCTTAACGTGTAGTAGTTTCTGAGTATATTTTTCCGGTAGTTGGAGTTTCCAGACCACTCAGATAGAAGGCTTTCCGGATCCTTGAGCAGCAACCCGGCATCGGAACTTTTAAGCCACTCGCGATCTTCCAGGAGGCTCTTGACATTGGAAACCTGGCCTAGGCTGACGTTCGCCTCTTCTGCCAATGCTTGGACCCTCCATGGCTTTTTAGGATCAGTCAGGAGCACACGTAAGACTCGTGCCGCCTTTGGAGAATAGAGTGAACGCAAATCCCGCCTTTCAGCAAAAGGATTTGGGTTGCCTCCCTGTTCGATATAGACCTGGCCAAAAGTGAGTCGGCAGTTTCCGGCAAGATCCAGATACCCAATCTTCTCCTTAATGCATATCTCAGCTGTCTGGGGTGAAATATATGGAGCCGCAAACACACCGTACACACCAGGGGCACGCTCCAGAAAACGGGTGAGCTGGTTGGCTGCTGTGCGGGCAAGGCGGGGCTGACCATTGTTCTTGACTTCAATCGCCATACGATGCCGTCGCTTTGCTACTCGAACGGTGGCGATGATATCAATGCAGGCATCTCCGACCTTGAGTTCTCTTTTAAGGGATTCAATTTCCAGAAAAGGAATACGCTGCAGGCAGGATCTCAAGCTGTCTTCAACATTATCCAGTATATTTTTCTCATTTACTTTCATTGTCAAGCTACCTTTCAGCATTTGCTGAAAATGCAGCTTATGGTGAAAATTATCAGATGTCAAGTGGTATTTTCACTGATTATATCGTTTTCAGCATTTGCTGAAAAGTTATGGTTTAGTGAAAATTGGGGGCTCACTTTTCTTCCTCGTTTTGGCTTGTTCTGAAAACCAACACCACCAGCACGCGCGATCCTCCACGCGCAGACTTGATAAACCTCTTCGAGGTTTACCATTGCGTCTTCCGCGAGATTGTCCGGATTGAGGCCGCCTTTTTCGTAGAGGAGCTTGCCCTGCTCGTAGAAGCCGGACTGCTTGCAGTGACGAATCCATTCCGTCACTGTTGCATCATTAGGCCGTTCGTGATCGGGAATGACCACGCCTTGATCGAGCTGCGCAATGTATCGCTTGATACGCCGTCCCAATCCCTTGACGTGCATCGTTCCTGGCGCTGCAGTCAATCTTCCGCCCCGTCAAGCTTCCTCAGCAGCGGATCGTCCCTCAGGAATACATTGGCGGTTTCTGTGTCATCATCAAAGACAAGAATCGCCGATCCGTTTTCAAGCTTACTTTTTACCTGCCGGAATTTCGATTCCCGGGATGCTTCCCTCTCGCCATAGTCGGTGCCGTCTCTGGAAATAAACTCCTCTATCAAACCCTGCAAGGCTTCAGGACTTAGTCTGCTGATCGGGATTTTGTGGATAGCCATTATTGATGAACCTCAGGAAAACGAAGACTCCATTGGTTTTAACCTGAACTGTTAATGACCGTTATCTGATCATTCAAAGTCCAGTAGTCATAGATGTAGCCGATGCCAAAGACGCCGAGGGTGCAGAGGTATAAGATGCCGGTTACCCACTTCCCCATGTAAAACCGGTGAATGCCGAACAGGCCGAGAAAAGTAAGAAGTATCCAGGCAATGTTGTAATCGATCCTTCCTTCGGTGAATCTCAAATCCGCCTGGCGCGCCATAGAAGGTATCAGGAAAAGATCGAGCAGCCAGCCGATGCCGAGAAGGCCCAGAGTAAAGAAATAGATCGTCCCCGATATCGGCTTGCCGTAATAGAACCTCTCCGATCCTGTAAAACCGAATATCCAGAGGATGTATCCCATCAGGACGCTATGGGTTTGAGGCTTTTGATTCATTCACTCTCCCAGAGACTTCATCAGCTCCGTACCGCCCAGCGCTCTCATCTGGCGGAGAATCCAGGCCTGGCGGCCGCGCACATAGCCGCTGGGCGCGTTGGCCTTGAACTTGCGGGGATTGGGGAGCACCGCCGCCAGCAGCGCCGCTTCACTTGGCCGCAGCCGTTTCGCGGGCTTGCGGAAAAAGGTCTGGGAGGCGGCCTCGACTCCGTAGATGCCGTCCCCGAATTCCACGATGTTGAGGTAAACCTCCAGGATGCGGCTTTTTGACCATCCCGCCTCGATCAGCAGGGTGAAATAGGCCTCAAAGCCCTTGCGTGTCCAGGAGCGGCTCTGCCACAGGAACATGTTCTTGGCAGTCTGCTGGGATACCGTGGACGCTCCCCGCTTTTTGCGGCTGTGCTCATTGTGTTCGATGGCCTTCTCGATGGCCTTCCAGTCAAAACCGAAGTGCTCAGGGAAATTCTGATCCTCTGCGGCTATGACCGCCACCCCCATGCTCGGGGCAATGTCTTCGAGGCTTACCCAATTGTGGCGGGAGGTATAAGGTTTTGAACTGAACCACGATTCAATGCGACGCTGGACCATCAGGGCGGAGAAGGGCACCGGCACTAAGCGAAAGAGCAGAACCACGGAGATGTTGGAAAGGATGACGAAGACCAGGAGGTGAGCAACGGCCTTGAGTGCGCGTTTCCACCATGTTTTCAATTTTCCCCCCACAAATGCCGCCTTTCGTTTGCGTAGCGCCGGGCGCCGTCCAGGTCAGTTCCGCCTGCCTGCAATTCCTCATCTGGTCTGCATCCGCCGGCGAGAAGCGCAGGTATCTCAAGTTACAATTCCTTTTTCGCGGCGGGACTATAAGAAAAACGTCCTTCCGCGTCAAGCAAATCCTGGTATCCTTCAGCCGCCCACCCATAATAACAGCCGGTTAATTTCAGCACCAGTTTCAGATGATGCCGCCCGGCGCTTTTTTCTTTCGTTCAGTTCCCCATTCCCCCGGTCATAACCTGAGTTTCCCTCTCAATTTATGACGCTGCTGCAAGAATATTCAGAGAGGCACAAATTGCCCTGTCTGATTTTAACATGGCAACATTTGCCTCTTTTGCATTTTCCGGAATGTCCCAAATTCCTGCCTGTTTACTGCCGTGTGTTAAGTTTTGTAAATTTTAATCGAGAGCGTCCGTTTCTTATTAAAACCATGTCGCCCGATTATGGCGATATTGCAGGGGAATTTTCCGCCGGTCGGCCGGGTGCCGGCTAAGCAGATACCGGCAGGGTTTTAATGCCGGCGGTAAGGCACAGTCGTTGCAATTGTCAGGTCGAGAGGGTCATAGTTGCCGGTATCTAATTTGATCAGCCGGCTGCGTATGAGCATCAATGCAGACAATTTCTTGAAGAAAGGGAATCTGGCATGTCAATATCAGGGATATCATCCAACAGTAATTATCTTAACGAACTTTATAAATTGTTAAGCGGCACTCAAACCGCTTCCTCCTCTTCCTCTTCGGGGAGCCGGTCAAATGACGATATATTCTCTCTGCTGACCGGGGCAGACAGCACGGAATCCGATACCGGTTCGGCGGATTTGGGATCACTTTTTCAAGCGCTTGAATCAAACAATCTTTTGAGTGCACAGAATTCATTTTTTGCACAGCTTGAGCAGGAACTTACGGGAGCTGCTTCAACAGACAGTACGACGTCATCCGCTTCGTCGACATCCAGCGACAATTCAAATCCGATGAAGAGGGATATGGATGCATTGGGACAGGCCCTTTCGTCGGGGGATCTCGCGAACGCCCAGAATATATTCGCAACTATCATGCAGCACATGCAGCACCAGCCTCCGCCTCCTGATGCCAACACTTCCGGCAACAGTGCAAGTTCCGTCACATCTGCGTCCAATGCGGCAGGCAGTTCAAATTCTCTTTCCGATACCCTCAGCGCACTCGGCAAATCTCTCTCGTCAGGCGATCTGACAAGCGCCCAGAGTTCATTTTCGGATCTGCTGAAGAGTCTGCAGGCAGTAAGCGAGTCGGGTTCAGCATCAGCTGCGGATACAGTTTCGTCATATTCCAATTTCAACCAGAAAAAGCTGCTAGATTTGCTGGCAAGTCTGCTGTCTGCGAATACACAGTCAGGCACAATTGCCACATCGGCCTGATGCTTTGTCATCAATGAAATCAGAGATTGCAGGGCGGCGAACATGATGAACGCCGCGCAGGCAATATGCCGGATTAACGCAGCCAGTGCAGAAAAACCGTGGCGGGCGGAAAGCGGTTGTGTTAACGGGCACTGCGCTATGCTCGGCGGCTGAGTGCCGGACAGGGGGAGTCATTTTTTCAAAAGCGATTCCAGTTTATGAAGCCCTGCACCGCCGGGATGCCCCTGAATCGACACCCACTGACGGAGTTTCTCGATTGCCGCGCCTTTCTCTATCGCCTCGCGGCTGATATTTACACCCTCTCTGATGCTCGCGCACATGTCAGCCGTATATAAGACGGCACCGGCGTTCAGGCATGTAAAATCGATGCAGGCATCGTGATTCCTGCCGGACAGGACATGAACGAAGCGCTGTGCTTCTGCTGCCGGATCGCCAAACGAGGCGATTGCTTCAAACGGCCTTCTCTTTATGCCGGCATCTTCCGGAAACATCATATATTCATTGTGAGCAGAGCCAAAGAATTCATGGATGGTTGTTCTGCCGGACATAGACATCTCATCCATGCCGAGCCCCGATTTTTCATCCCGGCCGTGCACGACCAATCCTCTCTCATAGCCGATTGACTGCATGACGTCGGCTGATTTCGAGAGGAGCTTTTCCGTATAGACACCCCGCAGTCCCCGCTTCGGCCTGCACGGGTGAGCTAGGGAGGCGGCGATGTTCAGAGTCGATCCGAAGCGGATCTGCGATAAAATCCTGCCCAGCGCCCCCGGATGTACCTTGGCGCTCATGCCGTTGAAAAGGCCGATGCCCGCTTCCCGGATGCTTTTTTCGACGACGGCAACATCGCACTCCGCGTCAATGCCGACGGCTTCCATTACGTCAACAGTCCCGCAGCGGGAAGTTATGCCTCTGGCGCCGTGGCGGGCCATGGCAACACCGCAGGCGGCGGCGACAATGGAGGCTGCGCTGCTGACATTGAAGGTCTTGAGGCTGTCCATTCCTGTCCCCGAGTTCTCGAACAGCTCATCCGGCAGATCGGCCGTGGCGCGGACAGTGTCGAATTCATCGATTGCCGCCCAGGCGCCGGCAATCTCTTCCGCGGTTTCCCCTTTGGCAACCAGCGCAGCCAGGAAGGCGCCCTGATGAATCTCCGGCTGGCTGTCGAGCAGCACTTCTTTGAACATCAGATAGGTTTCATCTCTGGTTAGATTACGGCAATCGATCAGGCGCTGAATCATCGACCCGAATTCGCGCAGCTTCTCTTCTTTCATCTTCTCCTCCTGTCCTGTGATCAAGGGTAAAGCAAAACTTTCATCCCCTCCCTCTTCTCGACGATGGTCAAGGCATCCTCCATGTCCCACAGGGACATCCGGTGCGATACCAGATCCTTCACTTCCACCAGGCCTTTCCGCAGATATTCGAGCGCCATCTCACCGTGACGGTAGGCGCATCCGTAAGCGCCGACGATGCCCTGTTCCCGGTAATGAAACCTGTTAAAATTAATGTTCATCATCGCTCCGCCAGGCGGAAGCCCGGAGAAGATGACGAGCCTGCCGCGCTTGTCCAGCCTTGAGAGAGCTTCTTCATAAGCATTTGCCGACCCGGTGGCGACAACACAGACATCGAACGTTGCGTCCGGCGGTTTGGTGAATCCGCCGATGCGCTCACAGCGCCGTTCATCCGGATCGATGACAAAAGGAAGGGCCTTGATCGCACTGGCGCTTCTCTGAAGCAGCGTTCCTGCCGGACCGGCCCCCCAGATGCCGATTGACTCTCCCGGTATCAGTCGCGCCAGTTCCAGTGCATTCAGGCAGCAGGAAAGAGGTTCGGCAAAAACGGCCTCATCTGCGCTGAGAGAATCAGGAACGGGAATAAGGCTTGCCGCGGGAGCAACTACATACTCTGCAAACCCTCCATGCCGGTGAAAACCCATGATCTCCATCTTCTCGCAGAGATTCTCCGCCCCATTTTTACAATAGCGGCAAAGTCCGCAGCTTGTGCCGGGATAGACATAGACGCGCTGTCCCGCCGACATTACACCGGCATGAGCGCCTTTTTCGCAGATGACGCCTACGACCTCTTCCCCCGGGACACGCGGCATGACAAGGTCGTGATGGCCGACTCTTATCAGCTTCAGATCGGTTCTGCATAAACCGGTCATCTCCACCCTGATGAGAACGTGGCCGGCAGGAATCTTCGGTATGTCTATCTCTTCCATGGCAAACGATCCGATTTTTCTTACAACGATTGCCTTCATAATGTTTCCTCACTGTCAATTTGGGGATGGCAAAATCTGTTACATCACTCCCGCGCAAATTGTTTTTAATCTTGTACCAGTCGTGTTACTCTTGGACCTCTCATGTCATCCCTTTTCTTTCTGTCTTTCTTATCTTCTTCTGTTTTTCCTGTCTTTTTCTGTCATCCCCATCTCCACCTGTCATTCCCATGAAAATGGGAATCCAGAAAAGACCTGGATGCCCGTTTGCACGGGCATGACAACATCTTCATTATCTCTCCCGTGAAATTTATTCCCGACTCTGATCGGGAAGGGGAAAGGGAAAGGCATGTGGAGCATGTTGCATCCCGCAGTGCCGTTGCCGCAATAGATGCTGACAATAAAAAAAGGGTTCTCGCGGATACAGAAAATACTCGTCCGCGAGAACCCTTTTCCATCAGATTCCCTTGTTGTAAATCAGCCTCAGCAGGTCTTCTGGCTCTCGGATCTTTCATGCGGCCGCGGCCTTCCCGCTGCGGTGAACCGCAGCAGTGGCTTGGCAATAGTGCAGCGCATGTCCCCGATTACAGCGGCGGGACCGCCACGGATTTGCACCGTGTTCCGGGATGCTGAAGCGATAAAAACCATGTGTAAAGAGCTGGTATTGAATAGCTTAAATGACTGCTTTTGTCAAACGCTGACAAACAAGTATTTTTTGATTTCCCCTTGCTTTCAAATCATGTGAGTGATACTTAATACCGGCTGGTGTTGAACCGGGTTTACCAAATCTATTCCTCCGACGCAATCTCGTCTGTTTCCAAATTTAGCAGTAATGCATAGTATCCCCGCGGTGATGTCATCGTTTGTAAGTAAATCTTTAACCAATATCAAAAAAGTAATCACATTTATCAGGCAGTCCGGCATTAAGGTATTTATATGTCCTGCATTGTTTTATAGGCGTTGAATATTTAGCGGGAGAGGGGGTGATGGCGGCATTTTGCATTCGGAACAGAGTCATTGCGGATGAGGCATTAAAAAATTGATAAGACAGGGGACACCTCAATCTCCCGGTTTTAAGAAGGAGGGAATCTATGCCTGAAGTCTTCAAAGATTATGTCAAGAATAAGTTCAGGAAACCCGGCCCGCTCAAGGGCATCCGGGTTCTGGAAGTGTGCACGCTGCTTTTCGGACCGTCCGGTCCTTCATTCCTTGCCGAGATGGGCGCCGAGGTCATCAAGATCGAATTGCCCCCGGCAGGAGATGTGACGCGCTCGCTGAACCCTTTCGGCTGGTTCTACAAAGAACAGTCTCCTATGTTCATGCACATCAATCCCAACAAATACTATATGGCGCTGGATCTCCACATTGACATCGCTCAGCAGATATTCAAGGAGCTTGTCGCCAAATCCGACATCATCGAATTCAATCTCAGACCCGGTGTGACGCGCCGCTGGAACATCGGCTATGAACAGATGAGAGAGGTCAATCCGGGTATAATCTACATAGAGAAAAACGGGTTCGGACAGTGGGGTCTTTACGCTGAACAGGACAGGCCTTCCAACGACGGCGCTGCACAGGCGCTTGCCGGATATGCCTGGATGTCCAGCTTCCCCGGCCGGCCGCCGCTCAAGCAGGCAATCTGGATCTGCGACTACTACGGCGGACTGATGGGAGAGGTTGCTGTGCTTGCCGCCCTGCATAACCGGCGCAAGACGGGAAAGGGACAGTTCATTGAAATGTCCCAGATCGAGAATATCATGCGCACCATGGGCTGGGTCTGGCCCTACCAGCAGATGACCGGCAAAGGTGTTGAACCGGCCGGCAACCGCGATCAGTGCATATGCCCGGCTGATACCTTCCTGTGCGCGGACAACCTGCTGGCGGCGATAGCCGCTCCGGCGCCCGATGAATTCAAAGGGCTTTGTTCCGCCATGGGGAAAACGGAACTGGCGGAGGACCCGCGTTTCAAGGAGCACGAAACAAGGCTTAAGGATGAGAATGCCCTGGCGATTCTGAAGATCATCGCCGACTGGGCAAAAACGAAAAAGGCGGATGAAATCGAAGAGCTTGCAAAGAAACACGGCTTTGCCGCAACACGGCTGCATAATGCGGTCGATATGAACAAAGACCCGCAGCGCCGCCAGCGGGACTTCGTCAAGGAGATTGACGACCCCATGTACGGAAAATACGTGGAGCATGAATTTCCGGTCATGATGTCCAAAACGCCGCCCAAGATCAGGTGGACGGTCCGTCCCGTGGGCTTCGACAATGAATATATCATGACAAAAATTCTCGGAAGAAACCAGGCCCAGATCGACGAGCTATACATGCACGGCGTTCTTGGAAAGTGGAAGGACCAGCAGGGGCGCCGGCCGCCGTCCGGCTGGGATGGTCAATCCGGCGCTATAATAAGGAGGTGATGAGCAATGGCTGAACACAAAAGACCGAAATGGGCGGACTGGGCGGACCACATAAGGGCGCAGGATGATCCCGCAACGGCTTTCGACAAACCGGAGGCCCTTGACGACCTGGTGGTTCTCGATTTGAGCTCCCGCAGCATGGCCGGATGCTATTGCTCTTCACTGCTGGCCGAGTTGGGGGCGGAAACCATCCGTGTAGAGCCGCCGGGAGGCGATCTGGTCAGATCATATTCTCCCAACGGAGTCATGCACAGGGGAACGGGCATGGCCTATCTGCAGGAAGGCCGCAACAAGTATCATGTGACATTAAATCTGGAAACGAAAGAGGGGCAGGAGATTTTAAAATCGCTGGCCGGGCAGGCGGATATCCTCATCGAAACCTATCCCGCCGGCACAATGGACGGGTGGGGCATCGGCTACGAAGAACTGAGCAAGATAAACCCCAGGCTGATTTATACTTCGATCACCGGCTACGGACAGTTCGGTCCGGAAAGCGACAGAAAACAATACGACTACGACAATGTCTCTCAGGCCCGTTCCGGGGTACAGTATGCAACCGGCGAAGTCCTGCCGGAGGGAAAGACTTTGGATGACATGCCCTATGCCACGTCGACCAAGGCCGGACCGTGGATTGCCTGGTCAACTTCCGGGACTTTCGGTGCGGTGGGCATCCTGGCCGCAGTCTATTACCGGGAATTGACCGGGGAAGGGCAGGCTCTCGATGTCTGCACGCCGGAGGCATATGAACGCCTTAACGATTACATGCTGCACTGGTATGCCGACCAGGGCGTTGTCAGCGAGCGTTTCGGCAATCTGGACACCTGTCTGTGGCTGTACGGATTTTATCCCACAAATGACGGCGGCGTCTTTCTCGGCGGACTGCGTCTGGAGATGTGGAAGGCTTTTGTCGATATCATCGGCAAGTACGATGAATGGGGAGCGGAAGAGTGGACGTCGCTTGCGCCCTTCATGAAAAAGGACTGGCAGCTCAAGTACCAGGCCATGATCAATCCGGAGACGGTAAAGTACTCCAGCAACGATCTGACGCTCAAATCTATCGAGTATGCCAAGAGCGGCCGTCTGTCGCCCATCACTCCCGTGGTGGCGGAGATTGTCCCCCCCGCGAAGACGATGCAGGACCCTGTATGGCGTGACCGCGGAGTCTTTACGCCCGTCCAGGATCCCGTCTATGGCTCGATTGTCTGCGCCCAGGCGCAGTGGAAGTCCACGGAAACGCCGCCCCGGACAAAATGGGTGTGCCGCCCCGTGGGTTATGACAACGGCTATGTCTATCTCAAATACATGGGTTACGGGCCGGTGAAGCTGAAAGAGCTGGAGGAGAAGGGCATAATTTAGGAAGAAAGGGTATTTTATCACTGTTTCCACTGTATAAGAAAACCGGTTGACAGGCAGGGGAGGGCGGATGCTCTCCCTTGTCTGTTCCGGATAGGGAAAATGGTAGTTCTATTATATGGGCGGAACGGACGAAGATTCTTGCAAAACGGGACGTGAAGATAAAGGCCGACCCTTTTTTAGGTTTTCGGGGAAGGACGCTAGCACGGTAAGCATGCGGAATTTTTTCCAATTACTATTTTCTTAAATTTATTTGCTTGCCTGCCTGCCTGCCTGCCTGCATATTTCACATTGGCCATTATCGTCTAATTCAATAATTGGAAACATTTCTTCAAAGCGATATTTTGGACCCGTGATTGGAGTATTATTTTTTCGTCCATATTCAAGGCAAGACGAACATTGAATAATCCATTTTCTGCATCGTGGGTCGTTTAAAAACCATGCAATTGTTCTTGTTTCAGTTCGCATTGTTTTTCAATACCTGATACAAAATCATACTCTGCTGTTGTGGTTCGATAGCTTGATTTTAACGCTTTATTTTTTCACAGAAAGCAATTCGGCTGTTGCCGGGTATTTGTTTTCACGAGCTAAATCGAAGGAATAATCCACTGGCATGCCAGTGGTATGAATAATGGCTATG
>CAZLFA010000093.1:0-10468 GCA_964558665.1 uncultured Syntrophaceae bacterium
GAAATATTCAACAAATTGAAATATTTTTAAATAGTTACAGTTTCCGGATGGACACCATTTATGTTATATTAACAATATTATGAAAAAACCATATAATGGCATTTTATCACAGAAAAGCTGTCGCGGCAAGGATGAAAGTCAACAATAATGAGGGTTAGAGCGCTTCAGGACGCCGATGTTTTTTATTGACTTCATCATGTATTCGTGATAGGTGGCGCGATGAAAATTGATAGGGAATCCAGAAAATCCATGGTCCAGATGGCATATGCCAGCAGCATCGGCATTGCCATGGTTCTTACCGTTTTCGGTGGACTTTTTTTCGGTTCCTACCTGGATCGAAAGTTCGGGGGAGGTCATTTATTTACTTTCGTGTTCATGATTCTGGGAATCCTCATTGGATTCGGTGAATCATATAAATTAATCAAGAAATATTTCCGGGATGACTTTCAAGTCATCAGGATGATTAAAAGTGAGCCCCATAGAAAAAGACCCCCTCCAAATAAGACTTGAAATCACAAACTGGATCGTACTTGCTGGACTGGTTATATTCAGTCTGATTCTTTTCCCTCTCGGTTTTACTCTTGGCATCATACTGGGAAGCCTGATCAGTATCATCAATTTTCACTGGCTTTACAGAGATATCAGACAGGTATTCAGCAACCTGTCGGGCAATGTCAAGCGCCGGATAATGTTCAAGTACTATATCCGGCTGACCGTTACTGCGGTCGTATTATACTTGATAATCACCAGAGAAGTGGTCGATGTGGTGGGGTTGGTTCTCGGGCTTTCTGTTGTGATGATAAACATAGTTCTGACCACGGTGATAACACATAGAAAAAAAAACTGCCTTGAGGAGGTCAAATAAAAGATGCACACTTTATCGTTTCTTAATCTGCTTTTCCCCGGCATACCGACACATGTCACATATACATGGCTGGTCATGCTCTTTCTGATTGTAATATCCATTCTGGCGACACGCCGCCTGAATCTTTACCCGGGCCCTATCCAGAACGTTATGGAAGTTATCATCGACGCCTTTCAGAAACTGCTTGATGACACGATGGGACATGAAGGAAGGGCTTTCTTCCCTCTTATTGCAACCATAGGACTGTTCATCCTCGTCTCCAACCTTCTCGGACTCGTTCCGGGATTTGAATCACCCACGGCCAACCTGAACACCAACCTCACCATGGCCCTGATTGTCTTCTTCCTGACCCATATAATGGGCGTCAAGATGCAGGGAATCAAATACCTGAAACAGTTCGTCGGTCCCAACCCCTGGCTGGCACCGCTCATGATACCCATCGAACTCGTCGGACACATTGCACGTCCCGTCTCCCTGACCTTCCGTCTTTTCGGCAACATCGAAGGCGGGCACATCGTGCTGGGCGTCATCATCCTTCTGGTTCCGCTTCTGGTACCGCTTCCCATTTTCGTGCTGAAACTTCTTATCTGCTTCATCCAGACACTGGTCTTCATGCTGCTGTCCATGATGTATATTGCCGGCGCGATGGAAGAGCATCACTAATCAGTCGCTGTTGCTGACATAATTCAAAGGGGGTTGGGGGATTTTTTCTTCAACCCCTTTTTCGTTTCCGGTCGGGAAAGGATCTTTTCCGCCCTGCCTGTGTCAGAACGAAAAATATCTCTTTTCCGGGTCAGAAACGCAAAGCCTCGCAACCAGTCTTTCGGGATATAAGCTATAGAGAAAGGGTCTTATGAAAATGGAAACATCTTCCATAAATACAATCGCGATCATTGGCGGCGGCGCTCTGGGAGCCCTGTACGGCAGCACCTTCTGCGAAATGGACAGTTCATGCGTCTCCTTTGTGGCGGAAGGAAATCGCCGGGAGCGCCTGACTTCGGAAGGGCTGACAATCAACGGCAAAGTTTACCGCATACCCGTCATTTCTCCTGAAGACACCTCACAGTACTCCGACCTGATTATTGTCGCCGTCAAATACAACCAGCTCGATGCCGCCATTCATGATATGAGAAACCGCGTCGGGGACAACACCATAATCATGTCCGTCATGAACGGCATTGACAGTGAAGAGAGGATCGGGGCAGTCTACGGAATGGACAGGATTCTCTACACGGTTGCAATCGGCATGGACGCCGTCAGAGAAGGCAACACAGTCACGTATACGAATCCCGGCAGGATATTTTTCGGGGAAGCCCGCAATGAAAAGATTACGGAGCGTGTCAGGAACATCCAGCTTCTCTTCAGCAGGGCGGGCCTCATTTATGACACGCCTCCCGACATGCTGCACGCCCTCTGGAACAAATTTATGGTCAATGTCGGCATAAATCAGGCATCAGCTGTGCTGCGCGCCGACTATAGCGTCTTTCAGACGTCGAAGGAGGCAAGGGAATTGATGGCGTCGGCCATGAAAGAAGTGATAAACGTCGCCGGGGCAATGAAAATAAACCTGACCGAAGATGATATATGCGCATTCGATCAATTTCTGATGAAGCTGGGACCGAAGGGCAAGACATCCATGCTCCAGGATGTCGAGGCGGGCAGGGAAACCGAAGTGGAAATGCTGGCCGGTCAATTAATCAAACTGGGTGAACGGTACGGCGTACCCACACCGGTCAATAAAATGCTTTATGAAAAAATCAAAAAAATCGAAGCGGGGGATTAAATACTGCAAAACTGCTTTTGTTCAATTCCCTCCTCACCGATTTATTGAAGGTCAATCACAGTTCCTCCACCTTCACATGATTTCGCACCAATTGCTCCAGTAAAGCGATTTTTTCAGTATCGTCTTTTGTAAGCAGCGGCTCCATGACATCCATCTGCTTGGCAACCTGAAGCGTATCAGCAGAAACTACCAGCAGGGGAATATCCTTTTCTTTCGCCGCCGAGATGATCTTTGCCGCAGGAAGAATATTGTCGGTCATGACGACACAGGCGGTGTCGCCTTCAAGAGCCGCGAGGATCATGTCCGTCTGGCTGCCGCTTGTTATAACTACCTTCCCTTCTTCCTTGAAAAAGGGATTCTCAATAGCCGCATGGACGTGCATGCTCCCGACAAATACATTCTTGATCGCTCTGTTGAGCTTATCTTCACCGGTGACAACCTTTGCAAACAGCCGCTCTGCAAGATAGCCGACGGTGAAGGTTGTCAACTCCTTCCGGAAAGGAACCATGCCGAGAACCTTGAATCCGTATCCCTTTATTTCCGTGAGATAATTGTTTTTGAACTCCTCAAGGTTGGGTATTTTATTCAGGATGACGCCGCCGAAGTTGACTCCTTTAAGATCGATACGCGCCTTCAGGAATGCCAGGTCATCGAGGATTGCATTTTCGGCGCCGCTAAGGATGAGGATCAGTTTACCCCCTGTGCAAGCCGCGATGGATAAGGGATCAAGGTGAACCGAGCTGCCGTAGTTGATCTCCCTGCCGCCTTCAACGAACAGGATATCCTTGTCCTTTCCAACATCGGAGAGCACTTCCCTGAGCTTCGTGCGGACGGTCGCTTCATCATACATGTACCGGAGCTTGGAGTGATCGAAACCTATGGAAATGGTATCAGGCAGTTCCTGAAAACCGAAGATGTTCGCGATTAAAGCTGCGTCATAATCCCACAATCTCTTTTTTCTATAGAGCATCCGGTCTCCGAAAGGTTTTGTGTATCCGATCTTCTTCTGCAGCACCCTGGCAAGACCGACAATCAGACTTGTTTTCCCTGTGCTTTCACACATGGATCCAAATATTAACTGGTTCATTTCTCTGCTCCTCTTTTTAGGAATTGATTAAACATGTCACTCCCGGAGATAAAAAATTTCATTTTGACAGCAGGATTCTCACATCTACTGCAATTACGCCCTCCCCCTGCTCATATGTCAGAAGCGGATTAATTTCTATGTCCGAAATATGCCGGCATTTCCGAATGATAGCCCCCACTTTTATTATCGTATCCACCAGTGCTTCGATGTCTTTCGTTTTTTCTCCCCGTACGCCCATGAGAAGAGGGTATGATTTAATCTCCTTGATCATTTTTATGATTTCTTTCCGGTCCAGTGGGAGAGCCCTGAATGTCACATCCTTCATGACCTCGACATAAATGCCTCCCAGACCGACCATCACTATGGGACCGAAGATCATATCCTTTCTGGCGCCGGCGATGAGCTCCGTGCCGTGTTGGACCATTTCCGTTACTTCGATTCCTTCTATAACCGCATTAGGAAACGCCGTCCGGCAGTTGCGCATAATGGCTTCGTAACCGTCGATCACTTCTTCTCTGTTGAGCAGATCCAGTACGACTCCCCCGGCATCGCTTTTGTGAAGTATGTCTCTGGAAACGACCTTCAAAACAACCGGGTAGCCGATTGTTTCAGCATATTTAACGGCATCATTGATGTTCCGCGCAATGGAGCTCCGGGGAACCCTGACGCCTGCATTCATCATGACGCTCTGCGCCTCATGCGAGTAAAGGAATGTCCTGCCCTGCTTTAGCGCCTGCAAACTTAGGGCGTCGATGGCAGGAGCATCCACTTCTGCATCGGCCATCGGACCGGGCCGGTCAGAGAGGTGCCGGCAATAAAAATACATGGCGCCCAGAGGCGAAACAGATTCATAAACATCATCAGACACGGCAACACCGCGCTTTTGGAGAGATTCAATCGCATGTTCCGTGTTCTCGCCTCCGAGGAGAGAAAATGCAATCGGCTTGCCGGCCCGCTTGAACCGTTCATCATTCGCCTCGATCATTACGGACAGATTCTCCTTGTCGAAAACAGCGGTCTCACAGTACAGGCCCAGTACTGAATTGATGCCGTCCATCTTTAGCGCCATGTCAAAGGCCTTGTTATAATCCTTTGTCCGCGCCTCCGCCGTCATGTCAACGGGATTTTTGGCCGAGCCATAAGCCGGAACGACAATGGAAAAAATATCCTTGAGCTTTTTGGTGTTGTCGTACAATTGGACACCGTATTTTTCGCAGGCATCCGCCGCCAGTACGCCGATACCGCCGCCATTGGTAATGATCAGCGTGTTTTCACCATTCGGGAGGGGATTATGAGAAAAAAAGTGACACCAGGCAAAGGCGTCTTTGATGCTCTCCGCCCTCAAGACACCGCATTGCCTCATGATATGATCGAAAACATCATCCGAACCGGCGAGAGAACCTGTATGAGATGCAGCGGCCATGGCTCCTTTTGCGGAACGGCCCGATTTGATTACGATGACCGGTTTTACCGCCGTGGCCTTTTTCAACTGTCCGGCGAACTTCTCACCGTTCTTCACACCCTCGATATACATGAGGATGATTTTTGTCTGTTGCTGCGGGATGAGATATTCCAGCAGATCAGCTTCATCGATGTCGGCTTTGTTTCCCACGGAAACCATGGCGGAAAGACCGATATTCTCGGCGGCTGTTTTTCCTATCATGGCAAGTCCGATGGCGCCGCTTTGCGTGATAATGCCGACGCTCCCGGAAGATATGTATTCCGAACCGAAGGTACAGTTCAGTGAGGCGGCGGCAGAATAGAGGCCGAATATATTAGGCCCCAGAACGCCCAGACCGTGATCTCTGGCATAAGAAACGATTGCCTTTTCTTCTTCCGTATTGCCTATCTCAGAGAAACCGGAGGTGATGATTACGGCGTATTTTACCCTCTTTTGACAACACTCTCTGACCGCTGCAAATACCTTCTGCGCCGGGATGGAAATACATGCCAGATCGACATCCCCTTCGATCTCTTCAACACTGCGGCAGGCATTAACTCCCTGGATTGTCCCTCCCGCCGGGTGTACCGGATAGATCCTGCCCTTGTATCCCCCGACCAGGATATTTCGCAACAGGCTGTAGCCGATCTTCCCCATGCTTTCGGACGCGCCGATTAAGGCAATAGAGCCCGGTTCAAAAAGGTTCTTGATATCGCCAGTCATATCAATTATTTCTCAACCCCGTACTGTTATCACCCGTCGGCCGTGTTCTCCGGGATTTTTTCCCGGTCAGGCTTACGTATCGTTATTGAATGGAAATTATGTGTTTATCATTATGAAGTATTTGGCTGTCAGTTGTCAAGCAACGATCTTTTTTACGTAATATGTCTTGCAAATAACCCGTAAATTTTATAGTATTTATCGGTTATAAAAGAAACGATGCCCGCAAGATATGAGGGCAATGAAATCGATAGATAAGGAGGTAATGGGACAGCATGGAAGTCACACCCCAAACAAAGCGTTCTTTTGACAAAATCATAGAAGAGCAGATAAAAAGATGGCAGGTTGATCAAAAGAAAAAATACAAGAAACCGATTCGTCCGGTAATAACAATTTCAAGACTGCCGGGAGCCGGAAGCCAATCAATAGCTCAAAAGCTGGCAGAAGATCTTAAAATAGACCTTTTCGATTCGGAAATCGTGGAAGAAATCGCCAAGAATTCCAAAGTCAGCGAAAGGCTCGTGCAGACCCTTGACGAGCAGGACCGCTCCATATTTGATGACTGGGTCAATGCCCTGGGCGAGAGCCATATGTGGGCATATCAGTATCTGGCTCATCTGACAAAGGTTATCACCGGAATAGGGGCCCACGGTCATGCCATTATTGTCGGCCGTGGCGCAAGTTTCATCCTGCCCAAGGAAGTCTGTTTCCGCATTCTCGTGGTCGCGCCGATGCAGACCCGCGTCAGCAACGTCATGAAGGCTTTCAAGGTTTCCGAGCTGGAGGCAAAGCGGAATGTAACCAGGAAGGAATCGGACAGGAAAGCCTTTATCAGGAAATACTTCAATGCCGATATGCTGGACCCGGTTAATTACGACCTGGTGATCAATACGGAGAATTTCGATGTCGATGCCGCCATCAATATAGTGAAGGAAGGATTCAATACGCGGCATTGGTACAACTATAACGTCAGGAAATAGATCGCACACGGAGAGACATGCGTCACTGCAAAGCCGCCTTTGTCGCCGGACGAAGGCGGCTTTTTCTATTTTCGATTTCCTGCTGAGACATTACTTGATTCTGATTTCAGGAAAGATCATGAAACAGCCGCAGTCCGTCATGTTTTATCCCGGAAGGTCATCTTGAGTTCGCTGATGCCCGCGATTGTTCTCTTGTCGATGTCAAAACCGCCCTTTTCAAAGACGTGCATCATCGGGGCATTGTCTGAAAAAACCTCAGCCGTAAAGCCAAGAAGTCCCTGGCGCTTTGCCAGATAAGTCAGATAGGAAAGCAGTTCCGAACCTATTCCTTTGTTTTGAAAATCATCACGGATGGCAAAGGCGATTTCTGCAGTGTGGGTATCCGGATCTACAAAGAATCTTCCGACACCGACTATCGTCTCCTTCTTTTCTTCGGCCACCACGGCAAGAATAGCCGTTTCCCGTGAATAATCGATAATCACCAGTTCCTGGAGCCGGTCGTGGGGCATGTCGTATCTGGCTGACATAAACCTGCGATAGATGCTTTGATCCGAAAGGGCATACAGGAATTCCTTCAGCAAAGGCTCGTCGCTGATCTTGATCGGTCTGAAAAAGATGTTGAATCCCGTTTTTGTCGTTCTTTTAGTTTCCAGTTCTTCGGGATAGTTGCCCCGCTCTCCGGGAATAAAGGCCTGGTTCTGGTAGATAAGGCCTATCTTTTTTGCTTCCGAAATAAGCGAAGGGCGAAATTTCGGATGGGCAATCGATATAAGGGCCATTGCCCTCTCGCGGATATTCTTGCCGTGCAGATAAGTAATTCCGTACTCGGTAACCACATAATGGAGATCCCCCCGGATGAGCGTAGCGCCGGCGCCTTCAGAAAGGAAGGGGACAATCCTAGAGACCGAGTCATGGGAGGCTGTTGATTTGATCGCCAGGATGCTTTTCCCGCCGTTTGAAAAGACGGCTCCCCGCATGAAGTCGGCCTGCCCGCCTACTCCGCTGTAAAATGTCTGACCGATCGATTCGGCTGAAACCTGGCCGGTAAGATCGATCTCCAGAGCGCTGTTGATGGCGACCATGCGGTCATGCTGCGCAATTACTATGGGGTTGTTGGTATAGTCGATAGTGCGAAACTCAATGGACGGGTTGTCGTGAATATATTCATAGGTAGTCCGTTTTCCCATGCAGAAGGTGGCCACTGTCTTGCCCCGGTTCAAATTTTTTTGATTATTGTCGATGACGCCTTTTTTCATGAGTTCCACGATTCCGTCACTCAATAATTCAGTGTGCACGCCAAGATGCTTTTTCTCTGCAAGATTATCCATGATGGCGTTGGGGATGCTTCCGTATCCCACCTGGATGGTATCGCCGTCCTCAATCAGCTGTGCAACATATTTGCCGATTCTCCGGGTTCTTTCCGTGTCAGCCTTTGTTGTGTACTCCAGCAGATCTTCATCATGCGAAACGACATAGTCGACATTGTCTATATGGATAAACGTGTCGCCATGCACCCTGGGCATGAGCGAGTTTATCTGTGTAACGACCAGAGATGCCTTTTCCACGGCAGCCTTGACGATATCCACACTCACACCCAGGCTCATAAAACCGTGGATATCGGGCGGAGAGGTCTGAATGAGGGCCACATCGATCCTGGCAAGATCTCTGCGGATGAGATCGGGAACCTGAGAAAGAAAGATGGGGGTATAATCGGCAAGCCCCTTGTTGACGACATCTCTGGTGCTTTCTCCGATAAAGAAGGAGTTATGTCGAAAATTCTGTTTGTATTTTTCCTGGGTGTAAGGCGCGACCCCAAGAGTTCTGACGTGAATTACTTCTGCATCAAAAAAGGCTTTGGGTTTAGATTCCACGAAACTTATCAGTCTCTGGACAAGATACTGTGGTTCCGCGCAGGCCGAGCCAATGAGGATGGTGTTGCCCCTGTGGATGTGACTGAAAATTTCATCTTCCGATGCAAACTTTCCGGGATAAACGCTTCGCCAGTGATCTACGGGCATGGTTCTATATCTCACCAATATTGCTTGTGATGCAATTTAGACATTAAAGAACATGCAAAGTCAAGAAGCAAAAATGAAATCACATCCCATATACAATCTTTCAAATAGAAATAAGTAAAAATGTCTGCTAAAATATCAGATATTCGCGGTATTATAGAATCCGTAACTCTGAATACGGCACAAGATACAGGCAGCAGTTGATAGGATAGTGTGGATATCCAACAGTCAGGGAAATATCACCGATGGAAAGAGAATGAATTATGAAAATAGTTATCGGACTGCTGTTTTCATGTGTATCTGTAGCCGTTACGATATGGTCCCTATTCTCATCACCTTTCTCGCACAATCACCCGATAATAACATACATAATATGCCTGTATGGCTGCATGATAACTCCGGTGTTCATCCTTCTGGGCGAGTCAATAATAGAAGATGGAGTAAAGCTTGTGATGATGTTTGGGCTCGGAGCCGCACTCTGGCATTTTCTGTCATGGCAAGTTGCATTGCCATTCTTTGTGCCGCCAATTTGCGGACTGTCGGCTAATCAGATTATCAAAGCAATGATCATCAAGAAAGAATCTGTCAGACAAATCCCGGACCATCATAGTATTGACCCGGGCAGGTGATTGTTATCTTCTATTAACCTTTTAAATGATTGTTTATACCTCCAGAATACAGACAGAGGATAATAATTTATCAGACTAGTGAAGCGTTTAATCAAGTTTATTCAAAATTATTATGTAATACCGCGTACAGATGGCTTTTCAGCTTATCGAACCGGTTTTGCTGTACACCTCTGCTTCTCCCTGGCCATTACTTTTTTTGCTATAGCACTATCGGCCAAGATGGGGCTTTCGATCCTCTGCTATTTAGTGATAGCATCCTTATTCATCTTCCTCCTTTGGGGTGTGGGGGTATTTATCGGCATCACAAGTCATTATGGGCCTGTCCCGTTCCTTATCGCCATTGCATTGGCACTCGCCGGATTTTTCACATTGAAGTCCATACGAACGGATTTGACAGTGAGTGCAACGGTTACGATGGGTATATTTATTACTGTATTTGCTCAGGGCGTTGCTCAGGGATGCATATGGATATTTCAGCGCCTTTTACACATGATACTGCCGAAGGCAATAGAATCAGAAGAGGACATTACGAGAGAAGAATGAAACCTTAACAAGAGAATATGCTATCATGATTTTTCATGATGTTACCCCTAACCGCTCCTTTCTGTAGTCATGCATCCGGTGATTCTGATGGATATGCTTTGTTTGCTTCGTTAATAAATGATCAGTTGCGATCCTGCCCTTGCCTTCGGCTCGTGCTTTTGCCCCGTTTCACGACGGTGCCGCATTCAAATACAGGGGACTTGCACCCCATAAGTTCACGCCCATGCCGGGCGTACACAACAGCATCCACACGGACTGGCGTTCCGTCGGCCGGTGATGCTCGCGTTAGGCAATGACTGAATCTATTCACACCCGAAAGGAGATTTTCCACAATGGACATTCCACGGATATTCAACATCACTGAGAGTGCTCACCGCATCCACAACCCGATCACACCCGAAAAGC
>CAZLFA010000094.1:0-10060 GCA_964558665.1 uncultured Syntrophaceae bacterium
CGCATCTGTACGGTTTATGCCCAGAAGGGTATGATCAACATCTTCATCGTCGTCTTCTTCATGGCTCTGGGGCTGGCCTTCCTGGATCCTTACTTCTTCATCGGCTACCTGATCGGTATCGCCTTCTTCGGCCTCTTCCAGGCTATCTTTATGGCCAATGCAGGCGGTTGCTGGGATAATGCCAAGAAGATCGTTGAAGTCGATCTGAAGATGAAGAACACGCCTCTCCATGAAGCGACTGTCGTCGGTGATACCGTCGGCGATCCCTACAAGGATACCTCTTCGGTTTCCATGAACCCGATCATCAAATTCACGACTCTGTTCGGACTGCTCGCGACGGAAATCGCCGTGACGATGACCGACAAGGGACTGAAGGTTGGTCTGGCTGCCGTATTCTTTGTAGTTGCCCTGTTCTTCGTTTACCGTTCGTTCTACGGTATGAGGATTGTTGAATCGGAAATTAAAGAAGCAAAGTAAATCACTAGTAGTGATTGACATGTAAGGCGCCTCTCTAACGGGAGGCGCCTTTTTTTATGATACATGATTACGCAATAGAATGTTTAGGCACTTAGATAAGTGAATAATATCTAGGTCAATATCCAGGTCAAAGAGTCTTTCCGCGGCTCAGAATATTTTTCACAAGAAAAATATTGGATTCGCCGCTTGAAAACCTCCTTGACCTGGGTGCCAATGACTTTTATTTGTTTTATCGCGTAATCCGGGATTAGTTATAGTTTTCGTCCGGAAAGGGCTCTTTTCCGCTCCGGCTGTGTCGATCTGCGGTATTGCTTGTGTGACGTACGTAAAGTACGCCTCCGCTCAATCCCTTGATCTCCTTGCCGGAACGAAAAATACCCTCTTTCCAATCCGGAAACCAAAAGTTACAGCATCCGGCGTTTCCGGATGGTGACCGGTTACAATTAGAAAGCAAGAAAAAAGGGGGCGGCAGCTCTTGGTTAGCTGCTGCCCCCTTTGTAATCTGAGAAGCCGGGAAGAGCTACGGCTGGTTGATGGCTGAAAGCTGCCAGGTGTTGTTTCCTACAGGTCTGGTGAAGGTCCAGTATTCCTCGAACTTGACCGGATCCGTCTTGCTCCCTTCCAGCAGTTCACCGGACTCGCTCACTGTGTAGTCCACCAGATTGGCAAGAAACTTAACGGTGATGAAATCCTTGCCGCCTTCCTGCCACACCTCTGTAATCTCGACATTGCGGACGGCGATATTGTCCAGCTTGTTGATCTTTCTCGCTGCCTTAAGTTTATCCGCCTCGCTTTGCAGGATGCCCAGCATCTCGTCCGTCACGATGTTGCGCACGACACCCATGTCCCTATTGATCCAGGCTCCCTGGATTTTAAAGAAGTTGTCCGTACAGAGTTCATTGAAGCGTCCTTCGTCGAAGGAGGGGTCCATCTGTCTGATATAACCAAGACCCGCTTCCACATCGCCTCCGCCCGATCCCTGATCCTGATACGACGGCGCATAAGATGCCTGTCCCGCCGTCTGGGTTGCACCCGACTGATAGTATGTTCCGGGCACCGCTTCAGCTTCCTTTTTCTTTTTAAAGAACCTGTAAACGCCGTAGAGCAGTAAACCTATAAGCAGGATTTCGATGAAACCGAAACCGCTTCCTCCGAAACCTCCCATGCCTCCGCCGAAACCGTGCCCCAGTCCGCTGAACAGCATGCCGCCCACGAGGCCGCCGAGGGCGCCGTAGGCAAAACTACGCCACATGCTAGGAGGCCGCTGCTGCTGCATCGGCGATGACGGCTGTACGGCTGACGGCCTCTGCGTCTGCGATGGAGACGAGTAGGAACGGCTTGGGCTTGGTGAACTGTATGACCTGGATCCGCGGCTGCCTGATGATCTCCCTCCTCCGACCCTGGCTTCCGCACTCATTTCCAGGACCCATAAGCTTGAAAACAGGAATGCAGCCAGTATTACCCCCGCTTTCATCCAATTCTTTCTTGACATACTTTTCTCCTTTCAACTGATAAATAATTTTCGACAATAATATAACATTGCCCTTGTTCGCTGTCAAACATAAGAAACTTTACGGATATCGAAACGATAAGCAAACCATGGTACAATTTTTGGCTCTTGTGCAGGAATGAATGATCAGCTCATAAGAGGGGAGTTTGTATCTGCCAGATCCGGTTCGCCGCAGTGACGAAGGATATGCTCGCGGGAAAGATCCCTGAGTTTTATTGCGGTTCCCCATAAGTCGGATTTGGGATCATCAGCAATGTCGGCAGGATCGATAGGCGTGCCGATAGTGACGGTTATCGAACCGCGGCGCGGGAACTTTGTGTCTTCAAGAAGGATGGAGCGGGTGCCTTTGAATGCTATCGGGACTACGGGCACATTTGCCTCGGCCGCCGTCAGGAAGGCACCCATGTGAAAAGGCAGCAACCCGGGAATTCTGGTGAATGTTCCTTCCACAAAAAAGAAGATGGAGCGGCCCTTTATCGCAGAAAGCGCAATGCGATGGGCATCCTCCACGCTCTTCTGCTTGTCAAATCGTTCCACGAACTCGGTATGAATGCGGTCCAGAAATGTGCGGTCCAGAAATCCTCTTGTTAACTCCGCTTTTGCCACGAAGCTGAATTCTCCGGGGATTGCCGCCACTGCCACAAAGCTGTCAAGATAACTCGCATGGTTGGCGACCAGTATACAGGAGCGGTCTTTCGGCAATTTTTCCTTTCCATGAATGATCAAAGGTGTAAATGTTGCTTTGCTGAGGAATCCGGCAATGCTTCTCATCAGAGACCAGTGCCAGGATGATTTCGGCATGATCATCACGGATAACCATGTAAGGGGTGCGAGTATCCAGAAGACGCTCCAGCAATAGGATGCAAAGAGCTTTTCGGACAGCATCGTTTTCATGCGGCGCATCTCCGGCGCCAGACCGGCCAGGGCGATGCGCGCGTACTGCCATTTGACAGAGGATGTGCTTCTGCCGATCTGCCCTTTTTCGTACAGGCTGCGGTTTCCTGCACGGCGTATCTTGCCGCTCGATGTCTTAAGGATCGTTCCGGGGGGAGCCAGTATGACATCATCGGCAGCGGCCCCCGTCAGTTCTATCGCGCGCTCATCTATGATCTGCCTCAGTCCGGCAAGGGCCTCCGTATCTTCCTCTTTTGTTTCCGCCAGCACGACAAGCTTTTCCGTGCCGGCGTCCTCATCGGCGGTGCCGAAGACAACCACATTGCCCTTGCGGATGCCGGGCAACTCCCCGACTGCTTCCTCAAGTTCCTGCGGATAGATATTTCTTCCGGCGCGAATGATGATATCCTTTTTGCGGCCGGTAAGAAACAGATCGGAGCCGGCTATATATGCAAGATCCCCGGATTCAAGCCACTCTCCGTTGAACAGCCTTGCTGTGTCATCCGGATTGCGGAAGTAGCCGCTGGTTGCAGACGGCCCCCTGAACTGCAGCCTGCCTTCGTATCTCTCCGGCAGCTCCCGCCCTGCCTGATCCACTATCCTTATTTCGTGACCGGGAAGCGGCCTGCCGCAGGCAACGAACTGCAGAGCATTTGCATCGTCGGCATCGGCGGGCAGCGCGCGGCCGCCTGTAGCAAATGTTGCCCGCTCTATCCTGTCGATAAGAGGACCGCGGTCAAGGGGAGGAAAGGTAAGTCCTACGGAGCATTCTGCGAGGCCGTAAACAGGCATGAAAGTCTCCCTCCTGAACCCGTAATTACCGAAGCGGCGGCAAAATCGCTCAACCGTTTCCGGGCTCACCGGTTCGGCTCCGTTGCAGGCCACACGCCATGAACTGAGATCGATGCCCTGCAGTTCTTCATCGCTTAAACGCTTAAGGCAGAGCTCGTAGGCGAAATTGGGGGCCGCGGAAATTGTGCCGCGATGACGGTGTATCGCCTGAAGCCAGCTTTGCGGATGACCGATGAAAGCCAAAGGAGACATGAGAACAAACAATGTAGCATAGTAAAGACTGGACATCCAGGCGCCGATCAGGCCCATATCGTGATAGAGAGGAAGCCAGCTCACAATAACGTCGGAAGATCTTATCTGCACCGCTTCACCCATCGCCCTGATGTTTGCCAGCAGATTGGCGTGCGTAAGAACAACGCCTTTGGGGTTGCCGGTGCTTCCCGAGGTGTACTGCAAAAAGGCGATATCCCGGGTTGACAGTTTAGGTTCCCTGCAGACGCCGCCTTTAGATATCAACTCTTCCACGGTGAACAGATATTTCAGATTTTCCGCCTGTGATTTGAGAACCTGGGCAAACAGTTTTGCTTCCGGTATGATGATCATTATGGAAGCCCCGCAGTTTCTGAGGATGGCGCTGTGGCGGCGCAGATGATCTTCAATCTGGCTGCGTCTCACCGGAGGATATATGGGAACAGGCACGCCTCCTGCCATGAGGATGCCCATATATGCAAAAAAGTATTCGTCTCCGGTCGGCAGCATGATGGCAACAGGCTCGCCCGGCTGCATCCCCTGCTGCTGAAGCCAGCAGGCCAGTGCGGTTGCTCCATCTCTCAGCCGTCGATAAGTCATTACATCGCCGGCTCCGTCATCGCTGTAAAAGTGTATATGCGGCCGGTCGGGATGTGTCTTTACGTGCCAGTCGATGACATCGATAAGCGTTTGTGCAGTGTGGGGAGCAGGCATCGCTTCGCCCAGCGTATATGTTTCGGTCTCGGGATGTCCTGAGTGAGGTTTTGATGGAGCGGCACTCAATGCCGCCCTGTAGAGATCCCGCGGAGTCTCGATGCCGGCGAAGACTTTTTCCGGAAGAGAGACGCCAAAGCTCTTTCCGATACGCGCCAGAAGTTCCACCCGGGCCAGACTGTCAAGACCGAGATCCTTTGTCAGAGAACTGTCCATGCTTATCGGTTTTGCCGGGGTGCGGCGTGGATGAAGCTCAATGGAAAGCTCCTTCACCATCTTCAGCAATGCTTCGGCCGTTATGTCCGGATAATTTTCCTGCAAATTATTTTTCTGCTCTTATTTTTTTTGATCAGCATGCCGGGACCGGATCGCAAACATGCTGCGCGTTCTGTGTTGATAAAAAACTGCAAAGAATTGCCCATAAGTTTCAACAGCCCCTTATTACGGTATCAACACGGCTGTCAATCATAAAGATATTTTTCTATTCCACAGGTAAATTAATTACTTGACAGGTGAAACGCCGACTAATATTTAAGCTGCGCAAAATAATTTGCAATAGCCTTGGGAGGGATTGTTATGGATATGCGGGTGTTCAAATTTCCATGAAATAATCTGCACGCTCGATAAGAACCGTGCGGGGAGAGTCTGAAAAATAATGAAGTGTCCGAAGTGCCGTTTCAGGAATCGTGAGTTCGCCGGTTATTGCATTAACTGCGGAGAGAAAATGGAAACTGCATGCATGCACTGCGGACAGCCGCTGCCGGCGCAGGCAAGGTTCTGCGACGGATGCGGTTACAGGGTGGCGGACGGATTGCGGAAAGAGGCGGCCGCGCAAGGCGTAGCGAGCGAGCGAAAGCTGATAACGGTCATGTTCTCGGATCTGACGGGATACACCGCCATGTCCGAGAGGCTCGATCCGGAAGAGGTCAAGGACATCATCAACCGGATATTCGGGGAGACGGGCCGCATCATCAGCAGATATGACGGTGTAATCGATAAATACATCGGAGATGCAGTCATGGCCCTCTTTGGCGTGCCGCGTGCCCATGAGGACGACGCCGTGAGGGCGATCAGGGCGGCAAGAGAAATTCATGACCTCGTAAAGGAGTTGAGTCCCAAACTGGAGGCAAAAGTCGGCGAGCCGCTGGCGATGCATACAGGCATCAATACGGGTCTTGTGGTAACCGGTGAACTGAGCTTTGATAAAGGGAAGCTGGGGATAACGGGTGACACGGTCAATCTGGCATCGCGCCTGACCGGCCTGGCAGCGGCAGGGGAGATTCTCGTCGGAGAAGATACCTTCCGCCAGGCGATGGGACACTTCTCATTTGAACGTCATAAGACGGATGCGGTTAAAGGCAAATCCGAACCGGTAAGGATATTCAAGGTAACCGGCATCAGGGAAAAACCCGAGAAGATGCTCAGAGCATCGGGACGTCGGGCAAGGCTGGTGGGCAGAGACAAGGAACTATCCGTACTTTCCGAGGCATTATCCAGCCTCAAACAGGGCAGGGGCGGCGTCATCTCGATTGTAGGGGATGCCGGCACGGGTAAAAGCCGTCTTGTCGAAGAAATCAAATCCGATAACATTTCTGCAAATGTCAAATGGTATCATGGGCATGCTTTTGCCTATTCGCAAAACATGCCGTATTTCATCATCATTGATTGTTTGAATCGTGCCTTTGCAATCAGCGAAGGAGAACCCCAGGATAAGATCAGGCAGAAAATCGAATCGAGCATACAAGCCATTGTGCCCGACAGCAGGGAAGTAATTCCTTACATCGCCAGTCTTTACTCCATTGAGTACGCGGAGACGGAAAATATAAGTCCTGAATTCTGGAGGGCGAAGCTGTATGAATCTTTCGTCCTCATATTGTCAGCCATTGCCGGCAAATCACCGGTTGTTATCTATCTTGAAGATCTCCATTGGGCTGATCCTTCTTCAGCGGCGCTTCTGCGTATGATTAACGCGGATTTGAATCTGGCCGTGCTTTTTCTCTTTGTGTACAGGCCGTTCTCTCAGTTGTCCGAAATAGCTTCTTCTGCTGCCGGCAAAAAATTCGGCAGGCAGATAGTACTTCACGATCTTACTTCATCCGGTATCCGGGAGATGGTTGATTCACTGCTGGATACGAAGACCCCCCCGGACGAACTGATCAGCTTTATCCATGAAAAGGTGGAGGGCAATCCGTTCTATCTGGAAGAAGTGATAAACACGCTCATTGAATCAGGGATCCTCACTCCCTCCGGCGATTCCTGGATGCTTGCCGGTCCTATCAGCGAGACCGATATACCGTCATCGATTCATGGAATTATCTCTGCCAGGCTGGATAGACTGGAAGTCAGCGCCAAAAGGGTTCTTCAGGAGGCGTCAGTCATTGGCAGGGAATTCGTCTATAAAATACTCAAAACCATATCGAAAGTGCGGGACGAGATGGACCAGTCCCTTACACTGCTCGAAGAACTGGACCTGATCAGAGAAAAGGAACCGGCTGCGGAGCAGGAGTATCTTTTCAAACACGCATTGACGCAGGAAGTCGCTTATAACGGACTCCTGAAAAAAGAACGCCGGATCATCCACGAACGGATCGCCACTGCCATGGAAAAGCTTCTCTCCGACAGAATCCCGGAATTTTATGAAATGCTGGCTTATCACTACAAACACGGGCAGGTCCTTCTCAAGGCCTATGAGTATCTGAGCAAATCCGGAAGCAAATGCCGCCGGATGTATTCAATTGAAGAGTCCAATCAGTATTATCGTGAGGCCTATGAATTGCTGGCCGGAAAACAGTTTCGGACAAAGGAGGAAGACGGTCTTTTAATAAGTCTGCTGGTAAAATGGGTTTACGTTTTCAACCACAGAGGCGATTTCAACAACTGCAGGGAGATATTAAAGTCTCATGAAGCGGCGGCAGATGTCCTGGACAATCAGGAAATACGCGGGATGTTTTATGCATGGATGGGGTGGATAACCAAGCAGAGAGAAGCGCTGCAGGAGGGATACGATTACTTGATGAAGGCGCTTCGCATAGGGGAGGAAGGTGATATCGATACAGTTACGGCGTATGCATGCGGTTTTCTTTCTTACGTGTGCGCCGATCTCGGCCTGCTGAATGATGCCGTCATGTACGGTCGGAGGGCGCGTGTTCTTGCCGAGCGATTATCCGCAGACCGTGATCTCTTTGCCATTGCGCTGACAGGTCTGGGGCATGCGTACTGGTTCAAGGGGCTGAGGAAAGAAACTGAAGAAACAGCAATGATACTTCACGACTACGGTGTGAAACATTCATGCCTGAGGTGCCAGGCCCATGCAATATTATTGACGGGGATAGGGCAATCCATCTCCGGGGACTTTACCGCCGCGATAGAGAGTTATAAAAAATTTATCGATTTTTCACCGGACCCTATGCTCGTTTATACGGGAAAATTCCTGCTGGGAACGGCTTACCTGGCGGATAACAGAACCGGGGAAGCGATACCGGTGCTGGAAGATGTCATAGAATACAATGAAATTTACGGCATGGATTACATCGGAACAATATCGCAAGCCTTTCGTGGCGCTGCCCGGATTGCCACGGGACGAGTTAATGAGGGCGTACAGCTGTGTAAAACGGCCGGGAATTCACTGCTGGCCATAGGCAGCAATTACAGATATGCGAATGTTACGCTGATGCTGGGAAATGTTTACCTTGCGCTCTCGCGCCGAAAAGGAGATGCGGGGATCTCTTTTCTGGTAAGAAATGCCGGCTTTATCCTGAAAAACATATTTTCAGCGGCAGGAAATGCAGAAAAATATTTTCAGGAAACCATAGACGTGTCGTCCAGGATAGGGGCAACGGGAATTCTGGGGCAGGCATATCTGGGTATGGGGCAGTTGCAGGAAGAATTGGGGAAGCGGGGCAACGCAGTTTCTTATTATCGCATGGCATTGGCGGCATTCGAGTCCTGCGGGGCAAATGAGTTCATGGAAAAAACACGCCGGCTGATGTCTTGAGAAAAACCCTGCAAGAAAAAATATTGACAGAGAATAATCGGTATGTTTTAATCAACACCCTGTGATTTTAAGTATTTGTTCCTAATAACCATTAGCAGCCGTAGTTTTCTGTCAATATTATTTCATGAGCAACCAGACGTCATATGGTGCATTCGCAATAACTGCATCTCAACTGTCACAATTGACCAAAGCCGGAGGATCTGCCTATGAAGCGTTCTGTTGTCAGTTCTACCGGGAGTTATCTTCCTGATGTCATCATCAATAACGAAGATATGGTTCAGTTTTCGGATGAGGCGAGAAAACTTGTCAGCGAGAAGACGGGTGTTCTCGCCAGAAGAGCATCTCACGACAATGAATGCACTTCCGATCTGGCCGTCAGGGCGGCAAGATCATGCCTGGATAAGGTTGGGTATTCCCCCAAGGATATAGATGCGATAATAGTGTCAACTTCATCGCCCGACCGGATGCAGCCTGCTACCGCCACCCGTGTTCAAAACCTGCTCGGCGCGACGAATTCCTTTGCCTTTGATATTAATTCCGTTTGTTCCGGCAGCACATTTGGGATCGCTCTGGCGGATTCGATGATTAAATCGGGAAACCACAGAAACGTTCTTTTTATTGCCGCCGAGATGTACTCAAAAATTCTCAATAAGAAGGATTATTCCACATATCCTTATTTCGGCGATGGGGCGGGGGCAATCCTTTTTCAAGCCGGAACAGATGCATCTCATGGTGTTTTGCATTCCTGTCTGAAAACCGACGGCAGCCAGCATAACATGATATGCGTGCCCGGCGGCGGTTCAATGCTGCCTTATGAAAAGATGGCAAGCCCCAAGCAGGCATACTTCAAGATGAAAGGTATGGACGTATTTTCTTTCACTATCGAAAAGGGACCGGAAATTATCTATCAGGTAACGAAGGAGGCGGGCATAGACCTTCATGATATAAGATGTTTCATAGGCCATCAGGCCAACATAAATATACTTTATCGAATTGCGGACATAATCAGCATACCAAAGGAAAGGTTTTTTATCAACCTGCAACAATATGGAAACACAGCCAGCGCTTCGGTCCTGATTGCGCTGGATGAAGCCATAAGTCAGGGGAATGTTGTGAAGGGCGATCTGGTAATGTTGGTCGCCTTTGGTGGCGGGCTTTCCTGGGGTGCAAACTTATTGCGACTCTAATTAGTTTCCGTCCGGAAAGGGCTCTTTTTCGCTCCGGCTGTGTCGATCTGCGGTATAGCTTGTGCGACGTACATTATGTACGCCTCCGCGCAATCCCTTGATCTCCTTGCCGGAACGAAAAATAACCTCTTTCCAATCCGGAAACCGAAAGTTTCAACATCCGGAGTTTCCGGATGGAAACTAATTAAGGCTCTTCTGACTTTTTAGTACAGCAATACAGCTATAAGTAGCTGTTAATATATT
>CAZLFA010000095.1:0-9735 GCA_964558665.1 uncultured Syntrophaceae bacterium
ATGCCCGGTGGTGTGACAGGGAAAGCCCGTGAGGGCATACCTATGTCAATCTACAATCGGAACTGTTCAGGCGATACAGAAGAAAAAGCCTATGGCGCCGGTTGCTGTCGTCACCTACGAGTCAACAAAATATAAAATGCAGAAAAACGTTGGATATCATTTGTAACATTCCATGTGGATACTAATTAGCCAGATGGATACAATTGCGTTTGAAGCTACAAATAACATTAGCATTGAAAGTCAATAACTACCGCCTGAAGCGATGATTAACGTATTCTATAAATGAACATTATCATTGACAAAAAAAAATTAAAATGCTTAGATATTCTGACAACAAGGTGATGGAGTTCACCGGATAACCGCCTTAACAGCTAATAACTCCTGCCGGAAACATCTGGGGGAGTTTTTTTATGGCAGCAATACAAAACAGCACATCCTTAGCTAATCTAAAGAAATTACTCAATTCAATCGAGAAAATTACCGATCTGCTTAAAATTGTCTCTCTGAAGAGACAAATTGAAGCATTTAAAGGTTTGTTTGTCGAAGACCCGCTCATCGATGTTGCCATTCTCGGCCAGTTCAAGGCAGGCAAAAGCTCTTTCATCAACAGCTTGATCGGCAGGGCAGTTCTGCCGGTGGGCGTCATCCCGGTGACAACAGCCATAACCCGTCTGCAATATGGGGAAAAGGAACAGGCCATCGTGAGCCACTTCGATGGAAGAAAGACAGAGGTTCCCCTTGACGCTCTGTCCGAATACACCTCGGAGGCAAAGAACCCCTCCAATGAAAAAAATGTAGAGGTCATCGACATCACCCTGCCGTCTCTGAGGAGTTATGAAGGTCTCCGGCTGGTGGACACACCGGGGCTGGGGAGCGTCTTCCAGTATCACAAGGCAACCTCGGAGAACTGGCTTCCGGAGGTGGGGGCGGCACTGCTCGCCATCAGCGCCGACAGGCCGCTTTCGGAGCACGACCTTCAACTGATCAGGGAGCTTGCCACACATACGCCCAACATCATCCTGCTCCTGACAAAGGCGGATCTATTGACGGCAGACCAGCAGTCGGAGGTGGTTGCCTTTTTCAAAACGACCCTGAACAGGGAGATGAACAGGGAATTCCCGATTTATCTGTATTCCACGCGTGCAGACACCGGTTCCTGGAAGGGTATCCTGGAGAAGGGGCTGTTCCGTAAACTTGTCGCCAACCGGGCGGCGGAGTTCCGCAGCATCGCCGTGCACAAGGGACGCTCCCTGGCACAGATATGCCTGTCCTATTTGCAGATTGCGCTTCAGACTTCTTTAAAGGCCGACATGGACCGAGATGCACTGAGAAAACTGATCCTGGATGAGCGCGTCAATTCCGAAACCATCAGAGAAGAAACGTTGATTATCACCCGAGACATTCAAGGTCAGACACGCACTTTAATAGCAAGTTACCTGGAACAGTTTGAGGCTCCGCTGCGCGACAGAGTCACAAGCACATTGCGCCATGAGATGCCCGCATGGAAAGGCAATCTCTGGCAACTGACTCGCCGATACGAAGAGTGGATGTCGGAAACCATGGCAGGAGAGATGCAGAAGATATCCTCTTTGGAACACAAGCACTTCTATGGCACTCTTAAGAAGGCCCATGCCAGCCTGATTCGATCCCTTGATATATTCCGGCGGCTTCTTGATGACAATCTCCGCCAGGTGCTGGGGGTAAGCCTTGGCGAAGTTGAATGGCGGATTGATGTGGTGGAACCGGATCACCCGGACGTCAACATACCCAGAGCATTCGGCTATCACCTCGATCTGCTCTGGTTTCTGATCCCCATGTTTATCTTCCGGGGCGCCTTTGAAAAGAACTTTCTGAAAAAAATCCCCTGGGAGGTGGAGGTCAATCTTTCCCGGCTTGCCGCCCAGTGGGAGACGCGCATCAACAGGGCAATTGATGCCATGCGGCAGCAAGCCATGACCTACGTTCAGGATGAGATGACGACAATCGAATCGCTTCTTGCCCGCACGCAGGGTCAGACAGAAGAGATAAAGAATATGATAGACGATTTGGAAAAGCAAATTGAACTGCTAACGAATCAATAACGAAAGGAATGACTTATGAACCGCAAAATAAAATCCATTCAGGCTATGGAAATCCTTGATTCAAGGGGCAATCCAACCATAAAGACAACGGTTACGCTCGACAATGGCATCAAGGCATCAGCATCATGCCCCTCAGGCGCTTCAACAGGGGAGAATGAAGCAGTTGAACTCCGGGACGGAGGCAAAACACGTTACGGCGGCAAGGGGGTACTCAAGGCTGTTGCCCATGTCAATGAAGTAATAGCTCCGGTGCTTATCGATATGGACCCGACTCGGCAGGCAGACATTGACCGCTTGATGATTCTTCTTGACAAAACACCAAACAAAAAGAAGTTAGGCGCCAATGCTATAATCAGTGTCTCGATGGCTGTGGCCAGGACGGCAGCCCTCGCAGCCGACATCCCTCTCTATGCTTATCTGGGAGGATTCGGCGCACTGCGTCTTCCTGTCCCCATGATGAATATCCTGAATGGAGGCATGCATGCCGATAACAGTGTCGATTTTCAGGAATTTATGGTGATGCCCATAGGGGCCCCTTCCTTCGCTGAGGCACTGCGCTACGGTGTTGAAACCTTCCATTCCCTCAAGAAGATCCTGAGCGGCAAGGGTTACGCAACCGCCGTGGGTGACGAGGGCGGTTTTGCTCCCAATCTGAAAAGCAACGATGAAGCATGTGAGCTTATCCTTGAAGCCATAGAAAAGGCCGGTTACAAACCCGGCAAGGATATCGCCATTGCCCTGGATCCGGCGGCCAGTTCCTTCTTTGACAAGGGAGTCTATAATCTCTCCAAATCCGGACAGGGAAAGAAAAGCCCGGAAGAAATGGTCGCTTTCTATCAAAACTGGATCAAGAAGTATCACATTGTCTCCATCGAGGACGGTCATGCGGAAAACGATTGGGAAGGGTTCCGTAAACTGACCGCCCAGGAGGGTGACAAAATCCAGATTGTCGGTGATGATATCTTTGTGACTAACTCTCAATATATCAATAGAGGCATTCAGGAAAAAACGGCCAATGCAGTGCTGATCAAGCTTAACCAGATTGGCACCGTAACGGAAACGATGGAAGCGATCAATATTTGCCGCAAGGCGGGCTGGGGTTTTGTTGTTTCTCATCGTTCCGGGGAAACAGAAGATACCTTTTTGGCAGACTTTGCCGTGGCGATGGGTGGCGGACAGATCAAGACCGGCTCCGCATGTCGAAGCGAGCGCATCGCCAAGTACAACCGCCTTCTGGAAATCGAGGCTGAACTGGGCAAATCGGCCATCTTTGAAAACCCATTTAAAAAGGGATGATAAACTCCCTGATCGGAGATGGCGTCTGTACGAAAAGTCCTTACGACTGGTGACGCCTGAACCTGCGATGGGGTCCGCCATAATTGCTCTCTGAGCTGATGACTCCTGTAAATATACCAGATTAGGTTTATCTTAGAGAGTCAGTGAAACCATTTGTCTATAAATCAAGAGGCCGTGAGCCTGCTGTATTCAGAGTCAATAGCCCCGATGATCTCATAGGTGTTCATCCAGAGCTGATTAATGATCATCTTTCGCCTGATGAAAAGCTTTACTATCTCCAGTATTCACCTATTCGCGAGGCTACACACAGACCCTTTGGCATCCATACCAGCCCGGCATCACATGCACTGGCTGTAACCGGTAGCTGTTTCATTATTTCTCAAAACAAACATATTGAAGACATTACACCAACAGCCCAAAAAATACCTTTCGCAAAGATTTTCTGCATTGAAGTGGGCAATGCTCTGCTCCTGGGATGGCTGGCTATCCGATTTGAAGAAGACGGTGAGCTATCCTGCGAGTCGATGTTCTTCACGTCCACAGGTATGCACCATATCTGTGCCGCAATTCTGGAATATCGCAATTTGATATCACTTAGCCACCTTCCTGCTGAGCAGAAAAATAGCGATCATACTTGGTCCGATCTTTTTAACAGGACCTCAAGGCCTCAAGCAGAGATATTGAAATTACTGATTGCGGAAGGGGAATGTCTCCGCAGAGTAGTTTATACATTAGAGAGATGGTCACCCGACAAAAGGCGCCACAAGAGACGCTGCCTTGCCACAGAAGGAACACTATTGATGACAAATATCGGCGTCTTTCATACATATGATGAACCACGTGTTCACCCTGACATCTTAAGTTATGGCGTCAACATCTGCTTCATACCAGCTAAAGCTTTGGAAGCGGTAAAATACACCCCGTCCTGCGTGCAAAATAATATCTTGCCGATTTTGAGCGTGCATATGGCAAGAAACGGAGCCACTCATATTCATGATGTCCCCATAACAGAAGACGCATGTAATGATTTTGAGATATGGACATCTGAAGGTTTATCGGCTGGAGAAAAGCGATGTTATTTGTAGGAAGACAAAAGGAAATCCAGCGTGTCATATCCCTTCTGAGTCACGGCAAGAACGTCATCGTCACCGGTCAGTATGGAATTGGAAGGACCGGCCTTATAAGGCAAGTTGCAGGTTTATCGTTTGACCGATGGCAATTCATCTTTGTTGATTGTTCGCAAACCCCCTTAAACATCACAAGAGAGTTGTTGATGAATCTGCAATCGGCAAAGAATGGAAAACGGCGAATTTCATCAGGTAGTTATCGAATCCTCAGGAGCAGGCTTCATAATTTTGATCTGCAGGGTATGAAACGTCCCGTCCTGGTTCTGGACAATATCGCATCTCTTTCACCGCAAAAGGTTTCATTGATCAGATACCTTAATTCAGAAGGAAACAAATTTTTATTTATTTCCATAGTCGAGAAGTTTTTACGAGACAGGGAACTTTTTCTCCTCAGATCTCACATGATGCCTGCGGAAATGATCCGCCTTTCTTATCTTAATGCCGGCGAGGCCAGTGAATATTTTAACGCCGTGGCAAAACAGAATGCCTATTGCTGGTCCGAAGGGTACAAGCGGATGCTTGTCAAATCGACACATGGCTATCCACTGGGTATGGTCAATGCAGTGCGAATGATCTGGGAACGCAACCAGCAAGATGAATCTCAGAGACTGCAGAAAACATGAAATCGGAAAAACGAAAGAGTTACGACTTTCCCAAAGACCTGCAAACACGCGGTTGCCCTGCCTGCAACGCGGTATGGCAGGTCATATCGGATTTTTGGGCTTCCTGGATCAATAAGCTTGTCGAAGATGAAAAGACACGGCTGGAAAATGCCGTCGCGCAGGGCTTATGTTCATTCCACTCGTGGCAACTGGTTGCTATGGCTTCTCCACAGGGTATTTCAAAAAGTTACGCGCCGCTCATGGAGTTTATTGCGGAGAAATTATATGACTTGGCGTACGTCCAGGAGGTTCGTGCGAGCCGCATACGCGCACTGGTCAAGGATCCTTCTGAATGCCGCATTTGCTTACTTATAAAAGAAAACGAAGATCTGTATCTTCAGCATCTCTCTGTTTATCTTTGTCATGAAAATAATCGGCACCTGTATGCCGCATCACAGGGGGTGTGTCTTCGCCATCTGGGACTTATCCTGAATTATATCACTGACAAAGATGTTGAACAATTTTTACTCCTTGCATCCGCAAAGAACTTCAAATCCATGGCGAAAAGCATGCAATCATATGTATCAAAACGGGAGAACCTGGAAAGACACCTTCACGACACCGATGAGAAAGATGCATATCTGCGCGCCGTTATTCATATTGCAGGAGCCAGGTGCCTGGGCATATCGATTCAGGAATGATTCGATGAAGCAGGCGGGACATTATGAACCTCGATAAACTCAAACAAAGAGCAATAGACTACACGACTGACCGTCTCTGCAAAGGCGGTGGATTCTGTTTTTATCGCCTTGAGGAGCCGAGTGGCTCAGACACATACTACGCCCTCTCCATACTCAATCTCCTGAATGTCCGCTTCCGGGATCAAAAAACGGATTCCTATTTAAAGCAGATGCAGCATGATGACGGAGCTTATGACAACATTTATGCGGCTTTTTTCTCGATTCAGGGATTGCGGCTTCTCAATAAACAACCTCATCGCGATCCCATCCCATACATCTTCCGCGTCATTAACGAACACCATATTGATGTGGAGAAACTGCCGGCTGAAGTCACATCGCTGTTCAAGCGAATGTCCTATCTTGTCGAACTCTTCCTGCCTTACGGTTCAGAATCAACAAGCCGGAGCCGGGATAATTTTATCAGATTCATTCTCAGATTCAGGAACAGCGATGATGGATTCGGGAATCAACGCTCAACGCTCACGGAGACCACTTATGCTCTTAGTATGCTGCATGGCTTATCCTACCCGATTGAATCACTGGCGGCAGAGATGTTCATACGGAAATGCGAGGTCGCCAGATTCGGCTTCACGGATATCCCCGGATCATCCCTGTCGTTCATTGAATACTTGTCCGCGGGCGTGACGGCCTCGCAACTCACCAGCTATCATCCGCAAAACCCGGAGATGCTGGTCGATTTTATCATCAACTGCCAGAATAGAAACGGAGGCTTTTCCAGGGCGATGCACAGCGGCATCGCCACCCTGGAAAATACTTATCATGCCGTCCGTGCCTTGATACAGTTGGAAACAATGCTTGAAAATTAATCAAGAATATAAGGTTGTCGAAACAAAAGGAACCTAAAAACATCATCTAGGCAGAAATAAATTAATTTGACGCGGAACCACTATGAAAACAGTAAAGAATTATTCATTATCACACTTTAGCGCCCGCCGCATAAACGAGGTGCATGGTTTCCTGATATTGCTTCTTTTTTTATGCGCTGTTCAATTCTTCGTGATACCGATCAATGCCTATGGGGCTCGCCCTTCAGAAAAAGATGTCAAGTCCTTTTTTGACTCTCTTGACAAGAGGTGTGCTGAATATGGATGGACAGGTATCGCGCCCCGGAAACTGCAATGGGAATTTCACAGAACAACCGCGAACAACAACCCACTTATCTTCATGCAGTTGGGAAACTCCGAAAGGAACTGCACCGTTTTCCTAGGTGGAGTACACGGCGACGAATTGCCCACAGTCTATCTTCTCCTGAGGCTGGCGCACCATCTTGTAAAGCATCCCCATCTCATCAAGGACAAATGTATAGTCATTGTCCCCCTTGTGAACCCCGACGGTTTCCTTGCCAAGACTCCCAAACGGGTCAATGCAGGCGCCATCGACATCAACAGAAACTTCCCCACGAAAGACTGGAACAAGGAGGCGCTACGCCTATGGAAACGGAAGGGTCATTCTAACAGGCGTTATTTCCCCGGCAGAAAGCCGGGCTCTGAGCAGGAGACGCAGTTCCAGATAGCTTTGATCAGGCGGTACAAGCCCCAGAAAATAATGAGCGTCCATTCGCCTCTCAACTTTTATGATTTTGACGGGCCGTCATCCGATCTCAACTCCGTCGAAAAGTGGCTCGACATGATCAGCAAAGAGACGAATCATCCCTTCAAGAAGTACGGGTTCTTTCCTGGATCGCTGGGTAATTACGCCGGCCATGAACGTAACATTTTCACTTTGACCTTGGAATTGTCTTCTTCCGACCCGCGCCTGGGAGCTGCATTTTTTGAAAAATTCCAGTCTGCTTTTTTAAAATTTCTTAATTTTAACATGAGCAGCCGATGAAAGAATCAGATGAGCCGGTCACTCAGGAGACAATCACGACATCGTACACGGACATCCAAGCCCAAGTGGCAGGGAACCAAAGACGAAATACTGATGTTACTTTCCATCTATTGACAAGAATATTTAAGTATGCTTATAAGCGCGCGTCATAAATAGTTCCTTTATTTACTGTACAGGTGATGGGGTTCACCTTTAACTGTTTTATTACTGATGACTCCTGCCATATTTCAATTAAGGAGTCATCGCATGGAAACGATTTATCTTGTCGCAGCATTCTGGTTTTTCGCCGCCGTCTTCTCCACCGCTTTAGCCAGCCGCTTAAAGATCTCCATTGCCCTGATGGAAATCATCGTCGGTACTATAATCGGCTTTGCCGCTTTCCAAATCGGTTACTTTGACAAACTGTCTTTGAACGCAGACTGGATGAAATTCTGCACAGGCCTCGGTGCCATGTTGTTGACTTTTCTCGCCGGGGCGGAACTGAATCCCGACGTCATGAAAGCTAAAATCAAGGAAGTGTCTGTAATCGGATTAGTCGGATTTTCAGCGCCTTTTATCGGCTGCTTTCTGATTTCATTCTATCTCATAGGATGGAGTATGAAAGCGAGCTTATTGTGCGGTATCGCGTTATCCACAACCTCCATGGCTGTAGTCTATGCCGTCATGCTCGAATACGGATTCAATAAAACCGATTTCGGCAAAGGGATTTTAGGCGCCTGTTTCGTCAATGACTTGGGAACCGTGATCGCGTTGGGTCTGATATTTGCTCCCTTCACATATAAAGCAGTCATATTCATAGCGGTAACGATCCTTTTGATTTTTACTTTAAAACCAATGACGGATTTCCTCGTTCGGCGTTTCGCTTATAAAACTGCTGCAATCCGCGCAAAATGGGTTCTTTTCATATTGATGTCCATGGGAGTTTTGGCATTATGGTCAAACAGCGAACCGGTACTGCCCGCCTATATCTTTGGAATGGTACTGGCAAGAACGATGGAAGAAGACGGTCATTTTGTCAGGAGACTTAGAACATTAACAGTCGGATTTTTGACCCCTCTGTATTTTCTCAGAGCCGGCGCCTTGGTGTCCATAACGGCGTTACTTACGGCGCCCGTTATCTTTCTTGTACTTTTAGGTGGCAAAATTGTTACCAAGATATTCGGTCTCTATCCTGTCATTCAGCGTTTCCGGGAGGATAAAGATGAAAAATGGTACTATACGTTGTTGATGTCCACAGGCTTGACATTCGGAACAATCTCCGCGCTATATGGCTTGAGCAATAATATCATCACACAGGAACAGTATTCCTATATTGTAGGGGCAGTAATCGCCAGCGCCGTAATACCGACGCTGATTGCAAACAAATATTTCCTTCCGAGCCATCTGCTGGAAGCGCCGATATTGGATGATCAGGCACCTGATGTAAAGGATATTTTAAACAAGCTATAACCACAGCGGTGTTATGCTGTGACTACAATTCAATTATCCCAATCTCAATGAGATGTGAAAATATTCAAATTGAAAGAATAGCACAATGTGTTGCTTGCTAATGGTGAAAGTAGAATTTTACTCGATACAGATTACCATCTGAAATCATCAGATTTTATCACTCTGCAAGATTGTGGACTACAGGAAGGCAGCGTATAGGGCCGGCATCCGAGGAAAACAGCTTTGACACTATGTACATTATAACTCGTTATCATTGAACGGGAGGGTGTCTATCATTTTTCTCTTTTCCCCTTTTATTGGTTTTCCATCCTCTGGAAGAACGTTGAGTCAAATGTTGTTTCGCTTGCGCATCTTTTATTAATGCCAGATATTGAGTCTACTTCGAAGTTAGTACCCAGGGAAATGTATCTGTATGACTCTGTTTTTTTAGTTTGATATCTGACTATCCCGTCCTCTTTGCCAAATACATTCCTTAATGTATTCGGGGTGATACAAAATGTGTCATACTTGAAGAAAAGACATTGTAGTACTCGCTCTTGTATGTTATTAGCCCCCCAATAATAATTTGGATTTAGATTCTCTTTTGCGA
>CAZLFA010000096.1:0-9644 GCA_964558665.1 uncultured Syntrophaceae bacterium
GTAACTAGCTGATATTACCTCTTTCACATTTTCCAACTGCGGAAGATGGGCTAACATGGATGCCGCAGAATACAAGCATGTCGTTCTCGGTTTGATCTTCCTTAAATACATCTCTGACGCCTTCGGTGATCTTCATGATAAATTAAAAGATGGCAGGGGCGATTTTGTAGGCGCTGACCCTGAAGACCCCGATGAATACCGCGCATACAATATCTTTTTTGTGCCGTCAAAAGCCCGCTGGGGATATTTACAGGATCGTGCCAAACAGCCGGAGATCGGCAAATGGGTGGATGAGGCCATGGAGGCGATTGAAAAAATCAATCCCTCTCTAAAAGGTATCCTACCCCAAATCTATGCCGACCCAGACCTGAACAAGCAGCGGCTCGGTGAATTAATCGACCTCATCGGCACCATTGGTTTCAGGCAGGATGGGCACAAATCCCAGGATTTACTTGGCCGTGTATATGAATACTTCCTCGGTCAATTTGCCGACGCTGAAGGCAAGAAGGGAGGCCAGTTCTACACGCCTGAGAGCATCGTGAAACTGCTTGTGGGAATGCTGGAACCTTACAAGGGGCGGGTCTATGACGGCTGCTGCGGCAGTGGCGGTATGTTCGTGCAAAGCGAAAAGTTTGTGCTCAGCCATCAGGGGAACATCAAGGATATCTCTATTTACGGGCAAGAGTCGAACCCCACCACCCTGCGCCTCGCCCGGATGAATCTGGCCATCCGCGGTATAGATGCCCAACTCGAGCTCGGAGACACGTTTCTCAACGATAAATTTAAAGACAAGGATTTGAAATTCGATTTCATCCTCGCGAATCCGCCCTTCAACGTGAGCGACTGGAACGGTGAGAAGCTACGAGAAGACACCCGTTGGAAATATGGGGCGCCTCCGGTTGGTAATGCCAACTATGCCTGGCTGCAGCACTTCATTCATAAGCTCAGCCCCAGCGGCACTGCCGGCATTGTCCTTGCCAACGGCAGCATGAACAGCAACACCGGCGGCGAAGGAGACATCCGTAAGAACATGATCGAAGCGGGCCTCATTGATTGCATGGTGGCGCTTCCAGCACAGCTATTCTACAATACCATGATCCCGGCCTGCCTGTGGTTTCTGGCACGCAACAAGACTAATCACAAGTTCCGTGATCGCTCGAAGGCAATTTTATTCATCGATGCCCGCAAACTCGGTACCATGATCAACCGCCGCAACCGGGAGATGACTGATGACGATATTTCTCTTATCTCCGGGACCTATCATGCATGGCGCAATAAAAACGGTGTGTACGAAGACAAGGCCGGTTTCTGCAAATCGGCCACCATTGAGGAGGTTCGCAGCAATAACTATGTACTCATGCCAGGCCGTTATGTAGGCACTGAAGAAGAGGTGGACGACGGTGTGCCCTTTGATGAAAAAATGAAGGTACTGACCACAAAACTGGCCGAACAGTTTTCCAAGGGATCTGAACTGGAAAAAACCATCCGTAAGAACCTGAAGGGGATCGGGTATGGGTTTTAAGGAAAGCGAAACCGTAGAACTCAAGAAAAGCCTCACCGCCCTTAAAGAAGGTTTGATCTCCATCTCGGCCATTCTCAATAAGCATGGGGCGGGCGAGCTGTGGTTCGGCGTTGCGCCCAACGGCAGGCAGGAAGGACTTGCCGTCAATGAAAAGACGCTCCGGGATATCTCGCAAGCAATCGCCGCGCATATCGAACCCCGGATTTATCCGCAGATCACTGAAGAAAAACACAAAAACAAAATCTGTATCAAAATTGAGTTTTCCGGAAAAGAAAAACCCTATTTTGCCTACGGCAGAGCCTACATGCGGGTTGCCGATGAGGACAGACATTTGACCGCCAAGGAACTGGAAAATCTGATTCTGACGCGCAATCGCGAGGCATTGCGTTGGGACAACCAGCCCTGTGCCGCATCAATTAAAGACTTAAGCGAGAAAAAGATCAAAGCCTTCATCAAACGCGCCGGTCTCCGCTGGGATAATATCGCCAATGTGCAGGAAAAACTAGGGCTCATCAAAGACGGCCAACTGCTCAACGCCTCTTTGCTCTTTTTTGCGAGAAAACCGTCTTTGCAATTGCGGTGCGCCGTATTTGCCGCGACGGACACTGCCACCATTATCGACCGGCACGACTTTACCGGCGATATTCTGGAGCTTATCGAAGAAGCGCAAAAATACATTCTGAAAAATATCCACATCGGCATGAAGCTCGACGGCCTCTATAGGGTAGATGTGCCGGAAATATCTGTGGCGGCCATGCGCGAAGCGATTATCAACGCCTTCTGTCATCGCGACTATCACGATCCGGATTACGTGCAGATCGCCATTTTCAAGAATCGCGTGGAAATTCGCAATCCCGGCGAGCTTTATGGAGGCCTGACGATTGACAAGATACGCAAGGGCAATGTTTCCAAAAGGCGCAATCCCCTGATTGCCGAACTGCTGCGACGCATCCAGATGGTCGAGACCTGGGGGCGTGGCATGCGTCTTATCCTTGCCGAAGAACCAACCGTGCAATTTCACGAAGTAGCCCAAATTTTTGTCGCCGCTTTTAACAGGCCTTCTTATTCCGAGTCGGATAAGACTGCGGATAGAGCTACGGGAAAGATGGTTGACAAGACCTCAATATTGAAGGAACCGGAGAAGATCACCGAAGAAAGTTCGGGGAAAAGTTCGGGGAAAACAGAAGAGCGGATCATCAGATTGCTTCTTGGTAATGGGAAGCTGACCATTCCTGAACTTGCCGATACCCTTGGCATCACGACCCGTGCAGTAGAGAAACAGATTGCCCGCTTGCGCAGAGAAGATCGCCTGCATCGTGTCGGTCCGGCCAGAGGTGGTCATTGGGAGGTCGTGAGATTAAAAAGGAGCGGCAATGAGTAAGGCGGGATGGAGAAGCATAAGTCTTGAAAACGCTGCCGTGGAAATTATTGATGGTGACAGAGGCGGTTGTGGGTAGTGATAGCAGGCTCAGGCAGGTTGCTGCTGATTTGGTGCATCACTTTGAGCAGCGCCTCACCGCTGTGAACGGTAAAGGTATGATTGTCTGCATGAGCCGCCGTATCTGCGTTGAGCTCTATAAAATGATCGTAGTCGGAACGGAAGAGCATCCCCCCTTGCGTCCTCATTGGTATGATCCGGAGGATGCCAAAGGGATAATCAAAATCATCATGACCGGTTCGGCCAGCGATCCCCTGGATTGGCAGGAACACATCCGCAACAAGGAACGCCGCAAGGCCATAGGCAATCGCCTGAAAGACCCCAATGACCCCCTCAGATTGGTCATCGTGCGTGATATGTGGCTTACCGGTTTTGATGTGCCCTGCCTTCATACGATGTACATCGACAAGCCCATGAACGGCCATAATCTGATGCAGGCCATTGCCCGCGTCAACCGTGTCTTTGGCGACAAGGAAGGCGGTCTGGTGGTTGATTATATCGGCATCGCCCAGGATCTTAAAAAAGCCCTGGCAAATTACACCGCCAGCCGCGGCAGGGGAGAGATAGCCTATGACCTGGAAAAAGCTGTCGCCAAAATGCTGGAACTATACGAAATTGTGGCGGACATGTTCGACCGTTTCGACTATCGACGCTACTTTACTCTTGAACCTAAAGCCAAACTGGAATTCATACTTGATGCAGCAAACTACATCGAAGATCTGACGGAAGAAAGAGAAGGTAAAATTGTCCGTAACGGTAAAGAGCGCTTCAAGGAAAATGTCATCCGATTACAGAAGGCCTTCGGCCTTTCCGTGCCACATCCCAAGGCAATGGGGATTCGCGATGATCTGGCATTCTTCCAGGCAATCAAGACCCGCTTTGCTAAATTTGACGATCAGACCAGAACGCGAACTAACTGGGAAATCGAAACCGCTATTCGGCAAATCATCAATGATGCCATCATATCCGAGGAAGTAGTGGATGTCTTTGATGCCGCCGGAATCAAGAAGCCCGACATCTCTATTCTCTCCGATGAATTTCTGGCGGAGATCCGGGGGATGGGTCGCCGCAACCTGGGACTGGAACTGCTCAAGCGCCTGCTGAATGATGAAATCAAAACCCGCGCCAAGACGAATCTTGTTCAGGGCAGGAAATTTTCCGAGATGTTGGCTGATGCCGTCAAACGATACCAGAGCGGACTTATCGATTCTGCAAGGATGATCGAAGAGCTTATCCAACTGGCAAAAGACATCCGTGAGGCAGACCGACGCGGCGAGAAGATGAATCTGCGCACTGACGAAATGGCATTCTATGATGCCCTCGCCGACAATCCCACCGCCGAGGCTGTGCTGGGCGACGAAACCCTCAAGCAGATTGCCCATGAACTCGTAGAAAACGTTCGCCAGAATACATCCATCGATTGGCAGTTGAAAGAAAGCGTACAGGCAAAACTGAGGGTTATGGTGAAACGGATTTTGAGAAAATACAAATATCCGCCTGATGATCCAGCCACGGGAGAATACACGGTTTCGGTGACCAAAGTCCTGGATCAGGCCGAATTGCTGGCGGATTTTTGGGTGAAGGACGAGTAGTCCCGATAGACATTCCGCATTTGTTTTAGTTATTATCCAATTTCGATTTGCAATTCCTGCCCCCTTCTTACATTCGCTATTTCGCTTTTTCACCCTCTCGGTAACATTTTATTTGAAGCAATTCGCGATCCGATATTCGTCTGTTTCTTACATTCGTCTTGACACCTCAAAGTGTCTTCGATATATTTTTTCACGTGTTTTCAAATAGTAACCGGATGCCGGCGCATGTAAAACCGGTTTTATTGGAACAGGGATTGCATCGGGAAGTCATGTAGATATCTTTGTGAGTCCATTAACCCGGGAAGCATATATCCGGGTCGGGGTGAAGTGTCGGACATGCTGAAATGCTGAAATGCTCTTGCCGGTATTCAAATGCCGGACTGATTGTGTTCTGGTCACGCTGGAGAAATAATTAGCCGACTTTTTGAATATACGACAAGACGAAAGATGGGAGGGTGTCTGTTATGGCAAAAACGTTGGGAAGAATGTTTATGCTTGCTGCATGTATGTCTGTGTTCTTATTGACACAGGGTTGCGCGGTTGCAACAAAGGATACGCTTGTTGTGTCACAAGTACGTGATATTTTTAAGGGAAAATATGAGATTGGGCCATATATGGAAAAAGAAAAGAACCGGCCGAAATCGGTGGCAGTCCTGCCTTTTGTCAATAAAGCGGACAGCCAGCGGGGTTCGGAAGAGGTACGCCGGGGTTTCTACAACCACTTCAGCTCATTGCCCTTCAACGACATGCAGTTGTTCAGGGTTGACAGCGCCCTGAGAAAGGCCGAACTCACCGATCCGCTGGTGATCAATAAAAAAACGCCCCAGGAACTGGGAAGGCTATTGGGAGTGGATGCTGTTGTATATGGGGAGGTAACCGATTTTGATAAGCTGTTCCTTGCCGTCTATTCGCAGGTTGCCGTGGGTGCCAGGATCAGGATGTATGACACGAAGACAGGAACTTTTCTGTGGAGCGGTGAACACACAGCCCGCATCCATGGGGGAGGTGTTGCCACCACACCGCTGGGACTTATTACCACAGTTATAGCCTCATCTCTCAACATGAGGGATATCCAGTTGCTCCGCGCCTGCGATGATCTCTTCCGGGATATGGTCAAGACTATTCCGACGCCGTCAATTGCCGAGGCGCTCCAGCCGCCGTCCATTACGCTTCTGACGCAGGATACAAAGAATCAGCCGAAGAAGGCGGGGGATGAGATAAAGGTGGTTATTCAAGGAACGCCAAAGATGCTGGCCAGTTTTTCCATCGGGGAATACAAAAAACATGTCGATATGAAGGAACTGGAGCCCGGCTGGTATTACGGCGTCTATAAAGTGGTGCCCGGTGATAACGTACGCGAAGCGGTCATTGCCGGACGCCTCGCTTATCCCAATGAGCCGGGCAATTACGGCGAGTGGATCGACGCTGTAGGCTCCGTGACGATGAAAACGACGCCCCCCGACATACCTAAGAATCTGGTGGCCGTGGGAGGCGACAGGTTTGTCCGCCTGAACTGGAACAAGGCCGTTGATCCTGACCTTATTGCCTACCGCCTTTACAGGAGTGAATCGCCCCTGGACGGATACAAGGAGATTGCAAAAACGGAATTTACCGAATTTACGAATCAGGACAATCAACTGTTAAACGGGAAACCTTATTTTTATAAAGTCACGGCTGTTGACCGGGCTGGCAATGAAAGCGACATCCGGAAGACGGATTACACAAAGGGCATGCCGATAGCGCCGGGCCCCACGCCCGTATCGGGGATTATCGACAACGACCGGATCTGGTATTCGGGAGCCAGTCCTTATATCATCAAGTCCAATGTAACGGTGAAAGATAAAGCCTCTCTGAAGATCGAGCCGGGGACTAAAATCAGGTCGGAAGGCGGAGCCCTTATCGTTGAGGGCAGCCTGAATGCCCAGGGAGATGGTGAACGGATCATCGGATTCGATACCGCCAGGGAAGGCAGACTGTGGAAGGGCATTGTCTTCAGAAATGTAAAGGACAAAGAAAATGTCCTCCGTTATGTCAGAATAAAGAATGCCGAAGAAGGGGTTAATTGCCAGAACGCCTCGCCCAGGATTGAAAATAGTGAATTTACTGAAAATGCCGCCGCTATCCGTGTTTCGGGGGCGTTTTCCAAACCAGCAATATCGAAAAACACGATACAGAAAAGTCAGGGTATTGCAGTTGTGATAAGCGACAGCGCACAGCCGCGTCTGGATGAAAACAAAATCCAGGATAACGAAAAAGGCGGCATTGCAGTCAAAGGGGCATCCCCGGTAATAGTTCACAATACCATTGCCAGGAACAGGGGAACCGGAATTGCGCTCAGCGCGAGTCAGGCGCTGATCGAGAATAACAACATCACCGACAATGAGCCTTACAATGCATCCGCGGACATGAAGGGAGAAGCGGTAAAGGCATTGAATAACTGGTGGGGATCGACAAAAGGTATGGAGATATTGTCGAAAAACACGGGCAAGGTGAATATCACCAGTGTCCTGAATGCCCCCTGGCCTGAAGGCAAAGCCGCAGATATAGCCGTTCTGCAAAGCAGTCTCGGAGGGGCAGTAAAGAACGACTCGTTCCTCATTCTTTCCAACAGCCCCTATCGTGTAACAAATGATCTGGTAATAGACAACGGGGCAACGCTCTACGTAGAGCCGGGGGTCGAGATCAAGTATGACCAGAACCGGTCGATATCGGTAGCGGACGGAGGCATTGTGGCAAAAGGGAACAGGGATTACCCGATCGTGTTTACGGCTTCGGCGCCGTCTCCTTCACCCGGATTCTATGCAAGCGCCGTAAAGCTGACGAAAAAGACGACGGTCAACAGCGCCTTTTCCTATTGCATTGTAAAGTATGCGGAGACGGCCATTGATATTTACTACGGCGCTCCCGACATATCTTCCAGTCATATAGCGAATAATTCGCAGGGAGGTATTTTCTGCCGCAACGATTCCGCCCCCAAGGTCGTGTACAATACCTTTGAACGCAACGGCGGGGAAGGCGCCATCAAATGCGTCGGTATGTCCAGGCCTTTGATCAACAATAACAACTTCCTGAACAACGACACGGATATACAGGCCTTCTCGACCATCTACATAGACGCCAGCAACAATTGGTGGGGGAAACGTTCGCCTGATATGAAACGGATACTGGGCGACCCGGAAAAGAACATCAGGATCAAGCCCTGGCTTAAGGTAAAAGAACCGAAAGCTTTCAGAGAGGTTAAGTGATCTGGTTCATACAGGGGGAGATATTTATATTGAAAATTGGGGATCGTTTTGTTATTCATTAACGCAAGTATAAGCATGAACAATTAAGCGTTTCACCTTGCAGTTCGAAGTCACAAACATAAACGAAGGAGGATGATATGAAGTCAAGGTATAAAGCGGTAATATCGATCGTCGTGGGCATCTTATTATTGACCACTGGTCTTAGTTTAGCCCAGGATGAAGGAAAAATAACAATGGATCAATGGAGAAACAAAGTAAATGATCAATGGAACAAGGATAAGGCCAACTCCGAGCTTATTGACATAGGTGCCAATGGGATTATTGACTATGAAAAGGGTTATATAGAAGCCCTCGGCTGGAGTGCTGCAAATCCAAGATTCGCTAATAATCCTGGTCAAGCAAGGTTGATGTGCTTGAGAGGTGCAGAAGTTGTTGCTTACCGAAGCATTCTTGAGACAACGTTTGGTGTACAAGTCTCTTCTGAAACTATTGTTAAAGATATGTTGACGGAAAGTGATATGATCAAAGTATCCTCACAGGGATTTCTCAGGGGGGTTCAAAAAGTTCCAAATTCAGAAGAATATTTTAGCGATTTATCTTGTGCCGTGAAAGTAAGAATGCCAATCACTAGGGCAGTACAAGCAATTGGTGAAATAACAAAAAAACAAAACAATATTCAAAAAGAATTGGACAAAAGAGCCAGCATTCTTCCACCAAAGATAAAGCCTGTGTCAGCTGATCAAGCAGGTAGTGCAGTTTATACAGGACTAGTAGTGGATGCCCGTGGGCTGCATGCGCGTCCTGCCATGTCACCCAAGATACTTGACGAAAGCGGCGCCGAGGTCTACGGATCAATGGTTGTCAGCAAGGAATACGCCGTGCAGCAGGGTGTCAGCGGCTATGCAAGAGATCTTACGGCAGCCCAGGGCAACAACCGAGTGACCAGCAATCCAGTTACGGTCAAGGGATTAAGTGCAGAAGGCACCGGCAAATCGGACATCAAGATCAGTACTGACGATGCCAGCAAACTTCGCTCCGTCAAGGAGAACATCGACTTCATGAAAAAATGCCGGGTGATGATCGTATTGGATTGAACAAATGACTAAAACACTGTAAGTAAAATTAAGCAGGCCGTGAGTATAAAAAACTTATGGCCTGTTTTTTTTTACCTGTCATCACAACTGTGTAGCATTGAAGCGAAACTGACAGGGAATTGTCAGTTTGCCGAATTTGCTACTCTATTTTCTGAACGTAATATTATCCTGAAAATAAGATTTTATGCTTGCGATAAATAAAGATAAATGCATTATACGCAAAAATATAAAATTAATTGATAAAAGGAGGTTAATCAATGGAATTGAATCAACGGTATATGCTCAAATCCTTATTCATTTTAATTTCAGTATCAGTTTTTTTTATTGGTTGTGGACCGTCATACAAATCTGTCGTAATTAAAGAATATATGGAGCCAGCATATAAACCAAATTTTGATTTTAAGCTGAAACCAGCCCAGAAGAGTGAAGTGGCATATGTTATAGGAATAATTGAGACGGACTTTATTGAAAAAAACACAAGCAGAAATAAATGGACATTCTCTACAGCGCAAGAGAAACAGGCCTTAAACGATATGAAAAGGGAAATTGCTAATGGCTTTGAAAAAATCCTACTTTCGAGGGGATTAAAGGTATCAGGACCTTATGCCAACTTTGAGGAAATGACCTATCCTCAGAGAGAAAGGTGTACCTTTTTAATAAAACCTACAATACTAATTGATGTTGGAGCTAATACAACAAGTAGAGAGACTGTTGAAGACAAAGAAACTGAAAAAAGGTTTGTAATCAGTAAAG
>CAZLFA010000097.1:0-3683 GCA_964558665.1 uncultured Syntrophaceae bacterium
GGTGCCCTGAAGAACAGACTGACGCTTGACGCAGCGAGCAAATTTATACTATGATAGTATCACTGCATCAGGTACATAACATAGACACCCTTCTGCAGCAAAAAACATTTATATTATCGGGGTATAGAATGGAGATTAATAATTCCAGTAACATGGAAACAGAGAACGGTTTTTCCGGGTCCGATGAAATCAATGATTGTCTCCCCCGGGGGATCTTTTCTACCGAAGATGTTGAAGACGACTTTCTTTCAGAATCCCATATCGACATAGTCGAAACGATACAAGGGAAGGTTGGACCGCATAAGGGAAAGAATACGGACCGGGGAGAGGTTGAAAGGTCATCTTCAGAAACAACCGATAACATAGTATGGGCCTACTTAAAGGATATGGGGCATTTATCACTCCTCACATCTGATGAAGAATACCAGATAGCGATAAAAATCGAAGAAGCTGAAAAAAAGGCAAAGAATATCTTGTTTGACCTGCCGCAGGCAGTGAACGAACTCTTGGAAATAGGCCTGCAATTGAAGGACGGGACTATAAACATAGTAGACGTGATCAATGATATTGATGAAATGGACTATACGCAAAAAGATGAGGAGAAATATAAGAAGAAAACCATATCCTCTATCAATACTATAAAAAGGCTTCACAAGAAGAAGGAAGAAATAAAGCGAATTCTGCCGGGAGCTGACAAACTGAGCAGGAAGGAGCTTATCAATGATCTGCAGAAGATTAAAGATAAGTCAGACGGGATCGTGGTTAATCTCAAGCTTAACAAGAAGCTTCTCGTAGCGATAATCAGAAAAATCACGCAGCAGATGAAGTTCATGGCCAATACTGAGGCAAGTATCGTAAGACGGAAACTGATCGAACTCGGTGAAATTGAAAATGGACTGAAGATCGTAAGGAACAGGCTCGTTCAGGCAAACCTGAGGCTCGTAATTACTATCGCCAAGAAATACCTCAACCGGGGACTGTCATTCCTTGACCTTATCCAGGAAGGTAACATAGGGCTCATGAAGGCTGCTGAAAAATATGATTATCAAAGAGGTTACAAGTTCTCTACCTACTCAACATGGTGGATCAGGCAGGCCATAACACGGGCAATTGCAGATTGTGGACGGACTATCAGGGTACCGGTCCATATACTTGAAACCAAAAACAAGATCAGCAAGGCCGCTGTAGCCCTCTTCCAGGAATTGGGGGGGCAGCCGAACGTCGAAAACATTTCACTTAAAGCCGGACTTTCCCCGGAGAAAGTCAGAAAGATCATGAAGGTTTCCGCCGGGACTGTATCACTGGAAACGCCTGTCGGAGACAATGAAGCCAGGCTTGGTGATTTTATCGTGGACCGAAAGGCCTCTTCGCCTTTTACGGAGTTTGTTGACAGCTCTCTCAAGGAAGAGATAGACAAAGTTCTGTCAACCCTTACCCCGAGAGAAGAGAAGATTATCAGGATGCGGCTCGGCATCGGCGAGAAGACTGATTATACCCTGGAAGAAGTGGGCGATGTCTTTGGGCTAACCCGTGAACGTATCCGTCAGATCGAGGCCAAGGCCCTGAGGAAACTGCAGCACCCCTCAAGGCGAAAGAGGCTGGAGAGCTTCCAGGAATAAAATTGCCTTCCCTAAAAAACTGTTTATATTCCCTGCCGGTTTTATCCCGTGATCCTTAAAACCGGGGCAAAAAGGCCGCGCGCTCCATCTGTCCTTATAGATCTTTAATTTACAAATTGTTACTTGAACGAAACCGGTAATAGCAATAAAATATATAACTTTATTTATGCTTAAGGAGATTGCAATGAAAAATACATTACGGGTGTGGATGGCCTTTTGCTTGCTGATCGGATTTGCGGGCAACGCACTTGCGGCGGACAGCAAGGAGAATAAAGCAGGAGAAACACAATCAAAATCCAGTCCCGTCACGGGAGAAAAAGCGTCGGCGGAAAATATAAAGTTTGATGAAACAACAACGCAGTGTTTGAAAAAGCTCAGAAGTATCAATTCAGAACTGGTGGCCGCTCACCGCGAACTGTACAATTACAACAATCCTGAAAAAACCACAAAAGGAATAAGCATGGCCGATATTCTCAATCAGGAAAGTGCGTCGCGTGAAGCAAAGGAACAGGAACAAACATTGAGGAGCAAGAAGGCCAGAACGGAGGAGAAAATAAGCAATCTCCAGAAGGATGTTGAAAAACTGAAACAGGACCTGCTCAAGCACTATAATGGGGAATTGCCCAAACATGTATCAGATGCGTGGCAAACCGAAGAAGGCTACACTGCGTATAAAATTTCCAAAATCAAATAGCGCGGTTGTATTGAAAGCGCTTCCTGACCCGGTAGAGGGCGGGAGAGATTTTTTACGTATCCGAGCGTCCTTTTCTATGCAGGCTCGCCGATCAACCCTCTCCCTTTAGTTCTATTGTTTCAACCTTTACCCTTGCCAACCCTTTTCCGTAATATCCGAGCTTTTTGGCGGCGCCGGCGGAAAGATCGATGATCCTGTCGCCAGATGAAGGGTTCCGGTCGCTGGGGAAAGGCCCCCTGTCGTTCACTCGCACAATGACTGAGCGGTTGTTCTCCAGGTTCGTGACCTTCACGTGCGTCGGAAGAGGCAGGTATTTATGGGCCGCCGTCATTTGCTTCGGGTCAAAGACCTCACCGTTGGCGGTCATACGTCCCTTGTTTTGGCGCAGGGTTTCGTAGCCGTACCATGATGCTATGCCGGTTTCTTCGTAAGACTTTGCCTGCTCGACAGACATGGGATAATATCTTTTTCCTTTTACCGTGTAAGGTGCGGTCTTGACACGGCCCTTGCGAATGGCCTCCTTTGGAGGCAGGTCGTCGATCGTTTCAATATCTTCATTGACGAGTGCCCAGTCAATGGGGGCTTTTACCACCTTGAAGGTAAATCCTCCGACCTTGTAAACGATTTTCGTTGTGCCCGCAGTGAGTTCATAAGTCCCCTTCACAACGTAGTAACCGCCTTTTACAGTGCCGGCGACCACCTTATACGGCACCTTGACAATTGAACAATTAACGAGGAAAAGGCAGATAGAGGCAGCAGAAAAAGCAAAAATGAAGCGTTGTTTCATTATGCGCCGCAAAGCTTTACGCACCGAATTTGCCTGCGTCATCACTCATATACAGGTTAGCATATTCAAGAAAGCAATAGAACAGAGCCGCTTCGGAATTACGGAAACAGCCCCGCTCTTTATTAAAAAAAGAAATAAGATAGCTTACACTAAATGGCTTGAGAAGCATCTTTTCTGAGAATGGTCTGTCCCCTATAAACATGCCCGGCTCCTGTGTAATAATCCGGGTCGAAGAGTGTTTAAGCTTAAATTGAAATTAATAAAAAAAAGATTCAATTGGAGTTAATACCCTTTCATTTGTCCAGCACAAAAATTACATCAAGGGTAACACGAAATCTAAGAATCGCCCCGTTTTCCACGTGAGCATATTGATCTTTCACGCGTATTCCGGTAATACCTCTCAAGGTCTTGGAGGCCCTGTGAAAACCGTTTAGTATGGCGTCCTCAAAACTTTTTTTTGAATCGGCAATAATTTCTGTTACTCGTGCAACCCTGCTTTCGGGTACCATGTGTTCTCCTTGATGCTTTTTTCAGAAACTAACAAGATGCAGCCGTTGTGTCAACAGCTTTTAGCATATCGTCC
>CAZLFA010000097.1:3783-5474 GCA_964558665.1 uncultured Syntrophaceae bacterium
GTGTTGTACAACGCAATTCTTGCACGCTGGCCTGTAGCTTATGAAGAACTTGACATCCCGACCCATTTTGGAACAACTCATATTATCGCCAGCGGCGCTTTGGACTCGAAGCCCCTGTTCCTTCTGCATGGCATGACGGCGAGTGCGACCGCATGGCTCCCCAACGTTGCAGATCTCAGCAGGCGTTACCGCGTATATTCCGTCGATGTGATCGGAGAACCCAATAAGAGCAAGCCGATACTTCCGGTGAAGAACAGGAGGGAATTTGCGAAGTGGCTTGTCGAAGTGTTCGACGGGCTTGGAATAGATCGGGCCAACATCGCAGGGAACTCGTACGGAGGATTTTTGGCACTCAATCAGGCCTCCCTTACCCCTGAACGTATTGAAAAGCTCGTTCTTATCAGTCCTGCCGCCTCCTTTGCCCAGATATGGTCTTTCTATTTCCGCCTGGTGCCTGCATTGTTTGGTCCAGACAAATTCACGTCCAGTTTCACAGAATGGATCCTGCAAGGGCTGCCATGTGATAAGGACTGTGGTGAGTTATCAAGAGTATTACAGAAACATGGGAGATCTATCAACAGGGTATTCCCTGCTGTCTTTAAGGAGAAAGAACTGCAAAAAGTCTATCATCCGACGCTCCTTCTTATCGGGGACAAGGAGGTTATCTATGACCCGCAGAAGATAATAAGGAGGGCAGGACAACTGCTTTCGAATCTTCAGGGCGAGATCGTTCCCAATGCCAATCACATAGCGGCAATGTCAAACCCGGAATATGTCAACAAGCGGATGATTAGATTTCTGGATGGTGAGCCCATATAGGGGTATATACACTTATGCCTTTAAGAATAAACAATGAAAAATATCATCCTCACTGGCCGGTCATTGTGTTGATATCCGTTGCCGCGGTTAAGCTGTTTATACTGTACGGCTGCTATTTCTTCCGGATGCGTATGATCATTTTCAAATGAGTGCCCTTACCGACCTCTGAGATGATGCGAAACGTGTCAGAAAAGTTTTTCATGTTGGATAGTCCCATGCCGGCCCCGAAGCCCATGCTCCGGATCTTTTCCGTAGCCGTTGAATAGCCTTCCTTCATGGCTAATTCGATATCCTTTATACCCTGACCTTCGTCTATTGCTTCGATGATTACAAACTTGGGTGTTACCCGGAGCACTATCTTTCCGTGGTCAGCATAGGAGCATATATTCGTTTCTGCCTCATACGCGACTACGGCTGCTCTCCTGATCGTCTGTTTGGAAAGGTTCATGTCTGTCAGCAGTACTTTGACCTGACTGGAGATATGCCCGGCGTTTTCAAGTCCTCCTTTTACGGAGAATGACTTCTCAAAGGTTTCATGAGAAATCACGTTTTTCGCCGACCTTTTCTATGCAGCCAACGATTCCCTTGGCGTAGAGCCTGCCGACGGCTTCAAAGAGGATAAATTTTGTTGTCAGAAGCGGGATTCTTAGTTCCTCTGCAAGCTGGATCGTTTCCGGTAAAGGGCGCTTTCCTCGCACCATTATAATGGCTGCAATATCAAGAACATCGGATGTACGGACAACCTGAGGATTTGTAAGTCCGGTAAGCAGGAGACTTCCCGGTTTGGCAAAGGCAAGGACGTCACTCATTAGGTCGGCGCCAAAGGCGGCCCTTACCTCCATGTCCAGCTGATCCTCGCCTACAATAAATTC
>CAZLFA010000097.1:5574-8681 GCA_964558665.1 uncultured Syntrophaceae bacterium
CATCCTTTCCGTTGATCAGGCGGTTCATTCATCGGCCGTTTGGCAGTGTACCCCCATTTCTTTGCACACACGCATGATGCCGTTCAGGACTATCGAAGTGCCTGCCTTTCCGGTTGTCGTGGAAACCACAAGAAGCTGGCTTATGTTGTCCCCAAGGCTGCTTACCTGCATTCCCGCGGCGAGCTTGCCATCGGTGAATTCGATGGTAAGCGCTTTATCATCCTTCTTCGTGATCCTCATATCCTTGTTGGCCTGCAGGATGTTGATTGCGGCGCCGTAGACCTTGTCAGCGCGGGCCTCGAGGAGGACCGTGGCGGCGTCATATCCCGGCTGAGGAGCGTTTTTTGTGTCACTTACAGGTTGCTGGCTGCTCGTCTCTGTGCTGCTCGTAGCCTCGCTGGTCAGTTGTTTTATCTTCCCGAGGGCTTTTCTGCCGAGTGTTACCCACTGCGCATTCGCGACACCTGAAAGGGACATCAGCGCGATAAGAAATATAGCAACGGATCGCAGGATTTTTGACATCGTCGGGATACCTCCTCCATATATTTATTCTTTGCGCATCGGCGGCATATTCCAACATATCTTTTTCGGGGCATACCACACTTAAAGATATGTAGCTAATTATCTATTCAAACGTAAACTTATACAAGCAATTTTTAAAAAATAATTTCTGTTGCTATATACCATAGAGAGAGACAGGAAAGTAAATAGTAAGGTATACAATGAACCCCGCAGATCTTCTTATACAATCAGGCAAGCTTGTCACACAGGTGGAACAGCAGGTGGCCGCCATCGTCACCGCCATAGCCTTCTTCATGGGAAGCTCGCGGCTTGCTTTTATGCTTTATAAAAAGGGACATGAAAATATCGTTCCCTATCTGAAAGACCAGACCGGCAGGTTCATGATCATCTGCGCACTTTGCACACCCCTTCCGTTCCTTGACGGTGCCGACGGCAAGGGCGGCACGTTCATCGGGACGTTTCCGCGGATGATCATATCTGCCGGATTTGCACAGGCGGGAGACAAAAAGGTATTCGAGAACCTTGATTCCGTAAAAAACAGACTCGCCGCGGCTTCGGCACAGCAGGACCTTTCGGAGAAACTGAAAAACATCAAGGAAACGTCGCCGCTGATGGGGGTGAAGATCAAATGGGTAGACGCTATCAAGGTGCGCCTTGCCCAGCTCATCTTTCTTCTCCCCCTTATCCCCCCCTCTGCATGCCTTGCGTTTTTCCATTCCGGGCTGGGTGTTTTCATGATGATGATCTGTTACGTTGTATCTGAATATATGGCTGTTATCTCTTGCGGGATAGGGGTGAACGTCGATGTTGAAAGTATGGTATTCGTTCTGGAGACAGTCCGGGAGCTGGTGCGCGGCCATGCAGGGATCATAGCCGGATTTCTCTTTTTCACGTTATTGATCTTTGCTTTCACTGGCGTCATCATTGCTGCTGCTATCAGGGCTGCAGTCTTTTCCGTCACCTTCCCTTTCTCCGTCATCAACATGGCGTTCGATTCACGGCGGGACATCTTTTTTCAGAACATCGTTAAGGCCTTTGCCATAGCACTGACGCCGATCGTGGCAGTCAATATCCTCCAGATACTTGTCATGGCATACGATCTTTTCGTGGGTGGAGGCATGATCTCCAGGATGGTCGATGCCTATCTTTTCAGCAACATGGACAAGCTTAAGGATTCCGGCGTCCTTGCCGTGGCGGGCGAGATGTACGGATTCATCTTCCGGTTGTTCATAGCAACGGTGCTGGCCCCGGCGGTGCTGAGCATCCCGGCCCTGGTTTTTCTGATAAGGAGCCACCGCATCGCTTCGGAGGCGATCGGCGCCGGGCTCGGTTGTTCCATGGGGTCCGGCAAGAGCGGGCAGGAATAGATACTGCGCCTTTTGGGATTGACTTTTCATCGGCATATAGCTGTCATCTGTGCCGGAAGGGCTTGAAAAGGAGAAGCAGCGGTATGAGGAAAAATGCGTAGTTGCTCCAACCAGGGTGGTAGAAAGAAATTGCAATGGCGATCAGAGAGACAACGCAGGTAAGGAGCGAGCGGATCTTGCCCTTCATGACCAATCGATTGTCAAGATTTTCGTCTACAAGCTTGCGCCGGTGTGTCGCGTATGTCCAGCTCAGCAGGAACAAAAGGCCAAGAACAAGAAGATTCACGTCAAAAATTATATTGGTGAGATGGAGGTGATGGTAGGCAGACATCCAGGCGGCAGTGAAGGGTACTATGACGATGAACATGAGGATCGCCACCTGGATCCAGAGGAAATTACGGTCTGTCCGCTTGATGTAATGGAATTGCTGGTGATGGTTGATCCAGAAGAGGGCGAGCAGGATAAAGGCCAGGATGTAACGGTCGAACTTTGTGATCTCTTTTAATAGTATTGCGGTTATCTGGCCCTCGTCCAGACCCGCTCCGGCGCCGGGAAAGGTAAAGTTCATAACGAGGAGGGTCATTGAAAAGGCGAAGATGCAGTCTGACAGACTCTCGATGCGATGGGTCGTCATGACGAATGGGCCACCGGAAGATTTTGTCGGACACATATCAATAACGCTTATATCACTTCAAATACAAAAGTGTCAATGAAGCCGGACAGGAATACGCGATGATTGCCGCATATATGTTCTGTAAGCCGTTCTGGAATGGAAAGACAGGTGTGCCGGCCGGTCATTAAGATTGCCAAAGAGCGCATTTTCAGTTAAATTAGAGTTAACTCCAAGACTGGCAGACACAAGGGAAGGGGATGGGAAAGTTTAAAATATTCACAAAGGACCTCGCCCAGGATCTCGGGGCCATCATAGAGAATATATACGATGGTCTCTATATCACTGACAAAAATGCGAATACGTTGATGATCAACAGGGCATACGAGCGTATAACGGGCATCAACCGGGGCGAAGTGGTGGGGAAGAACATGAGGGACCTTGTCAGTTCCGGTATTATCGATCGCTCGGTCAGCCTTGAAGTGATCGAAAACCGAAAGCCCGTAACTATCGTACAGGAACTCAGAAGCGGTAAAAAGATACTGGTGACCGGCAACCCGCTTTTTGATGACGAAAGCGGTGAGATCGCGCTCGTTGTCACAAGCGTG
>CAZLFA010000098.1:0-7623 GCA_964558665.1 uncultured Syntrophaceae bacterium
TCCGGCTTTTATATAAACCCCGCTTTCAAAACCGGGGTTTCCGGATGGACACTACTTAGTTTCCATCTGGAAACTCCGGATGCTGAAACTTTTGGTTTCCGGATTGGAAAGTGGTTATTTTTCGTTCCGGCAAGGAGATCAAGGTATTACGCGGAGGCGTACATAATGTACGTCGCACAAGCAATACCGCAGATCGACACAGCCGGAGCGGAAAAGAGCCCTTTCCGGACGGAAACTACTTAACAGGAATGCCCGCTACATGAAACTGAAAAGGCGGCGGCGCAGCGCCTCGAGACGGCTGCGGTCATCCGCGAGAGAGTAGAACTTTGTTGCCCGCTTGCTTCCCTTTTCCATCACTTCGGTGACTGTAATTATATCGGCGCTTTGCAGGAAACGCAAAGCATTTGCATAATTGGCCTGAGAAAGTGCCTCCGCCCGGCGAATCTCCCCTTTTTGATACAGCCTGGCGCCGAGATTCCTGAGTTTTTTCATGAAGTCCCTTTCGGGCCGGGCCTCTTTCCTCAGGTATGCGCACCCGCGCACGGCCACCCAGTAAGACTCTATATAGTTCGAGACGAGCCCCGCAAAGGCCATCAGCTTCTTTCTGCCGGCTCCTGTCAGCTCAATCCACGCTTCACCCCCCTTTTCCTCAACGTCGATCATCCCGCGTTCGCTGAAATATGATACCAGCTCATTTATCTCATCCGCATCATCCTTGATGTCGTCGTATATGAACTCGTGACGGAACAGGCGTTTGAGAAAGACATAATCGTCCATGAGCTCCTTGAGCGGGATCATATCCTCGGTTCTGGAGAGCGCCGATACGGCCAGAAAGGAGGCAGGCAGGAAATAATAAAGAATATTGTTCTTATAATACTCTATACTGAGGCGCTTGTCATCCTCCAGAGAATATACCGTCTCCTCAATATCCTCGGTCACTTCTTCGTCGTCCTCGCCGATTTTCGATATGAAGCCGGCCTGGTCAAACAGAATCAGGGCATTCTCTATGGACTTCTGTTCCTCCGTGAAAGTTTCGGCAAGTTTAACCTGCCTGACATTCAGGTAATCACGGAAAATGCTCAACACCTCCATCAGATCATCGTGAGAAATGCCTCTGCGGTCCTGGCAGAGAAGGCCCGCCGCGATAAAGGAAAAAGGGGTCACAACGGAAACACGGTTGATGGCCAGGACGATCTCATAGCCGATTTTTCTATAGAAGCTCTGGCGCTCTTCAACCGTCATCTCATCATAAGTCTGTTCCAGCAGCGCCATATATGATTTGACAAAAATCGGCTCTCCGGTATTGACATAGACATGGCCGTAACGCTTTCTCAATACCTTGCTGCTCTTGATGACGTCTGTCGCCTTCTCGGCGGATTTATCCGCTCCTCCCAGTTCCTTCAGATAAGAGCCTTCTTCAATTACCCTGTCATAGCCCACATAGACCGGGATTACGGCCAGGTCATTGGCAGCCCCTTCCTTGAAAGCCTGGATGATCATGGAGAGGAGCCCGTACTTGGGCATGGCCATTTTGCCTGTGCGGCTCCTTCCTCCCTCAATAAAAAACTCCAGCGTGATGCCTTCCTGGATAAGCCGCTTCAGATACTTTGAAAAGACTTCTCCATACAGGACATTGCCTTTGAAACTTCTCCGCAGGAAAAAAGCGCCGCATTTCCTGAAAACAGGGCCCATCGGCCAGAAATTCATGTTGGAGCCGGCGGCAATGAACGGAAGTTGGATGTTATGCTTGTAAAACACATAAGAGAGAAGCAGATAGTCGATATGGCTGCGATGGCATGGTATCACCACGACAGGCATCTTTTTCGCGATACTGCGGATCTTCGCCATGCCTTCGCGGTCGACAATCAGGCCGTCGTAGATATTGTTCCAGAGCCATGTCAGGGCAACGTCGAAAAACTCAATATACATCTCGTCATAATCGGCGGCGATTTCCTGCAGATACTTTTCAGCGCGCCTTGCGACAGAATCGTATTCCTTCTTTTCCTCCCCGGCGATCTGCTTGATGAGCGGGACAAGCGCTTCATCATTCAACACCAGATCGATGATCTCTTGCCTGGATTTCAGCACAGGACCGACTATCGAGGTCTTTTCCTCATCGATGCGGTTTATCAGTTCGCCGCGCAGATTCTGATAAAGCTGTTCCGTCGGAAGGTTGTTGTTTTTCAGATATTCGGCGAGATCGACCGGTTCTGCGGCTATGACCTGCGCCTTGTTTGCATATCTCAGAAAGAGTATCAACTGCCTGAAAGCGCCCATGCTTTCCTTCTGGCCGAAGACAATGTTTACAATATTCTCATCCTCTTTCTCCCGCCTTCGCCCGTAGGCAATCAGAGTGGGAACGACCATGATCCTTGTCTTACCGTCCCTGGCCGCGTCCATCAGCTGATCAACGGCATTTTCCGTCGCAGGACTCTTATAAAACTCCGAGGTTCCCAGATGGATAATGGCGCTCCTGCCCGCGCGGACAAGCCTGCTGAGAAATGATGTCTTGAAGGGATCGGGATTTCCCCTTCTGAAAACCAGATACAGCAGCCAGGCAAGGACAACTCTAACAGCCATTACAAAAGGCTGCGAAAGGATCATATTCACGCCGTGCACATAGGCGGGCCGCGGTATATCAAACCTGGCGGCCAATTCTCTGATGATCAGGCTGTCCAGATGGCTGCCCTGCTTCAGGGCATACACGACCGTTCCTGTCCGGGCATACTCCTTCAGAAATTTGACCGTTTCCTCATCGATATTCACCTTGGACAATACGGATTTAATCAGGCGGGAGATGGGAAAGTTGTCTTCCTGGTATAAAATACCGGAATAGTATTCTTCTTTATCATGAATTTTTGATTCATTGTCCGGACCGACAGGCATATCAGCAATTTTCCTAATCAGATTAACTGAATGATGGTAACTTGTTCACGTACGGAGAAAATCGACGGCTCCGATTGCCTGCAAAAGCTTTTTCATCAATTCAGACCGCAGGACGGCGCATCATGCGGATGCTCGCCGATGAACTCTTCAGGGAAATGTTCTTCCATGTACGCCTCCACATAAGCCCTTATATCCCTGGCGGAAGAGAATGTCATGATCTTTTCCAGCAGACTTTGTGCTTCTTCCAGGCTGGAGGCACGGACGATCTTTTTCACACGCGGAATCGCCAGGGCGTTCATGCTCAGCTCGTCAAGCTGCAGGCCCAGAAGAATAACTGTATACAAGGGGTCCCCCGCCATCTCTCCGCACATGGCGACACGGATGCCCGCCTGGTGTCCGGCATCTACAACCTGTTTTATAAGCCTCAGAACCGCCGGATGCAGGGGCTCATACAGATAGGTCACGTATTCGTTGATCCGGTCGATGGCCAGAGAGTACTGAATCAGGTCATTGGTTCCGATGCTGAAGAAATCGACCTCTTCAGCAAGCTGATCGGCTATGATCACGGCTGAAGGAACCTCAATCATGATGCCGATCTCAATGTTTTCACCCACCGGTTCGTTGCGCGTCTTGAGTTCCTCCTTCACCTCTTGGAAAATCCTCTTGGCCTCCCTTATCTCCTCGATACCCGATATCATGGGGAAAAGAATCCTTGTCTTTGCATAATAGCCGGCACGGATGATGGCGCGCAACTGCATTTTGAAGAGGTCTATCTCCTTGAGGCAGAACCGGATGGCTCTCAGCCCCATTTGGGGATTCATCTCCTTGGCCAGCTTGGGCTTGGAGAAAAACTTGTCTCCCCCCAGATCGAATGTCCGTATCGTCGACCATCCGAGTCCCGGTATGCCGATGACATTGCGGTAATTGGCAAAATGCTCCTCCTCTGTAGGCAACTGTCCCCGGTTTATATAGATGAACTCCGTTCTGTACAGCCCTATTCCTTCAGCACCGTGCGCTATTGCGGATGGGATCTCCTCGACGAACTCTATGTTGCATCCGATCTCCACGCGGTGATTGTCCTTTGTGACCGCGGGAAGATGGGCCTTTTCCAGAAGCTCTTTGCGGGCTTCCTGATAGTCGCGCTTCTTGACGTCGTATCTTCTCAATATTTCAGGATCGGGATTGATGATTACGAGTCCCGCCGTACCGTCAATAATCAGTTCATCGTTGGTCTTAACATTCCTGGTAATTTTCTCCAGACCGACCACCGCTGGAATTTCTATCGAGCAGGCGACAATGGCGGTATGAGATGTCTTCCCCCCCATGTCCGTAACGAACCCCTGAACGCGGTCGATCTTCATCTGTGCGGTATCCGCCGGCGACAGGTCGGAAGCCACAACGATCATCGATTCGTTCATGGCGGGAATCTCTTTTTGGTCCGCACCGGAAAGGTTTCTGAGAATTCTCTGGCCGGCATACTGGATATCGCTGATGCGTCCGCGGAGATATTCATCCTCCATTCTTTCAAAGATTTCCCGATATTTATCCACCGTCATCTTGACGGCCCATTCGGCGTTTATGCAGTCGTCCCTGATGTTCTTGATTGTCCTGTTAACAAAAGATCGGTCTCTGAGGATCATGATATGGACGTCGATAATGTACACGGGGTCCATTCCCTCCATGTCCTCCATCTCTACCATCTTGGATTTCACGCCGCGGAGCTGGCGGATCGATTCCGCCACAGCATTGCGGAATCGTTTTACTTCCTTGGCAACGAAGCTTTTATCCTTCAGGTTGTAAAATAATATCTGCTTGTCCAGGCTGTCGAACAGATGGGCTTTGCCGATGGCAATGCCCGGAGAAACGCCGATACCTTTTAAAACCACCATTTTCCCTGTATCAGTATCAACCATCAGTCTTCACCGAATTTGCTGTTGATCAGATCCTCGAAATTTTTCATGGCTTCTTCCACCTCAAGCGCGTCATTTCCTTCTATCCTTACCGTCAGGCGGCTTCCCTGCGGGCAGGCAAGAGTCAGTATGCCGAGAAGACTTTTGGCGTTCACTTCCTGCCCGTCCTTCTCTAAAAATATCCCGGCCTTGAAGCGATTGGAAACACCGACTATCTTGGCAGCCACACGCGCATGTATACCGAGCTTGTTTCTTATCTCAAAGGTTTTTGTTAAAACCATTTATGCAATCTCATGCCGCTGCTGTATTTTCCGTGTCCCGAAAAACCATCAGAGACCTTTCCAGAAGTAGGACGCTATTATGGAGCAGGCGAATAATCCGTATACCATGGCTACCGGGGAAATCCTCTTTTTTATCGCCGTAAAAACGGCCAGGATCAACACCAGCGACCCCGCCATGATAGGCAGCGACTGCCTTATTTGAAAGTATTCTGCAGATGTCCCCGCCGCCGTCACCGCGAGAGATGCGATTAAACACAATGATATCCAGCGGACATATCCTCCCAGGCGGGGCAGGTTCAAGTCTCTGATGAAGACTATTCCCTCCCGGCCATGCCGATACCCTTCAATGAATCCCTTTATTCTGATCCACAAATGAAGCGGGTTGTAAACAAGAAGAAGCACCAGCGGCGCACTGTAACAGCCGCTTGCCGCCGCAGTCACTGCTGCTGCGGAAGCCAGCGGTTTTAAAGCCCCCCAGAAAAAGGGATCACCTATCCCTGCATAAGGAGCCATCATTGCATTCTTAACTTCATCGGCACGCCCCCCTGCATCTTCACTGCCCGCCAGGGATTCTTCGACGTTTACAGCCGAACCGATGAGCGGCCCGGAAAGATACGGGTGGGTATTGAATGCCTGCATATGCCTTGTCAGCATATCTGCCGCCTGCTTATCGTCTCTCGCGAGTTCTCTGACAACGGGAATCATACTGAAGGCATACCCGATGTTCTGCATTCTCCAGAAATTCAAAGAGCCATGTATCGTCAGCGACCTTAAAAATACATTAATCAGTCTTGCCTTATTCATTCCTGCTCACGGGAGGCGATTTGCTCCTGCCTATAAACGTTAATTGCAAGTAGCTAGCATGAATATCCAGTAAAGTCAAATTCATGGGCAGATTTTTGCACGGGCAGAGACCCAAAAAGGGACAGACGCGCAGCTGCTCTTCGGAAGGCACAAATACGAGGAATATGAATATTGTTCAAATGCAAAAAAGGCGCTAATAGAGGACTTTGATGTCTATCCTGTTAATAGATTTTAAAGCATTCAGGGAAACATTATCAAAGCTGAACACAAAGTTCTTTGAATGACTCAGCGGAGATGTATATGTAGCAGCCGCAGAGGTAGATGTCGATGTCTGCCGCGAAGGCGACGAATAGGTCCTTTGATATACCCTGTATGAACCGTAGGATCTGCTTGATGTCACCGGCCTTGAATAAGTCGTGGAAGGTTCATACCTCGGTCTGGAATCAAGGACAGAACTGATAATCAATGTATCGCGTGCTATATAGTTTCCCAGTTTAACCTCAATCCGGAACTTATTAATTTCACGGTCGACAAACGGCTTGAGAGTACTGTTGCATTTCTTTTTATTTATACTGTCGGAACAGATTATGGAAAGGCCGCCGTCTGAATAACCCCTTATTATCAGACCTGTTTTAGAGAATTTTTCCATGCTTTTGACTTGTACATCCGACCCTTTGATTCCAAAGATTCCCGGCAGTTTTATGGCTACAGGAATTTTGGCGCTCGCCGTTCCGTCTCCGTTGTCTTCGATATCAGGTTCGTTGTAGGTAATCCGGTATGCGGCGGCGACCTCTTTGAAAAATGCCCGGATGACCTGCACATCATCCTCCCTTTTCTGTCTGTCGTACAGCGCCGCCTGATGGAGACTGCCCTCGCTGATCAGGATGGTCAGTCCTTTTTCATTTTCCTGCAGTTTATCGAGAACCTGCTCTCTCTGTTTTCTCAGATCGCGAAATTTGCTTTCATTGACCGCACTGCGAAGCTGCTGGTTAAGCTGATCGATCTCTTTTCGCAACCTGCCGTTTTCATCCGAAATTTTCCTGGATTTGTCTTCGATCTCCCTCTTGTTCCTCATGGCGACAATCTGCTTCACGACTACATCGGGATCGACGATGGCGCGCACCGTTACTTTCAGCACGGTTGCCTTGTTTTCTATGAGACTGCGCTCTTCTTTAGCCTCCTCGACCTTTATGATACCGGCAGTGTAAAGTTTTATCTCCTCGCTTTTAACGACATAATCCTTAACCTGCGTGGTGCTTTCTATGTAAGTTCCGACTTTCTCCAAAATCAGGCGCTTGGCGTCCTGCAAAGCCAATTTTTTGGCTTCTATCATGGTGTCGTTGTCTCCCATGATATATTCGCCTGTTGCCGTCATGGTTGTCGGCGCGGCATGAAGGTTTGTACTGAAAACAAGAAATATGCAGAAAGACAGAATAAAAACGCGAAAAAATGCGGATTTCATAGACCAGCCCCCCTTGGCTTGTTCTTTTTTTTCTATACTACATTCCCTGACGGAATTCAATGTTTGTACAACCGGCTCTCGCACATCCGCCCTCACATCCGGTTGACAAATATCCCCAACATGCTAGATTGCGTGCATCCGGAAACTCCGGACGCGGAAACTTCCGGTTTCCATACAGAAACTTTGCAAACTCTGCGCAAAGGGTTTGCAAGCGGCGAATTAAATTTTTTCCATCTTTCGTCTTTAAGTTGAAGTCCTAGGGTTGAGTAGTCCGCAATGC
>CAZLFA010000099.1:0-7536 GCA_964558665.1 uncultured Syntrophaceae bacterium
GCGATCTGTGCCGCTTGGCCATCGGTGAAACGCTTCCGGAGGATAAGCCGCTTTAATATGCAATAGAAGAATTGTCGGGGACAATATAAGAGAAACAAAAAGAAGGAGATTGGGGTAATGACAGCAGATAACATAAAATGGTTCAAGACCCACTGTGCCCGGATGGATCACGGGGGATGCGGCCTTCTTGTAGGTGTGAAGGAAAATAAGATCGTTCAGGTAAAGGGTGACCCGGACGGATTTCTGAATAAAGGTTATACCTGTTTCAAGGGGCGAGTGTCAGCGGACCGTCTCAGCCACCCGAACCGCCTTCGCCACCCTTTAAAAAGGGTCGGTGAACGGGGTGGGGGGAAATGGCAGCGTATCTCTTGGCAGGAAGCATTAGAGGAAACTGCGGAAAATTTACTGAGCATCAAGAAAAAATACGGTGCCAAAGGTGTCGGATTCGGTGTCGGCATGCCCAAAGGTTTGGAGCACTTTATCCTGATTCGTTTAGCTAATATATTTGGATCTCCCAATGTCGTCGCTTCCCAGGATGTCTGCCATGCCCCCCGGGAGATTACAGGTATTCATACATGCGGTTTTTATCCCGTTGCTGATCTCCATAACCCGACTCAACTGGTCTTTCTTTGGGGAAGCAATCTTACAGCCACCAATGAAGAAGGGCAAATTGTCAGCCAGTTGCATGAACAGATGAAAAGAGGCGCTAAATTGATTGTGGTTGATCCACGGCGCATCGAACTTGCCCAAAAGGCCGATCTATGGCTCCAGTTACGCCCCGGCACTGCTCAGGCCCTGGCCTTGGGAATCATCCACGTTATCTGTGACGAATCCCTGTATGATAGGGAGTTCGTTGAAAACTACACGCATGGTTTCGCCGAACTAAGCCAACATGTCAAAGATTATACTCCCGAAAAGGTTGCCGAGATAACATGGGTTCCCGCCGAACATATCCGCCAGGCCGCCCGTATGTATGCAACAGCCAAACCGGCGGCTCTTCAGTGGGGAAACGCCATTGAGCACGATATCAACGCCTTCGATGCTGTTCGCTCCCTTTCGTGCCTCATGGCCATCTGCGGCAACTTAGAAGTCCCTGGCGGCAACATCAACGCCAGGGATCCGAAAATAATGGGTTTGGCGCCCTTCGTACGCGCCGACCTCATCCCCGACAAGCGCAAGGAGATGATCAGTGCTTATCACAAGATTATTCCCAGGTTGATGACAATTGCACCGTCATTTTTCCGAAAAGCCGTACTTGAGGACGTTCCGTATCCTGTCCGAGGGTATTACGGAATGTGCACAAATCCCCTGGTAAATTGGGCGGACAGCCGCATTACCTATGAGACTTTCAAGAAGCTCGATTTTGTAGCCATTGCCGAAATATTTATGACTCCAACTGCGGCTATGGCCGATATCGTCTTGCCTGTAGCGCACCAATACGAAATGAATGATATTGGTCACTATGGCATCGGTCACGGCATGATCTTCGCCCGTCCCAAAATCGTTGAACCACTTGAAGAATGTTGGCCTGATATGAAGATCATGAACGAACTGGGCAAGCTCGTTTCTTCTCCTGATCTTTGGCATGAAAACCATGAAGAATTTCTTGAGGATTTGCTTCGCCCGGCCGGGTTAACCTATCGTGAATTTGTAGAGAAGGGTTTCCTCAAGGGGCCGGACCGTTTTCGTTCTTATCTGGAAAAAGGTTTCCAGACCCCAACAGGAAAAGTGGAGCTCCAGTTGAGTACAGCCGAAAAATTTAGTCTGAAGGCGCTACCCGAATTTAACGGCTTCCCTGAACCGGATGATCCCGAATTTCCCCTTATTGTCATCAGTGCGAAAAGCCAATACTATCTTTTGTCTTCTTATCGATGGGTTGAAAGACTCAGAGAAAAGCAACCTCAACCGACCGTGGAAATACATCCCGAAACAGCCGCCCAATACGGCATCCAAGAAGGCGATGATGTTGCTATTGAAACAAAATACGGTACCATTACTCAGAAGGCCCAACTGACTGATATCATTCATCCTCGTGTTGTCAACGCTTCACTGGGTTGGTGGTTTCCTGAAGGCGACCCAAGTAGGCAGTATGACTGGCAGAGCGCCAATTTCAACATGTTGACATCCATCACTAAGCTTGGAAAGGAGTTTGGAACCCCCAACCTGAAAAATCTGCCTTGCCGAATCAGCAAGGCCAATGGCTGATTTACAGTGATAAACAGAAAATATAGACAACAGCCGGTCAGTGCGTGAGTCGGTTCGGAATTTAACCACAGGATAGGAGATGACGATGAGTGAAAAAACATTGTTAAAGGTGGGTATAGTCATCTGTGACCGATATCGTCGTTGTGCCGGCGGGAAATGCTTCAGGGCGCTGCAGAATCGTGAGGGAGCCTTCAGCCTGTATAAAGATAATGATGTAATTCTTGCGGGCTATACAACCTGTGACGGGTGTCCCGGAGGAAATATTGAGTATGCCCCCGAAGAAATGATTCGTAACGGTGTCGATGTGATTCACCTGGCAACTGGTCTAATAGTCGGTTATCCTCCCTGTCCAAGGATTGCCACATTCAGAGATTTCATACAAGCGAGATATGGTATCAGTGTCGTAATGGGCACACATCCGATTCCACAGAAGTACTACCTGATGCATCAAAAAATGCACACTTGGGATGCCCCATTCTGGCAGGGAGTTATTCAGAATGTCCTGACCGATGAAACCATTCGTTTTCAGTATGACTGATTATAATACTTTTATGGTCTCTTTAGTTTGGCATTGTCCAACTCTTGTAAGGCCGCAGTTCCTATCGCGTTAAACAAAACTACGAGAGAGTGTTATAAAGCGGGTATACGAATAATCCGGGAAGCGTAAACATCAGACGTGAAAGGAGGGCATCTATGGCGGAGGAAATAAAGGTCGGCTGCGCCCGTCCCACCGGGGGACTTGTAGGCGCAGAGAAAAGCAGACAGGCGTCGTCAGAGGAAACCCAACAGGAGACAAAAGGAAAGGAGATAAAGGCCATGATTCAAGTCGGCAAACCTGCACCTGATTTTACCTCACCCGCTTATCACAAGGGGGCATTCGTTTCAGTCAAGTTGTCTGAGTATCTCGGCAAGTGGGTCTTGCTTTGCTTCTATCCGGGTGACTTTACGTTTGTATGAGCGACAGAGATTTCGGCGGTCGCCGAAAAATATTCCGAGTATCAGAAACTTGGCGCAGAGGTGCTCTCCATGAGCATCGACAGCGTCTTTGTCCACAAGATGTGGAATGACCATGAGCTGTCCAAGATGACGGCCGGAGGCGTTCCCTTCCCCATGCTGTCCGATGCAGGCGGCAAAGTCGGAACGGCATTTGGTGTTTACAGCGAGGAGATGGGTGTGGAAACCCGGGGAAGGTTCATCATCGATCCGGACGGCATAATCCAGGGATTCGAAGTGCTGACGCCGCCGGTGGGACGTAATGTCAACGAGACACTTAGGCAGTTGCAGGCCTTTCAACTTGTACGAGACAGCAAAGGTACAGAAGCAACTCCGTCCGGCTGGAAGCCGGGCAAGATGACGCTGAAACCCGGTCCGGATCTCGTCGGCAAGGTTTGGGAGGTCTGGAAGACAAACATGGCTTTTGATTGAGCATGAAAGACATTATAGAAAGCGACAAGGAGACAAGGTTTGGATCAGGAAAAAGAGATAAAAGACAGAATGTTTAAGTTGCTTGATGAAGAAATGAGAAAGATCTTTACGGCAAGGGTGATTGATTATGGTACGAACCCAAGGAACTGCTGCGTCATGGACCGGCCGGACGGCTATGCCAAATTCACAGGCCCCTGCGGGGACACAGTGGAAATATTCCTGAAGATCAAAAACGGAAAAATTGAAAACATCAGTTACACAACGGACGGCTGCATGACTTCTCATGCAGCCGTTTCCGCAGCCACCGTCATGGCCAAGGGAAGACTATTGAAGGAATGTCTGACAATCAACCAGGAATCAATCCTGGGGCACCTGGGGGGACTTCCTGAGGATTCAAAACACTGTGCTCTTCTGGCGGCGACAACCTTTCATAAAGCGTTGAGGCAATATCTGACCAAATAAAATGATATTCGTATTGATATTAAGATACTGAAAAATTTAGAGGAGCAAAGATGAGGAAGGTAGGCATCATTCGTTGTCAGCAAACCGAGGATATGTGTCCCGGCAACACCGATTTCAAAGTCGCAAGTGAGGGGAAACTGGCATTTGAGTCTACCGGACCTGTCGAAATCATCGGTTTCGTCAGTTGCGGAGGTTGTCCCGGCAAAAGAGCCGTTGCTAGAGCCAAAGTGATGATTGAAAGAGGGGCAGACACAATCGTTTTTGCATCTTGTATCTCAAGGGGCAATCCTATTTCGTTTCCTTGCCCCTATTATGAAAGAATGAAAGAATCGATTATAAAAAAAGTAGGCAACGGAATCCAAATTATCGACTATACGCACTGAACTTGATTGCCGGTAAACCGATCTCCGTGCAAAGTGATAATTAACAATTACGTTAATCTGTTCGGATATTAAGTGTTATGGATCTTAAAGAAGATAAAAAGGTGGAGAGGAGAGAATTTATATGGGAAAACAGACTTTAAAACCGGTGGAAAAAGTCGAAATCCTGACGCTTCAGGATAACTATATAGAAATGACCGCCACTGATAACAGCGCTGTAGTGACCAGGGCAATACCTCTTAAAGAGGGATATTTCCGCCAGTCCGTTCTGGCGGAGCACGGTTTTTCCGCAGTCGTCCGGGTTACAACCGACGGGAAAACAAGAACCATGCTGTTCGACTTCGGGTTTTCCGAGGAAGGTGCGGCGTATAACGCCCGGATACTGGGGGTCGACATGTCGCAGGTGGAAGCCGTTGCGCTCTCTCACGGTCATAACGATCATACCGGGGGTTTTGACAAATTGACGAAAATGATCGGCAAAAGAGACATTCCTTTCTTTGTTCACCCGATGATCTTCCGTCAGCCCCGTTACCTTAAAATACCTGTCAAAGACATGAAAATATTCTTCTCACCGCTGAACAGGGAGCAGATTGCCGATGCGGGACTTAAGGTTATGGAATCGTCGGAGCCGGTTATCTTTCTTGATGATGCGGTCCTTTTTCTCGGCGAGATTCCGCACAAAACCGATTTTGAAAAGGGTTTCCCCATCGCTCATTACCAGGAAAAAGGTGAAGAAAAGTGGGATCCCATTGAAGACGATACTTCCATAGTCATGAATCTGAAAAACAAGGGTCTGATCATTCTTTCGGGTTGCGCCCATGCGGGGATAGTGAACACGGTGAATTACGCCAGGGAGGTCACGGGAATAGACAATGTACATGTCGTCATGGGCGGTTTTCACCTTTCAGGCATGCTGTTCGAAAAAATCATCGGCCGTACTGTTGAGGAACTGAAAAAAATCAGCCCGGATTATGTAATCCCCTGCCACTGCACGGGACGCAATGCAATTATGGAATTTGAAAAGGTCATGCCGGATAAGTTCATTCTTAACATGGCGGGAACACGTATGACGTTTGTCTCATAGCGGGATTGTGGCGGTTCGAAGAACGAATCACTGAAGAATACACAATGAAAAGGAGAGTCGGTACCAGGTATGAAGATGCGTATGAATTCATTCACATGTGCGCTGGCGATAATCGTCACCTGTCTTATTTATGCGGGTATTCCCTCGGTGCATGGTGCTGAAACGCCGTTCCCGGTTTATGGTTCGGGGCCGATAAAGGTGCAGATGTACACGGACTATTTCTGTCCGCCCTGCCGGGCTATGGAACCGGCTGTTGAGCCGCTGCTTATTGAATTGGTAAAGAATGATAAGATACGATTGACGCTGGTCGATGTTCCATTAAGTCGAATCAGCGCCCTGTATGCCAGATATTTCCTGTATTCCCTGAAAACCGGCAACAGTTTTGAGCAAGCTCTTAAGGTCAGAAACATCCTTTTCATAGCGGCCGATCAGCGGATTACGATGAAAGAAAAGATTGAAGAACTTTTCAAAAGCAAAAAGATACCCTATGCACATTTTGAGCCCAAGCCTGTCTTTGCACGGTTCAACACCCTTATCAGGGACGATGGAGTCAATGCAACGCCGAGCTGTGTGATCGTCAGAAACGGCAAAAAGGAAAAGTTTGTCGGAGGGGAGGACATTATCAAAGCGTTAAAGGGGTTGAAGTGAATGGAGATTGTTCGGTCTTTGATAAGAATTCTAAAAATGAACATACGAGGGTTATGAGAATAATTGATCATTTGGTTACGTCTCTCATGCTGGATACTGAAGTGAAGGATATCCGCCAGGGAGTATTCCACACGGCTGTGTTAACCAGGAATTGCGGTCTGGCGGCAACGCTGCCGCGGGATGCCCTGCGACAATCTCCTCCCATGGTCAGGGAGCCGGGATACCTGCTGAACAAATCGGCATTGGATCTGGTTAAAATGGTATATTCAGAGCGCATCATGGAGGCTGCGATCGGAATGGCCGCCATCAACTCGTTCCTGGATATTGATGAATCATCCTGCGTGGAGTTGAATGCTGCCGATCTTATCCTGGAAAAAGGAGACAAAAAGAGAATAGCAATTGTAGGGCACTTTCCTTTCCTCGATAGAGTGAGGGAGAAAGCAAAAGAGTTGTGGGTCATCGAAAAGAATCCGCAGGAAGGTGATTTCGGGGAAGCCGAAGCGGAAAGGCTTATACCCCAGGCTGATATCGTAGCCATCACGGGAACAGCTCTGACCAACCATACGATAGAGGGACTGCTCGTTCTTTGCAGAAAAGATGCTTTTGTTATAATGCTCGGCGACACAGTGCCGATGTCCAGGGTGCTTTTCGATTACGGTGTGGATGCGCTATGCGGCACAAAAGTCGTCGATCCTGATCTTGCCATGCTTTGCATAAGCCAGGGTGCAAATTTCAGACAGATAAAGGGTACCAAGAGGCTTACCATGTTGAAGTAAGCGTGTGAGTAAATAAAGTGACAAAGGAACAGCAAAAAGAATAGCCATGAAATGGAACAAAGCACGGATTCTGATAAATATCATTTTACCGCTTGCTGGCGTGGGTCTGATGATTTTCTACGAAATCTGTGATACATCATGTTCCTATCTGACTGGAACGTTTCTTGGAATAGATCTGAAATATGTCGGAATCATTTTCATGGCCAGTCTGTTGGTGATGGCGCTTCCGCCTGTTTCACGCTTTGATTTACCGGTAAGCCATTGGCGCACGGTGATGCTCTCCAGCGCTGCAGGCGGCGAGATACTGCTTGTCCGCTTCCAGATTGTCCATGATACCTACTGCCAGTTCTGTCTGGCTTTCGGGTTGTGCGTGGTTGTTCTCTTTGCTGCAAATTTCCACAGGATGAACAAAATTCTGGCGTCGGTTTCCTTTCTGAGCGGGATCGTCGCCTTTGTATTGTTTTTCAAGGGATCTGTTCTGCCTCTTTATTCATTTTGAACCATTACTGTCCAAGATACCTGAAAGATTGTTGTTAAATAACTAATGAGACCAATT
>CAZLFA010000100.1:0-7277 GCA_964558665.1 uncultured Syntrophaceae bacterium
TTCTTTAAAGAATTGGCCTATGAAAATTTCACACAAAAAAATTGACAGTACCAAGACAAATATCGGCGACGTGATAATCCTTATTGTTGCCATCTTTGGTCTGGGTGTAGTGATGGCAATCATTTCCGGGATAATAAATCTCGTCCCCATGCTGGGGCAGTTGGTAAGCATGCTCCTTTCCGGCGCCTTCGGCGGCTACCTTACGGTGGTGCTGGTGCGTGTTTACCGGCATCTTACCCGCACTGCTTAGTTTCCGTCCGGAAAGGGCTCTTTTCCGGTTCTGAATCAGAGCACTAGCTGCGTTGGCTTCGTCGTTGAAGAAGGGCGGGTTTAAAACCCGCCCTTACGATAGTTATTAACGGAGTATTCGGCAAACGGGATAGCGGCGTTGAAGTCATGTGCCCCGGTTTGAGGCGATAAAACATGAAGAAGACATCCGCTGTTGAAGAGTAGTCAAACGAAAGGAGAAGTGCCATGAAAAGTATTCGATGCAATGCAGGGTTTTCTGTTGTCTTTCTATTTGTTCTTTTTGTCTTTTTTGTTCATCCGTGTTTTGGAGCCGATCTGGCCGCGACACTTGCAGACAACTACCTGAAGAAGAAGCCGGTTGCAGAAGCCGATGCAGGGATGACGCTGGTGCAGGCCATGAAGATCCAGGAAAAGTATCTGGCCATTCTCGGCAAGACGGAAGGAAAGGTTGTCGGCTACAAGGCGGGATTGACCAACCCGGCAGTACAGAAAGTCTTTGGCGTCAATGCCCCGGTGCGCGGCACTCTTTTGAAAAACATGCTTCTGGAAAGCGGTGCGGTGCTTCCCGCCGGCTTCGGTCCGCGTCCCCTCAGCGAAGGTGATCTGATATTGCGGGTCGGCAGCGACAGGATCAATAAGGCCAGGACTCCTGAAGAGACACTCAAATATATTGATGCCGCCATTCCCTTTATCGAGCTTCCCGACCTGATGTATGCCCAGGGAGTCAAGATCAACGGACCTGCCCTGGCGGCAGTAAATGTTGCCGCCCGTTACGGTATTGTGGGCAAACCGATTCCCATCAAGCCGACCAAAGAGTGGAGTGACCGTCTCAGAGATTTTACACTCCAGATACTGGACGAAAAAGGAACGATGGTCATTGAAGGCAAGGGCAGCAGTCTTCTCGATCATCCGCTGAATGTTGTTTTATGGATAAAGAATTCTCTGCAGGCGGAAGGAAAAAAACTCAAGAAGGGCGATCTCCTTTCTCTGGGGACCATCACGAAGCTGATCCCGACAAAACCCGGCACGGAAGTGCGTGCACGCTATATCGGTCTCGACCCCAAAGGGCCTGTGGAAATCTTTGTAAAGTTCAAACCAGGCGCTGAGAAATAGTTGTTTCCGTAGTGCAGTTTCCATCCAGAAACTCAGGATGCTGAAACTTTTGGTTTCCGTATCGGGAAGGAGGTATTTTTCGTTCTGGCAAGGAGATCAAGGGATTGCGCGGAGGCTTACATAATGTACGTCGCACAAGCAATACCTCAGATCGACACAGCCAGAGCGGAAAAGAGCCCTTTCCGGACGAAAACTAGTGTAAAATATTTCCTGACAGGGTTTTCAGAAACGGCTATTGAATATTTCTGCCGACGAATAGTATAATTCATTAGACAGGTCTTTTTACAGGTGCTATAATCAAACCAGTTAATAGACCTTTCAGGAGGATTGTATGGAGTCTAATGTCGTCAAGTATTCGGAGGATATCGTTCCGATCACAGATCTGAAAGTAAACCCGGGCAGGATTGTAAATCAAGTGGACAAAACCCGCCGGCCGGTACTTCTTACGAGCCGCGGCAGGGCTGTGGCCATTGTGGAGTCTGTCAGAGATTATGAGGAAAGAACCGAAGAACAGGCTTTTCTGCGAGGCGTTGTGCAGGGTCTGATGGACGTTGAAGAAGGCAGGGAAATCAGCCTGGCTGAAGTAAAAAAGAAGCTGGGATTGAAATAGCCATGCCTAAAAAGATTTTAATAACATTTACTTCCTCGGCATTGAATGATCTTCAAGCAATCAGGACATGGTATGCGGATCAGCAGGCACCGAAGGCAGGTGAAAAACTACTTCGCGAGATTATGTCGCATGTGGAGAGATTGGCTGACTTTCCCGAAAGCGGACGAATTGTACCGGAATTCGGCATAACGAATTTACGAGAAATTATTTATTCTCCCTTCCGGATTGTCTATCGTCTTGATATAAGAAAAATCATGATTATACGTGTCTGGCGAAGCGAGAGAATACTTAAGCTGCCTTGATAAAAACATAGTTGACGATTGTATGTAATCTGAATACTTACTCGTCATCAAAGCTATTTCGTTTCAAGAAAATTAAAATGAGCAGTCTTCTGGACAGGCTTTATGCCAGCCAGGCCAACAGGCGCCTGTTTTTCGGGCAGGGATGGGGCAACCTTGCACTGCTTCAGGAAGCCGTGGAGAAGGGATCGCCGTTAATTCAGTCCGATCCGCCTGATGCACCGGACATTGTATGGCAATGGCGCCTTGGAAAAAACGGCGCCGTTGTAAGTCGCGGCAGTTTCCGCAGTCCTTTTCATGCCCCCGGATATCCTCCGGAGAGCCATACAGCGTATATCGAACTTATCATGCCTTCCGAAGCCGGGAAGGACACGCCCGTATGCCTGCACTTCGCCGCCACCGGTGACGAGGGATTCGACAGGAGGCGCATTGCTCTGGCCATGCCGCTGGTGAAACAGGGCATCGGTTCGCTTATCCTGGAAAATCCTTATTACGGGAAAAGGCGGCCCCCCGATCAGCACGGTAAGATGCTCAACAGATTCAGCGACCTTTGCCTCATGGGTGCGGCAACCCTTCACGAAGGCCGATCACTGATGGCTTGGCTCAGGAAGGAAGGCTGCCGCTTCATCGGTGTCTGCGGCATCAGCATGGGGGGCCACATGGCCGCCCAGGCGGGCGCCCTTTCAAGCGAGCCGGTTGCAATTATCCCCTTCATTGCCCCACACTCTCCGAGCGCCGTCTTTACAGAGGGCGTCCTGAAAAACTATTGCGACTGGGATATAATGAACCGCCAGCTCAACGGCAGCGGCGATGCCGTGGCATTCATGAGGAAGATTCTGGACCTTCTCGACATCAGGAAATTTCCCGTTCCCCGAAAGCCTGCCGCGGCATGCATAACAGGCGCACTTAACGACGCCTATATCCCGCCCTCCTCCGTTGCCACCCTGCATGACTTCTGGCCGGGTTCCCAACTCGACTGGCTCAGCGGCGGCCATGTGGGAGCCTTTCTCTTTCACCGCGGGGATTTTGTGCGGGCGGTCATCAGGGCATTTGACAGGCTATGAAGGTAATCGTCAAAAAATCGAGCTACCGTTACGATGAACTGAAGCCGGCATTCTTCGGGATCATGGATGCCATCGGCGGCAGAAATATTCCCCGGGGAAGCCGCATCCTTGTAAAACCCAACATGCTTTCCGCCGCTACTCCCGAGCAGGCCTTGCTCACTCATCCGCTTATCATCCGGGCTGCGGCCGAATATGTAAAGGAAATGGATGCGCATGTATTAATAGCGGACAGTCAGGCGATCGGCTCTTTCGACAGAATAGCCCGTGAAAACGGCACGACCGAGGCGCTCAGGGATCTCGATCTGGAATTCAGACCGTTTCAGGAGTCTGTAGTTGCGGATATCGGCAAACCCTTTGATGCAATAGATCTGGCGGCAGATGCCCTTGACGCCGATTTCGTGATCAATCTCCCGAAGCTCAAGACGCACGAACAGATGCTGCTGACACTGGCCGTAAAAAACATGTTTGGCTGTGTGGTGGGATTCCGGAAAGCGGAGTGGCATATGCGCACGGGCATCAACCGCGAGCTTTTCGCGAAGCTTCTGGTGCTGATCTGCCGCAGGATCAATCCGGGCTTCACCGTGCTTGACGGAATTCTGGGTATGGAAGGCGAAGGTCCGGGAAAGAGAGGCATCCCCAGACAGATCGGCGTTATGATGGGCAGCAGCGACCCCTTTGCCGTCGATGCCGCCGTGTGCCGCCTGATCGGCATAGAGCCTGAAAGGCTGCTGACGCTGAAAGCGGCTTCGGAGATGGGACTGGTAGATGAGGTGCTGGAAATTGAGGAAACACTGCCCGAAGTCCGGAATTTCAAGCTGCCCGATATGGTATCGCCGATGTTCGGACCGAAGCAGGTGCACGGCTTCATCAGACGTCATTTCCTGCAGCGACCGGTTGTTGATGAGCCGCTGTGCAACCTATGCGGTGAATGCTGGAAGATATGCCCGGCAAAGGCTATTTCCCATGATACGAAGATGCTGTATTTCGACCATAACAAGTGCATCCGTTGCTACTGCTGCATTGAAATCTGCCCTCATGCAGCTCTGCACACGGAAGAGACTTTGCCGGGGAGGATAATAAGGCGGATTGTTTTCAAATAGCTTCTGCAGGAAAGGGGTCTTTTCCGCCCTGGCTGTGTCGCTCTGCGGTATTGCTTGTGCGACGTACGCGGTTATGTACGTCTCCGCGCAATCCCTTGATCTTCTTGCCAGAACGAAAAATCCCTCCTTTCCTATTTTTTAAAATCATCCATATGAAGAAATCTGTCGAGGTAAAATTGCAGGGGCTGTTAATTAATCGGTTCGTGTGTTATAGTGAAGCCGGATTACACGATAAAAAATACTCTTCGGCATCCGGGTCAAAAAGTTTCCCGCGGCTCAGAATATTTTTCACGAGAAAAATATTTGATTCGCCGCTTGAAAACCTCTTTGACCGGGATAATAAAAAAAGGAAATAATTAAGGGAGGTAGATGATCATGATGACAACGGATGTCATGTCAACGAGGGTTACATGGAATGCCAGAGCGAAAGCGGGAATCATCATCCTGGTTGCTCTTCCCAATATCCTGGGAATGATCAATATTCCCGTTGCCGGGGGATTCAAGCTCCATGTCTTTCAGGTGGCGATCTTTCTGGCAGCCGCCCTGTACGGACCCGCCGGAGGATTGATGAGCGGCTTCGCAGGTTCGTTCTATGCCGCCTTTATTACGGGCAATCCCTACCTGGTGATGGGTAATGCCTTGTTAGGGTTCTGCGCGGGCCTTTTCCTGAGGAATGGGCTGAACATTGTACTTTCGGTATGGCTTGCATTTCTTGTTCAGCTTCCATGGCTGATACTTACCGATTATTACCTGGTCGGCATGGATGCCCGGACCATCGGTTCACTGGTTATTGCCCTCTTCCTCTCCAATACGGTATGGGCGCTGGCTGCATGGATGCTCAGGAAGCCGGCGAAACGTTATATCTCATGACGGCGCCGGATTTCAGCCAATACACACTGGCTCTTTTATACCGGGGTCGCGTGGTTTATTCTTCGAACGCGCAGGGACTTAAACCCCTTCGGGAGTGTATCGCCGAATGCAGCGTACGCTTCAGGGAATGCACTCTGTTCGACAAGGTTATCGGTCTCGCCGCAGCAAAACTCATCCTCTATTCCGGCATGGTCAACACCATCATCACCACCGTCGCCTCCCGGCCGGCTGTCGATTTTCTCGGAGAAAGCCATATCGCCATCTACGCGGACCGGGTTGTGTATAACATCCTCACAAAAGACGGCAAGGCCGTCTGCCCCGGAGAACGCATCGCTCTTGAGACGGAAGACAGGGAACAGTTTCTCGTCGCCATCTCGTCAATGCTGCAGGAGCGGATAAGCACAGGGTAGAAAGCAATGCACATCCGGCCTGCCGTTCCGGTTTTTTCTTCTCATGAAAGGAGTAAATCATTCAATGGATTTGCTGGCGTTAGGAAAAGCGGTCCTGGAAAGTCAGCCTTTCAGCGTTCTGATAGGAGCACGGCTTGAGATCTTCAAGGAGGGGATTACCGAATTGCGCATCCCGATTACCGGAAAGCTGAAGCAGCAGCACGGATTCGTGCACGGAGGTGTGATAAGCTACGCGGCCGATAACGCGCTGACATTCGTCGGCGGCAGCGTGCTCGGTTCGGCCGTTGTCACCTCGGAGTTCAAGATAAACTATCTGAGGCCGGCAACGGGCGAGTGCCTGATTGCCAGGGCAGAGGTTGTGTATTCAAGCAAAAACATGGCCGTTTGCCGCTGCAACGTCTTTGATGCCGCCGCAGGAGAAGAGCGTCTCTGCGCCACGGCACAGGGAACGATTTCCCGGCTCGGCAAGGCCGCAGATGAATAGAGTGCAACGCTCGATTTTTGCCGCAAGGATAAGAGGATACGGATATAATTTCGGCGGGCTGATAATTATATTGAATCTGTCTTAAATAATAATTCGTTGGAGGTGATCATGATGAAAAGGATGTCTGTGTTGGTGGCTGCTCTTGCTGCCGTTATGATGCTGTCTCTGGGAATGACAAGCGCCTTGCATGCCCAGAAATCGGACAGTTTTGTCTATGTGAGCAAGGCGGACGGATTTTCCGTTGAAGTGCCGAAGGCCTTCAAAGATTTTAAATATACCTCAGAACCTATGGATACAGCGCTGGGGAAAAAGGAAAATCATATCTATAAATCTACCGCGAAGACCATGGGGTTTTCAGTTTTTGTAACTGATTACGGCATGAAAAACATCAAAGAAGCAGATGCAAGGAAAGTGACGGAAATGAGGATGGCGGCAACCGAAAAACGCGGCAAGGTGCTGTCCAAAAGCAAGAACATCCTTGCCGGAAAACCGGCGCTTGTTTTGTTCGACATGGTGGATGCCGGCGGCCAGAAAGTGTTTTCAGAGACCTGGTTTTCTTTTATTGATGGGAAAATGTTCCAACTCAGCTACCTGACAACCAACTCCAAGCAGATCACAAATCCTGCGGCTGCCCGGTTTTTTTCATCTTTTAAATATCCTGTGAAGTAATGTTGATAAGGAGATAATGACATGAAAACAAGAATATCGGGAATAGCAGCAGTCTTCGTGCTTGCGGCTTCTCTTGCCTTTGCGGCCGATTATGCGAAGGCGATTGTAGGCAAGTGGGGTTTTGAATTCAAAGGCCAGTCGGCGGCTACCGAATACAGGCCCGACGGTACGTTCACGCAGATAATGGGAGACACCAAAGTGGACGGAAAATATGCCGTCAGGGGAAACATTCTAAATCTCGATGTGGGCGGCAAGAAAACGCCTTGGACCATACAGTCGTTTGACGGAAAGAGAATGTCCATGAAACGGGAAAGGGACGGAAGAGTAATCATCTACAACAAGAAGTAAACGCTTATAACTCAAAAGCCCCTTCACCGGTATTACGGTTGAAGGGGCTTGAGAGAGGACT
>CAZLFA010000101.1:0-6877 GCA_964558665.1 uncultured Syntrophaceae bacterium
GCCCGGTGGTGTGACAGGGAAAGCCCGTGAGGGCATACCTATGTCAATCTTCAAATTCTATTATTTCAGATGAATCTTTTTAAAATCCCGCCTAGCCTTCCCTGGTCTACTCAAGAATAATAGGTCTGAATAACCTGCCTGGTAATAATTTATGGTCGAAAAGGTAAATAGCTTTTACAGATAATATCAAAGAATTTCAATCACTAAGAATATTAGCAAGAATAGCAGGGTGGGATTGTATGGGATGAGTCAGCAACAGCGGATGCATGCCGCTTCTGAGGAATACGGTTTAAAAAAGCTTGCATGCCAGGGGGCGTATCACTTTTGCGGGTTACAGGAAGACACGTAAACTATACACAAACGGGAATTCTGCCGTCAAGAAACAGCATGTTTCTTTTGGCAATCAGTAGACTGAGTAGTTGCTGACACCAGGCATTGCCGTTCCGACAAACCGCTTCGCCCGGCATGGCAAACTCCGCCCTTCTTGCGGAATTGGCTTTAACCACACCTCCTGACACACCGGTGATGTAAGTAATGTGGCTCTGAATAGGGTCCATAATTTACCCGCGCTGCGCGCGCCCGAACGGCGAGTTGAGCTTGCGCTCTCGCCGTTATCTGAGAATGGCTTGACATATATGCATGAATGATGCATATTAATGCATCACATTAGTATGAGGTGGAATATGAGAACAACGCTGAATATTGAAGACAATCTTATGGACAAAGCATCAAGAATGACCGGAATTAAGGAAAAGACTGCTCTTGTTAAGCTTGGTCTTGAAGCTCTAATTGCACGAGAAAGCGGCAAAAGGCTTGCCAAGCTTGGTGGTACACAAAAGCAGTTGAAATCGATACCTCGAAGAAGAAAGGTATTATAGAAATGGTTCTGGTCGATACTTCTGTATGGGTTTCTCATTTTAGAGATGGTAACGACAACCTTGCAAACATGCTCAATGATGGCAGGGTATTATGCCATCCGTTAGTTTTAGGAGAACTTGCTTGTGGCAATCTCAAGGATAGAGCAGTTATTCTCTCTTTTCTTCAAATGCTACCAATGGGCATTGAGGCAGAACACGAAGAGGTTCTGGCACTTATTGAGAATAAACGTTTAATGGGAAATGGCTTAGGTTATATTGATATCCAGCTTATCGCCTCTGCTATATTAACTGGCGTGCCAATCTGGACGCTTGACAAGAGATTATCGCAAGTTGCGGACAGCCTTCGTATAAAATATTAAACGCACAGACAACAACCGCATCCACACGGGTCACCGCTTCCCGCGGGCCGGTGAGCACCACGTTCTGCGAGGTAATGATGATGGGGAAGAAGGCTAGAATTAATGATTTTGCTTTTTCATAATACACCTCCTGATTCCTGATAAACTTCAGGCTGTCCTCAAATTACCGGTAGTGGACTATCGACTTTGTAATTTTTCCATCCGTACCAAATATGCACACCTCGGCCGCCCGTCTTCCCATCACTGCTTTATAGTAGATCACAATGCTGTCTGCTCCGGCAAGGACGTCGATAAGCTCAAAATGAGCATCGGGAAACCGGGCAATTCCTTCCAGGAAATAGTCTCTGATTTTTGGTTTGCCTTTAAGTGTGCAGGTAGAATCATCCGCAAGTTCTCCTATCAGCGGCGATGTCAGCTCAAAGTCCGGGGCATAATGATCAAGGATCAGATCAAGCTCCCGTGCATTCCATGCGGCTATCCAGTCCTGTGCAAATTTATCCGCCTGATCGCGTGCAATCATGGGAACCTCCTTTCATGTCATCGACACTATGAATCCCGGCGGCCTATTATTCGCTTCACTGCATGCGCAAGGTCAGAGATGGAAACCGGTTTCATGAAAAACTCCTTTATGCCCATCTCCTTTGCATGCTTTTCATTGATGAGGTCATTGAATCCCGTCATCAATATTATGGGAATCCCCGGGCATATCTTCATCATTTCACTTGCCAGATCAACGCCTGTCAGGTTCGGCATGGTCATGTCCGTAATCACCAGGTCAAACTGTCCGGGATTTGCCCTGAAGGCATCCATTGCCTCGCTGCTGTCTGAAAAGGCGGTAACATTATAGCCAAGGGATGAGAGCATCTCCTGATTCAATATGGATATTGATTCTTCATCGTCAACACACAGGATATTGCCTTTGCCTCCGGGAATTGAAACAGTTTCCACCCGTTCCTGCGTTTCAGCCGCTGCAACCAGGGGCAAGAAAATTGTGAACGTGGCTCCTTTTCCCTTCGTGCTTTCCACTGAAACATATCCGTTATGCTCTTTAATAATCCCATATACAACCGACAATCCCAGTCCGGTCCCCTCCCCTATTTCCTTGGTTGTGAAAAAAGGTTCAAATATCTTGTCCTGAATGGAGGGATCGATGCCGCCGCCTGTATCGCTGACGGTAAGCTTCAGATAGGGCCCTTCTTTCAACTCATTGTTGTACAATAAGTCGGCAGAGGTAAAATTCTGCTGACTGAGCTGTACCTCCAAAACGCCTCCTTTTTCACGCATTGCATAAACTGCGTTGGCGCAGAGATTTATCAACACCTGGTGGAGCTGGATGGGATCGGCTATTATTGTGTCATCCTGAATGCTGTATATTTGACGGATGCTGACAGTAGAGGGAATGGAAGCTCTGATCAGTGTCAATGCTTCTTTTACTATCGGAGTCATGGCCACGGGCACTTTCTCCTGAACCTGCCGGCGGCTGAAGGTGAGTATCTGTTTGACCAGATCACGGGAACGCATGCATGCTTTCAGGATGTGTTCCAGATAAGGATATACTTTTGTATCCGCAGTCTTGATTTTTGCCAGCTCAGCGGAACTCATAATGGCCGCCAGAATATTGTTGAAATCGTGGGCGATACCGCCGGCGAGGGTGCCGATGGATTCCATTTTCTGTGCACGCTGAAGCTGTTCCTTGAGTTTTTCTTTTTCTTCCAGCTCTCTGTTGCGCTCCGTAACATCTCTCGCAATGCCGCGGCACCCTGTTGCAGCGCCCTTGTTATCCCTGATCAGCGAGGACGACACTTCGAGATGCCTTATGCTCCCGTCCTTGCGGATAATCTCATAGTCCAATATCTTTACCGGAATATTGGTGCGGTACATCTCGTTGAATGTCTCGAATATCCTTCTTGCCGTCTCTGGTGAAGTGTACTGCCTGTTGTTCATGCCCAGCAGCTCCTCCCGGGGATAACCGAAGATTTCACGCAGTGGCTCGTTAAAAAAAATCAGACTTCCGGAAAAATCGACTTCAAAGTATCCATCCTCGATGTTTTCAATGATGCTCCTGTAGCGCTCCTCGTTTTCCCGCAGCGCCGCTTCCAGTTGTTCAAGTTCTATGATTCTTTTTTTTAAGGTGGAAATTTCTTTGAGCAGATCCTGATTTGCTCCGGTCGGGTTTGTCATATGATGCTCCGGGAAACAAGACAGCAATTATGGATGAAATGAAGGAAGAACCGCATTACTTATGATACGTGCTTATTGGATATTTATTATGCCGGATCTCTCCGATCCGCCGATGCAAAAGATTGAAAGCCGCGCAGAGAATCTTCACGTATTTATTCAAAGCAGAATGCATGATTCAGGAAATCCTGATCAGCCGGTTTTCATTGCCTTGTCAAGAGCTTCAAGGAAACGGACGACGTTCTCTTTTCTCGCTGTATGTCCCATGAGCCCGATGCGCCAGATATTGCCGGCCAGCGGCCCGAGCCCGCCGCCGATCTCTATCTTGAACTCATTCAACAGGCGCCGTCGTACGGCGAGTTCATCGATGCCATCCGGGCAGTAAACGGTGTTGAGCATGGGAAGCCGGAATGGCTCATCGACCAGCATTTTCAGTCCCATTTTTTGGAGCCCGGCCACCAGTTCAAGATGGCTGTCCCGATGCCTCTGAAAAACCTTTTCCTCGCTTTCTTCTATGATAAGCAGCAGCGCCTGATACAGGCCGTAGATCATGTTGATCGGCGCCGTGTGGTGATAGATGCGTTTCTGTCCCCAGTAATTGGCGATCATGGAGAGATCGAGATACCAGTTGGGAACCTTGTTCTTCCGTCCGTTGAGTTTTGCAACAGCCCTTTCGGAGAAGGAAAGCGGCGCGAGGCCGGGAGGGCATGAAAGGCATTTCTGCGTGCCGCTGTAGAGGGCATCGATGCGCCATTCGTCCATGCACACCGGTATGCCGCCCAGACTGGTAACGGCATCGACAAGATAAAGGGTATCCGAACCGGCCAGCAGGCGTCCGATGTCGGCTACGGGGTTCATCACGCCGGTGGATGTTTCGGCATGAACAACGGCAACTATGCGGTATGTCTCCTGACGGAGTTTTTCCTCCACCGCCTTCAAAACAACAGGTGTTCCCCACTCGAATTCCAGTTTGTCCACCTGCGCGCCCAGCCTGCCCGCGACGTCCTGCATCCTCACGCCGAACACTCCATTGGTGAGAATAAGCACCTTGTCGCCGGGCTCAACCAGGTTTACAAAACAGGCCTCCATGCCGGCCGATCCTGTTCCGGAGACAGGTATTGTCAGGGCGTTCCGCGTATTCATAAGCTGCTGAAGCATCTGCTTGAGGCCGTCCGCTATCTTCAGAAAATACGGATCGAGATGTCCCAGCGTGTTTCTGCTTAAAGCCTCATATACATCCCGGGGAACACACGAGGGGCCCGGCCCCATGAGAAGGATCTCTTCTATGTTTTCCAACAGATTCTGCATGCCCGCCTCCTCTTAAAAAAACTCTTGGTTTCCGAATCGGAAAGGAGATATTTTTCGTTCCGGCAAGGAGATATAAAATCCCCCTTGCCCCCTTTATAAAGGGGGTTTTACATGATTGCGCGGATGCGTACTTTACGTACGTCGCACAAGCAATACCGCAGATCGACACAGCCGGGGCGGAAAAGAGCCCTTTCCGGACGGAAACTATCCTAATCGACTCCTTCACACTTCTCTCCCTTGAGAAAGTCGGAAACGATTTGCAGGTATTCAGCCAGCAGTGTTTTGCTGACAACAAAGATATGGCCGATATTTTTTTCAATAGTACGGTTCAGGCCTCCGCGTGTAACCTGGATGTTGCCGTCGTCATGCAGTCCCCACAACTGGCTGGCGACGCATGAACCCGGAGGGGCGATAGGATCGCGTGAGCCCCGATAGTCGAATATCCTCACACCGGCGCGGCGCAGGGCATCCATGTCGACCGGTTTGCCGTCCAGATCCGGGTTCGATGAGGGCAGACAATAGGTGCCCTCAACAAGCTGGTTGCCCATGAAGAACTTGGTTATCCAGTCGCGGTGCGCCTGCGCGGGGAACTTTGTGCCGTGCGTAAGCCAGAAAAGGAAGGGCGCCGAATCATCAAGCGCGTGCGGGAAAATAGCACGGCCGTAGAAACCGGAAAGCACCGTGTAGTGGACGCCGGGCTGGATCTCGTTCATGCCGAAGTCGATCACCTGGGGCGGGATGTTGACGGCGCCGAACAGCTCTCCCATTATATAGCCATCATAGTTCTGCCTGATGAAGGCGCGCATTGCTCCGTGGCCGCTTTCCTCGTCGTCGAACTTGACCGGGGACGCCATGAGGGCAATCTTGGTGATATCCATCTTTTCACCGCGGGCCATGCGCTCTTCCGCCCTCCTGGCAATGTAAGGCAGCATCAGGGCGCCGCCCATGCAGTACCCCATGACGTAAATCTCGCATTTGGGATGTTTCTTCCTTATGATATCAAGATAACGGTCGTGAACGGTCTTTCCGTAGAAATCAAGGCCCAGGTGGGTGTCATCGGGGCCGCAATCGCCGTAATCGACCAGATAGATGTCGTAACCCTCCCTGTGTAAGCCCTGGACGACCGATTTTCCGTCGGCAAGATCGAAAAGCTCCGGCTTGTTGATCAGCGGCGTCGAAAGATAAATCACCTTGCCGTTGGGTTTGATATTCTTCGGCATGATGTAGTGCCGCAGCCGCACGCCGTGCATTTTCGCCCCTCTCATGAACTCAAAATCGGTGCACCCGATCTTGCCGTGGGTCATCTTCTCCGAATACTCCTTCGGATCGAAGGCGTTGGCTTTATGCAGGCATTCAAGACGGAAGCGGTTTTCAGCGAGGTATTCCTCAAAGGTCATGCCGTCCGTACCGTCCTTGTTCTTCCTAATGTAGGGCAGTTCCTCGCCGTCAAGCGGAAGTTCCGTGATAACGACCAGCATGCACTTGAGCATCTCCTTCATGGCCTTGAGCCGCGTCATGCCCAGCGAGTTGTAGTTGTACTCCATCTGGGCAAACTCCTGCACGTACTCCTTGAGTTTCTGATGTCCCTCGGGGGTTGTGGCCACCCTTTTTGCAATCTCCCTGTCCCACTTGTCTTCTCTCATGAAGTAGCTGCAAAGGTCGTAAAGGGACCGTGCATAGTTCTTGTATATCCAGCCGTTCAGGTCGCGATATATGTCCGGCTCCTTGCCGGCGCGCACTGTAATGCGGGCATGGGCCTTGATCGGTTCCGTAACATAGGCCTTGAGAAGCGTATTTTGAAAACTTGCGGCAATTGCCAGCGGGCCGAAAAGTTCGAAATTATCACTCATCGATTCCAGGAAGTGCTGATATTGAAAAATTGCTTTTGTCTGCGCACCACCCAATTGACTTTTCCAGGGCAGAGCAGTTGTTATCCCCTCTCTGTTATCTGCCGGTGTTATGCCCATTTGAAGTAAAAGAAGAGACGGCGATATCCTGTTTTCACCTTCCATGACAACCTCCCTCATGAATCATATGATTGTTGTTTGTTGGAATGACGTGTTTATGAATTACATAAGCTCTGAGAAACCACCATTCCCGCCAGCCTGTATGCCGGTATTATCGCCGGTAAGCACCTTGTCTGTCAACCTAAAT
>CAZLFA010000102.1:0-5582 GCA_964558665.1 uncultured Syntrophaceae bacterium
GAAAACAATAATTCTAACCAATTAACTTTGTTCGACCTTTAATTGGACGGATATGCTTTTCTATAATGAATATACGAGGAAGCCTCCGGCAAGGAGAAAACTCAGTCGGGTTTCTTTACTACATTTCTTCTTGAAATAAAAGGCATTCTCCTATATTTAACATATTAATTACATCAACAGGTCGGGAGGATAAAGTTATGGCAACAATTATGCCGGAAGGTGAAAATATTCAGAAAGCCATTAAGTGGATTTCTGCAAATATCGAAGAAAATGCCGATCAGCCTTTAAGCAAGCTGGTTGAAAAGGCGGTCTTTAAGTTTGACCTGTCTCCGGTGGATTCAGAATTTCTCATCGGGTTTTTCCGCAAACGCGATGCCGGCAAATAGTTAGTTTCCAATCCGGGAGCCGAAAGTTTCAGCATCCGGAGTTTCCGGGTGGAAACCAGTTAACGTTCATCCACAACAAAATTTGGTAGAAATCTGATATTTGTATTGTGCAATTGGCGGCAGTGCATATTAAAGGGGTAGTATTACCTGCAAAAATGACTTCTGATGTGATCATGATATGAAATCCATTGATGTCGCCTCATCAAGCGTTAAGGACAAAACCAGAAAGCTTCTGCAGGAATGCGGTCTGCCTTTCGATGACGTCAATATGTCCCATCTTCAGCATTTTCTCGTCATAAGAAAGGATGATGAGGACATTGTCGGGGTTGTGGGGCTTGAAGCCCTGGGGCAGGTTGCACTGCTCCGCTCGCTTGCCGTTCATGAGTCGCACAGAAAACAGGGGCTGGCCTCGCAGCTTATAACAAAGATCGAGGCATATGCACGCTCGGCGGGTATCAGAGAATTGTATCTATTGACTTTATCAGCAGGGGATTTCTTTTCTAAACGGGGTTATCAAAGCATCAACCGCAGCAATGTCCCGGAACCGGTCAAGGCAACAAGGGAGTTCCAATCCCTCTGCCCTGAAACAGCGGTATGCATGGTTAAATATCTGTGACACGTCAGTGAATCATTCAGCGTTGTTTTTCGAAGCCTTTTCCTTTTTGTTTGTCTTCCGGCTTTTTACCGATGCATCTTTGCCGGTTTTCTCTTGAACTGTTGTCCCGGGCGGAATTTCTTCCGGCAGAAACGTCTGCAGTATTTTGAAAAGGGCTTTCATGTGCTCCGTAACAAAGGAGAAGCGCGCCTCGATAAGGGCGTTATAGAACTTTTCATAGGATGCCATGCTGTTTATCCATAACTGTCTGGGATCCTCACCCTTAGACAGCGATTCCTGGTATGATCCTGCAAGCGCCTGAAGACATTCATTCCAGTCATTAAACAGCTTCTGGGTTCCCATTTGCCAGTTATCAGCGAGCGTTTTTAATTCCCGGCACAACTGCGGTACAGGAAGAGGTGCCGACGGCGCCGACTTCATAAACTGCTGCCAGGACTCGAAACTTTCCATAACCGTTTCCTTGCCTTGATGTGCCTTGACGTATGGCGACAGCAGCTCAAAAAGTTCCTTAAAGTTTATTATTAAGGCCTCCTGTCTGACATTTATTTCCGCTTCGCGGCTGTTTTGCAGTGGGGGCTTGGTTATATCCAGCAGCCTCTGTATCATGCTGCTGTACTTTTCAAATCCGCTGAAAAGCATTTCCAGCGCCTGTTTGGGTATGGGCAATGTGTCTTTTTTCATGAAGAGCTTCTCCCGTTCATTTTGTAATCACTTATGAGCCAAAATGACATATGTTAAAGGTAATAAAACTATAGCACGTTTTGTGTTCTCATGAAAGAGATGCCATCAATTTTCCGGCCTGGCCAAGAAAGTTTTCTGCTTCACATTCTTCAAACAATGAGACGGCTTCCTGGATGCAGCTTCTTGCCCTGTCTATTTTACCCCTGAGTTTATAAAGACAGCATAGTTCAAGACTGGTTTGTCCCAGGATGCCTTTCGCGCCGATTTCCCTCGCCGTATCCGCCGCTATTGTCAAATGATGCTCCGCTTTCTTTCCGGCAAAAGGAAATATTCTGATCAGGAAGAAAAAGTTTTTCAAATGGAAAGGGGGGGCCCTTCCTAATCCTTCCCGTGCGAGCTGCAGATAGAACCTGCCCAGCATCATGTTGAGCGATGCATAACGCCATTTGCTGTTATTATTACTGCAAAACCGTATTGCATTGTTGACCGTGTCAATGCCTTCTGGGATATTTCCTTTGGCGATCATGACGATTCCGGATAATCCCAGTGCCATAGTGCTGACGAAACTGTAACCGTGATGATCCGAGAATTCAAGAATGTCATCAAGGATATCTTCCGCTTCGGCAAATTGACCACAGGTTACATATGTTATTCCCATCATTATTTTTGTCGCATACACATACATCGGCTCTAAAGAAACCTTTGTTGATTCTTTTAAACTGTCAATCGCTGACGGGTAATCTCCCCTGATGAATTTGCTCATGCCGATACAGGTATGTCCAAGGCACAGGGAACCCGTGTCGCCGTTTCTTTTCCCGTATTCAACAAGCAGATTGCCGGCTTCGAGTACCGTTCCGGAATTTCCCATGAAATAATGCACATATCCCAGCGAGGCGGTGGTCAGGCGAAATAACTGCTCGTCAGATGCATAAAGATCCGTTTTGCGGATCATATTAATTCTCATGAGAGCCTCATCAACAAGACCGAGGTCCGCGCAGGTTGTTATCATCCATGCGCATGCATGAGCGATGATTCTTGAGTCTCCGATTTCTTCTCCTATTTCAAGTGCTTTGTTAAGATACCGGTAGGCTTCGCTGTTTCTTTCCATGCGGCTGAGTGCAGAACCGATGCGGATGAAAAACATTCCCGTTCTTGCCTTATCGTTTAACGACAAAACCAGGGATTGGTACCTGCTCAGAAGTTCGTACATCTCGAAATAAGCGGCACGGTGATAATGTGTGACTGTCCAGTCGAAAAGCGTGTCGACAAGCAGCAATTCATCTTCTCTTGTCTTGCCGGTCTTCTCCAGGAGAAGATTAAATGCTTCTGCGTAAAAATTGCGGGCTTCGGGAAGAGAATACCGCCTGACGTTCTTATCTCCGGATTTCCTCAGATAGAAAACGGCCTTATGAGTTGAGTTTCCCCTCGAGAAGTGGAAGGAAAGCATTTCATAATATTCCGGGAGGCGTTCCTGAAATAACTGTTCCATTGCAAGGCCGATAGTCTCATGTATTGCACGGAGATCTTTTTTCAAAAGTCCTTCATAGACTGCTTCCTGAGTGAGAACATGCTTGAAACCGTAAGTCAACTGGGGCGCCGATTCAATCCTTCTGATCAAGTCCATCCTTTCCAGATAGGCAACTGTGGAGTATATAGTTTCCTTTGCCGATGTTATGCCTTTCAGTATTTGAAACGGAAATTCCCTTCCGATAACCGCTGCCTCGCGTAAGACCTGTTTCTGATTGCCGTCCATTCGGTCGACCCTTGCCAGGATGACTCCCTGGACGGTCGTCGGCATGGAAATTGTTCCCGGATGTCTTTTTAATATCCATCTGCCGTCTTCCTTTGTTAATGCCTTCATTTCAACAAGAGAGCGCAGCAGTTCTTCTATGTAAAATGGGTTTCCTTCCGCCTTGGTTTCTATGAACAGTCGAAGCTCTTCCGGCGGATCAGCAGATCCAAGGAAAGATTCGATCATCATATATGACTCGTGCGAGGAAAGATCCTTCAGGATAATTTCATTATGCGGGATGTCTGACTCACCCGGCGGGCCTTCAAAAAGGGCAAAGGGAGGGCGGTATGTGCACACCAGGAGAATCGGATGATTGAAATCCGATAAAATGGTTCTCAAGAGTTTGATGGATGACGGATCGGCCCAGTGCAGGTCCTCGAAACAGATCACGGTCGGAATTTTGCTGGAAATGTTGGCCATGATGGTCTGTATCGCCTCGCGCAGTTTCGCCTTCCACATTTCGGGACTGATTTCTTCGAGCGAATCATAAGAGAGGGAAAACAAACTGGCCAAATACGGCATAAGGTCGCGTCTGTCGGCAAGGAGAAATCTGTAACGCGATTCCAGTTTGCTTTTAATCTGCTCGGGTGTGTAATCTTCGTGAATAAGCATCGTCCTGCGAAGCAAATCTATCAGCGGGGAATAGGGGATGTCATGCGAATATTCATAGGCACGGCCCTCCCGCCATTGGATTTCATCCATGCCAATAAGGCCTTTGAATTCTTCTATAAGGCGGCTTTTGCCCGTGCCTGCGTTGCCGATAACGGAGATGATTGAACCGTGACCGGTCTTAAGATCATTCAGTCCTTTCCTGAGGATGGATATTTCTCTCTCCCTCCCGATCAAATCCGCTCTCATGCCGGAAAGTCGCTGCATCTTATCCGGTTCTGTGCGATTCGAAAGGACTTTATATGTCTCGACTTTTTCCCTGCCTCCCTTAATATCCGTGCCCTCGTTTTTTTCAAACAGGAAACTGTTTTTTGCTCTGTGATATGTATCAGGGCCGACGACAATTTCTCCCGGGTGTGCAATGCTCATGAACTTGTAAGCCATATTGATGGCGTCTCCCAGAGCGCCATGGACACCCTGCTCATGCTTCATCTCTCCTGTGACGACAACGCCGGAATTGATACCCGTATGCATTTTTAAGGAGCCGCCGGTCGCATTTTCGAAGTAGAGATTAAGGGACTCCATTCTCTTGTGGATTTCCTGTGCCGCCTTGATCGCCCTTATCGGATCATCTTCGTGAGATTTGTCGGTTCCAAACAGGGCCATGATGGCATCGCCGACATATTTTTCAATGAAGCCGCCATAATTATTTACCGCCTTTGTTATTTCCACGAAGATTTTGGCCATGATCTCCTTTACTTCCTCGGGATCAAGCCTTTGCATCAGGGCTGTATAACCGGTGAGGTCTGAGAAAAGGATGGTGACATGCTTTTTTTCACCATGAAATCCGGTTGTTGACTTTTTCCGCTGCAATGCGGGAGATAGATGATATCCGCATTTGGTACAGGCATCGGAAGGCAGACTCATATCCGCTCCGCACTGTGGACAGCAGGTTTTCTGTCTTTCTCCACACTCCCGGCAAAATTTGCTGCTTTCAGGATTATCGGTCTGACATCTGGGGCAAATCATGTTAACTGCACCGTAAGTTTATTGATACCTGGCGGATGGATGTAATAAAATAATGAATTATGATGACCGGTTAAACATAGGCCAAAATTTATTCCATGTCAAAAAATTTCAATGGCTGCCGCAACGCGCAGTTTGACAATTGTCTTGTATGTGTTAAAAACTTCCTGGTAATCATTCTTCGTTCGGAAAGGGGTTTTCCCTGCTTCTGAAGTTTAGCGCCGGCTGCGTTGCCTTTGTTGTCTGCCCGCAAAGAGTTTGCCGCGGCTCGGAATATTTTTTCGACAGGCGCCGTGACCACCAGCCAGGTTTTGCCGGGTGAAAAAACATTTGATTCGCCGCTGGAAAACCCCTTACGCTGGTTTCGATGAAAACGGATGAAAGCGAAGATGCGATAATCCCATATTAACACTGGAGTCATATCCGTCCAATTAAAGGTCGAACAAAGTTAATTGGTTAGAATTATTGTTTT
>CAZLFA010000103.1:0-5402 GCA_964558665.1 uncultured Syntrophaceae bacterium
TTTCTACCTCTTATAGGCTTTTATGAATTTACACAAAAAATCTTACACTACCCTTTGTCCCGTATAGCTCTTTGCGTCTATACTTCGGTATCCATACGATATGATACTTACAATCCCAAATCGAATGTGATAATCTCTGGAAACGTTCCATCTTGAAATCTCCTCCTTTGAGCAGTTGGCACTCTCATTGTAGGAGATTTCTCTTTTCTCGTCACTAATCCACGGCATAGCCATTATTCATACCACTGGCATGCCAGTGGATTATTCCTTCGATTTAGCTAAAACAGGAATGGTCGCGGCTTATTCCGGAACAGACAATCGCTGCAGTTTCTGGTTGGCTCATTATTTTACTTTCATGCAATTGCTGACAAAAAGGCCGGAACTCCTGACTGATCAACAAATACCCTTCGAAGATGATAATGTGTATACTGAGGCGATCAAAGCAGTCTTTGAAAGCGTTGGCTGGATCACTTCTTCAAGTGAAAATAAAAGTATGGAGGAATTCCTGTATAGAAGTGCTTCTATGTCAATAGATAACTATTTGAATTCCATAAGTGCAGATTCGCACTATGCCAATGCAGCCTATTCAGCAAGTACAATACTGTGGGACTTTACAGAACCGCTGATGAAACCGTTTATTATTGATCATGTTCTGAACCTTCTGAATATTGCCCATGAAAAAGCAGAAAATCTTAAAAAGAATTCTCTTGGAGTTTATATTTGTACAGAAATACAGTCACCCAATGAATTCATCATCAGAGTCAACAAAGCTAAACAGGCGGTTGAAAATATAAAAAATTCCGGCAATTATAATTCAGGCATGAAACTTAGCCTTCTTAATCTGGATAATGACACGAAAGAAACTCCAATAACACTTGATTTAATTAAGCGTGAGGGAGACGCATCCTGATTAACAGACCTGCCTTGGGAGATTTTTTCAAACGCTTTTTGGTATTGGCTTGACAGGACCGAATCCGCCTTATGTTGTGGGTTGTGTCGAGTATGTAAAGATAATGCCGGACAGCATCAGTGGCTCAGGCCTTTTACACCCTCATCCCATGCCGCCAGCATTCGCTCACCTGTCTCCCGGAACTCCGGATGCCCGGCAATGTAGCCCGGGATCGACTTCCGTGTTTCCGTCACAGCCTCGGCCATGCGGATGAGGAATATTATATCTTGGGATCTAGGCAATAAAGGCAAGATAGTTGTCCCGGCTGATCACTTCGTATTCGGCATTTTCATAGGTTTCCCGCCATTCACGAGGTGGTTTTCTGCCCTTCCCCCCCCACTTGAATTCATAACCAAACAGTCTGCCTTCACGCTCCTCAACGAGATCGATCTCTTGCTTGCTCCAGGTGCGCCAGAAATAATTGTTTGCATAAATACCCGTATAGGACTGTTTCTTGATGCGCTCCATTAGTAGAAAATTCTCCCAAAGCTGGCCGATGTCGTTGCGTATTTTCAGCTCGTTGAAATTTGATATCAGGGCATTGCGAATCCCGTTGTCATAGAAATAGTATTTGCCCTTCTTGAAGACCTCCTTGCGCAGGTTTCTGCTGAATCCCCGGAGATTGAAGATGACAAACGCCTTTTCCAGAATATCCAGATAGCGGGCCACCGTCTTGTAGTCCCGTCCTATATGAGAGGCAATCTCGGACAGGGAAACTTCACTGCCGACCTGAAAGGCAAGAAGACGCAGGATATCAACAAGCGCACGGGAACGCTTCACCCGATCAAGGGATAGGACATCCTTCAACAAATAGGACCCCATGATCTCGTTCAGAAGCCGCCTTTTTTCAGAAGGATCATCGCAAACCAGCACGGCGGGATAGCATCCATAGACGAGATAGTTTTCCAGTTCTCCCTTCAACTCAAATGGATTTTTCATTCGGGCAAGCTCATTCTGTGCGATCGGGTAGAGCGTCAAATTTATCTTTCTCCCCGTAAGCGGTTCTCCAACCTGTCCGGCGAGTTCAAATGACGAAGAGCCTGTCGCGATAACCCTTACCCCCGGCGCGTGATCAACCAACAACTTTAATCCCAGCCCTATGTCCTTTACTCTTTGTGCCTCATCTATTGCTATAATCTCATATCCTCTTGCATACTCGAGGATTTTACTACGATCCCGGGAACCGAGCACCTCCTGGATCGTTATGTCCTCTCCCGTATCGAGCCGGTATTTGGCCTCCGACTCTTTCAGATAACGGGTGAGCAAAGTGGTCTTGCCAACCTGACGCGGCCCATAAATGATCAGCACCCTGCCCGGTTGAAGATAACTGCCCAGATTGTCGTATTGCCTTGGAATATACATGGGAAGCATATAACAGAATCCTCAAAATAAGTCAATTTCAAGGATTAACAATCCTTGAAATATAGATAAACGCGTATTTCTGCGATGTGTCTAATGCCTGCAGGCTGCAAATATCTTCAAAACCATGAGATTGCCGTCCCGGGTTACGTAGAACCGGCGCATAGCAAAAAGATCGACGTTATTGGAATGGGATAGTCCCACAGTGTCAGGATAACCTTTCATTTTGTCGCACAATACGTTTTGCCTGACGACAAAACCTGAGTTCGTATATAGTGAAAATGTGACCAGGCTCATAAATGAAAAGGGGCTGATGATCATCTCATCAACCCCTTTGATTTTACTGGCACGCCCACTTGGATTCGAACCAAGGACCCTCAGATTCGTAGTCTGATACTCTATCCAGCTGAGCTATGGGCGCGCATTATCTGAAAAGATCATAATATCCTTGCGAAGGGTGGTTCCTATAGCACAATCTTTTCTCCGGTGCAAAAGGAAAAGCACTCATTTTTTTCTCAAGCAAATCAAAGTTTTGGCTTGACTTAGGAAATTCAGATGGTAGGATCGAAGGCCTTGGCGGAGGCGGATATGAAGATCATCGATTCACACATGCACTGCGGCATCCAGAACTCAAATCTCCCCTACAATCTGATCAAGGGCTACCTTGATGAGGGCAATATCTCCGGCGCCTGCCTGTTCGCCCCGGTCGAAGACATCTACGACCGCTACGACTACCGGTTCGAGGACAACCAGCAATGGAGGGACTGCCGCCAGAGGGCAAACCGATATCTGCTCGACATCCAGAGTTCGTATGAAGACACCTTCGTCTATTACTTCGTCTGGAACGACTTCCGCAAGGACGAGCTGAGCAAAGGCTACAAGGGCATAAAGTGGCACCGGCACGAGGACGAGCCTCTCTATGAGTATAACGATCCCCGCTGCGAGGATTTCCTGATCGAGGCTTATCGCCTCAGACTTCCCATTGTTCTCGAAGAATCATTCGAACACACCCTCTACTTTGTCAAAAGAGTGGCAGGCCGCACGCCCGTGATCATCCCTCATCTGGGAATGCTGAACGGAGGCTTTCAGGCGCTGTTCGGTTCCGGCATCTGGGACAATGAAACGGTTTACGCGGACACGGCGCTGGCCGCGTCTTACGAGGTCAAGATGTTCGTCGACAGGTATGGAAGCGACCGCATCTTTTTCGGAAGCGACTTCCCGTTTGGAACGCCCGCCCAGGAGCTGCGCAAGCTGACGCATATTAATCTCAAGCCGGAGGAGTTTGAAAAGATCGCTTCGGGGAATATTTTAAAGCTGATGAACGCGAGTTAACAGTTTCCACAATGTACCAAAACATCAAATCCCCCATGCCCCCTTTATGAAGGTGGTTTCAAATCAGGGAGGTGCAAGACCATGGCCGATGACAGCAGGAAACCGATCGGCGAGATCCTCAAGGGGATGGACAAAATCGCCGACAGCCACATCAATGAAGTGCTTGACGAGCAGAAAATATTCGCCAACCGCTTTGGAGAAATTCTCATAGAGAAGGGGCTGGCAACCCCGGACGACATCATGCAGGCCCTTTCCCTTCAATTGCAGCCGGACACCCCGCAGGAACAGGCCGCGCCGGCGTCATTCATGGACAAACTGCGCGGCGCAAGATTCACTATCAGCTTCAAGCTTTCCATCATTATCACTCTGACGATCATTCTCATCATGGCCGTTTCCAGCTACTTTCACTTCAACAACCAGCGTGCGGAATTCACGAAGCAGATGGAGGCATTCGGCGCCGCAGCCGTCAGCAGTCTGGCCAGAAACAGTTCCGTGGCCTTTCTCGAAAAGGATGACGCGTCCCTCAACATCCTGATGGCAGATATCTCCAAGCTCAAGGACATCGTTTATGCCATGGTGCTGGACAAGAACGGCATCATCAAGGCGCACATCGACATGCAGAAGATCGACCAGCAATACACGCCGATAAAAAGCAGCGAGCAGCCCCAGAAGCTTGACGATCTAATTATACAAAAATACCGGGAGAAAAACCGCGAGATTCTCGACTTCAGCAAAGCCATCATGTTCAACAATGTCCTCATCGGCAGCATTCATATCGGCCTTTCGCTGGAGACGCTGGAAAGGAACATAGAAAGAACGCGCCTTCATGTAATTATGCTGACCGTGGGACTATCTGCGATGGGAATAATTTTCTCACTGATCATCGGCACGAATTTTTCGAGGCCGATACTCAAGCTCGTTAAAGGAACGGAGGAGATCAAGGAGGGTAATTTCGATTATCGCATCGCCGGTTCGAGAAACGACGAGCTGGGGGACCTTACCATTGCCTTTAACGACATGGCCGACGGCCTTATGAAAAAGGAGGTCATCCAGGATGCATTCGGCCGCTACGTCACACCGGAGATCGTGGAGATGATCCTGAAAAACCCGGACCAGAAATGGCTCAAAGGAAAGAAGATCAACGCCACTATCATGTTTGCCGATATCCGCGGCTTTACCTCCTTTTCGGAGAAGACGGCGCCGGAGGACGTTGTCCATGTCCTGAACGACCATTTTACGATGACTACAGACATCGTTCTCAAATACGGCGGACACATCGACAAGTTCATCGGTGATGAAGTGCTGGCGGTATTCGGCGCCCTGGTTGAGCAGGAAGATCATGCAGCGCGGGCCGTGAAGGCTGCCGTCACTCTCCAGAACGCGCTTAAATCCAGAAATGAAAGCCTTGGCGCACAAGACACGCCGCTGCACGTCGGAATCGGCATCAATTCGGGAGAGCTGGTATCGGGAAACATCGGCTCCAAAAAGAGGATGGAGTACACCGTGATCGGCGACACGGTCAATCTGGCGTCACGCCTGACAAGACTGGCCGGGCCGGATGAGATCGTCGTCAGTGAATTTGTCTATAAAGAGATTTCAGGAAAAGCCGAAGCGGAGAAACTGGAACCCGTGATGGTGAAGGGCAAGGCGGACCCGGTGCAGACCTACAAAGTGCGTGGGATGGATCTGGCCTGATTACATATCACTCATCATATCCGTCCAATTAAAGGTCGAACAAAGTTAATTGGTTAGAATTATTGTT
>CAZLFA010000104.1:0-5376 GCA_964558665.1 uncultured Syntrophaceae bacterium
TTCTACCTCTTATAGGCTTTTATGAATTTACACAAAAAATCTTACACTACCAGAAAAGGTATTCCCTTGGATACATATTTCGGCGTTATGTGTGTCCCATCTGTCAGATAGGATAGGAAGCGACTTACAGGAATCGCATTGGCTGCTTCCAATCGCAAAGCTATTTCAAGATACTCTGGCCGATAGTACTCCGCCTCTATACGATGTGCGTGTCCAAGTGAAGAAAGAACAACACTGCTCCACCTCGCCATCACTCGCTCCTCCAAAACTCAAACCCCTGTTCCTGGGCAAACCGGACAAACGCCTCGGCCACGCAGAGTTTATCATCGGAGATCTTGGCGGCCTCGGTCAGATCCTCAGTCTTCAGGTCATAGTTGACCAGATCCTGGTCCACCACAAGCTGGCCTTCCTGGGGATGGCCGTCGGGAAATTCCACCAGGCTGCCGTGCTCGTCGACAACATAGTCGTAATCGCCGGAGTTGTTTTTCCCGCCTCGTTCGCTTACCGCCATGAAGATCGGGTAGTCGAGCCGCTTGGCCACCTCGGCGGCGATCCAGCGCTCTTTCAGTGTTCCGATCAGATCGGGGTCGACCAGGATCAGCTCCAGCTTCCCCCGGTTGCTGAGGAGCTTGATGTTGTAATCCGCCTGGGGGATCTCTTTTTCCAGTTGTTTGATCTCGGACTTGAGGATTTTCTGTTTGGCCTTTTGCTTGTCCTGAAGGGTTTTAAGTGCGATCTTATGTTTATCTTTGATTTTTTTCAGGTGTGCCTTTAATGCTCTTTGGTCGTTTTTCCAGTGCTCGGAAATTACGCCGATTTCCTGAGCATGTTGCTCCTTCAACGCCTCCATGTCGCTATCCAGGTCTATGAGCTTGTTTTTGGTGCGGATCAACGCCGCCCGTAATTCCTTCAGGCGGTCCCCGGCGACCTCCTGCGCGTCCCGTAATGTGTAATCGGGACGATCTTCCGCGGCTTTGGCAAAGCCTTCTCCTTCTTGTTCTTGGGCATCATCGGAAGCCGCCTTGTCATCGGTTTCCTGTTCACCAAAACTCTCCAGGATCAGATCGGCCATCGATTCCGGAATGGCTTCGTCCGGCACATCGTCTTCATCCGTATATTTTCCCAAAAGCGACTGAATTTCAGACCCGTAATCCGGACAATCTACGGCGACATCCTGCTTGACCTGCCGGATATTCTGAAGCTCCTGCACCGTATATTTCCGGAAGAACATAACGGAAGTCTTGGTGCCCGTATGGGGTTTGAAGGTGTTAGGATGCAACCCTACTACGGCAAGGAGTCGGGCATTTTTAAGAATCCACTCCCGGATAAAGGCCAGTGAAGAATTGTTGAACTTCCCCTGTGGTAGGATAATCGCGGCACGCCCGCCGGGTTTGAGCATCTTCAGGACCCGTTCGATGAAAAGGACGTCCCGTTCCTCCTTGGGTGCCTTGTCCCTGGCCCGCTTGAGGGCCGGTTTGGCCAGATCGTAGTGTATCAGCATCTTGCGGTCCTTCATCTCCCCGGCAAAGGGAGGATTGGTGAGGATCACATCGAATTTCAACTCATCAAAATATTCCCAGGCATGGTCGTCGTCTTTTAGGGTCTCACTCTCAGGGATCTTTTTCCCGACCAACTTGGCCTGCCGCAGCCCATGCATGAGGGCCTGCCCTGAAGCCGTTTCATACCAGGTCTTGGGATCGAGGCTGCTGACATCCGGTCCGAAAATGTTGGTATGGCCATCACCCGCAATGAGCATGAGGGCGCGGGATGTCTTCGCGGCGCGAGTCTCGAAATCAATACCCCAGAGATACTTTGAGGCGTATTTGAACTTACGCATTTCTCTTGCGTCAAAGTCACGGGCGGGATAGCACCAGTCCATGGCATGGAGCAGGAAGCCCCCCGACCCGCAGGCGGGGTCCATGACATACTCATTTTGCTTGGGATTGAGCATCCGCACGCACATTTCGACTACATGGCGGGGTGTGAAAAACTGACCTTTCTTCTTTTTGGCCTCCGTAGGCAGGAGATACTCGAAGGCGTCGTCCATGATGCGCAGGTTCGAACCCATGAGTCGTACACCCTCGATGGGACCAACACAGACTTGAAGATGCCTCTTGGCAAGTTCAATGTCCTCCCCTTCTTTGAAGATGCCCGGCCACTCCTTGCAGGCTTCCCTAAACAGTCTGTTGATGCGGTCGTAGGTGATGTCTGGGTCTATTGCTTTGCCGAATTCGACGGTCTTGCTTCTTTTTTTATTCTCCTGAGCCTCCTTCTCATCCCAGATCTTGGCGAAGATAAGCTTGAAAATCTCATTGAATTCGTCTTTACCGCTGTCGGCCAAGACCAGTTCTTCGAGGTCCTGGATAATCTTTTTGAAATTAAATTCCCTTCTCAGTTGCAGCAGCGTCTTTTTGGCCTCCAGAACATCTTTAGGTTGTTGGTCGCGCTTGGGAATCTCGAATAGGGTGTCGTCAAACTCTTTCGGATAGGGGCGGTAAAGGATGATGCTGTCACTGCCGTTGGACCAGATGGCCACAGGCGCGCCCTTGGCATTCATGTAGCTCTTGAGCTGTTCAATGCCGTCTTTGCGTCTGGGCTTCTTGCATTCAACGATGATTTTTGGCGTTTCCTTTGTAGCGTCGGTATAAACGATAATGTCGGCGGCTTTGGTTCCTACCTCAGTGCCGAATTGGACGCTTTTTTCCAGATCGATTTCGTCGTCCCTATAGCCGTATTGGTGTATCAGTTTATATACCCAGAGTTGGCGCACGATCTCCTCCGGGGCTGATTTACCGCCTTCTGCATAAACATGAACCTCCTCATTGCCGGAAGGAAAGGGAATGAAGCTCTTCAGATAATATTTGGTTTTGCCTGCATCACGGCCTGTTTCAACCGTCTTGGGATAAATAGTGAGGATATCGTGGATAGGTTTGCCGAGGCTCTCAAACTCAGTAAGCTCATATTTGATACCTGGCTCTTTAAAGATACGGTCAATGATTTCTTTAGTCTGTTTGCCGGTCACTAAGACTCCTTATGTTTATAAATTTCATCACATGGTCTTACAACTATTTTTTCCCAAAGAACTCCGATAAGATATTATCGCCGCTGTCTCCCATACGGCGCAACAACTTCTCAACCTTTTGCATAGCCAGTGGCGATGGTTTAGTCCGTCCGTTTTCCCAACGGTTGACAGTCAAGAGGGTTACGCCGAGTTTAGTCGCAAATTTTTCCTGGGTGAGTCCCGTTTTTTCTCGAAGATTACGTATTAATTGTGGAATGTCAGGGTGGGTAATCAATAGCGGTCTCCTTGGATATCCAACGCGAGAATCATACCAAACGACCTATCAGATGATGCATCATACGATAAATAAATTTGATGTCAAGAGCTTTTTCGGTAAGACACACTAAGAATTGTCAGTGCTTAAAAAAAGATGCATCCGAATTTTTCATTTATGCTCCTGCGTATTTCAATAAAATATATTGGCTTTCAAGCAATCTTACGATGCCGGATGCAATGAGTTTAATCAGGACAGGTCTTATTTTTACATTGGATGTCAAATCAAGTCCAAGTCAGGCAGGATCACTGATGGCGCAACTTTTCTCTTCTGTCCATTACTTCAGCCAGCAAAGGAAGCAACAGCGCTCCTCCCGGCAGAGAAAAGATCACCAGTGCCGGTACATAAAAAGACAGATGTATCAGATGTGACTTGAGCTCCCTTATCTCATCCTTGCTCCACTTCACATTTGTATTTCTGTGCTTCATCAGCAGTCTCATGAATTCACTCATATCCCTGCTTTCTTTCCGGATAAGGGCCCTGTTCTTGACAATCATGTTTTTGAAAAATAATTTCAGCATAAACGAGTATAGGACTGTTCAGTTTCCATCCGGAAACTCCGGATGCTGGAACTTTCGGTTTTCGTATAGGCGCTTTGTAAAGTCTGCGCAAAGGGTTTGTAAGCGGCGAATCAAATATTTTTTCATCAGGCAAGGCCTTGGTAATGTTTACTGCTTCTGTCGAAAAAATATTCTGAGCCGCGGCAAACTTTTTGCGCACAGGCAATACTGCAGATCGACACAGCCAGAGCGGAAAAGAGCCCTTTCCGGACGGAAACTATTTATAGTATTATCCCCCCTTTAACAACCTGTTCCAGGTTGCGCAGGGACCTTATATCCTCAAGGGGATTGTCTCTTACAATCAGCATATCCGCTTTTTTGCCCTCCTCAATGCTGCCGATATCTTTGGCGATGCCCAAAGCAGCGGCGGCATTCTTCGTGGCGGCGGCAATCACATCCCAGGTATCCATGCCGTATTCAATCATTGTCTCCATCTCTTCAAAAACCGACGGCTGTCCCCCCAACCCCGGCGAACCGGCATCAGTACCCAACGCAACCGCAACACCGATCTTTCCGGCAAGAGCCATCATATCGCGGTGCCAAGAGACGACCGTTCCGGCCTTCTTGGCATACAGTTCAGGAATACCATCCGCATTCATGGCCAACCTTCTGTATACCGCCAGGGTGGGAACAAGAATGGTTCCTCTTGTTTTCATCTCCAGGAGAGTATCTTCAGTGGCGCCGGCGCCGTGTTCGATGGTGTCGAAACCCGCGTTAACCGCGGCGGCGACACCGGCTTTTCCCAAAGAGTGAGCCGCGATACGCAAACCTTTCTTATGAGCCGACCCGGCCAGTATTTCCAGCTTTTGCCGATCATAAAGAACCGGACCGATCTCTTCAGGTCCATAGGCCCCCCCTGTAACGGCAACTTTTATGAGCGCTGCGCCTCTTTGTTCCTGAAGCAGAACCGCCTCTCTCAATTCTTCGTCTGTTTCCGCGATCAGCCCGATGTCCGGCACATGGCCGTTCTCAGGCTGTATCATACGTCCGGCGGGCAGGATATCCGGACCGAATAAGAAGTCACGGGCAAATGCCTGAGATATCTCCACGGCGATATCATCCGCCGACCCCAGATCCCTTAGAGTGGTCACACCGCCGACCAGGCTCCTTTGTGCATTGTTGATTCCCCTTATCAGAGCCATATACAACCCCTCACTCTTCATGGTCTTCAGAGGATCGGAGCTTCCATCCCACATCAGATGCACATGGGTATCAATGATTCCCGGCATAAGATAGCTTCCGGCTGCATCGAATGTCTCAGCAACATGGAAAGAGCACGATCCCCCGGTAATGCTTTCGATCATGCCGTCTCTTACCCGGACCGTTCTTCCCGGCATCAGTTCCCGGTTATTCACATCGATAATGGTTACATTCTTCAACAAATAATCGTGTCTTCTTGAACGTTGGTTCATTTTCCACTCCAGTGCATTACTGTCCAAGATACCTGAAAGATTGTTGTTAAATAACTAATGAGACCAATT
>CAZLFA010000105.1:0-5117 GCA_964558665.1 uncultured Syntrophaceae bacterium
TTAAAGAACTTTAACTGACCCCTAAATCTATTTCAACTTTTTCACGAAAGAGCCATAATTTTTATTATGTTCTTTTTGACTTTCTTTTTTACCTCTTCATCCTTTATACCCCGATGCTCCTTTATCAACTTTATCAATTCATCTTTTTTCATGTCCTGAACTGCCGCTGTCCTTGGGATTTCAAGGGCTATTGCCTTCAGTTCCTTAACCGTCATCTTCTCAAGTGATTTTTCTTCAGCATGTTCCTTTTTCCTGGTTTCTGTTGTCATTTTACCTTCACCTCCGCCAATAATCTGTTTTTTTATTTGTACACCGGACTTTTTAAACAGTCTCTGTGAAAAACAGGCGCTTGGGGTCGTCGATAAATTCTAACAAAAGATAGCCGTTGACATTAATAGAAACACGTGTAGATAATTGACATATTATCGATGGCTATAATACAATAATTTTCTCTTAAGACCTAATTCTTTTTTAACTACAGCATTCATTCCAGGGCAAATGAATAATTCTTTAAATTAATTCCGCTGTTGGTATTTTAGAAACAGGCGCTATACAATATTCTTCAGGAATAGGATGCGACCATGAAAACACTGATGGTATTAAAAATGAAATTCGGGATAGGCGGGCCGGGAGAAGATTCTTTTGGCTTGAGGATGTACGGATTCTTTCCGGATAAACTAGGTTCCGATGCCAATATCAGCATGGTAAACGAGGGTGAATCCATATCGGGTTCTGTATTTGGCGACTGTCAGCTTGTCACATTCTGGTTTCAATTCAGGGCACTGATCCCGTACGGAAGGATATCCAGTATATCAAAGAAGATTTTAGACAGTTTGGAAAGCAAAGGTTATGTGAAAGTCAGATCATCTATAAATAACCTGGTGGACACTACGCACCAGTCATACAATAACAGGCCTGAAAGCAAATTTCCCCTGGAACCCAACACCGGAGGCTACAACGCGGCAGACGGGATATCCATTGTAGTGGAGAAATCGGGATCTGACAACCACTATACTCTCAAAGAGATCAACGAAATCAGGCACATGGCCGTTGATTTCAGCAATATGGCTTATGGTAAGAAACTGAAGGAAATCAACTGAACTTCCAGTTCTGAACCGGAAGTTCAGACACATCGATCACTCTCCTTTTTTTATCTTTATCGCCAATCTTTTAACACCCCCCTCAAAGAGAACCTCCATTTGCGTATCGAATATGATTTTCTCCACAAAACCAATCCCAAACAGCCCATGTTTTATAACATCGCCTTTATTGAACACGCCGCTTGATTTATAATCCTGTATGTCGCATTCAGCAGACAGCGATGTCTTCTTCTCCTGCCACCACTGCAAATCCATCAAATTGACCTGCCTTGATGTTGTTTTGGCAACAGAGGACGATGAAGCTCTCGATACACCCGTTCTTTTTTTTATCTCCGGTTTTCCTCCCCTATATTTGTGCTCAGTTTTGCATGTCCGGCATTGTACTCTGGACACCTTTCCATATAATTCATAAATAATTATATGGGCCAGCAATAAACCGCATTTGGGACAGAACGCATCTATGTAATCTCCGGCACGTGACATTTGATTCTCCTCATTTCTTTATCACACCGACCACTCTTTACAATGGTCTTTCATTTTTTTATTTATCACCTTTCTGCATTGACACCGAGATATATTTTTCCTATATTTTCTCTCCACGTTGCTTTTTGCAAGACGAAGGCAAACTATATTGTTTTTGTCTTTTATCTTAGCATTTCAAATCGCAAAAAGAGAAACCGACGAGAAAGGAAGTTATTTGCAATGCCGATAAAAATTCTCCTGATACATGATTTCAGAACAGTCAGGACGCTGCAGCAGCACGTGCTTGCCGAGTTCAGTGATGCGGCGGTCGATTGGTTCACATCACCTCTTGACGCGACAATGATACTGCAGAACAGCAAATACGATCTGATCATGTGCGGAATGGAGATGTCCAATATGAACGGTATCGCCTTCCAGAAACATGCAGCCTCCGGCATCAACCAGACGACGCCTTTCATAGTCATGACAGCATCTGATGACAAAGCGCAACAGACATTGCTGGCCGAACACGGCATCTACAATCTTATGAAGGTTCCCTGCACATCACTCCAGTTACGAACCACCATTGATCAGGTGCTGAACCCTAGGAGTATACGAGCTCATACACGATATTGCATACCTGACACAAGAGCGGTTATCACCTTCGGAGACATCGATATTACCGCCGACATTATAAACATCAGCATCAGCGGTGTTCTTTGTGAGCTGGATTGCCCGGAATCCGCGGAAAAGCTTATGCTGGCTCAAAAAATGTCGATAATGTTCCCTGATGACTTCGGAAAAGGAATAGCACGCGACATCAGCCCCACTCTTTTAAAACTGACGATTAAATCCTGGCATGTTAACGGCGCCATTCACCGTGTAAGCATTGTATTCAAGTTTGACAATCTTCACAAAGAGGCGGCAGAAGTAATGGAAAAGGCCTTTGAAAAGGCAGGCCAGGACGATTATTAAGATTCTCCGGAACAATTATCCTGACGCACATTCTTCTTGATTTATTCATCAACATGTGAGCGAGCTTCAAGAAATTCTATACAGTAATCAAAACATCTCAACAGGAGGAAACATGTTAGAAGTAACAGATAAAGCAAGTGAAATGATAAAGGAGTTTCTTAAAACCCAGGAACTTCCCCATATTATCAGGATCATCATGCAGGCCGGCTGAGGAGGTCCCTCCCTGGGCATGGCTCTGGATGAGTCAAAAGAAGAGGATATGGCCATCTCCGAAAAGGGATTGGACTTCGTGATAGATAAGGATCTTTACGAGGAAGTAAAGCCGATCCAAGTCGACTTTATCCAAACGGCAAGGGATTCGGGTTTTAAGATTACAGCCAACCTGCCGGCTTCAGCAGGCTGCGGAAGTTCCTGCAGCTGCTGAAAGCTCCAGAAACATTCTTGCCGGCAGGTATAATAATATCTGCCGGCAATCTCAATTTTAATAGATTCTGATGTTTTTCCTATTCAGCCTCAGTAAATATTTTTTACAGCGAAAATTGCTCGGACATAAAGCACCACTTCTCGCGAGTTTCAAACTGACCTACCGGTGTAATCTTGCATGCCGCGCATGTCCTTTCCACAGGGAAGAGTACCGCAATATTCACATGGATTGGAACACGGCATGCCGGTCTCTTGCTATGTTGAAGGAACTGAATACGCAGATAGTCGTTTTTGAAGGAGGGGAACCGCTCCTCTGGAAAGATGGCTCATACGGACTGACGGATCTTATACGCCACGCAAAAGCACTGTTTCCCAGAGTGGCGATCACAACCAACGGCACCCTCCCTTTTGCTGTGCCGGCAGACGTTATCTGGGTAAGCCTTGACGGCCTGGAGGACACTCATGATCATCTCCGCAGCAATTCTTTCAAGAGAACATGGAATAATCTCCGGGCCTCTGATCACCCTAACGTCCTCATACACATTACCCTCAACAGATACAACTGGCGGGATGCGAGGAAGCTTATGGAAAAGCTGTCCGGTCTTCCCTCCGTCAGAGGAGTAACGGTCCAGTTCTTCTATCCCTACGGGAAGGGAGAGGAGAATCTGGCCCTCCCTCCTGAAGAGAGACAGCAGGCAATAGAGGATGTCATTAGAATGAAGAGACAGGGGTTCCCCATCTTGAATTCCGTAAAGAGCCTTAAAGGTATGATTTTCAACACATGGACATGCCATGACGACGTGCTGATCAATGTTGACCCGGACGGCGTCATTTCAGAAGGGTGTTACGCAAAAAGAAGAGGAAACATATCGTGTAAAGACTGCGGATTCACTCCGGTAGCCGAGGCGTCGGGGGCTATCGATTTAAGCCTCTCGTCGCTTTATGCAGGCTGGTCGATCTTCCTGCGGAAATGAAATTCAACAGCATTGATGCTTACAGGGCATTCAAAGCTTTCAGTTAAGAGTCCGTTATGAATATACTCCCGGGCATTTTCAACAGCTCCCGGGAGTATATGTCACGATTCATTGAGCGCCGCCAGACTCAGCGATCATGCAGAATTTGCTTCAACCGCCGAAATCTCTCGGCACAGGAGCAAATCCCTGGTTATCAGGCCAGAATCTGTTTTTCTGGTTACAGCCGATAATCCTTTTTCTACAGAGTTCCGAACGCCATTCATACTTATAGATCAGCTTCTCCGCCGGAGAATATTCAGGATTAAACTGAACAACATGTGCAGGCGAATACGTCGTTTCGCCAAATCCGGTGCCCGCCTGCTCGCTCTTCTTCATCCTGTCTGCGCTTTTGCTTTCCGGCTCAGCGCCGGCGGGTGCCTCCTGCGCCCGCAATCTCTGCTTGTAATGCAGGCTGACATCCGGCAGCTTTTCATAGAACACGGCAACCGCTATCGTACCCATCGCCGACCCGTCAGCAAAAACTCTTTCTGCGTAAGAATTCGATTGGGTTGTGAAGTAAAAGCGGTTTGTCCGGTCCATCGCTGTTCTCCATCCTTCGAATGTATTCAAGCCGTTAGGCGCTATTATATACATTCTTTCATTCCGGCTCAGTCCCGATTTCTGTCCGCTGATAATGTTTCTTCCATCAACTGCAATCACAACCCCGACCCTTCTTCCCGAGAGGTTCGACACGCGGATATTGTATTTTTCGCCCTTAACAGCTTCCAGATAGAAGTACTTCGCGGCCTGCAAAGAACGCGGATAAGTGCGATACAGCGGATAGATTTCCCCATAATCGGAAACAACACTGACATCGACAACACTCCCATGACCTCTATAGGCATGTACATAAACCGGCATAAGAAGCAAAACCGCAATCACCATTAATATTATTTTTCTTGGCATAACCGTTCCTCCTTGTCTCTTTTTATCCTTTAGACAAACGGGGGATTCGAAAAGTTCCCAAAATCTTCTCCGGCCTGTCAGCATAAGGAACGATCCGGACCGCGGAGGACCCCTGATGCAAAGCGCCTTCACATTTACTCCGGTATTTCCGGACAAAACTTAGCAGGGGAATCTTTTTTGTGGATTAACCCATCTTCCGCAGTTCGCTGCCGATAACAGTAAAATTTTAGTTAATCGG
>CAZLFA010000106.1:0-4472 GCA_964558665.1 uncultured Syntrophaceae bacterium
TCCGGCTTTTATATAAACCCCGCTTTCAAAACCGGGGTTTCCGGATGGACACTACACTAGGTTCTTTTTAGACTCCCCGTCGTTCTAGCGGGGCTTTCCCCGTTATTCACCGATGCCGTGCTGAACGCATAACCTCATGATGAGTGGCATCTCTTCGTAGGACAGAATTTCATCGTAAGGAAGGAACTTCACGCCCTCTTGAGGCATGCAGTAGATACATCTCAGATTGCAGCGGTCCGTAACGGAAAGCCGCAGATAACGGACGGTACGGTTTTTATTATCCAGCAAATCGGCCTCGTTGCATGCGGCAAGCAAAGCTTTCAGATATCATCGATACGTTATGCCTTTGCCATCGACTTGGGGCCTGACATCGGCCCACCAGAAGCAAGGTTTCTTTTTTTTGATAAGAACTTGCTTCTGTGGTTCGAATGTATACGATTGCCGGCCTTGTGTGTCAATAAGATATTGCCCCCATATGTGGGGTGCGGCACCGATGCCAGCAAAGGGGGTGTATTGCGGGGGTGACTTTTTGAGAAGTCGTCATACCTTTCGGTCGAGTCACCCGTCAGATCGGTATCCCCGCCTTCGCGGAGACAAGCTTTGAGGCGCGTTTCGGGCAGACCTTTCCGGCACGCCTCTCTTTACGATGCGTTATGCCTCTATATAATCGTCCCAGGAGTATTGAGGGTCCCCATAGGTGTTGTCATGAACGGGGATCTGCGGCGAGACGTCATCCGATATGTAAGGGGCAGCCGACCGGCCTGCGCCGTGCATGCAGACAGGCGGGTCATGGATTCTGGGCGGCGGTCTGGCTCTTGCCAGCCATAATCCCAGGTGTTCGAGAATGTCCCGGATGACCGAAGGGTCCTCGATGCTGCTGATGACCCGCATGGCGCCCTGACATTTTGGGCAGATGAGGGGATCGACTTCGTAGATTTTCTGAATCAATCGCGCCCAGTTCCGCCGGAAGGTCTTTTCATCTCCCTGCGATTCGAGAATACAGGGGATAGCCTCAGCTATGCCTTCCTTCTGCCGTTTTCCCCGCGAGACGTTGCTGTAGTATCCGTAGTAACGCACAATCAGCTCGCCCCGGTTCGGGATGTGGGAGCACATGGCGGCCAGCCATTCCTGTGCGGGGGAAACCTTGCTGGACTTCCCGTCTTTGGCTGTATAGACGACCTTCCCCTCCCGATCCAGATACTGCATACGCTCCTGTGAGAATGACGCCCGGATTATATAGCGCGCCAGGTTTTCCATGGCTGTGTCGTCATTTGGGGACAAACTGGATTCAGCTTCATTATCGGAACTTCACTTCGATTGCTAATCATCACCGCAATTCCGAATCGAAAACTCTCGCTTTGTAGATACCGTTTTTGAAGTTCTAGGCTTCCTGTTCTATTTTCAAAAACTGTTATTCTTCTATCTTTGTCTGATCTGTTCCTCTATAATTTTTCTTCCCCAAAGACCTCAACCCTAAAGAAATTATGGAGGTGCACCATGACTGCAAAAGAAGCGATTACCCTATTCAAGTATTATCTTCAGGCAAACCATAAGAAAAGAACTATAGCCAGCTACGACCTTATCTTGGACAGGTTTATGGCAATTTACGCACAGAAACCATTGGCTGATATCAGCTCTGACGAAATATTCCAGTTTCTGGAGGATATGACAAAGAACCTTTCAAAATCGACAAGGAGACTGCGCTACGCCCAGTTGAAAGCACTTTACAATTTCATCATAGACCGATGCTCCCTGAACATGAGGAACCCATGCAACACGCCACTGCTCAGCAAATCCTTCAAGGCGCCAAAATATCCGCCTCATAAGATTCTTGATCGGGAAACAGTGGATGAGATGATCTACAACACGAAAGGGCAAAGGGACCGGCTAATCCTGGAGCTTCAGGCTCGATGCGGACTGAGAATCGGCGAATTGCTCAAGATCAGAATGTCAGATGTCGCCGACAGAACAATAACATTAAGAGAGCCAAAATCAGGCAAAGAGGCCGAGAAAGCGTACATGCCGGAAGGTTTATCCAGAAAACTGGCCGAGTATGTAAAAGAGAAGGCCTTTCATGATGAAGACCGAATATTCCCCATCTGTTATTCTACGGCGAGGGCTCTTGTGAAAGGACTCGGGGCTAAATTGAATGTTCATGTGTCACCCCATGATCTCCGGAGATACTCAGCCACTTATGCCAGCAGAAACGGTGTGCCCCTGGAAGTAGTATCGAAAGTAATTTTGAGGCATCAGGATTTGAAGACCACCCAGGTCTATCTCGGAAAAATAAGTGATTCCGAAGCAATCCGGTGGATGGACATGCTCCATGGCAAATAGAATTATCGAAGATAACCAATCAGAACGTTGAGGTCTTTTGGGGCTGATAATTGACTCTTTATGCATTGCGATTTACATGTCGTACTGTCAAAACCTTCATATTACGCCTCGATATCGCTAAACGGACATATTGAAGAAAATGAAGAGTTCAAACGGCATTCATTGATCAGAAACATATTGACTAAACATTCCATAGAGGTTATATTCCTTCCATGGCATGGGAAGTTGAATACACTGACGACTTTTAGGCATGGTGGCTTGGCCTGGACGAGGAAGAACAGATCGACATCGATGCAGTTGTCGGTTTATTGGAAGAAAAGGGTCCCCACCTGCCATATCCCTACAGCTCGGATCTCAAGGGAACCAGATACGGGACTTTAAGAGAGCTGAGAATTCAGCATAAAGGGAAACCGTACAGAATCATATATGCCTTTGATCCTCGCAGAGTTGCAATTCTGCTTATTGGCGGGAGAAAGGTTGACGGTAAGCGTTGGTACGAAAAACACGTACCTATAGCTGAAGGAATTTATGAAGAACATTTAAAGTCTTCAGAAGGCGAAAAGGGAGGCTGATTATGAGCAAACCTTACTCTATACTGAGAAACAAAATGAAACCCTCGGCAAGGAAGCAAGCGGCACAAAAGACGCGAACCCTTCTCAATGCGATGCCTCTACAGGAGTTACGTCACGCCAGGAACTTGAGTCAGGAGCAACTGGCTCAAACTCTGTCTGTAAAACAGGCTGCTGTGTCGAAACTTGAGAAACGCACAGACATGTATATAAGCACATTAAGAAACTTCATAAAGGCGATGGGGGGCGATCTGGAGATCATCGCCAAATTTCCTGATGGTTCTGTTCAGATCAGTCAATTTGAAGATATCGACGCAAAAACTTGAAGAGAAAATCTCTCTATTTCGGAATGAAAGGTTCATATCCTCTTAGCTTAATTCATATAAATATTCACTTCTGTCAAAAATAATCTAAAATCGTCTATGTGCCATCTGTAAAATCAGGCACTTGGACGGGTTATTAACATATTAACGCTCTTTGAAAATCAGGTTACCTCTTTTTTTTGCTCCTGTTTAAAATGCTGTCCAATTCAATGCCAACTGAATGACAACTGCTCATCCTGAATCTTTAAAGGTCGGGGTAGTAATCCTGAAAGGCTTTTTGAGACATGTCCTCTCCTCATGTAAGTTAAGCAATTACGCTTCCACCACAGTCCCCACATTGCAGAAGAAGAAGCGGCCTTCAAACTCAGTGACCAGCCGGGATGCAGTTTTCAGCCCAGTGCAATGTGAAACTCCGAGACGATCTATATCAAACGCCTTGAGGGCATCGATACTTTTCTCCCTCTGCTCATCGCGCACAGGGCCGAGATGGGTTCCGCCGATCACTGCATGAATATGTTTCTGCCCTGTTTTCTCAACGATATAACTTAGGGTGTTGATTATTCCGGAATGGCAGCATCCCAGGATGATAAAAAGCCCCTTTTCGGTTTCAATGACAACCGATTGATCATCTAGGAGGTCATCCTTCACATATCCTTCTCCTGATTTTACGACCAGCTTTTCGTCACCAAGTTCATAATCGGTCCGGCGGGGTACTTCCCCCGTCAACCACATTTCAGGTTCGATCTGTCGGAATTCATCGCTGAATTTGAACGTTGCCCCCTTGGTTTCAAGAAGCCGTCGGGGATAAGGCACGCCTATGTAACGCACTGTATTTCCCCTGACACTATAGCTTTCTTTGAAAAAATCAGGATGGGCATAGATATCCACCGGTCCACTTAGGTCGAGGACGGGAACAAGTCCTCCCGTGTGGTCGAAATGATGATGGCTCATGATAATGCCGTTGATTGTTCTGAGGTCCAGACCCAATGCCAGGGAATTGTTTACCACCGCTTTCCCTTGACCGGTATCCAGCAGATAATTTCCCGCCGCAGTTTCCAAAAAGATGGAAAGGCCATGTTCAGCAATGGCACCGGGAAGGTTAAAAACACAATTTTCGCTGACTACAGTGGCTTTTATATTCATATCTGGAACCTCCTTTGATGACCGTTTCGATACAAATCATATGCCAAAAATCATTACTGTCCAAGATACCTGAAAGATTGTTGTTAAATAACTAATGAGA
>CAZLFA010000107.1:0-4433 GCA_964558665.1 uncultured Syntrophaceae bacterium
TAAATACCTGATTATCCTGTCTGGCTGCCGTTATCCACGGAGTTGCCAGAATTTATACCACTGAAACTGATAAAGATGATATTCATACTGGAACTTTATATGTGTTTGCTTCGTGAACAGGGCAAAACACAGCCGTGATCAGGACGATAAAATGACAGAAAGATGGCAGATGCAAAAACCGGTATCAAGGCTATTCTTAATTTTCCCATCTTCATCATATTCTTTTCAGGGATTTATATCTTTTCCATTTTCAGCTTTGTGACTCCCTTTTGGATAAAGCCGAGCTGTTTAGCCAGGGCGTAAGAAACGTCAACATCCCGGCCTTTAATATAAGGTCCCCGGTCGTTCACGACTCCCTCGGCCATCCTGCCGTTGTCAGGATTTACCAGCCGCACCTTCGTTCCCATAGGTAATGTCTTATGGGCCAGGGTGTTCTGATACATATTGAAACGCTGACCGCTGGCCGTCTTCTTATTGTGATGTCCCACACCATACCAGCTCGCGGTCACGACATCATTTGCCTTGGGCTTAACGGCCTGGGACACTGAAGGGTTTATAATTAATTTCTGGCCGATCTTAAGCTTATTCGGATTGGTCAAGCCGTTGTCCCTGGCTATCCGATAGGGATCAACCTTGAATATTTTCCTCCCGATATTCCAGAGATTATCCCCCTTCTTGATTATGTATTCAATCGGCTTATTAGTGACCGGAACGGCTGCTGCCGATCCCTGCTCCATGCTGGCCCTTAATTCACCGGCAAATGATTTTGAAACCTCTTTGACAGAAGCTTGTGACCTGGCTCTGTGGATATTCTTTACACTGTCACCGGCAATCTTGATTTCCATAAATTCATTGACCTCCTTCACCAATACTGCGTCAAAACAATGACTATTGTTGCCCTCAAGCCAAAAGCACCTTGTCAAATTATCAGCAATATCAACAGTTTTAATTTTCAATTATAAAATGAAAACATGCGAGGATTTTGCGCCCCTGGTAGTTACAGCAATATTGATGCCATTAACAAAGAGAATTTCCGAATGCAGAAAGCGGTATTCTGTCTGCTGTGGAGGGAAATGATGTCAGGCAAATTTGAAATTTTAGGGAATATTATCCCGGTCAAAGAGGTTTTCAAGCGGCGAATCAAATATTTTCCTGTGAAAAATATTCTGAGCCGCGGAAAGCCTCTTTGACCGAGGTGCCATATACTGCATTACACGGTAGCGCGGAAGCGGATTGCACCGCCATTTCCTGAAACGATTTCATCATGGTGAAAACTTTCTGACCGGACCGCACATTCCGACAACGCGGTTTCGCCCCAGATTTTTCGCGCTGTACAATGCCTCATCAGCTTTTGAGACCAGCATTTGCCAGCCTTTCAGATCGGACTCATACGCTGAGACGCCGATGCTGATGGTCAGCGGCTGCCCGCGATAGCGCTTCAGCAGCAGTTTCCCCAGTTTTTCAATCTCCCTGCGCAGACGCTCCGCATACTTCATTGCCTGATTAAAATCAGTATCAGGAAGGATAACGATAAATTCCTCACCCCCGAAACGGCCTACATGATCTCCCGGCCGGGAGAACCTGCGCATTGCTGTGGCAAGAAGCTGAAGGATATTGTCGCCGGCCAGGTGGCCGAAAGAGTCGTTAAACCGCTTGAAGTGGTCGATATCGATCATGGCGACGGAAAGGCTTTCCTGACCTGCCGCCATCCGTTTATATATCCCTGCAAGCAATTCGCAGATTGAACCCTTGTTGTAAAGCGATGTAAGATCGTCGAAGGCAGCCTTGACGCGATACTTCTCGAAAAGACGCGCCCGTTCGAGCGCCATGCCGAGTTCGTTGGCAACGATGGAAACCGGGAAAAGCTCGGCCTGTTCTACCTTACGGCCGGACATTATGCAATCGACTCCGATAAGTCCCAGCACCCTGTTATTGCTGGTGACCGGGATGATCCCCATTTCCGTCAGGCCGAACCGCTGCAGCAGTTCACTGTCTGTTTCGGTAGCACCGCTTATTATGACCGGGCTTTTCTGTCTCAGGCAGGACATAAAGCCTTCATGCTGCGGCGTTATCTCAACCTCAATCCCTAGCAGGCTGTCGCTGGAACCGGTTGTGTCAACACAGTCGGTGATAACGAGCATGCGCTTTTTTTCCTCGATCTGAAAAACATAAAGCCGGTCATACAGAAACTCGCGCTGCACAGCATCAAGCGTGCTCCTTATAATCTCGCGCGGTTCAAGGCTCCTGTGCGGCGCGGCGACACTCTTTTTCAGCGTTGCCAGCGACTCAACCTTTTTTTGAAGTTCAGCTTCATGATAATGGTATTCCGTGTTCCTTCTGCTCAAATCGATTGTCGCCCGGAGCAGATTCTCCCGAAATACCTCGGCCGAGGGGAAATTGAAGTTGTAAAAATCGGCGATTCCCTTAACTTCGCGATCCATACGCCCTAGCAGGTTCCGCAGGCTGATGTGCTCCAAATCGATCAGCTCTGACACTTCGGGCTGGAGGATGGGATGGCGCATAATTTTAACTGAACCGATGCCCTGAGTCCACGTGACAAAATTCGCCAGAGATACGATGGCAATCATCAATGCCTGCTCCGGGATCAACTCCAGATGCGCAAATCTTTCATGATGCAGGCGGATTGCCAGCACAAAACTTTCGGGCAATCCCCACTCGGAACAGAAATAAGCTCCGAGCGAATCATGGCCGATGCCTATTACCTGTGTCTCTTCATCAACCAGAAGCCCGTTCGCCGGCGGCAGATGCTTGAGGAATTCGCTGTAGGAGATACGGCCGTATACATCAAGAATGATCTTGCCGATATCATGAAGCAGCCCGGCGACGTACACTTCATCAGAATCGGGATACTTCAATTCCTCGGCAAGCGCCTTGCTCATACAGGCGACGGAAAGACAGTGCTGCCAGAAATGAATGCGATCGAAGTAATGACGGCGCGACGGCGCCACGAGCTGCTCAAAGAGGGTCACTTCAAGGGCAAGCGTCCTGATTGCCCGGAAGCCGACATGGTGAATCGCATCTCTGACATTGGATACCCTGTGCGGCAGGGCGAACGCCGCCGAATTGACAATGCGCAGCATCTTCATAAGGATCGTCGGCTCGGTCTCGACCAGGCGCGCAAGATCATCCAGTGAGGCATATTCGTCACTGGTGATATGCAACAGCTTCAGGATGACCACCGGAAGAGTCGGCAGGTCTATTTTCCTGTCCGAAATAACCGCATGCACGTCATCAGCAGGCGGGAGTGATACCTTGCCTGCATACAACAATCCGGAATTCATGAGCGCCTCCCCGTTCAGACTCCGGGGAAAGATTACTACACTCCGGCCCGGCATGCAAGCCCTGCGCACAATTCCCGCTTCACTGCACATCCCCCCCGATGCATTTCTAAATTTTGCAGACGGAGAAGGCTGTTGCCTGAATCTGATATTGTATCGCTTCCCATCGTTCCCATCATTATGTTTGTCGGCTTATTTAGTTTCCGTCCGGCGTTTCCGGATATATAAAAACCATAAAAGATCACCCCTTCCCTGAGTAAAAAGAAGTAAGATTTTCAAAATGTTAAGTTTTGTAAAGTACCTTATGTTTTTCACCGGAAGGCCGATAGTGTAAATACAAAGCAGCATGAAGCCTGTTCAATATGCATTTTCAATGCAGAGATGGAAGTGGTTAGCTTTTTCTTTAAAGAAAGAAGTTTTAATTTCAGACACCGATAATTTGTTTACATCAAAGAAAGGAGGTTACAATGGGAATTTCAGCAGTATCGACAAGCACCAGTTTATTTCAGTCCGGTCAAACCGATCCCTTTGCTCAATTCAAAAACGACTTCGACAGTCTTGGCAGCGCGCTACAATCAGGAAATTTGGAGGAAGCCAAGAAGGCGTATGCCCAGTTACAAAAAAACGCCCCGGCGAAGAAAGACAACACCGATGATCCGATGAGCACCGATATGGAGAGCCTCGGTAACGCCCTCGAATCTGGTGACCTGGAAGCCGCTCAGGAGATATATAGCAATATCAAATCAAAGATGGCGCAAGCCCCCCCGCCAGGCGGTTCCGGGAACATGAAGGGACAGCAGGCCGGAGGGACCACGGATACAGTAGACCTGTCAAGTTCAGGTACCGATACATCTTCCGAATCGAGCAGTGCAATTTATGATAAAAAAGATACCAATAAGGACGGCACCGTTTCAGCACAGGAAGAATTTGAATATGAGATGAAGCATCCTGCGGAAACTGATACCGATGTAGGGAAAATATTGGATACCACGGCATGATGGCTGATGAGCGCTGAGATCATTAATCCCAGATTACGCAATAGAACGTATAGACACTTGGATAAGTGAATATTATCCTGGTCTAACCCATCTTCCGCAGTTCGCTGCCGATAACAGTAAAATTTTAGTTAATCGG